>NZ_JACIAS010000002.1:0-994833 GCF_014194915.1 Rhizobium sp. BK512 | reverse complement strand
ACGGTTGACGTCGAGCTGATCGTTCCGATCGCGATGGAAGAAAAGCTTCGCTTCGCTATCCGCGAAGGCGGCCGCACCGTCGGTGCAGGCATCGTTGCTTCCATCATCGAGTAATTCATTCGGCTGCTCCGGTGGGGCAGCCGATTCGATGACATTATTATGATGCAGGCGGCGCAAGCCGCTTGCTTATTACACAGAAATGTTGCAAATGGCGCGCGAGCGCGATTTGCGTAACGCTTTGGATGACGAAGCGGCGACTAAACAAACAATAAGGTGGGTCAAAAGGCCCTGAAGAGTGGATAGGGGTGCCGTAACAGGCGTCTCTCTCGATCTTTGAAACCGGTGGTCCGCCTTAGGAAGAAAGAAAAACCCGTGTCTTGTCCAAAGACATGCGGAAAACAAACACAAGGATAACGTCGAATGAACGGCCAAAATATCCGCATTCGCCTGAAGGCGTTCGATCACCGGATTCTCGATGCTTCCACGCGCGAGATCGTGTCGACGGCGAAGCGCACCGGTGCTAGCGTCCGGGGCCCCGTTCCGCTTCCGACCCGCATCGAGAAGTTTACGGTCAACCGGTCCCCGCACATCGACAAGAAGAGCCGCGAACAGTTCGAGATGCGCACGCATAAGCGCCTGCTCGACATCGTAGACCCGACCCCGCAGACGGTAGACGCGCTGATGAAGCTCGATCTCGCCGCCGGTGTCGATGTTGAGATCAAGCTCTGAGCTTGCTCGAGCTGAGTTGGAAGGATTGAACCGATGCGTTCAGGTGTGATTGCACAGAAGGTGGGAATGACCCGCGTCTACAACGACGCCGGCGAGCATGTCCCTGTAACGGTACTGCGTATGGATGGCTGCCAGGTTGTGGCCCAGCGGACCGTAGAAAAGAATGGCTATACCGCGCTTCAGCTCGGTGCTGGCCAGGCCAAGGTAAAGAACACGTCCAAGGCTATGCGCGGCAACTTCGCCGTCGCTAATGTCGAGCCCAAGGCCAAGCTGCAGGAATTCCGTGTTTCGGAAGACAACCTGCTCGACATTGGCACCGAGCTCAAGGCCGGTCACTTTGCTGCTGGTCAGCTCGTCGATGTCACTGGCACGACGATTGGTAAGGGCTTTGCCGGCGCCATGAAGCGCCACGGCTTCGGCGGTCTTCGCGCTACGCACGGTGTGTCCGTTTCGCACCGTTCGCACGGCTCGACGGGTTCGCGCCAGGATCCGGGCAAGGTTTTCAAGAACAAGAAGATGGCTGGTCACATGGGCCAGACGCGCGTGACGACGCAGAACCTTGAAGTCGTTTCGACCGACGAAGATCGCGGTCTGATCCTGATCAAGGGTGCAGTACCCGGTTCCAAGGGTGCCTGGATCATCGTGCGCGACGCCGTCAAGTCGGCAGCGAAGTAAGGGAGCCAGACCAATGGAATTGAACGTCAAGACCCTCGAGGGAAAAGACGCTGGGAAGGTTTCCCTTTCGGAAGCGATTTTCGGCCTTGAGCCCCGCGAAGATATTCTCGCCCGCGTTATCCGCTGGCAGCTTGCCAAGAAGCAGCAGGGAACGCACCAGGCAAAGGGCCGCGCAGACGTCTGGCGCACCGGCGCCAAGATGTACAAGCAGAAGGGTACGGGCCGCGCTCGTCACCATTCGGCTCGTGCTCCGCAGTTCCGCGGCGGTGGTAAGGCTCATGGCCCGGTTGCTCGCAGCCACGAACACGACCTTCCCAAGAAGGTTCGTGCGCTCGGCCTGCGTCATGCGCTGTCCGCCAAGATCAAGGCAGATGAACTGATCATCATCGATGATCTGGTCGCCAACGAAGCAAAGACGAAGGCCCTGGCCGGCGTATTCGCAACGCTGGGCCTCACCAACGCCCTCTTCATTGGCGGCGCCGAGCTCGACGGTAACTTCAAGCTCGCTGCACAGAACATTCCGAACATCGATGTTCTGCCGATCCAGGGCATCAACGTTTACGACATCGTCCGCCGCGGCAAGCTCGTGCTTTCCAAGGCTGCCGTTGAAGCGCTAGAGGAGCGATTCAAGTGACCGATCTCCGCCACTACGATGTGATCGTTTCTCCTGCGATCACCGAAAAGTCCACGCTGGTATCGGAAAACAACCAGGTTGTTTTCAATGTCGCCAAGAAGGCGACGAAGCCGGAAATCAAGGCTGCAGTCGAGGCGCTCTTCGGCGTCAAGGTTACCGCCGTCAACACTCTGCTGCGCAAGGGCAAGACCCGCCGTTTCCGCGGTTTTGTCGGCAAGCAGCAGGACGTGAAGAAGGCTGTCGTGACGTTGGCTGAAGGCCAGACGATCGACGTCTCCACCGGTCTCTGAGGATTAATAAAATGGCATTGAAAACATTCAATCCGACGACCCCGAGCCAGCGCCAGCTGGTCATCGTCGACCGTTCGGGCCTCTACAAGGGCAAGCCGGTCAAGGCGCTGACGGAAGGTCTGACCAAGAGCGGCGGTCGTAACAACCTCGGCCGCATCACGGCTCGCTTCATCGGCGGCGGTCACAAGCGCAGCTACCGTCTGGTGGACTTCAAGCGTCGCAAGTTCGACGTTGAAGGCACCGTCGAACGTATCGAATACGATCCGAACCGTACGGCGTTCATCGCGCTCGTAACCTACACCGACGGCGAACAGGCCTACATCATCGCTCCGCAGCGCCTTGCTGCCGGCGACAAGGTCATCGCTTCGGACAAGGCTGTCGACGTCAAGCCCGGCAACACGATGCCGCTGCAGTACATCCCGGTCGGCTCCATCATCCACAATGTGGAAATGAAGCCGGGCAAGGGCGGTCAGATCGCTCGCTCCGCCGGTTCCTACGCGCAGCTGGTCGGCCGCGACCAGGGCATGGCGATCCTTCGCCTGAACTCTGGCGAACAGCGCCTCGTGCACGGCGTCTGCCTTGCTTCGATTGGTGCCGTGTCCAACCCGGACCACGCCAACATCAACGACGGCAAGGCCGGTCGTACCGTTTGGCGCGGCAAGCGTCCGCACAACCGCGGTGTCGTCATGAACCCGGTCGACCATCCGCACGGCGGTGGTGAAGGCCGCACCTCTGGTGGTCGTCACCCGGTTTCTCCGTGGGGCAAGCCGACCAAGGGCAAGCGCACTCGGTCGAACAAGTCGACCGACAAGATGATCATGCGCTCGCGTCATCAGCGTAAGAAGTAAGAGAGGAAGTCTCCAATGGCTCGTTCAGTATGGAAAGGTCCGTTCGTTGACGGCTATCTTCTCAAGAAGGCTGAGAAGGTTCGTGAAGGCGGACGTGCAGAAGTGATCAAGATCTGGAGCCGTCGCTCCACGATCCTGCCGCAGTTCGTCGGTCTCACCTTCGGCGTCTACAACGGCAGCAAGCATGTTCCGGTCAGCGTCAATGAAGACATGGTCGGTCACAAGTTCGGTGAATTCTCTCCGACCCGCACCTACTACGGTCACGGCGCGGACAAGAAGGCAAAGAGGAAGTAACGATGGGCAAGGCAAAAACAGAACGCCGGCTCAAGGACAACGAAGCGCAGGCAGTCGCCCGCACGCTCCGCGTCAGCCCCCAGAAGCTCAACCTGGTTGCTGCGGCCATCCGCGGCAAGAAGGTCGAGCGTGCACTCGCTGAGCTGGAATTCTCCCGCAAGCGTATCGCAGGCGCCGTCAAGAAGACGCTCGAATCTGCGATCGCCAACGCCGAGAACAACCATGACCTCGACGTCGACGCTCTCGTCGTCGCCGAGGCTTATGTCGGCAAGTCGATCGTCATGAAGCGCTTCCACGCCCGCGGTCGCGGCCGCGCGTCGCGCATCGAACGTCCGTTCGCTCACCTGACGATCGTCGTTCGTGAAGTGCAGGCACAAGAGGAGGCCGCATAATGGGTCAGAAAATCAATCCGATTGGTTTCCGTCTTGGCATCAACCGTACCTGGGATAGCCGCTGGTTTGCGGACAATGCCGAGTACGGCCAGCTCCTGCACGAAGACCTGAAGATGCGTAAGTTCGTGATGAGCGAACTGAAGCAGGCTGGTATCTCCAAGGTGGTCATCGAGCGTCCGCACAAGAAGTGCCGCGTCACGATCCACTCGGCCCGTCCGGGCCTGATCATCGGCCGCAAGGGCGCCGACATCGACAAGCTCCGCAAGAAGCTGTCGGACATGACGAACTCCGAAACGCATCTCAACATCGTTGAAGTGCGCAAGCCGGAAGTCGACGCAACGCTCGTTGCTCAGTCGATCGCCCAGCAGCTCGAGCGCCGCGTGGCTTTCCGCCGCGCCATGAAGCGCGCCGTTCAGTCCGCGATGCGTCTTGGCGCCGAAGGCATCAAGATCACCTGCGCGGGCCGTCTCGGCGGTGCAGAAATCGCTCGTACGGAATGGTACCGCGAAGGCCGCGTTCCGCTGCACACCCTGCGCGCTGACATCGACTACGGTACGGCTGAAGCCGAAACCGCATTCGGTATCTGCGGCATCAAGGTCTGGATCTTCAAGGGCGAAATCCTTGAGCACGATCCGATGGCTTCCGAACGCCGCGCGCTGGAAGGCGACGCACAGGGCCCGGCAAGCCGCGAACGCGACCGTGGCGATCGTCGCCGCGAACGCGACAACGCGTAATTAGCGCTGGCGAAAGATAAGCTCGGAGAAGTAAGAAAATGTTGCAGCCAAAGCGTACTAAGTACCGCAAGCAGTTCAAGGGCCGCATCAAGGGCGTTGCCAAGGGCGGTTCCGACCTTGCCTTCGGTGAATTCGGCCTGAAGGCTCAGGAGCCGAACCGCGTTAACGCTCGTGAGATCGAAGCGGCTCGCCGCGCGATCACGCGTTACATGAAGCGCGCCGGTCGTGTTTGGATCCGCGTGTTCCCGGACGTTCCGGTAACCGCAAAGCCTACCGAAGTCCGCATGGGTAAAGGTAAGGGTTCCGTGGAATACTGGGCATGCAAGGTCAAGCCCGGTCGTATGATGTTCGAGATCGACGGTGTCTCCGAGGAAATCGCGCGTGAAGCGCTTCGCCTCGGCTCGGCCAAGCTCTCGGTCAAGACGCGCTTTGTACAGCGCATCGCAGAGTAAGGAGAAGGCACGATGAAAGCCGAAGAAGTACGCGGCCTCACGGCCGACCAGCTCAAGGACAAGCTCGCCGACCTGAAGAAGGAGCAGTTCAACCTGCGCTTCCAGAAGGCGACGAACCAGCTTGAGAAGACCTCGCGCATCAACGAAGTCCGCAAGGACATCGCCCGCGTGAAAACCATTGCCCGCCAGAAGGCGGCAGAAGCAAAGGCTTAAGGAAAAAAGAACATGCCGAAGCGTATTCTGCAGGGCGTCGTGGTTGGTGACAAGAACGAGAAGACTGTCGTAGTTCGCGTTGAGCGTCGTTTCGCTCATCCGCTGCTCCAGAAGACCGTTCGTCGCTCCAAGAAGTACAAGGCCCACGACGAAAACAATCAGTACAAGATCGGCGATATCGTCTCCATCGAGGAGTGCGCACCGATCTCCAAGGACAAGCGCTGGACGGTCGTTGCCGCCCAGGCCAAGTAAGAATTTTGCGCGAGGCCTTGCGTCTCGCGGAAATTTCTATATGAAGCAGCGTCGGAACGCTCGAATGCCGGGCGTTCTTTTGCTTTAAGCGCACGGAAGGTCCCGTTTGGGAAACCACCCTGGCAACGATCTATCCAGCGCTATTCAAGCTATTGCCGCGTTTTCGCTGTCCTCGTGACGAGCGGCCGGTAGACAATTTTCATAAGCCGGAAGAGGGGGCTTTGCCCAACCATTCCGGTAAGAACAAGAAGGCGACCTGATATGATTCAGATGCAAACAAACCTCGACGTCGCGGATAATTCCGGCGCCCGTCGTGTCATGTGCATCAAGGTGCTGGGCGGCTCAAAGCGCAAGTATGCCTCGATCGGCGACGTTATCGTCGTTTCGATCAAGGAAGCTATTCCGCGCGGCCGTGTGAAGAAGGGTGACGTGATGAAGGCGGTTGTCGTTCGCACCGCCAAGGACATCCGTCGTCCGGATGGCTCTGTCATCCGCTTCGACACCAATGCAGCAGTCCTCATCGACAACAAGAAAGAGCCGATCGGCACCCGTATCTTCGGACCGGTTCCGCGCGAATTGCGTGCGAAGAACCACATGAAGATCATCTCGCTGGCTCCCGAAGTACTGTAAGGAGCGGGAACGATGCAGAAGATTCGTAAGGGCGACAAGGTCGTCATGCTCGCAGGCAAGGACAAGGGCCGTACCGGCGAAGTCCTCCAGGTCCTGCCGAAGGAAGATCGCGCCGTCATTCGCGGCGTAAACCTCGTAAAGCGCCACCAGCGCCAGACACAGACCCAGGAAGCCGGGATTATTTCCAAGGAAGCTTCGGTCCACCTGTCCAACGTCTCGATCATCGACAAGGACGGCAAGCCGACCCGTGTCGGCTTCAAGGTTGTTGACGGCAAGAAGGTCCGCGTGGCCAAGCGTTCGGGAGAAGTGATCGATGGCTGAGGCAAAGTACGAGCCGCGGCTCAAGAAGGAATATGTCGAGCGGATCCGCAAGGCGCTTCAGGAGAAGTACTCCTACGCCAACGAGATGATGATCCCGAAGCTCGACAAGATCGTTATCAACATGGGTGTGGGCGAAGCCACGGCTGACTCGAAGAAGCCGACCGTTGCTGCCGCCGATCTGGCCGCCATTGCTGGTCAGAAGCCGGTCATCACCCGTGCACGCAACTCTATCGCTGGCTTCAAGGTCCGCGAAAACATGCCGATCGGCGCAAAGGTCACCCTGCGCGGCGCCCGCATGTACGAGTTCCTGGATCGCCTGGTCAACATCGCGCTTCCGCGCGTTCGCGACTTCCGCGGCCTGAACCCGAAGAGCTTTGACGGCCGTGGCAACTTCGCCATGGGCATCAAGGAGCACATTGTGTTCCCAGAAATCAACTACGACAAGGTTGATCAGATGTGGGGCATGGACATCATCGTTTGCACGACGGCCACGACCGACGACGAAGCTCGCACGCTCCTCACGGAGTTCAGCTTCCCGTTCCGTCAGTAACCGTAACGACGAGCGTAGAAAAGGAACCTGACATGGCGAAGACAAGCGCAGTTGAAAAGAACAAGCGCCGCCGTAATACGGTCGCAAACCAGGCCGCCAAGCGCGCTGCCCTGAAGGCGATCATCATGAACCAGGCTCTTCCTATCGAAGAGCGGTTCAAGGCCTCGATCAAGCTGGCATCCCTGCCGCGTGACGGATCGAAGACCCGCATTCGCAACCGTTGCGAAGTGTCCGGTCGTCCGCGCGCTTACTACCGTAAACTGCGTATGTCGCGTATCGCGCTGCGCGAACTGGGCAATCTCGGCAAGGTGCCGGGCATCGTCAAGTCGAGCTGGTAAGGAGCAGGTTAGATGACAATGACTGATCCGTTGGGCGATATGCTCACCCGTATCCGCAACGGTGCTTCGCGTCGCAAGTCGTCGGTTTCGACGCCTGCTTCCAAGCTCCGTGCACGTGTTCTCGATGTTCTCCAGTCCGAAGGCTACATCCGTGGCTATTCCGTCGTCGATTTCGGCAACGGCAAGTCCGAACTGAACATCGAACTCAAGTACTATGAAGGCGCATCGGTGATCCGTGAGATCGGCCGTGTGTCCAAGCCGGGCCGCCGGGTTTATGTCTCGGTCAAGTCCATTCCGCAGGTCGCGAACGGCCTCGGCATCACCATCCTTTCGACCCCGAAGGGCGTGATGGCCGATCACCAGGCTCGCGAACAGAACGTTGGTGGCGAGGTTCTCTGCTCGGTCTTCTAAGACTGCGCAGGGTCTCCATAGCGAACAGACAGGATTGAAACATGTCTCGTATCGGTAAGAAGCCCGTTCAGGTGCCTGCTGGGATCACGGCTACGGTCGATGGCCAGAAGGTTACCGCTAAGGGCCCGAAGGGCGAGCTGTTTTTCGTCGCAAACGACGAAATCAGCGTAAAGCTCGAAAACAATGCGGTCGTCGTAGCGCCGATCAGCCAGACGAAGGAAGCTCGTTCGAAGTGGGGCATGTCCCGCACGATGATCGAAAACATCTTCAAGGGCGTCAAGGACGGCTTCGAGCGCAAGCTTGAAATCAACGGCGTTGGTTACCGCGCTTCGCTGCAGGGCAAGAACCTGCAGCTGGCTCTCGGTTTCAGCCACGACGTGGTCTATGAACCGCCGCAGGGCATCACGATCGCTGTGCCGAAGCCGACGGAAATCGTCGTCACCGGCATCAACAAGCAGCAGGTCGGTCAGGTCGCCGCCGAGATCCGCGAATACCGCGGTCCGGAGCCCTACAAGGGCAAGGGCGTCAAGTATGCCGAAGAGCGGATTGTCCGCAAAGAAGGCAAGAAGAAGTAAGGATCACGCGAAATGGCTAGCAGGAAAGAAGCACTTGCACGTCGTGCCAACCGCGTGCGCCGTCATCTCAAGTCGGTGGCCAACGGCCGTCCGCGCCTGTCGGTTCATCGCTCGTCGAAGAACATTTACGCTCAGGTTATCGACGATGTTGCTGGCAAGACCCTTGCCGCTGCATCGACGCTCGATAAGGATCTGCGCGGTTCTCTGAAGACCGGTGCCGACACCGCAGCAGCTGCCCTCGTTGGCAAGCTCGTTGCAGACCGCGCTTCGAAGGCAGGCGTGACCGAGGTCGTATTCGACCGTGGCGCCTTCATCTATCACGGCCGCATCAAGGCCCTGGCGGATGCAGCCCGCGAAGGCGGTCTGACCTTCTAATAGTTTCCGGCCGAAGCGTTCATAGTCTTCGGCCGGATTTCACCGGACCGCAAATCGTTCCCTCGCGGAAGCCGATGCGGTCCTCGTTTTGTTTGCCGATTGCACCCGGAAAAGAAAAAGGAAGAGGACAATGGCACAGGAAAGAAGGCCGCAGCGGGAAGACCGCCAGAGCCGCGAAGAGCGCGATAGCGAATTCGTCGACAAGCTTGTCGCGATCAACCGCGTCGCCAAGGTCGTCAAGGGCGGCCGTCGTTTCGGTTTCGCAGCACTCGTCGTCGTTGGCGACCAGAAGGGCCGCGTAGGCTTCGGCCATGGCAAGGCGCGCGAAGTGCCGGAAGCCATCCGCAAGGCTACCGAAGCCGCCAAGCGCGAACTGATTTTCGTACCGCTGCGTGATGGCCGTACGCTGCATCACGACGTTCATGGTCGTCATGGCGCCGGCAAGGTTCTGCTGCGCTCGGCTAAAGTCGGTACCGGTATCATCGCCGGTGGTCCGATGCGCGCCGTTTTCGAAACGCTCGGCGTCCACGACGTCGTCGCCAAGTCGACCGGTTCGTCGAACCCCTACAACATGGTTCGCGCCACCTTCGACGCTCTGAAGCACCAGGTTCACCCGAAGGACATCGCAGCACAGCGCGGCATCAAGTATGCTACGCTTCAGGCTCGCCGTGCCGCTTCTGGCAACGCCTCTGAAGAATAAGAGGAGCTGACCAATGGCCAAGGCTACCAAAAAGGCTGAAGCGAAGACTGTCACGATCGAACAGATCGGCAGCCCGATTCGCCGTCCGGACGTCCAGCAGCGCACGCTGATCGGTCTCGGACTGAACAAGATGCACCGTCGCCGCACGCTGGAAGATACTCCGGCCGTTCGTGGCATGATCCGTGCAGTCCAGCATCTCGTTCGCGTCGTCGACGAGAAGTGAGCCCGGAGTAACGCTCATGAAACTCAATGAAATTAAAGACAACGAAGGCTCTACCCACAGCCGCAAGCGCCTCGGCCGCGGTATCGGCTCGGGCTCCGGCAAGACCGGTGGTCGTGGTGTAAAGGGTCAGAAGTCCCGTTCGGGCGTTGCCATCAACGGCTTCGAAGGCGGTCAGATGCCCATCTACCGTCGCCTGCCGAAGCGCGGCTTCAACAACATCTTCGCAGCCGACTACGTCGTCGTATCGCTGGGACGCATCCAGGCTGCCGTCGATGCCGGCAAGCTCGACGCGAAGGCAACCGTTGATGCAGCTGCTCTGAAGGCTGCCGGCGTCATCCGCCGTGCCAAGGACGGCGTTCGCGTTCTCGCCGACGGCGAGCTCAAGGCCAAGATCACGCTCGAAGTTGCAGGCGCTTCCAAGCCTGCCGTCGAGAAGATCGAAAAGGCTGGCGGCAAGGTAACGCTTCTTTCTGCCGCAGCGGCAGAATAATAAACTGATGATATATCGCCCGGGGTGCTTCACACCGGGCGATTTTGCTCCCATATGTGAGCCTCACAAAAACCTGCTTGGACGCGTCCGCGTCGAGACGGTAAGACTGGAAACGAGGGTGAGGCATAGGGTTGCGCCAGCAATCCGTCCGAAGCCCGGTTTTTAAAAGAAATTCATACTGATTCCGGTGCCGGCCGACTCGAGAGCGCCCGGAATTGGTAGCGCGGAGAAACGCATGGCTTCTGCAGCGGAACAACTGGCTTCAAACCTCAATTTTTCGACCTTCGCCAAAGCTGAGGATCTTAAGAAGCGCCTGTGGTTCACACTGGCAGCTCTCCTTGTGTACCGGCTGGGCACCCATATTCCGCTTCCAGGCCTCAATCCACAGGCATATGCCCAGGCTTTCCAGGGCCAGGCAGGCGGTATTCTCGGCCTCTTCAACATGTTCTCGGGCGGCGCTGTGCAGCGCATGGCGATCTTCGCCCTCGGCATCATGCCCTACATTTCCGCTTCGATCATCGTGCAGCTCATGACCTCGGTCGTGCCGGCGCTCGAAAACCTGAAGAAGGAAGGCGAGCAGGGCCGCAAGATCATCAACCAGTATACCCGCTACGGCACGGTCATCCTTGGTGCGCTCCAGGCCTACGGCATCGCCGTTGGTCTCGAGAGCGGCAATGGCCTCGTTGTCGATCCGGGCTGGTTCTTCAAGATTTCGACCGTTCTGACGTTGCTTGGCGGCACCATGTTCCTGATGTGGCTCGGTGAGCAGATCACCTCGCGCGGCATCGGCAACGGCATTTCGCTGATCATCTTCGCGGGCATCGCAGCCGGTCTTCCGACCGCCCTTGCCGGCACGCTGGAACTCGGCCGTACCGGCGCGCTGTCGACAAGCCTCATTCTGCTCGTCATCGTCGTCGCGATCGCGGTCATTGCCGTCATCGTCTTCGTCGAACGTGCGCAGCGCCGCCTGCTGATCCAGTATCCGAAGCGTCAGGTCGGCAACCGCATGTTCCAGGGCGACACTTCGCATCTGCCGCTGAAGCTCAACACCTCGGGCGTCATCCCGGCAATCTTTGCATCCTCGCTGCTTCTTCTGCCGGCGACCCTTGCAGGCTTTGCGAGCTCGACGGCAATGCCGGCCTGGGCCACCTCGATCGTTGCAGCACTTGGCCACGGTCAGCCGCTCTACATGGTTCTCTATGCCGGCCTCATTGCCTTCTTCGCCTTCTTCTACACGGCCATCGTCTTCAATCCGAAGGACACGGCCGATAACCTGAAGAAGCATGGCGGCTTTATCCCCGGCATTCGCCCGGGTGATCGTACGGCCGAATATATCGACTACGTGCTGACCCGTATCACGGTGATCGGCGCAATCTATCTCGTCTTCGTCTGCATCCTTCCTGAGATTCTGGTGTCGCAAACCGGCATTCCATTATCCCTTGGTGGGACTTCGCTTTTGATCGTGGTTAGCGTAACTCTTGATACGGTGGCGCAGATCCAGGGCCATCTGATCGCGCAGCAGTACGAAGGCCTGATCAAGAAATCGAAGTTGCGTGGAGGAAAGAGGGGGCGATGAGACTTATACTTTTGGGGCCGCCGGGCGCGGGTAAGGGGACCCAGGCCCAGCGGATCGTGGAAAAGCATGGCATTCCACAGCTTTCCACGGGTGACATGCTGCGCGCCGCCGTTCAAGCAGGTACTGAAGTCGGCAAGCGCGCCAAGGCTGTCATGGACGCCGGAAACTTGGTCTCGGACGAGATTGTCAACGCCATCGTATCCGAGCGAATCGATCAGCCCGATTGCGCTAACGGCTTCATCCTCGACGGCTTCCCGCGCACGCTTGTGCAGGCAGATGCCACAGAGGCGATGCTGAAGGCCAAGGGTCTCGATCTCTCTGTCGTTATCGAATTCCGTGTCGACGACAAGGAGCTGGTCCGCCGGGTGGCAGGCCGTTATTCCTGTGCCCAGTGCGGTACTGTCTATCACGACTCCGACAAGGTCCCGGTCGAGGAAGGCGTCTGCGACAAGTGCGGCTCGACCCACTTCAAGCGTCGTCCTGACGACAATGCCGAGACAATGACCAAGCGTCTCGAGGTCTACTACAAGGAAACCTCGCCGCTGATCGGCTATTACTACGCCAAGGGCAAACTGAAGTCCGTGGATGGCATGGCCGAAATCGATCAGGTTACCGCCGAGATCGAAGGCATTCTTTCCAAGCTTTAAAGCTTTGAAAATAAACTTGGCGGGAACGGTTGCTTTTTTGCACTGATTCCGCTAAACCGCGCCAACTCGCGACATTCCCTGCGATCGGCGCGGATTTCCCGAAGGAAATCCGGGTTCGGTCGTTTTGCGATGTTACGAACCCGAATTTGAACGAGCGGCCTTTGGCTGCATAACGAAGCCCTATTGCCGGATGGCAACTGGAATGCAAGGAGAATAGGCGTGGCACGTATCGCTGGCGTCAACATCCCGACTGCAAAGCGCGTCGTCATCGCGCTGACCTACATTCACGGGATCGGACAGAAATTCGCGCAGGAGATCATCGAAAAGGTCGGTATTCCGGCTGATCGCCGCGTTCATCAGCTCACGGACGCTGAAGTTCTTCAGATTCGCGAAACCATCGACCGCGACTACCAGGTCGAAGGCGATCTTCGTCGCGAAACCTCGATGAACATCAAGCGTCTGATGGACCTTGGCTGCTACCGCGGCCTGCGTCATCGTCGCGGCCTTCCGGTCCGCGGTCAGCGCACGCACACCAATGCCCGTACCCGCAAGGGCCCGGCAAAGGCGATCGCTGGTAAGAAGAAGTAATTTCCGGGAAACCGGGATGGGGAGGCTGGCGGTCTGCGCCGGCCTCTTTTGAGTTTGGAGCGGGGCCATATAGGCGCTGTTCCGGTGTAGCCGCTGGGATTACGGCGGTGAAGAGATCCAAGAAAGGAATACCATGGCTAAGGAAGCCGTCCGCGTTCGCCGTCGCGAACGTAAGAACATCTCGTCGGGTGTCGCTCACGTCAACTCGACCTTCAACAACACGATGATCACCATCACCGACGCGCAGGGCAATGCGATCGCCTGGTCGTCTGCTGGCGCCAAGGGCTTCAAGGGCTCGCGCAAGTCGACCCCGTTCGCTGCCCAGATCGCTGCCGAAGACTGCGCCAAGAAGGCTCAGGAACATGGCATGAAGTCGCTTGAAGTCGAAGTCTGCGGCCCGGGTTCCGGCCGTGAATCGGCTCTGCGCGCGCTCCAGGCTGCCGGTTTCATGATCACGTCCATCCGCGACGTGACCCCGATCCCGCACAATGGCTGCCGTCCGCGCAAGAAGCGCCGCGTCTGATCATCGCTATCGTCACCGGTGAGCGCCTCTGCGCTCCCGGTGGTTTTCAAGCTCGGTTGCCACGATTGGATGGTGGCAACGAACGGAAGGCTAAAACATGATTCAGAAAAACTGGCAGGAATTGATCAAGCCGAACAAGGTGGAGTTCTCTTCGAGCTCGCGCACCAAGGCGACTCTCGTTGCAGAGCCGCTCGAGCGCGGTTTCGGCCTCACCCTCGGCAACGCGCTGCGCCGCGTTCTGCTCTCCTCTCTGCGCGGTGCCGCTGTTACGGCCGTGCAGATCGACGGCGTGCTGCATGAATTCTCGTCGATCCCGGGCGTCCGTGAAGACGTTACGGACATCGTGCTCAACATCAAGGAAATCGCCATCAAGATGGATGGCGACGATGCCAAGCGCATGGTCGTGCGCAAGCAGGGTCCAGGTGTTGTAACGGCTGGCGACATTCAGACGGTCGGCGATATCGAAATCCTCAACCCCGAGCATGTCATCTGCACGCTCGACGAGGGTGCCGAAATCCGCATGGAGTTCACCGTCAACAACGGCAAGGGCTATGTGCCGGCCGAGCGCAATCGTGCGGAAGATGCTCCGATCGGTCTCATCCCGGTCGACAGCCTCTATTCGCCGGTCAAGAAGGTGTCCTACAAGGTTGAAAATACCCGCGAAGGACAGGTTCTCGACTACGACAAGCTGACCATGACCATCGAAACCGATGGCTCTGTCTCCGGCGAAGATGCCGTCGCTTTCGCGGCTCGCATCCTCCAGGACCAGCTTGGCGTCTTCGTCAACTTCGACGAACCGCAGAAGGAAGCCGAAGAAGAAGCAGTCACCGAACTGGCCTTCAACCCGGCGCTCCTCAAGAAGGTGGACGAGCTCGAACTGTCCGTTCGTTCGGCAAACTGCCTGAAGAACGACAACATCGTCTACATCGGCGACCTCATTCAGAAGACCGAAGCAGAAATGCTCCGCACCCCGAACTTTGGTCGCAAGTCGCTGAACGAAATCAAGGAAGTTCTCGCTTCCATGGGCCTGCACCTCGGCATGGAAGTGCCGGCATGGCCGCCCGAGAACATCGAAGATCTCGCCAAGCGCTACGAAGACCAGTACTGAGCGGCGTGAGGAAAAGTGTGAAGCGGTTTTCCGCCCGCACGCCGATCGCAGAACATAACAAAAAGGCAGGTTCTTAACGGCTGCCTTTTCCAGTCAAACAGCAGGCATATCGCCTGCATGTGCCAGGAAACGGCAGGCCCGGTAACGAAGTAAGGGCACTGCATTAAAGGAGAATAGCAATGCGCCATGGTAAAGCCGGCCGCAAGCTGAATAGAACTGCAAGCCACCGCAAGGCGATGTTCGCCAACATGGCGGCTTCGCTCATCACCCACGAGCAGATCGTTACGACCCTGCCGAAGGCCAAGGAAATCCGTCCGATCGTCGAGAAGCTCGTCACCCTCGGCAAGCGCGGCGACCTGCACGCTCGTCGTCAGGCGATCTCGCAGATCAAGGACGCTGTTGTCGTCAACAAGCTGTTCGACACGATCGCTTCGCGTTACGCTACCCGCAACGGCGGCTACCTGCGTATCATGAAGGCCGGCTTCCGCCAGGGCGACAACGCCGCTCTCGCCGTCATCGAATTCGTTGACCGCGACACTTACGCAAAGGGCGCAGCCGACAAGGCTCGCGTCGCTGCTGAAGAGCAGTCTGTCGCTGCATAAGATTTTCCGGTTACGGAAACAGGAAAGCCGGGCTCTGCCCGGCTTTTTTCGTTGTGCGATTGAGATCGCTCCCCCGCTCAAGCTTTCTCAGGCGGCTGATTGATCATGGCTTCGATATTGTAGCCATCGGGATCGAGAATGAAGCAGGCGTAATAGTGAGGCGTATAGTCCGGGCGCGGGCCAGGTGCACCAATATCCTGCGCGCCGGCTGCCAGCGCGCTTTGATAGAAAGCATCGACTTCCGCTCTGTTATTGGCGCGGAAGGCCACGTGGATGCGTGTCAGAGGCGCAGTGCTATCGGTTTGCTGGATCTCGAACAGGCAGCCATTGCCGATGTCGAAAGCCCAGAATACCTCCTCTTTCCCAAAAGACAGCGTATACCCCAAAGGCGCGAAGGCTTTCTCATAAAAGACCCTGCTCTTCGTGAGATCGCTGACGGCGACGGTGATATGGTCAATCAAGTCTCATCCTCCTCATGGGCTGAGAGGTTCAATCGGGCACGTGGATCTTGTGTTTGATGTGCTTCAGATTGGCGACGATCGTGAACGTCATGATTACCAGCAGGCACCACGAACTCCATTTGCCGATGTGCACGGTCGACCACGCGCCGATCTGGTTCGGATAGCGCCACACGCCGAAGAAGGTGCTGATGTTCTCTGCAAGCCAGATGAAGAAGCCGATCAGGCCGAAGGCGAGAAGCAGGGGCATTTTGCGGTCCCGATCATAGGGTCTGAAGACCACGGTCGTTCGCGCATAGAGGCCGAGCGTGCAGGCGGCAATGTACCAGCGATAGTCCCCGATATAGTGATGTGTGAAGAAGTTGGCATAGATCGCCAGAGCCATCAGCCCGGCCATCCAGTAAGGTGGGTGATGTCTCACGCGCAGATCAAAAAGGCGCCAGGCCTGAATGACATAGCTGCCGACAGCCGCATACATGAAGCCGGAAAAGAGCGGCACGCCAAACAGCTTGGTGTAGGCGAAATCGGGATAGCTCCATGATGGCGCGTTGCCTGAAGTCTTGAAGACCTCCAGCGCAAAACCGACCAGATGGAAGACCGAGATCGCCTTCAATTCGTCGATGGTTTCGAGTTTTGCCCAGACCATCCATGTCTGGATGGCAAGAGCGATGATCAGCAGCAGATCGTAGCGCGGGATGCCGATGATGCCTGCACGCGGCACCAGAAAAACCGACAGAAAAAACAGACCCGCGAAGAGGCAGGCCCGGGCTTCCTTGACGCCGAAATAGAAGAATTCAAGAACGAAACGTTCAATGCCGCTGCGCGCAAGATCGGCCGGTTGGTCGATCAGATGCTTGTCCAGTAGAGGAAGCAATCCTTGAAGTGCGGCAACTCTAGGCATGTTCTTGCGACTGATCCGGACTCGTTTCGAAGCAGTAGGAAGCTATCAGGCTCGGTTAAGCCAGGACAGCACCAGCTTGATAATTTGCTGCTTCGCAATTAGGCGTTCAAATCAGTTGAGATCATGGTGGTCGATTGCAATTGAGCGGAATGATTCAAGGCAGGCAGTTGCAGCGCCTCGCAGCCCTATTTCTGATCATCATTTCGGGCCTGATGCTCAGGCGCTTCGGCTATTCCGTCGATTTGCCCTTCTTCTTCGTCAAATATGGTGGATCACTGCTCTGGGGGGCGATGGTCTATTTCCTGCTGGCCGTTTTGATTGCGGGTCCCCATAGGGGAATTCGACCGGCGGCAATTGCCGCGACGGCGCTTGTTGCCGCCATCTGCGTCGAGCTGTTCCGTCTATATCATGCGCCCTGGCTGGATGCCTTTCGACTGACGACCGCGGGTGCCTTGCTGTTGGGGCGGGTATTCTCGCTCTGGAATATCGTCGCATACACTATCGGGATCGCAGTCGCTTACGGGCTTGACCCCGCGCGCAAGCCATCATCGTCTTTGCAGGTCGACGCAGACCTCTAAGACGCTGTCGATGCTGCCGTACGCCCGCGTGGCCGCACTTGTCCCTTCTTGCGGCTCCGCCCGATCGGCTTGTAGGAACGGTAGAGAATGAGAGCGATGATCAGTCCGATATAAATATACTGCTCGAGGTCGAGGATCTTCGTCGATAGCGCAAAGTGCAGCGCGGCTGAGGCACCGATGATGTAGACGAGGCGATGGAGCCAGATCCAGTTCTTGCCAAGCCTGCGGATCGAGAAATTGTTGGATGTGATGGCAAGCGGGACGAGCATCGCCAATGCACCCATGCCGAACATGATGAAGGGACGCTTCACGACGTCGTCGATGACGGCAGCGATATCCAGCGCCTGATCGAGTACCATGTAGACGGTGAAATGCATCAGCGCGTAGTAGAAGGTCAGAAGACCGAGCGCGCGGCGATAGCGCAGGTAATTCCAGCCGAAGAGGTCGCGGGCAGGGGTGACGGCAAGCGTCAGGATCAGGAAACGAATCGTCCAGATGCCGAGAAAGAGCTCGAATGTCTTCACCGGATCGGCGCCGAGCTGATCCGTCGCGCCGAGGTAAAAATACCAGGCGGCGGGCACGAGCCCGACGACATAGAGCAGCCAGACGGAGGCAGGCTGCCAGCGCTTCGGAATGGCGAGCGAAAACGCCGCCATCAGAAATTCACCCTCAGATCCATGCCGTCGTAGAGGCTGGCAACTTCGTCGGCATAGCCGTTGAAGGGCAGGGTGGGGTGGCGGCTGGCGCCGAAAAAGCCGCTTTCGCCGATGCGCCGCTCGGTCGCCTGGCTCCAGCGCGGATGGTCGACAGCAGGATTGACGTTGGCATAGAAACCGTACTCCTGCGGATTGGTGACCTGCCAGGTGTTCTTCGGCTGCTGGTCGGTCAGCGTGATACGCACGATCGATTTGATGCCCTTGAAGCCGTATTTCCACGGCACCACCAGGCGCACCGGCGCGCCATTCTGGTTCGGCAGCGTTTCGCCATAGAGCCCGACGGCGAGCAGCGTCAGCGGGTGGCGCGCCTCATCCATGCGCAGGCCCTCGACATAGGGCCAGTTCAGCGACTGGAAGAGGCCGGCCTGGCCGGGCATCTCCTCCGGGCGCACGACCGTCTCGAAGGCAACATATTTGGCGCTGCCCTGCGGCTCTACCTTGTCGAGAAGCGAGGCGAGCGGAAAGCCGTCCCACGGAATGACCATCGACCAGGCCTCCACGCAGCGCATGCGATAGACGCGCTCCTCGATCGGGAACTCCTTCATCAGCGCTTCGATATCGAAGGTGCCGGGCTTGTTGACCATGCCGTCGACCTTGATCGTCCAGGGCAGCGGCTTGAATTTGCCGGAGAGTGCCGCAGGATCGCCCTTGTCGAGGCCGAATTCGTAGAAGTTGTTGTAGGTGGTCACGTCTTTGATCGGCGTCAGCTTGTCGTCGACCGTGTACTTGCTCTTGACGGTCGTAAGCGCCGCCGCACTCGCCTTGCCGGCGCCGTAGAGCGCCATCGCGCCAAACGTCGCAGCGCCGAGAAATTCCCGGCGCTTCAGGTAGGCCTCGCGCGGTGTGATCTCCGAGGAGCGGATTTTGGGCGGACGATAGGCTGGCATTCGAATTCCTCCTGGGCGGGGCGACCCGTGAATCTTTAGACGCAGATAGCGCGCTTTGGATCAGTGTGTATGCCTTGAATCTTAGGGACGAAAAGCCAATTTTTTGTGTTCGTCCGTGATGGAATAGACGGTAACAAAAGTGCCTTGGTATCCGTATGTGCCTGATGGTGCGGCCCGTACCGCTTTGGGCATTCGCGGTAGTGACAGCTTGGGCCGATTGGATTAGGACAATTCCAAAAAGCAGCGACTGCCCGGCCTTCGCAAATCCCTTGCCGCCCGGCATCGCCAGACAATTCCTGGATATTGAGGAAGACACCGATGCCAGCTTATCGTTCCAGAACCACCACCCACGGCCGCAACATGGCGGGCGCGCGCGGCCTTTGGCGCGCCACGGGCATGAAGGATTCTGATTTCGGCAAGCCGATTATCGCTGTGGTCAACTCCTTCACGCAGTTCGTGCCCGGCCACGTGCACCTCAAGGATCTCGGCCAGCTGGTCGCCCGCGAAATCGAAGCGGCGGGCGGTGTGGCCAAGGAGTTTAACACAATTGCCGTCGATGACGGCATCGCCATGGGCCATGATGGGATGCTCTATTCGCTGCCCTCGCGCGAGCTGATCGCCGATAGCGTCGAATACATGGTCAATGCGCACTGTGCCGACGCCATGGTCTGCATCTCCAACTGCGACAAGATCACACCCGGCATGCTGATGGCTTCGCTGCGCCTCAACATACCCACGGTCTTCGTCTCCGGCGGCCCTATGGAAGCCGGCAAGGTCGTCCTGCATGGCAAGACCCATGCGCTCGACCTCGTTGACGCCATGGTCGCTGCTGCCGATGACAAGATTTCCGATGAAGACGTCAAGGTCATCGAGCGTTCGGCCTGTCCGACCTGCGGTTCATGCTCCGGCATGTTTACCGCAAACTCCATGAACTGCCTGACGGAAGCGCTCGGCCTGTCGCTGCCCGGCAACGGCTCGACGCTTGCAACGCACGCCGACCGCAAGCGCCTCTTCGTCGAAGCCGGCCACCTGATCGTCGATCTCGCTCGTCGTTATTACGAACAGGAAGACGAGAAGGCCCTGCCGCGCGTGATTGCCTCCAAGCAGGCTTTCGAGAATGCCATGGCGCTCGATATCGCCATGGGCGGCTCCACCAATACGGTTCTGCACATCCTCGCAGCCGCGCATGAAGGCGAGGTGGATTTCACCATGGCCGACATCGACGCGTTGTCGCGCCGTGTTCCCTGCCTTTCCAAGGTCGCGCCCGCCAAGTCCGACGTTCACATGGAAGATGTTCACCGCGCCGGCGGCATCATGTCGATCCTCGGTGAGCTCGAGAAGGGTGGCCTCCTCAACCGCGACTGCCCGACGGTTCATGCCGAGACGCTCGGCGATGCGATCGATCGTTGGGATATTACCCGCACCAACAGCGATACCGTCCGCAACTTCTACCGTGCCGCTCCCGGCGGCATACCGACACAGGTTGCCTTCAGCCAGGAAGCCCGCTGGGACGAGCTCGATACCGACCGCGTGGGCGGCGTCATTCGTTCCGTGGAACATCCCTTCTCCAAAGATGGCGGCCTTGCTGTCCTCAAGGGCAATCTGGCGGTTGACGGCTGCATCGTGAAGACCGCAGGTGTCGATGAATCGATCCTGAAATTCTCTGGCCCGGCCCGCGTTTTCGAAAGCCAGGATGCTTCCGTCAAGGCGATCCTCGCCAATGAGGTCAAGGCCGGCGATGTCGTCGTGATCCGCTACGAGGGCCCCAAGGGCGGCCCCGGCATGCAGGAAATGCTCTATCCGACGAGCTATCTGAAGTCGAAGGGCCTCGGCAAGGCGTGTGCGCTGATCACCGACGGCCGGTTCTCCGGCGGCACCTCAGGTCTTTCGATCGGCCATGCTTCGCCGGAAGCGGCAAACGGCGGCACGATCGGCCTGGTACGCGAAGGCGACATGATCGATATCGATATCCCGAACCGTACGATCAGCCTGCGCGTCGACGATGCGGAACTGGCCGCCCGCCGCGCCGAGCAAGATCAGAAGGGCTGGCATCCGGCCGAGCCGCGCAAGCGCAACGTCTCGACCGCGCTCAAGGCCTATGCGGCCTTCGCAACGAGCGCCGATCGCGGCGCGGTACGCGATCTGAACGCGCGATAATCCGGCTTTTCGCAGATTAGTTGGAGCAGCTGATTAAGAGTCCGCTGCTCTTTCTTTTTCAGAGATGTCTCGTTTCGGCCGGTACGGTCCACCAGCTGTTGTTCCTGCCGTCGAAATATTGCACCGGCGCCTCCACAAGCTCGGCGGCATCGAGATCGTCAAGGCAGGCGAGATTGATCGAGACATAGGCGCCGCCCATTGCCTCGATGTAACCGTCGCCATATGCAGGCACCCCGCAATTGGCGCAGAAGCGATGATGCCCGGAGAAGGTTCCGAACTGATAGTCGCTGATGCCTGCCTCCTCGCACAAGAGGCGGAAATCCTCCGGCTTGATGTTCGTGCCCCAGTAGCGGAGCTTCCAGCAGATCGAGCAATTGCACTTTCCCGTCCCCGCCTGAATGTCGATATCGGCCTCGTAGCGAATCCGGCCGCAATGGCAGCTTCCGTGATAGGTCTTCTTCATGTGCTCCTCCTTGCGCATAGCCATGTGATATGACAACATATTGTCATTATCAATGAATGACAATATGTTGTCAATATGATCAAGAAACGAACGCCTGAAGGCGATGCCTTTGCCGCTCTTTCCATCGCCGTGATCCGGCTCTCGGCCCACCTGCAGACGGAAGGCGATGCGCTTGCCAGGCCCGCGGGGCAGACCAGCGCGCGCTGGCAGGTGCTTGCCGCGGCCGACCATGCGCCCATGTCGGTTGCAGATGCTGCGCGTGCGCTTGGCCTCGCACGTCAGGGTGTACAGCGTATCGCCGATCTTCTGGAAGGCGAGGGGCTGATTGCCTACCGCGTCAATCCCATGCACCAGCGCGCCAAACTCATGGAACTGACGGAGGCGGGCAAGAGCGCTCTTGCTGATATCGCAGCGCGACAGACGGTCTGGGCGAACGAACATGGGTCCAACTACGGCGAGGACCGCCTTCACCAGGCAGCCGGCCTCATCAACGAAATGATCGCCGAGTTCCAGGGCGGAAGAGATCAGGGCTGAACATCCTCAGAGCGGGCGATTGATGTTCTTGTAGGTCTCGCCGAGCTGCTTCAACCGATCCTGATAGGCCGCGCCGATGCAGGCTGCATCCGCGCCACAGGCCTGCCGCTTCTTGAGCCATGCGGTCTGCTCATCCTGCAGCGTACCGCGCGCACCCATGGCCAGCAGACCCGACAGCAGCTCGAAAGTCGTCACCATCTTCACATCGGCATCGTTGAGCGACCGGTCCTCACAGATCACCTTCTCATCCGGCTGCAACTCCTTCGCATCGCAGTTGAAGCTTGCCGCCCGTGCGCCTTCCGGTGCAAGGGCGAGGAGGGTGGCGCAGATGGCAGCGGATAGGATGATGGTCTTCATAGTCACTCCAATTGTAAGGGCACTCTGTTTCGGCCTCACTGCAAAGATGATGCAACTCCGTCTTACGGCAAGGATCGAACCCATAGGCCTGCTTCCAAGCTGATGTCCCTGATCGGTGACTGCGTCCTGCATTTGAGCTTAGATATCAGTAACCTGCTTGATTTTGCTGATTCAAATTCCCAAATCTGCGATGCCTCTACCTTCCATGCTTCCGCCCCCTTTCCTTTCTAGCGTCGGGCGCTACAACATTTTTCGTAAGAGCATTTCAAAAGGATTCCCATGCAAGGCCTGTCCAAGCACGCCTCCGTTTCGCTTCTGGCACTAACGCTCCTGCTGCCCGCCTACGCCCAGGCGCAGACCAAGACAGTGCCGGAAAGCCAGATGCAGATGCAGCTTTCTTTCGCGCCGCTGGTCAAGCAGACCTCGGGCGCTGTCGTGAATGTCTATGCTGAAAAGACTATTCAGCGGCAGTCGCCCTTTGCCGGCGATCCCTTTTTCGAGCAGTTCTTCGGCCAGCAGATGCCGAACCGCTCCGAAAAGCAGTCTTCGCTCGGCTCCGGCGTCATCGTCGAGGCGAACGGGACCGTCGTGACGAACAATCATGTCGTCGAGGGCGCCGACGACATCAAGGTGGCGCTGTCGGACGGTCGCGAATTCCCCTGCAAGGTCGTCCTGCGTGACGACCGCCTCGATCTCGCGGTCTTGAAGATCGATAGCAAGGCGGATTTCCCGACACTGCCGATCGGCAATTCCGATGCAGTGGAAGTCGGCGATCTCGTGCTGGCGATCGGCAATCCTTTCGGCGTCGGCCAGACCGTCACCAGCGGTATCGTTTCGGCACTTGCCCGCAACCAGGTGGTCAAGAACGAGTTCGGCTTCTTCATCCAGACAGATGCGTCGATCAATCCCGGCAATTCCGGCGGCGCGCTGATGAACATGAAGGGCGAACTGATCGGCATCAACACCGCGATCTTTTCTCGCGGCGGCGGATCGAACGGTATCGGCTTTGCTATCCCCGCCAATCTGGTCAAGGTTTTTCTCACCTCTGCCGATTCAGGCGTCAAGTCCTTCGAGCGGCCCTATATCGGCGCTACCTTCGATCCGGTGACGTCTGAGGTCGCAGACGCCCTCGGCCTCGACAAGGCACGCGGCGCGCTGATCGCCAAGGTCACTGCGGATAGCCCGGCAGCCAAGTCCGGCCTCAAGGCGGGCGAGGTCATCACCGCGGTCGATGGCGTCTCCGTCGAACATCCGGATGCGCTTCTCTATCGATTGACGACAGCTGGCCTCGGCAAGTCGGTCAACCTGACGGTCATGGAAAACGGGCGTGAGCAGCAGATAGTGCTTGCCCTTGCCCGTGCGCCGGAAACCCAGCCCCGCGATCAGCGCACGATCGGCGGACATACGCCCTTTACCGGCGCAGTCGTGGAAAACCTTTCGCCGCGCGTGGCCGATGAACTGAGGATGCCGCTCGATTCTGCGGGCGTGGTCATCTCCGACGTCGAGGCCGGTTCTCCCGCTTCCCGGCTCGGCTTCGAGCCGAAGGATATCGTCGTGTCCATCAACGGGGCCGAAGTCAAAACCAGCCGTGACCTGCAGGAGATCGCCGATTCCGATCCCAGCCTCTGGCGGGTCGAGATCGAACGCGATGGTCAGCGCATCAGGCAGTTCTTCCGATGAGTGATGACCTCTTCGCGCCGCGTGTTCCGGAAGAGGTCGCCAGCCGGCGGCCGCTTGCCGATCGTCTGCGGCCGAAGACGCTTGGCGAAGTCACCGGTCAGGAACATCTGACCGGTGAGGATGGCGTTCTGCGCCGCATGATCGAGAGCGGCTCTCTCGGCTCCATGATCTTCTGGGGGCCGCCCGGTACGGGCAAGACGACAGTCGCGAGGCTGCTGTCGGGCGAGGCGGGCCTGGCCTTCGAACAGATCTCGGCAATTTTCTCCGGTGTCGCCGACCTGAAGAAGGTTTTTGAAGCCGCCCGTATGCGCCGCATGGACGGCCGCCAGACGCTGCTTTTCGTCGACGAGATCCATCGCTTCAACCGCGCCCAGCAGGATAGTTTCCTGCCGGTCATGGAGGATGGCACGGTCATTCTCGTTGGCGCCACGACGGAAAACCCGTCCTTCGAGCTCAACGCCGCTCTTCTGTCGCGCGCCCGCGTGCTGACCTTCAAGTCGCATGAGGAAGACAGCCTCGAGGAACTGCTGAAACGCGCCGAGACGGTCGAAAGCAGGCCGTTGCCGCTGACCGAGGATGCGCGCGCCAGCCTGATCCGCATGGCCGATGGCGACGGCCGCGCGGTACTGACGCTGGCTGAGGAAGTCTGGCGCGCCGCCCGCGAGGGCGAGACTTTCGATACCGAGGGGCTGACGCGCATCGTCCAGCGCCGAGCCCCGGTCTATGACAAGGCGCAGGACGGTCACTACAATCTGATCTCGGCGCTTCACAAGTCGGTCCGCGGCTCCGACCCAGACGCCGCGCTCTATTATCTCGCCCGCATGTTCGATGCCGGCGAGGATCCGCTCTATCTCGGACGGCGGCTGGTGCGCATGGCGGTGGAGGATATCGGGCTTGCCGATCCGCAGGCCCTGGTCATTTGCAACGCCGCCAAGGATGCCTATGACTATCTCGGTTCGCCGGAAGGCGAGCTGGCGTTCGCGCAAGCCTGCGTTTATCTTGCGACCGCCCCGAAATCCAATGCCGTCTATACCGCCTTCAAGGCAGCGACGATCGCCGCCAAGCAGAACGGCTCGCTGCTGCCGCCGAAGCATATCCTCAACGCGCCAACGAAGCTGATGAAGGGCGAGGGATATGGCGAAGGCTACCGCTACGATCACGATGAGCCGGATGCCTTTTCAGGTCAGGATTATTTTCCCGAAAAGATGGGTCGCCAGACTTTTTACGATCCGCCGGAACGCGGTTTCGAACGCGAGATTCGCAAACGGCTGGATTGGTGGGCAAAACTTCGCAAGGAGCGCAATCCGCGCTGAAATCGGGCTGCGCTAAAATTGGGCTGCGCTAAAATCAGGCGCGCTTCTGTGCAGCTGGAGCAGCGATCAGCTTGACGGAAGAATCCGCCAGCCCATGATGGCCTTCCATGTCGACAACGATATGCCAGTGGCCGCTTTCGGGGATCGCGAGCCTGACCGGTGACTTGCGCGCGACGCCGCCGATATATTTGAAATCGAGCACTTCGGTGAACCGCTGAAAATTCGGAGCCGTCATCAGCCGCACATTGTTCACGGCGCTCAGTGACACCTCGACGATCGTTCCGGCGCGCTGTTCCTTGATATCGTAATGGGTGAAGCGGAAGTTCGGTTTCGGCATCGGTCTCGCGGCATATGTAGTCTCTGCAAGCGGGACTCTATCAGGCTGGCGGTTAAGGAAAAGTTGGAAATCCTCGGCCTGTTGCCGTTCCTGCTGTTTCAAAATGGCAGGAACGGCACAGTATTCAGTGGATGTTGCCGGTGCTGCGCGCAACAGGTGCAAAATCGAGCACGATGCCCGTTGCCGCACGGCAGATCTCATCCGGATTGTGGTTGCATTCTTCCGCCGCGAAATGGAGGGCTGCAGCTTCATTGATGAAGAGACCGCCTACCAGTCCCTCGCGATCCTGGACGATCCAGCGGCCACCCTTGTCGCGACCGACGGTGAAGCGGGCGGGGCGGATTGTGACGGGAGCCGGAATCTGCCGGCGTTGCTGTGCATTTGCCATGGTCGTGATCCTCTGTCCGGCGCTTACTGGGAAATCAGGTGGCAGCTCATCTGCACGAGCCCGGCGAAAGCCATGACGGCGCCGAGCCGCGGTGCAACGGCGACCAGGCCGGCAAACAGCGGATGAGAGGGATCAGCCGAACCTGCACAGGCGCTTTCGCTACGTTGCAGCGGGTCAGTCTTGGCAGGCGTATCAGTCAGGCGTGACATCGTTTGTCCTTTCGAAGTCTAACTCAACCGCCGTAGGATGGCTGCGGCGGTGTCACGATCATCAAGATAGATGCCGGCGGATAGGGTTTCCATTTGGCCCCGCAAGCAAAAACATTAAAATCTCATAGGGATAGCGCGATGCGCTGGGTGCCGCCACCGACAAAGGGAGAAAGCGCCGATACGATCGCAAAGCGGCTATCCGCGTCGGCCGGTACGAGTGGCAGGCGAAGATCGGCCTCCATGCCGCGCAGCACCTGCAGCGCGTATTTCAGCAGGGCAGGATCACTCTCCGGCCCAAGCGCCGTCAGAAGAGGATGCAGCCTGTCGCTGAGCGCAAGTGCAGCGGAGATATAGCTCCCATACGCCGCCTGCTGCAGCGAGGTGACGAGGCGCGGGAGGATATTGGCAGCCGCCGATACGATGCCGTCACCACCAGCAAGATGAAATGAAAGCGCCGTGCCGTCATGACCGGACAGGAAGCGGAACCGATGTCGCAGTGCCGGTGGCAGGTTGGCGAAGCGGGCTATATCCCCGGTCGCATCGACGATGGCGACAATCGCGTCGAGCTCGGCCAATCGCCCCAGCGTTTCCACCGTCAGATCACTCGCCGTGCGCGATGGTGCATTCTCGACCAGAATTGGCAGATTGCTTGCCGCGGCGATTTGCTGGAAATGATGGAGAATGCCCTTTTGCCCCGGCTTGGAATAATAGGGCACGGTGACAAGCACGGCGCGCGCGCCGCATTCTTCCGCATCGCGTATCAGGGCGATCGTGCCTTCGGTGCAATTGGTACCGGCCGCGGCGATCACCGGAATACGGTCCGCCGCGGCCCGGACGCAGATGTCGAGCACCATGCGGCGTTCCTGCGGTGAGAGGCTGAGCCCTTCACCCGCCGCCGTGCAAAGAGCGAGTCCATCGACGCCGCTCAGCACCTGCCATTCAACGAGAGCTTCCAGTGCCGCCCCGTCGACCTCGCCGTTGTGGAACGGCGTAACGAGCGCGGTGATTGCGCCGCCCGGGCGCAGTCTTCCGGTACTGTTCATGATAAGGCCTCAGAGCGAGCCGAGGATGACGTAGAGTTCCACGCAGGCGAGCACGATGCCGAAGATCATCAGCGCCTGGGCCGTGCGCTTCTCGCGCATTTGCCGATTGCCGCGTGTGATGCGGTGCGGGCGAAGCGGCAGATATTGAGGGGACATGACATCTCGCATGGCGGTAACCTTTGCTGTTGTGGCAAAGGCTACTGCCGCCTCCGATAGGAAATCCATTCGGAGTGGAAATCGAAGATATAGGAATCACATAAAGATGCGACGTCAGCCGCCGCGCTGGTTTTCCTTGTCGAGCTGCGTCACCAGCGCCAATACGACCTCCGAGACGGGGGTCGGCACGTTGGCGGTACGCCCGAGTGCCACGACCATGCCGACGAGCGGCACGATTTCCAGCGCCTTGCCGGCGAGCAGATCCTGCAGCATCGAGGTGCGCACGGGACCGATGTGACGCGATTGCTGCAGCCTTTCCTCGATGCTGATACTGAATTTTGCGCCAAGCGCGCTGCCGACCGCGCGCACTTCGTTCATGATCTTGCCGACCATCTCGAACAGCGCGGGATCGGCCATGATGTCGGTCATCAAGGCTCGCGTCAGTGCGCTGATCGGGTTGAACGCCGCATTGCCCGTCAGCTTGTTCCAGATCTCGTCGCGAATGCGCTGTGTGGTCGAGACATTGAGGTCGGCCCCGGCAAGGAGGCCGGCAACGGATTCGAGATCGGCCGACATTTCGCCGGAGGGTTCGCCGAGCACGAAACGGCCTTTATTGGACAGGCGGATCTCGCCTGGATTGACGACTTCCGCCCCTTGCATAGCCACGCAGCCGATCACTCGTTCCGGACCGATCAGGCGCCAGAGTTTCCCGCCGGGATCCAGTTCGTCGAACTGCAGCTCGGCATGGCCGCTTTGCGTATCGCGATGAAAATACCACCAGGGAATCCCGTTCAGGACCATGACAACGCGTGTATTGCCCTTCAGCAGCGTGGCCATGCCCTCGGCCGCCGGTCCGAGCTGGTGGCCCTTGAGGCCGGTGATGATGAGATCCTGCGGTGGAAGCGTGGTCGGATCGTCGGTTGCTGTGATCCGCACGTTGAGCGGTTTGTCCGAATCCGCTTCATGCAGGGAAAGACCGTTCTTCCGGATCGCTTCCAGGTGCGCGCCACGGGCAACGACGGAGACGGTCCCATTGTCGCCGAGCCGGCTTGCAAGCTTGACGGCGATCGCGCCTCCAAGAGCGCCTGCTCCGTAAATACAGATCGATGTGCTCGCCATTCCTGTCTCTTCCTGTTGGTGATGACGCGTAGACATAGGCCATCGAAGTGGCAGGACGAATGAAAATCTTGACCTTTCGAACGCTCTTCACGCGGAAATGAAAACAAGCGCGCCGACAGGCACGCTTGTTGTTGTCGTGAAAGGCCAGACCGTCTTAGGCCGTCTGTTCGAAGTCTGTGGAGACCGCGAGCTGACGCCATTGAGCCAGTTCCTTCTCCACGTTGGCATGTTCCTCTTCGATCTTGGCGACCGTATCGCTGCCGAAAGGCATGCGCAGCGGCGGGTTGGCGGCGTTCACCATTTCGATAATGCCGGCGGTTAGCTTGGCCGGGTCGCCCGGCTGAGCGTGGTTGGCGTTCGCTGCAAAGTCGCGCATGTTGCCAGCTGGCGTACCGACATAATCGGGGATGGAAGCCGGGCTGATCGCCAGCGAATTGTCATGCAGGAAGTCCGTGCGGAAGAAGCCGGGCTCGATGA
Organism: Rhizobium sp. BK512; assembly: GCF_014194915.1. NCBI lineage: Bacteria > Pseudomonadati > Pseudomonadota > Alphaproteobacteria > Hyphomicrobiales > Rhizobiaceae > Rhizobium > Rhizobium sp. BK512. The sequence continues at coordinate 965,890 of NZ_JACIAS010000002.1, read as the reverse complement.
TCGTGACCTTGATGCCGAACGGTTCGACCTCGGTCGCCAGCGATTCCGACAGGCCTTCGACGGCGAATTTCGTCGAGCCATACACGCCCCAGCCAGGAAAGCCGTAATAGCCGCCAATCGAGGAGAAGTTCAGGATATGGCCCGAGCGCTGGCGGCGCATATAGGGCAACACGGCGCGGGTAACCTTCAGGAGGCCGAAGACGTTGGTGGCATAGATCCTCTCGATCTCCTCTGCTGTTGCTTCCTCGACGGCGCCGAGCAGGCCGTAACCGGCATTGTTGGCGAGGATGTCGATGCGTCCGAAGCGGGCAACGGCAGCAGCGGCGGCCTCTTTGGCCTGGCCTTCATTGGTGACGTCGAGAGCGACGGCAAGCAGGTTCGGATGATCGCCGAACTGTTCGGTGATGGTCTTCGGGTTGCGGGCGGTGGCAACGACAGCGTCGCCGGCAGCAAGAGCGTCCTTGGTCATCAGCGCGCCAAAGCCACGCGATGCACCCGTGATAAACCAGACTTTCATGACAATTCCCTTTCCTGAGACTGTTTGTTTCAGCAGTGCGCTGCTGACGGAGAGGAATTTGACGCAAATCCGGCTCATGTATAAGATTTGTTATTTGAGAGACTATGATGAGTGGTATTCATTAATGAGGGCGACCGAACTTTCCGAAATGGCTGCCTTTGCCGCTGTCGCCAGGCACAAGAGTTTCCGCAAGGCGGGAGAGGAGAGGGGTGTCACCGCCTCCGCGATCAGCCACGCTGTCCTCAACCTGGAGGACCGCATCGGCATCCGGTTGCTGAACCGCACGACCCGCAGCGTCTCGCTGACGGAGGCCGGCGAACTGCTTCGCTCCCATCTCGATCCGGCCTTCGGCGAGATCAATTCCGCACTCGATGCGCTGAACCGTTTCCGCGATACCCCTTTCGGTCGCGTTCGTATCAATGTCGGGAATTCCATTGCTCCCTTCGTCGTCGGCCAGGTCATCGGGCCGCTCCTGATGAAGAATCCCAATCTACAGCTCGAGATCGCGGCGACTGACCGGCTGGTGGATATTGTCGAGGAAGGCTTCGATGCCGGCATTCGCTTCGGCGAGCGCGTTACGGAAGGCATGATCGCCGTACGCATCAAGCCGCGCATGCGCCTCGTCGTCGTCGGCTCTCCCGCCTATTTCGAAACACGGCAGAAGCCTGAGACGCCGCATGATCTGAAGCGCCATATCTGCATCCAGAACATGTTCCCCTCGGGCGCGCGTTACCCCTGGGACTTTGAAAGGGACGGCCAGGCCATCACTTTCCACCCGACCGGTCCGCTCTCGCTCGACGACCACGAATTGATGACGGCGGCAGCCTTGAGCGGCGTGGCGCTCGCCTATGTCTGGGAGGGCCGGGTGGCGCCGCTGATTGCAAGCGGCCAACTTATCCAGGTACTCGACGAATGGTGCCAGCCGGAGGAGCCGCTTTATCTCTACTATCCCAGCCGGCGGCATATTTCGGCGGGCTTCCGGACGGTGATAGACGCGATCCGCGGCGACTAAGGCAAATCGCGTAAAAGTGTGCCGTGGTTTTGTGCCAACCACATGCGTGGATACGAGGATCCAAAGCGTCGGAAGCGAAACTGTCGCGACATGCTTGGTGGTCAGAGTTTGGAGAATTCCAATCGGTAGACAACATCCTCTCCCGTGACAGGATCGGTGCCGGGTGCATCGCTGATGACGAGTATGTCGCCCTCCATATGCACCGGGCGGATAAGGGGCCGCTCCCATGTCGGATTCCAGGCGGCCTCCACGTGATGGATCACCTTGTCACCCTCCAGGGAATATTCGGCGGTATAGGCCAGCATCGTATCGAAGAGTGCGGCCTTTTCACTGTCGTTGGGCGCTTTGCCGTTGGGTTTCGGCCTGCGCCGGTTGGTAACGAAGGCCATCATCCGGCCGTCTGCGTGATAGGCGATATATCCGATGGGATCGGCACCCATGGCGTCGCTCACCTTCCCCGTCGCAACGACGGTTCGTGTCCACGAGATCATGCGCCACGTTCCGATAAGGGCGGCTTTATCCATGATTATCCCCTCCTTAAAGTAGTCTAGCACAACTAGAAATGCAGGCTATAAATCAGGAGCCTTTCCTGGTCACAATGTTCCAATCAGAGCAGGAAAAGCTTCCGGTGATCAGTCAAAACTCCCTTTTGACTCTCGGTGGCGAAGTGGTGAAGATGCGCCGCACGAAGGAAGAGCAGCGCCGGAGGGGCGAATGAGAAAGCCGGTTTTTTCCGCTGGCAATTGGTGGAAAGTGGAGTGTCGTCGAACAATGCTGTCGGCCTTAACGGCTGCGGTTCTAATTGCCTTTCCAGTGGCCGCGCAGGAAAAGTCGACGCGGGACATGCTGGCACAGACGCCTGCCTCGCATGAACAGGTCGAAAAACTGGTGTCTCGCTGGCAGGAGCATTTCAAGGGCGCCGTGAGTCTGCGCGACCGGCGCACCGCTTTTCGCGATTTCATGGAATCGCTGCCGGAGCCGACGCGCATCCAGATCCGGCATGTCGACGCCGATGGGGTCGATGCCGAACTTATCTGGCCGGCGCGCCTTCATCATCCGGTCGGCCGGCGCGTGATCCTTTTCATCCATGGCGGCGGCTTCTACGGTGGCTCCATCCGTAGCCACAGCCTGCTTGCAGGCTCGCTTGCCAAGGCTGCGTCAAGCGATGTGCTGCTTATCGATTACCGGCTGGCGCCGGAATATGGCTATCCAGCACAGGTCAATGACGCACTGACCGCCTATCGCTATCTGCTCGACAGCGGCTACAGCAACGGAAATATCGTGGTGATGGGCGATGGCGCCGGCGGCAATCTCGCGCTCGAGGCGGTGCTGCGGCAGATGCGTTCCCGCCAGCCGCTGCCGGCAGGCGTCGTGGCACTCAGCCCCATCACCGATCTGTCCGCCTCAGGTGCATCGGTCACAGCGAACGCCACCAACGATCCCATGCTGGACAAGCATGCGCTGGATGCGCTGCGCAAGGCCTATCTCGGCAACAATTCTCCGACCGATCCCGACATTTCTCCGCTCTATGCCAATCTCACCGGTTTTCCGCCCTTGCTGCTGCAGGTCGGCTCCGGCGAGCTGCTGCTCGACGATACGCTGCGGCTGGCCGACAAGGCGCAAAAGGCCGGCGTCGACGTGACGGCCGAGGTCTGGCCGGGAATGCCGCATCATTGGCAGCTTTTCCCTTCGGTGCTCGATGATGCCGACAAGGCCGGCCAGAGGATCGCCGAATTCGCGATTATGCATTTTGCAGACCCGCCCGCACAGTAATGGCCAATCCAGAGCGGCGCGATCTGAGCTTCTACGAGTGGTTCGAATTCAGCCCTTCTATCGGCCGGCCGATGGCGAGATTCTGACGGAGTTTGGGATCGAGCCGCTCGGCATAGGCATGATCGGGTGCGGCACCCAGCGCATCCAGCATCTTGGAGAAGAAGCAGCGTGCTGACGCTGCTGCGGTGACATCGAAGATCTCCGTGTCACTTAGCCCGTGCCGCTTCAGACCATCGATGTCCTGCTGCGTCACCGAGGTCGCATCGCGCGCCACCTTGGCGGCAAAATCCATGATTGCCCGCTCGACTGCATCAATGGGCGCTTTTTCGCTGCCGCCGGCGACTGCCGAAAGGCTGTCGTTGGTGAAGCCGTCGCGCAGCAGCACCGAACCATGCGCAAGCATGCAGTAGGACGATTTGAGTTCCCTGGCCGCCGCCAGCGTCACCAGCTCATAACGCCGCTGGCTCATATGGCCGCGAATACTGGCAAGCAGCGTCCCCCAATGCTCCATCACCTCTGGCCGGTGGCCGAAAGCCCGGTACATGTTCGGCAGATAGCCGTAGCTCGCTTCTGCCGAAGCGTACATCGAAGCCGTCTTCTCGCTGGCGGATGCATCGGGGGTATGAATGAAAGCCATGGCACGATCCTCCCTTGATCCATTGGGAGAATAGAGCGGCATCCTGCGACATCAATCTGCCGGCCGACCGCTTCTGCAAGACGGATACCTGACACCTTGCCCGGCCGCCTGGCTCTGCCGCTGGCGGTAGAATGGCAGGATATGGTGTTCCGTCAGCGGCGCCATATTGATCCCGCCCGCTTCCGACGGCGATATCCAGCGGACCTCCTCGATCTCCGCCGTTGCTTTGATATCGGCATCCTTCACATGCACCAGGAAGACTTCGGCGACGACGAGATGATCCGGCTCGTTTGCCGCCGGCGCCTGAAATTGGCCCAGGAATTCGAGTTCGGCAGCTGTTGCGGTGACGCCGATTTCTTCTGACAGCTCTCGAGACAGGGCCTGCTCTGGCGTCTCTCCCGGCTCGATCTTGCCGCCCGGCTGCATGAAGGCCGCCGTGCCGCGCTTGCGCACCAGAAGCGTGTCGCCATTGCTCCGCAATAACAGCGCAGCCGATATTCTGATCGTCTTCATCATGTGGAAATCTGACCGGATTCGCTGCCGTGATTCAACTGTCGTGTCCGGATAGGGCATTTGTCAAAACCTGCCTGACCACTTATATCAGCGGCTCAGAGACAGGAAGTGGATGTAACAATGTTTCAACCGGCGTCGATCGAAGTGGAAAACAAGGCCGAGTTCTACCGCGAGCTTGCCCAGCAGCTGCAGGGACTGCTCGAAGGCGAGCCGGACATGATCGCCAACGCCGCCAACACGTCGGCCCTGATGTACCAGATGATGCCCGATCTCAACTGGGCGGGCTTCTATCTGCTTAAGGATCAGGAGCTCGTCCTTGGACCGTTCCAGGGCAAGCCGGCCTGTGTGCGCATCCCTGTCGGCCGTGGCGTATGCGGCACGGCAGTCAAGGAGCGCGCCTCGATCCTCGTGGCAGATGTCCATGCATTTCCTGGCCATATCGCCTGCGACGCGGCATCCCGATCCGAACTCGTCGTCCCGATCCGAAATGGCGAAGAGATCGTCGGCGTTATCGATCTGGACAGCCCGCTTCCCGCCCGCTTCGATGCCGACGACCAGGCCGGGATCGAACGTCTGGCCGAAATCTTCGCTGGGGCAACCCGTTTCTGAGGGCGGCGGCGTGGCGTCGATCCGTCGCTACGCTTAAACTGTCAGCGAAGCCAATAGCGACGGATTAATCGAGCGCCGGGAACGCGAAACGTCCGGCAAGCATCGCCAGAGGCAAGATCGCAGCCGAGAAAAGCAGCACGATATTGTGCCAGCGCGAGTACCACGGAAAAGCAGTGTCGCTCGGGAGCGAGTACGCTACACGATAGCCGAGGATCGCGCCGAACGAATGCCAGGCAAGCACAATAAGCGAGCCGTAAGCGCCCGGGATCGAAAGCGTGATGAAGAGCCGGATCAAACCAGCCGTAACCGAAACCCCACCGACGAAATAGGCGATCGCCATCAGGCCGCGTCCGAGATAAGCCATCACGACGTCAGGACCGAATAGCAAGCCGATAACGGCGGCGCACACGGGGCGGCGCACACGGAATGCTTCGAAAACCTTCATGAAAATCCCGGTTTCAGAGGCTGACTTGTAGCAAGTTGTATCCGATGCCGTGAAAAACGCCAGCCGCCTCCTTGCCGCGGCCAGAGGATGAAAGTCGGATGGTCGATCGCAGCATGCTGCGCAAATGACGAAATCTTGATCGGCGGCGGCGTTCTCGGAAAGCCGGACTGGCCTATTTCCTTAGCCGACACCGACATGCACTGCGTCCGGTGTCACCGATTATCGGTTTGGGGGTAGATCAAAATGTCCCAATTTCGAAAACTGCTGATCATAGGATCAGCTGTCATCGTGGCGGTCATTACTTCGTCCTGTGCGACAAGCTCGGATAGTTCGATACAGACCGGCTCTGTTGGCTATGGGTCGCAAAGCACCGACTTTGGGCTCCGGCCGGCCTGCCTCGGCGGATTTGGCAACGATCGCCCTTGCAGTTACTAGCGTGAGGCGCGGTTCTGCTCCGCAGGCCCGAACAGGGTACGGACAAAAGTGATGCAATAGGACGCAGGACTTTGTGACTGCGAGGCCTCGCATATTATTGACAATAAGATAGGTTACGCGAAATCAGCCATTGCCTGATTGTACGAAGCCGACCGCAATTTTGGGGCGGCAGATTTTATAAGTTTTGGGAGATATCTGATGGAATATCGTCGTTTGGGAAAGTCGGGTCTGAAAGTGAGCGAGTTCTCCTTCGGATCGTGGGTCACTTTCGGCAAGCAGGTCAACGGCGGCGACGCTGTCGAACTCATGAAGCTCGCCTATGACAGCGGGATCAATTTCTTCGATAATGCCGAGGGTTACGAGAGCGGCAAATCCGAAATCGTCATGGGCGAGGCGCTGAAATCGCTCGCCTGGAGCCGCGACAGTTATGTCGTCTCGAGCAAGGTCTTCTGGGGTGGTCAGAAGCCGACGCAGCGTGGCCTGTCGCGCAAGCATGTGACGGACGCCTGCCACGCGGCGCTCAAGCGTCTTCAGGTCGACTATCTCGACCTCTACTTCTGCCACCGCCCGGATATTGACACTCCGATCGAAGAAACGGTCCGCGCGATGCACGATCTCGTTGCCCAGGGCAAGGTGCTCTACTGGGGAACGTCGGAATGGTCTGCCCAGCAACTGACGGAAGCCTACGCTGTCGCCCGTGACCTGCGCATCACACCGCCGACTATGGAGCAGCCGCAGTACAACATCTTCGAACGTCAGAAGGTCGAAGCAGATTACCTTCCGCTCTACGACCTGATTGGCCTCGGCACCACCATCTGGTCACCGCTCGCTTCCGGCGTGCTCACCGGAAAATACAATGACGGCGTACCGGCCGACAGCCGCATGAACCTGCCGGGCTACGAATGGCTGAAGGAAAAATGGTCCACCGACGCTGGTCGCGCCCAGCTGGAACAGGTGCGGCAGCTTGCCAGGCTCTCGAACGAGATCGGGCTGTCGATCACCCATCTCGCCCTTCTTTGGTGCCTCGCCAACAAGAACGTCTCGACCGTCATCCTCGGCGCCTCGCGCGCAAGCCAGCTGCAGGACAATCTCGCCGCTCTCTCGCACAAGAGCAAGCTGACGTCTGATGTGCTGGAGCGGATCGACAGCATCGTCGGAAACAAACCGGAAGCACCGCGTCGCTTCTAGACAGGGCCAAAGCCAGATCGGCTATCTTTGCCCTTGTCTTTATTCCAATGCGAAATGGCCGGACCTTTTTGGTTCGGCCATTTCATTTTACTGCGCTTCATTGACCGCTCATCGGAGCGGCGAGCCGATCGCTGTATCTGTCACAGGCTTATAGTCACCGTCGTTCCTGTCGGATTGCCTTCGAGAGTCACACTCCCGCGGTGACGGGTCACGATCTGCTTGACGATGCTCAATCCGAGGCCGGCGCCCGTGCTCCGTGGTGTGACCCTATAGAATGGTTCGAACACGAGGTTTCGGTGCGCCGCTGGAATGCCGGGACCCTCGTCCGAGACCGAGATTCCTCCGCGTTCGAACACGCGAATCGATATCGTGCCGGTATTTCCGCCATGGTCGATCGCATTGCGCACAAGGTTGCCTATGGCGCGTGACATCGCCGACGGACTTACCAGGCGATAAAGCTCGTCGACCTCACTGTCGAACGAGATCTCATATCCATTTCTTATGGCAATCGGGGCTTGGTCGGCAACGACGTTCCTGGCGACTTCCACAAGGTCGACCTGTTCAAAGAGATCCGGAGACTGCTCGCTCCGTTCGAAGTCGAGCAATTGCTCCGCCGTCTCCCGCAGACGCCCGATGTCATCCATCATGATGTCGCGGGTGCTTCCCTCTAGGGTCGTATCGATACGCGTCTGCATGACGGCAATCGGCGTGCGGAGCTCGTGCGCGGCGTCGATCAGAAAACGTTCCCTCGCTGCGAACTGCTGCTCGAGCCGCTCCAGAACGGAATTGAATGCGTGGATAAGCGGAACGACTTCGCTCGGAACCCGATCCACTGGAAGCCGTGATCCCGGCTGGCGCGGGTCGATCTCCGGCGCTTTCCGAACGACGTCGCTCAACCCTGAGAGCGAACGCCTGACCAGTCGCGGCACCGCGAAGAAGAGGGCGGGTAGGGTAACTGCAAGCAGGGGCACGTAAATCTTGTACGTACCGCCAAGCATCGTGAGGAATATCGACTCGTTTCCGTTACGGCCGCCATAAAGTACCCGGACCTCGGTCGTGTTGATCTCGATGTCGTCGACTGAAGCCGGTACAGGGGCGTTTGCCCCCGTGCCACGAATGTCGGCGTCCTTGATTAGCGACACGAACTTGGTCAGCTGTATGTACGCAGCTGGAATATTCCCATATGCCACCGCCGTTCCGTCCGGGGCTGCCGCGTAGAAAAAGAGATTGGGAGTATCATTTTTCAACGCTCGGAGCTGTTCGCTGTCTTCGATGCGAAGCCCTCGTCCGGGTTCGTAGCTCAAGGACCCTTCCAGGGCGTTCAGAAGCCGGTGCTCCATGCTGACGTTCGGAGAAAGGATCATCGCCCCGTAGATACAAAGGCCAACGATCACAGATGCGGTAGTGCCGACAAATAGTAGGCTGAGCTGCCAGTTTAGTCTCCACCACAGCGACGTATTCGGAGATCGCATCAATGTTCCTTCAGCAGGTATCCGACCCCGCGGATGTTGTGGATGGACACGCCGGCGTCCGCGTCAGCGAGGCGTTTTCTCAGTCGTGACACATGCGCATCCAGCGCGTTGGACTGGATCGTCTCTTCGTAATTGTAGATTTCGGTTTCCAGCGCCGATCTGAGGACGGTCCTGCCCTTTCGCTTTGCAAGGGTAACGAGCACCATCAGCTCTCGACGAGGCAGGTCGAGCTGCAGTTCGCCGACCATGACGTCCATCCGGATCGGATCCACGGTCATCCGTCCTGCGACTATGGACGGCTCGGCCAGGGCGGACGGGCGTCGCAATACCGCCCGCAGCCGAGCGAAAAGCTCCTCCATCAGAAACGGCTTGCCCAGATAGTCATCGGCACCGAGGTCCAGGCCCGCGACCCGTTCCTTCGGTTCATTTCTGGCAGTCAGCACGATGACCGGCGTCACGACGCCTGAGCTTCGTAGCCAGGGAATGAATGTGATGCCGTCGCCGTCCGGCAGGCGTCTGTCGAGCACGATCGCATCGTAGGTCTGTTGTCGAGCCAGTTCGATTGCGTCCTCAAGAAGAGCAGTGTGGTCGACCGCGATGCCCTTCTTGCCGAGAGACGCCGTAACCGTTTCCGCCAGCCTGGTCTCGTCTTCGACCAATAGGATTTTCATGTCTCGCCCACCTTTCCGATCCTATGTTCACGACGACCATTGCGACAGGATTACGGCGTGAGCGTTCGAATGAGGGAAGTCACGGCCGTGGCGAGCTGGATAGAGCGGATCGCACGAGAGGTTGCCGACCGCTTCTAAACAAAAAAACTCCAGGCGCGTGGCGCCTGGAGCTTTATTGATCGTTCTGCTCTGAAGGAAATCGGATCTCTGTCCGACCTGACCAGTTTGGCGGCCAGCTAGATCTGAATTTCCCGAAGGGGTCAGCTGCAGCCGCTGGTGGCGCCGCAAGTATCGCACTTCTCACAGGTGCCGTTGCGCACCATGGTGAAGTTCTGGCACTCGGAGCACATGTTGCCCGTATAGCCCTGCATGATCGAGCGGGCGCGGCGCTCGGCTTCCATCTTCTTGGCTTCCGTCTTGGCGGTTGCAGCATCGGCTGCGGCCTTGTCGGAGAAGAGGGCGGTTGCTTCGCTGCCGGCTTCTTCGACCACTTCTTCGGCGATCTCTTCCGCCAATTCCTTGGCCCGCTCTTCATAGTCGCGTTTGAAGGCGACGATTTCGGAGGTGGAGATGGCGACAGTCGGCTCCAGCTTGCGGGCTGCGGCACCTGCAAAGGAGGTTACCGAACCGCTCGAGGAGGCGCGGGCAGGGGCTGCCGTTGCCGCACCCTTGGGTTCGCCGAGCTGACGGTCGCTTCCGGTGTTGGAGACCAGCGTCGGCTTGTAGCCGCGCGTCCAGCCGGTCGAGACGAGGTTCGTCTTGCCTTCCTGGATGCCCTTGCCGAGTGCCGTGTTGGAGAAGTCGGACGTATCCACATGGGCCAGATCGTGACGGCCGAGGTAGGAGACGGCGAGTTCGCGGAACACGTAGTCGAGGATCGACGTGGCGTTCTTGATCGCGTCATTGCCGATGACGATGCCGGCCGGCTCGAACTTGGTGAAGGTGAAGGCCTCCACATATTCTTCCAGCGGCACGCCGTATTGCAGCCCGAGCGAGATGGCGATGGCGAAGTTGTTCATCATCGCGCGGAAGGCAGCACCTTCCTTGTGCATGTCGATGAAGATTTCGCCGAGGCGACCGTCACCGAATTCGCCGGTGCGGAGATAAACCTTGTGACCGCCGACGGCAGCCTTCTGGGTGTAACCCTGACGGCGGTTCGGCAGCTTCTCGCGTTCTCGGGAAACACGCTCGATCACCTTCTCGATGATCTTTTCGGTGACCGTCACGGCCTGGGCGGCAAGCGGCTGCTGGATCAGATCCTCAAGCGCATCTTCGTCGCTCTCGTCCTCGATCAGGGAGGCGTTGAGCGGCTGCGACAGCTTGGAGCCGTCACGGTAGAGGGCGTTTGCCTTCAGGCCGAGCTTCCAGGACATCATATAGGCGTTCTTGCAATCGTCGACCGTTGCCTCGTTCGGCATGTTGATCGTCTTGGAGATCGCACCCGAGATGAAGGGCTGGGCAGCCGCCATCATGCGGATATGGCTTTCGACCGAGAGGTAACGCTTGCCGATCTTGCCGCACGGATTGGCGCAATCGAAGACCGGCAGATGCTCCTTCTTGAGGAAGGGCGCGCCTTCAAGCGTCATCGCACCGCAGACGTGGATATTGGCAGCCTCGATATCCTTCTTCGAGAAGCCGATATGCTCGAGCAGGCTGAAGCTCATGTCGCTGAGCTGTTCGTCGGAAACCTTCAGCGTGGTCTTCAGGAAGTCGGCTCCGAGCGTCCACTGGTTGAAGACGAACTTGATGTCGAAGGCGCTCTTCAGAGCGGCGTTGACGGCTTCCACCTTCTCGTCGGTGAAGCCCTTGGCCTTCAGCGTCGAGGGGTTTATGGCCGGTGCCTGGTTCAGGTTGCCGTGGCCGACAGCGTAGGCTTCGATCTCGGCGATCTGGCTTTCGGAATAGCCGAGGGTGCGCAGCGCATCCGGAACGGCGCGGTTGATGATCTTGAAGTAGCCGCCGCCGGCGAGCTTCTTGAACTTTACGAGTGCGAAATCAGGCTCGATGCCGGTGGTGTCGCAATCCATGACGAGGCCGATCGTGCCGGTCGGTGCGATGACCGAAACCTGCGCGTTGCGGTAGCCGTGCTTTTCGCCGAGTTCCAGCGCCTTGTCCCAGGCGGACATGGCATGGGCTGCGAGATCCTGGTCCGGGTTTTCCGAATGGATCAGCGCGACCGGGTTGACCGAGAGCGCTTCGTAGCCGGCGTTTTCGCCATGAGCGGCACGGCGATGGTTGCGGATGACGCGCAGCATGTGCTCGCGGTTCGGCTCGTAATTCGGGAACGGGCCGAGTTCGGCAGCCATTTCGGCCGAGGTCGCGTAGCAGATACCGGTCATGATCGCCGTCAGCGAGCCGGCAATGGCGCGGCCTTCGGCGCTGTCATAGGGGATGCCCGTCGACATCAGCAGGCCGCCGATATTGGCGTAGCCGAGGCCGAGCGTGCGGTATTCGTAGGAGAGTTCGGCAATGCGCTTCGACGGGAACTGCGCCATCATGACCGAGACTTCGAGCACGACCGTCCACAGGCGAACGGCGTGTTCGTAGTCGCCGATATTGATGCGCTTGGTGGCCTTGTCCTTGAACTGTAAGAGGTTTAGCGAAGCAAGGTTGCAGGCCGTGTCGTCGAGGAACATATATTCCGAGCACGGGTTCGAGCCGCGGATCGGGCCGCCGGCCGGCGATGTGTGCCAGTCGTTCATCGTCGTGTTGAAGTGGATGCCCGGATCGGCCGATGCCCAGGCGGCGTAGGAAATCGTTTCCCAGAGGTCGCGGGCCTTCAGCGTCTTCATCACGCGGCCGTCCTTGCGGGCGGTCAGGTTCCAGTCGCCATCTTCCTCGACGGCGCGCAGGAAGTTGTCCTTGATCGAAACCGAGTTGTTGGAGTTCTGGCCGGAAACGGTGAGATAGGCTTCCGAATCCCAGTCCGTGTCGTAGGTCTTGAACTCCATGTCCTTGTAGCCCTGGCGGGCGAACTGGATGACGCGCTGGACGTAGTTTTCCGGAACCTGGGACTTCTTGGCGTCGCGGATTTCGCGCTTAAGAGCCGGGTTCTTCGCCGGGTCGAAGCAATCGCCATTATCGGCTTCGCAATTGACGCAGGCCTTCATGATCGCCTTCAGATGCTTGGCGACGACCTTGGAGCCGGTCACGAGAGCGGCAACCTTCTGCTCTTCCTTGACCTTCCAGTTGATATATTCCTCGATGTCAGGATGGTCGATATCGACGACGACCATCTTGGCCGCACGACGCGTCGTACCACCAGACTTGATGGCGCCGGCTGCGCGGTCGCCGATCTTCAGGAAGCTCATCAGGCCGGAGGAGCGGCCGCCGCCGGAAAGCTTTTCGCCTTCGCCGCGCAGCATCGAGAAGTTGGAGCCGGTGCCGGAGCCATACTTGAACAGGCGGGCTTCGCGAACCCAGAGGTCCATGATGCCGCCTTCGTTGACGAGGTCGTCTTCAACGGATTGGATGAAGCAGGCATGCGGCTGCGGATGTTCGTAAGCCGACTTGGACTTGGTGATCTTGCCGGTGAAGGGGTCGACATAGAAGTGACCCTGGCCGGGGCCGTCGATGCCGTAGGCCCAGTGCAGGCCGGTGTTGAACCACTGCGGGGAGTTCGGAGCAACGCGCTGCGTGGCGAGCATATAGGCAAGCTCGTCCTTGAACGCTGCCGCATCTTCTTCCGAAGAGAAATAGCCGCCCTTCCAGCCCCAATAGGTCCAGGTGCCGGCGAGACGATCGAAGACCTGGCGGGCGTCGGTTTCCGAGCCGGTCTGTTCGTCCTTCGGCAGGCCCTTCAGCGCCGCGTCGTCGGCTACGGAGCGCCACAGGAAAGAGGGGACGTCATTTTCTTCCACCTTCTTCAGGCGGGCGGGGACGCCGGCCTTGCGGAAATACTTCTGCGCCAGAACGTCGGTGGCGACCTGGGAGAACTGCGCGGGAACGTCGATGTTTTCGAGGCGGAAGACGATCGACCCATCCGGGTTCTTGATCTCACTCGTCGCCTTGCGGAATTCGATATCCGCATAGGCGCCTTGACCAGCCTTCGTAAACCGACGTTCGATGTGCATTTTCTCTACCTCGTGTTGGCACCCGAAAGGGCGCAAAATTCCCACCCGGCTCCACGTGTCGCTTCGTGTGGCCAGTCTTGTTCCATCTTGTGACAGGATTGTCATCCGGAGATGCTTGTCCTGTATCTTGTGGTGAGGCTGGCTGCAAACACTAAATATAGTGTTAACAGCTTATTTTTACCAGTCCCCCATGTCGCTTTCTGGAGGCTGGAAAACGGCGCAAAAATCCTCAGGGGTGTTACCGTTCTCGACGGTGCAACACCCTGATTATGCGTCCAATTTTCCTTGGGAGAACCGGGCTCGTTACCTCCGGTTCAGTCGCCGCCGCAACATCTGGAACATTAACTTTGAATCAGCTGATTCCGTCAAGGGGTGGAACGTAACCGAATGCTAACCACAACATCTTGTGGATGCACCTGTGGAGACTGGGGAAAGTCGGGTAAGCCTGAAAATACAAGGGCTTGCAACGAGGCTCGGGCAAACGAAAGGACGAAAAGGCAAAAAAATCGACTGCGGCAAAAGTTAGGATGGCTTTTGCAACGTAAATGCGCATTCCGATTCGTTCAGGGAAATCAGGACTTTCTAGAGCGCATCGATGGCAATCGTGACGGTCGCTGTGCCGATCAGCTCGCCCTTTTCGTCGGTGACGACGAAGCTTGCCTGAGTCTCCAGAAGCTGGGTCGACTCGTCGCGCTCCGCCCCGCCGATATAGATGTCACGCGAAGCGACGGCGAAGGTTTTCAGAAACTTGTCCTCGTCGCCCTGCCAGTAATCGGTCGTAACGGTACTCTGGCCGACATTGAGACCGTGGTTGTCGGTGACGAAGAATTCCAGGATCGTCCCCTGAGAATCGTCCTGCTTTGTCCTGAGGTATTGCGAGACGGATTTCGCCATCAGCGTCTTGGCCATCTGGAGGTCGCCCTGCGCGACCTCAGCCCGGTAGGTCTCGTCCAGGACCCGCATATCCATCTCGCTGACATCGCCGAGTTTGGCATTCTGCTCCTGGATCGCCTTTACGACGACAGGGGCCTCCGCCATCGGCCGGACGAGGGTCTCGACATATTCGCGCACGACGCCGACATAAGCCGGCTCCGCCCCGGCCGGCTTGTTGGAAGTGAGGCAGCCGATCAGCCCGAAAGCCACTGCCGTTCGAATCTTGCCCCAGCAAGCCATTGCACGCCCCAACCGCATCCCGTCATACTCTTAGCCCGGCCGCTACGACCGTTAGTTGCCTGAGGTTATGCTAATGAAATAAAACGGACGTTACCGAACTGGTGCGGAAATTCACCATCGGCGAGACCAAGATTGGAACAATTTTCAGTTGTATGATCAAGGACTGCTCGCCGTCAGCCGCGAGCGCCCTTGGCAATCGGCTCCTGATAGGTGAAGCCCATGTCCCAGGGGAAGTAGATCCAGGTATCCTGGCTGACTTCGGTAATGAAGGTATCGACGGTCGGTACGCCCTTCGGCTTGGCGTAGACGCAGGCGAAATGCGCCTTCGGCAGCATCGCGCGCACCTGGGCGGCGGTCTTGCCGGTATCGGTGAGATCGTCGACGACAAGCACGCCTTCGCCGCCATTTTCTGTGAGCTCCGGTGCAATGCCCTTCAGCAGCACCATGTCGCCCTGATTGACGTAATCATGATAGGAGGCGATGCAGACGGTTTCGATGAGGCGGATGTTCAATTCGCGTGAAATGATCGCCGCTGGAACGAGGCCGCCGCGGGTGATGCAGACGATCGCCTTGAACTCCTGGCCGAGGCCGGCGAGCCGCCAGGCAAGCGCACGCGCATCGCGGTGGAACTGATCCCAGGAAACAGGGAAGGCTTTATCGGGAAGGGACATCGGGCTACTCCGCGGCATGAAGAAACGACACGCCGTTTGCCGGCGACCGAGGAACATCGGCTGGCAAAACGCAAATCGCGCAGCCGGAACTGCGCGATGGATGCCGAAGCCTGATATCATCGGTCGCCGCAATTAGCGGGATTTGGCGGCAAAAGGCAAGAGCGGCCTTAACGCGAGAGTAAAGTCAGCGCCGTCATGGACTGCAAAAGCGTCTTTGTCGTACCGCCGAAAATCGCCTGCCAGAGCCAGGAATGCGTGTAGGCGCCCATGACCAGAAGGTCGATGCTGTCGTCTGAAAGCCGGTTTTCGATGACATGCGAGGTGTTCTTGTCACCGCTTGCAGCCGTGGCAAGCGTCACGTTCACGCCGTGGCGGGCAAGCGTCGCTGCGATCTCTGCGCCGGCAGTTGTCGCCGAATGTGTCGCCGTCTCGGTTGGATCGACAGAGAAGATTTCCACTGCTTCGGCAGCCTGCAGGATCGGCAGGGCATCGAAGGTGGCGCGCGTCGCTTCCTTCGAGCCGTTCCAGGCAATCAGCACGCGCTTGATCGGCTTTGGCTGGCGGATGATGTAGGGGATCATCAGGACCGGGCGGCCGCTTTCAAACAAGAATTCATCGACATCCACATGGCTGTCGGAGGGTTTTGCCGGATCAGCCTGTGAGGCGATCAAGAGGTCGGCGCTGCGCGCGCTTTCGATCAGTGGCGCCGAGCCGTAACCCGTCGACGTCGCAAAGGCGTGCCATTCGAAGGAAGCGCCGGCAGCCTCCGCGCGGGCGCGGAATATCCGCTCGACCTCGATGGTTTCTGAATGGGCCATGTCCTGAAGCGCTTGCACAGCCACCGGATCGGGAATCTCCATCGGTGCGACCAGCGGCACGGCGGCAATGGTTTCGGCATGCAGGCCGATCACATGGGCGCCGCTTTCTGCGGCAATGGCAAAGGCGAAATCGGCAACGGCGCCGCTATTATCTGCTGTATCCAGAATGGCGAGAATGGTTTTGTAAGACATATCAATTCTCCTTTGCGGCTAAAAATTCGCGTTCCGCGAGGAAAGGAATGCGCCGGAATGCACCACGGTTCCTTGACCGGGATCAAGATTGCGACACTCGCCCCTCACGCTTCTGCCTGATAATTTTCGGCAATATCCTTCCTGCGTTTGATATCTTCGATCATGGCCCGCACCTCCGCGCCTGCAGCCTCGATCACGGCCTGTGAGCGCCCGCGCACCACGATCTCGGTCGAAAATTTCTGACCCACGTAACGCGGGTACGAGCCGATGCTGGTTTCGGGATGTGCCTTCTGGATAGCCGTCAGCGGCGTGCCGATCTCGCCTTCGCCATAGGGGCAGGCGATTGCCAGCGAGAGGACAGGCGTACCCGTTCTCAGTGTCGGCAATACATTGTCGACCATGGCCTGGAAGACCTGCGGAACACCTGCCATGACATAGACATTGCCGATGATGAAGCCGGGCGCGGTCGATACCGGATTGGCGATATGGGCAGCGCCACGCGGCATGCGGGCCATGCGCTGGCGCGCCTCTGTGAATTCCATCTCCCGGCGCTTGTACATCTCGGCAAGCAGCACCATCGCCGCCGCATCGTGCTCGCAGGGCACACCAAAGGCTTTGGAGACAGCATCCGCGGTGATATCGTCATGCGTCGGCCCGATGCCGCCGGACGTGAAGACATAGTCATATTTGCGGCGTAGCGCGTTCAGCGCCTCGACGATCGCATCCTCCTCGTCGGCAACGATGCGAACCTCTTTCAGGTCGATGCCTGAAATGGTCAGCATATCGGCGAGGTGGCCAATATTCTTGTCCTTGGTACGGCCGGAAAGAAGCTCGCCGCCGATGGCAAGCATGGCGGCGGTGACGACAGTCTCATTGCTCATGGGGATATTTCCGTAGTGTGAAGCTCGCAAATAGGTAGCGCCGTTTGGTCGCTTTGCAAACGGCAAAGCGGAAAGCCCATTCAATCGAAAATGAAACGGCAAGTGAAATTTCGTCTACAGGCAGTGAACACTGCGTTCTTCTGCGCGGGGCTATGTTGGGCCGGATGCGCTGGTAGAACGATGGCAGTCACGAAATTCAATCATCCTTGATGGAGATAACAATGGCGAAGATTCTCGTCCTCTACTATTCGGCCTATGGCCACATCGAAACCATGGCTTACGCCGTAGCCGAAGGCGCAAAGTCTGCCGGCGCTGATGTTGTCGTCAAGCGCGTGCCGGAACTGGTCTCGGAAGAAGTCGCCAAGGCTTCCTATTACAAGCTCGACCAGGCAGCTCCGATTGCGACCGTCGACGAACTGACCGACTACGACGCGATCATCGTCGGTGCCGGCACGCGCTTCGGCACGGTTGCTTCCCAGATGCGCAATTTCTGGGACCAGACCGGCGGCCTCTGGTTCACCGGCAAGCTCGTCGGCAAGGTCGGCTCGATGTTCACCTCGTCCGCTACGCAGCACGGTGGCCAGGAATCGACAATCCTCGGCTTCGTCCCGACCTTCCTGCACCACGGAATGGCCTATGTCGGCCTTCCCTATGCCTTCCAGGGTCAGATGGGCACGGAAGAAGTAAAGGGCGGCTCGCCCTACGGCGCATCCACCATCACCAACGGTGACGGCTCACGCCAGCCTTCGGCAATCGAACTTGAAGCCGCCAAGTATCAGGGCGCGCATGTCGCCAAGATCGCGGCAAAGCTCGCCTGAGTTCAGCTTGAATCTTTTCGATGAACGGCGGTCCTTCGGGGCCGCCGTTTTATTTTGGGATGTTGTTCACCGCACAGTTTTTCGATCGCCAGCAGGGCAGCATAAACATTTTCTTGACGAATCCGCCTAAGTCGTTGATCTGGACGGCGCGCGAGCGTGGCGAAACTGGTAGACGCAAGGGACTTAAAATCCCTCGGCCTTAGGCTTTACGGGTTCGATCCCCGTCGCTCGCACCATCTTTATAAATGTGTTCGAATGTGCTTGTATAATGTGGATAAACCATAGGCAGTGCTTGTCTATGGCGCCGTTGCTGCAAAAAATGTAGGCATTGTGCGGTTGAGTAAGGGTTGTCTTAGTGGGAGTAAGACGATGGTTTACGACTGGGATGGAGCAAGAACGCGGCGCATCAGGCTCTTCAAGATGAGCGCTCTTCTCCTGTTGGGAACGGCTATGGCAGCGGTGCCGCTGTTCCTCTGGGCGGTGCAGTTCCGCGGCTTCTAGTTTTCCGATCCACTGCCAGTGTCTGGCAAATTACACAGCGGCATTCGCCCCGGTTTTCGTTTCACGCCATTTGTTAAAGACCCAGCCGGCGACCAGGCCGATTGCGGCGCCTGCTGCCTTGACGCCTGCATCGTGAAGGCGCGCATGCCGCGTCGGCGACAGGTATTGCAGATATTCGATCGCGAACGCACCGAGGATCAGCAGCACGGCAACCATTTTCCATTGCTTCGGATAGGCAAGAGCAAAAGCCAGCCCGGCGGCGAGATAAGCCGAGGCGCGATCGATATCGGGCGTTTCGATCGTGTGGGGACGCAATTCGATCGGTGAAACTGTGACGAATACGATGAAGGCGAGAAGAAGCCACGCCAGCGGCTTTGTGATCTTGGATGTCATGCTGCCGTCATATTAGCAATTGCTATGCACCATCAAGTTAAAAGCCGTCCACCTGACCGTGATTTTGGGCTTAATCCGAAGACGCGCTTAAGGAAGCCTTTCGTCGAGCGAACCGCAAATAGCGCAAACGGGCTTCTTTCCGCTGGCTGCCTGTGGCATAGCGGCGGCAGGATTTTGAAGAATGGACGAACGCCCGTGACGAGACACGATGTCGAAGGCGCAGAAGAGGCAATGCGCAGCCTTTTCCCCGCCACGCCGCTGCAGCTCAATGATCACCTTTCCGCCCGCTACGGTGCCGATATCTGGCTGAAGCGCGAGGATCTGTCGCCGGTGCGCTCGTACAAGATCCGCGGCGCGTTTAATTTCTTCCGCAAGGCAATTGCCGAAGGGGCGGGCGGCAAGACTTTTGTCTGCGCATCGGCCGGCAATCACGCGCAGGGCTTTGCCTTCGTCTGCCGCCATTTCGGCGTCCCCGGCGTCGTCTTCATGCCGGTCACCACGCCGCAGCAGAAGATCGACAAGACCCGCATGTTTGGCGCCGGTTTCATCACCATTGAACTCATCGGCGATTTCTTCGACCAATGCTACCAGGCTGCCCGCGATCACGTCGAGGCAATCGGTGGCGTCATGGTGCCGCCCTTCGATCATGTCGATATCATCGAGGGGCAGGCGACAGTGGCCGCCGAAATCATGCAGCAGCTTCCCGAAGGCGTTTTGCCTGACATGATCGTCCTGCCGGTCGGCGGCGGCGGGCTTGCCGCCGGCATTACCGGTTATCTCGATGGCATCGTCGCAAAGTCCGATTTCATCTTCACCGAACCTGCCGGCGCGCCGAGCTTGCGCCGCAGCCTTGAGGCGGGGCAGGTGGTGACACTTCCGAAGGTCGACAATTTCGTCGACGGCGCGGCCGTCGCCCGCATCGGTGACCTGAATTTCGCGGCTCTGAAGGGTTTTTCGGCCGATCAGGTTAGGCTGATGTCGGAAAATGCCATCTGCGTCACCATCCAGGAGATGCTGAACGTCGAAGGTGTCGTGCTGGAGCCGGCCGGCGCCCTGTCGCTGACGGCGATCGCCGCCATGGATCGCGCGGCCATCAAGGGCAAGACGATCGTTGCCGTCGTCTCTGGCGGCAATTTCGATTTCGAGCGGCTGCCCGATGTCAAGGAAAGGGCCATGCGCTACGCCGGCCTGAAGAAATACTTCATCCTGCGCCTTGCCCAGCGCCCTGGTGCGCTACGCGATTTCCTCAATCTGCTCGGACCGCATGATGACATCGCCCGCTTCGAATATCTGAAGAAATCGGCGCGCAATTTCGGTTCGATCCTGATCGGCATCGAAACGACGGCTCCGGAGAATTTTGCAACGCTGGTTGCCAATTTCGAAAGCGCGGGCATGGGCTTCGAAGACATTACCGAAAACGAGATCCTCGCAAACCTGATCATTTGACTTTGCGTCAACTGCACTGCGTGCTAAAGGCGGATTATGGCTTCGTTCCTTTCAAACATTCTTTCGGTATTCTCCGGCGGTGGCAAATCCTCCAGCGAAGCGGCTGCAGGTCCTTCCGGCGAGCCCCAGCTCTATGGTGATTGCACCATCTATGCCGAGCCGCAGAAGGAAGGCGGCCAGTATCGTCTTGCCGGCCGTATCGAAAAGAAGGTCGGTGAGGACGTTTTGGTGCGCAAGTTCATTCGCGCAGATCTCTTCTCTTCGTCTGACGATGCGATCGAATGCACCGTGCGCAAGGCGCAGCAGATCATCGATCAGCACGGCCCCTCTCTCTTCAATGACGGCGAGAAGCTGCGGCAAGTGTAAGCACCCGTTGATCGGGCGGACTTGTTCGAGCTACATTTCCCGTTGTTTTTCAAATCCATGACCGCATGCCAGCAGCGGAAATTGCTGCTTTGCTCACCTAATCTTAAAGGATTGCGGTAAAGGTGGCGCCTGCAGGTTTTGCAGGGCGCCGCATGTGTTTGAGCTTTCCGGACGATTGACCAGAAAATCCGCTGCTGCGGCTGCGTCTCTCTCGCGCGGTCGCGCTGTCGGTGGAAGGCCGTGATGGAGCTCTTCAACACCGCGCTCTTCATCGTCGAAGCCGTCGGCTACTTCGTGCTGATGGTCAGCCTCCTGCATTTTCGCCAGCGCCTCGGACTGGGTGTCTTCCTGACTGCACTCGGCGTCATGCATTTCATGGAGACCTACCTCGCTGCGGTCTTCTACGTTTCCCTGCCGTTCGGGGATGTCTCGCCGGGATCTTCGATCTTCTTTTCCGGCAAGCTGATGATGATCCTCATGCTCTATCTGCAGGAGGATGCGTCGACCGTTCGCCAGCCGATCTATGGCCTGTTTTTCGGCAATCTCCTGACCGTTGCCATCGCCTGGGTGCTGCAGCTTCATCAGCCGCTGGAGCTGTCGCCGGGCCATCCGGCCGATGTCAACTTCCTGAAGGAAATGGGCTGGCTGATGGTATGGGGAACGGCGATCCTCTATCTCGACTCGCTCGGCATCATCCTGCTCTACGAGAAGCTCGGCGATTTCATGCGCCGGCGCGTGGTGCTGCGCTTCATGATCTCGGGCCTTGTGGTTCTGACCTTTGACCAGATCTGTTTCTTCAGCGGCCTGCATTATTTCGTGGGCGTCCCGATGGCGGCCTTCTGGGCGGGTTGGAAAGCCAAGATGCTGGCCGTCTGCCTCTATTCCCTGATGTTTGCCGTCTACGAATATCACATCAGGCGGAACGGCGTTGCAGCCTCGGCCCGCTCGATAAGCGACCTTTTCGGCGATCTGACATTCCGCGAACGCTACAACGATCTTCTGGAGCGCACCGGTCGCGATATGCTGACTGGCGTCTATGATCGCAGCCGCATGGAGCTGGAGGCGCCGCTGATGGTGCGCGAGGCGCTGCGGCAGGGTCAATATACCACCGTCCTCATCATCGACGCGGATCACTTCAAGGACGTCAACGATGGCTTCGGCCATCTGCAGGGCGACGAGGTTCTGAAGGCCATCGCCAGCAGGCTCGGAACGACGCTGCGCTCCAGCGATCGTATCTTTCGCTTCGGCGGCGAAGAGTTCGTCGCCGTCTGCCCCGGTACAGGCCATGAGGAAGGCCTGCTCTTGGCGGAACGCCTGCGCTGGACGATCGTGACCAGTGTGAAGACGCCCGACGATGCCTCGGTATCGGTTAGCATAGGGGTTGCCACTGCGGACGAGGACGGCGTCAGCTTCACAACCGTGCTGTCGGCGGCAGACAGCCGCCTTTATGATGCAAAAAAGAGCGGCCGCAACTGTGTCGTCGGCCGCTCCGGAGTGGTTAAGGTCGTCTAGATCCCGCGCGCTCAGGCGGCGCGGAAGACCTTGGCGCCGGAGGGAGCGCTCGTCATGCCGCCGTCGACGGTGATCTCGATGCCCGTGACATTGCTGGAATCGTCGGAGGCGAGATAGAGCGCAGCCTTTGCGATCTCGTCTGCATCGCTCATGCGGCCAAGCGCACTCATGCTTCCGAGCTTTTCTTCGAGTGCCGACATCGCATCTTCCGTCTGCGCATAGGGCGACCAGATCGGTGTGCGCGTGCCGCCCGGCGTTACCTGATTGACGCGGATACCGCGCGGCGCAAGCTCGGAGGCAAGGTTGCGGGTCATGGAGCGCACGGCGCCCTTCGTGGCGGCATAGGCCGACCAGCCTGGTGCGCCGAGAACGGCATGGACCGAGCCGTTGAGGATGACGGATGCGCCATCATTCAGATGCGGAAACGCTGACTGAACCGTGAAGAAGACCGAGGTCAGGTTGGTGCTGATGATCTTTTCGAACTGTTCCAGCGACGTCTGGCCGAGCGGCGTTGCGCCGCCGATACCGGCATTGGCAAAGACGATATCGAATTTGCCGACGGCGGAAGCTGCCTCGGCGAAGATCTTCTCCGCGGCCGCTACGTCGGTCAGATCAATCTTCAGTGCGAGCACGTCGCCGCCAAGCGCTTTCTTGGCCGCTGCGAGCGTTTCCGGATTACGGCCGGTAATGATGACCTTCGCGCCTTCGGCAACGAAAACCTTGGCGGTGGCAAGCCCGATACCGCTGTTGCCGCCGGTAATGAGCGCGACCTTGTTCTTGAGACGCATGGGAATGGCTCCTATTGGAAAATGTCCCGATCTGGATTATGATCGATATCTAGAAGGATTATGACCATAATCCATATAAGTCAAGTCCGCATGTCGGGAGATTTCAATGGGCCATTCGCAACTGGAAAAACAGAAGACGCACGACAGGATCATCGAGATCGCGTCCAGGCGCCTGCGGGAGAAGGGGCTCGAGGGTATCGGCGTTGCCGACCTGATGAAGGAGGCCGGGCTGACGGTCGGCGGCTTCTACAAGCATTTTGCGTCACGCGATGAGATGGTGGCGGAAGCCATGAAACTGGCTTTCGGATCCTGGGAAGCGAAAGTGCGTTCAGAGGGCAGGGCGCCGGCAGATATTCCGATCGCGGAATATTCCGCCAACTATCTGAGCGAGGTTCATCGTGACGACGTAAGCGGCGGCTGCCCTTTTGCTGCGCTGACGGCCGATCTCGCCCGCAGCGACGGGAAATGCCGGTCGCTTGCGACCGAGCAGCTGAAGACGAATCTGGAAAACATGACAGACCGTATGAGCGCGGGCGATGAGGCTGAGGCGCGCCGCAAGGCAATCATCGTCTCGTGTCTGATGAGTGGCGCGCTCGGCCTTGCGCGCATCGCGGACGATGAAAAACTCTCCGACGAAATTCTGGAAACGGCCCGAGCTTTCGTCAATGATTTCTAGGCAAAATGAAAGGGCCGGCTTGCGCCGGCCCCTCGAGTGGAACTTCGAATTTGCAGGTTAGGCAGCGAGAGCAAGCTCGTCGACGCGCGACTTTGCGGCGCCGATAGCCTTTTCTGCAGCTTCTGGGCCGAAGGCGAGGCCTTCGACATAGATGGTCTCAATGTCGGCAATGCCGAGGAAGCCGAGAACCGACTTCAGGTAAGGAACCGCATGATTCATGCCGGCAGCCGGACCCTGGGAATACACGCCGCCCGAAGCAAGGACGACATAGACCTTCTTGCCGGTAGCAAGGCCGACCGGGCCGCTTTCGGTATACTTGAAGGTCAGGCCGGCGCGGGCCACATTATCGATCCAGGTCTTCAGCGAAGAATAGATGTTGAAATTGATGAGGCCGGTGCCGATGACGATGCTGTCGGCTGCGAGCAGTTCATTGACCAACTCGTCGGACGTTTTTACGGCAGCAGCTTCCTGAGCCGTGCGGGCTTCCGGCGGCTTGCGAATAGCGGCGGTGAACAGATCGTCGATGTGCGGAAGCGGATTTGCGGCAAGGTCGCGGCGAACGACGACGCTACCCGGGGCTTGGGCCTTGAGCTTGTCGGCAAGCTCGACAGCGATCGACGTGGAAAGTGACTCTGAACGCGGGCTGGACGTCAGAAGAAGGATGGAAGACATGGTTGAATTTCCTCTCGAAATGGGTTTCAGCGGCGATTGGGAGCGGCAAACCGCTGTGTTCGAGAAAAGAAATAAGACTGGCCTGCTATCGAAAAAACTGGGATAATGTCGATCAAAATTATCGATGGATTGGATGGACGATGCTTCCCAACCCGACACTGGATCAATTGCAGGTTTTCCTGACTGTCGCCGAAACCGGCAGTTTTTCGGCCGCGTCACGCGTGCTGAACCGCGCGCAGTCGGTCATCAGCTATACGATCGCCAATCTGGAAGCCCAGCTTGAAATACCGCTTTTCGAGCGTTCAGGCGCCCGCCAGCCGAAGCTGACGGATGCCGGCAAGGCAATGCTGGAAGATGCCCGCCGCCTGATGGCCGATCTCGAGGTGATGCGCGCCCGCGTCAAGAGCATCAAGCAGGGGCTGGAGGCGGAGCTTTCTCTGGCGATCAGCGTCATGGTCCCGGCCAACGCCGTCATGATGGAGTTGCGCGAATTTCGCGAGAAATTCCCGGGCGTTGCGCTGAACCTCAACGTCGGCGAGCTCGGAATGGTCATGGACATGGTGCTGAACGACAAGGCCGACATCGGCATTGGCGGCGCGCTCGTGCGGCAGGGAGATTCGCTGGTAGCCGAAAAGATCGGCTATTCCTTTATGGTTCCTGTCGTTGCGCCCGATCATCCGTTGGCGCGTATCGAACGGCCACTGACGCTGGCCGATGTGCGCGAAGAAATCCAGCTCGTCGTTTCCGATGCCTCCGGGTTGACCAAGGGCCGGGATTTCAATGTCCTTTCTTACAGGACATGGCGCGTCAGCGACATAGCAACCAAGCATCAGCTCATCAAAGGCGGGCTTGGCTGGGGTGGATTGCCGGTCTCTCTCGTCGGTGACGACATCATGAAAGGCAACCTCATCGCCATCAAGCTCGATGCCTACGAACAGGGCGAATACCCGATCTATGCCATGCACAAGGCCGCCAATCCGCCGGGGCCGGCGGGCAGATGGCTGGTCGAGGCTTTTCGCCGGCGGCTCTCAATGTGCCCGAGCCATGGCGAAATGGTCAGCATGCTCGGTATAGACGAACTGCATGCGATGCCGGAGGCCGCGGAATAGTCACAAGCTTGACGGGTTTCAGGCCTTTGTTATAACGGCGCCACGGTCTGCAGTTCACCGAGGCGTCGCCGTCCCGCAAGGGAAGCTAAACCTGCTCCAGAAAGATCATCAGCACTTGTCCTGTGCCGAAGTCGAAAGCCGGCGACCACCGACACCCTTTTGCGGAAGCGGCGCGTTGAGGATGAGACGTGACCAGATCTACCTTTCCAATGGAAATCGCCGATCTTTCGGCTTTTGCCAAATCTCTCCGCAAGCAGATCGAAGCGCTCGCTGACAAGCCGAGCCATGTCGATATGCTCAATCTGCTGACGCGCGCGGCGGGTTATCGCAACTACCAGCATTTCCGCAGTATGGCGCAGTCCACCGAAGTCCTGAAGGACTGGAACCTGAAGCAGGATCCCGAGCCCTTGCCGGACGAGGATCGCGTGCTGAAGGCATCGCGCCATTATGATGGCAGCGGCAGACTGATCCGCTGGCCGGGCAGGAGAGGGCTACAGGAGCTTTGCCTTTGGGTTCTGTGGTCGAAAATACCGGCGGGCACGGAACTGACGGAGCGTGAAATCAGCGATTTGCTGGACCGCCTGCATCTCTTCGGCGATCCGGCGCTCTTGCGCCGCGAACTCTTCGATTTCGGGCTTGTCCACCGTACGCGGGACGGCAGACGATATCACCGCCTCGAAAAGGAGCCGCCGGCCGAACTTGGCCTGCTTCTCCGGCGCGTTGAAGCCAAGGCAGAGACGGCTTGAGCGAAAAAGGAGCGCGGTTGATGAAACCGCGCCCCTGCGGCTTCAGAGAACCAGCCTGAACTTCGTGAATCCCTCGGCGCCTTCGCCGGCATCCTCGATCTTCACGCTCTTGACGTCGGCGAGATACTGTTTGGCTTTAGGGCCGCTTTCGAAAACGACCGTCGTGCCGGGCAGGGGCTTGAAGGTCCAGTTGCCGTCGGCTGCTGGATTGATCGTGCCCTGATCATGGACATAGCGCACGATAACATCCCGGTTGGTGTCCGGCGCCTGGAAGATCACCTTGTCGGAAGCGATGTCGGGGAAGCTGCCGCCGCCGCCCGCACGATAATTGTTGGAAACGACGACGAATTTTTGCGCCGGATCGATCGGCTTGCCCTCGAAGGCAAGGTTCTGGATTCGGTTGGAAGTCGGATTGACGGCCTTGCCAGACGAATCATATTTCGGCGGCTGTGACAGATCGATCTGATAGGTCACGCCATCGATCACGTCGAAATTGTAGGACGGGAAGTCGTTGTTGAGGAGCGCTGCGTCCTTCGCACCGGGCTCGATGTGGTTGAACATACCGGCGGACATTTCCAGCCAGTTCTTCACCTGCGCACCGGTGATGGCGACGGCCTGAACCGTATTCGGATAGAGATAGAGGTCGGCGACGTTCTTGATGGCAATATCGCCGGCAGGAACGTCCGTATAGTAGTCGGCACCGCCGCGACCGCCGGCCTTGAAGGGGGCTGCGGCGGAGAGAACCGGCAAATCCTTGAATTGCGTATCGGCCAGCATCTGCTTGATGTACCAGGTCTGAGCCTGCGAGACGATCTGCACGGAAGGATCGTCGGCGACCAGCGCAAAGTAGGAATAGAGCGGCGCGGAGGTTTTGCCGACCGGCGTGCGGACATAGGCAAGCGTTGCCTCGTGCTCTGCCTTCGCCGCTTCGACGACTTCCTTCTTGTCGGCGACGTCGGCCACGACTTTTTTCTTGTCGTCGCGATGATAGATCGGCCGTGCTTCCGACGTGAAGTCGACGATTTTCCAGCTATTGCCGTCTTTCTCCAGCAGCAGGTCGATCAGGCCGAGATGCGAGCCCCAGAACCCGGCCATGACAGCGGGCTTGCCGTGCAGCGTACCCTTGACCGGATCGGCATTGGCAATGCCATCCCAGGTTTTCGGGCCGGGGAAGACAAGATGCTGGTGACCGGTGAAGATCGCGTCGATGCCTTCGACGGCAGCGAGATGCAGCGAAGCATTTTCCATTTTTTCGGATGGGCCGGAACCGTCGATGCCGGAGTGGGAAAGGGCGATGACGATATCTGCGCCAGCTTCCTTCATGGCCGGCACCCAGGCCTTGGCGGCCTGGACGATATCGCGCGTCTGTGCCTTGCCTTCGAGGTTCTTGATATCCCAGAGCATGATCTGGGGTGGCACGAAGCCGATGAAGCCGATCTTGACCGGGCTTTCATTGCCGGAGCCGTCCTTGATCTGCTTTTCGACGATGATGTACGGCTTGAAGAACAGCTCGTCCTGCTTGGGATCGGAGGCAAGCTGACCCCTGGTCAGGTTGGCGCAGACGAAGGGGAAGTTCGCACCGTTCAGCACCTTGAACATGAAGTCCAGGCCGTAGTTGAATTCGTGATTTCCGAGCGTGCCGACGGTATAGCCGAGCGTATTCATGGCCTTGATCACCGGATGCACGTCGCCATCCTTCATGCCGTGCTGATAGGCCATGTAGTCGCCCATCGGATTGCCCTGCAGCACGTCGCCATTGTCGATCAGCAGCGAATTGGCAGCTTCCGCACGTATCGTGTCGATGATTGTTGCCGTGCGCGACAGGCCCATCGTGTCGTTCGGCTTGTCGGCATAATAGTCGTAAGGGAAAACGTTGACGTGAATGTCGGTCGTTTCCATCAGCCGCAGATGCGCCTGGTTTGCGGCAGCGCGGGCGCTGAACGGATGAAGCAGCACGAGAGCGGAAGTGGCGGCAAGGCCGCCGAGCAGGGAACGGCGGCTCATTGCAGGCGCATCGAAAATGGAAGACATGGAAACACTCCTTTTGACATTACGCATCACCCGGTTCGGCGAACTTAGGATGATTGGCGAAGGAGTACATCTTGAAAATGACAGAACGGCAAAGACGGTGCCGCGAAAGCGGCACAGCCTGAGCTTACCGGACGCGCGGCACGTCGCGATGGAAGAAGCGGAAGTAGGAGGCGATGAGCGCGCGGGCATTGGAATTGACATCGAACTGGATGCCGACGCGGCCATTGTGTTTCCAACGAACGACACCATCGAGCAGGCCGAGGTCTTCCGCTTCGATGCGTACCTTGCTGCCGGCGGCCGCATAAAGCGGGGCTTTCACCTCAAGTGCCGCACCCGTGGCGGAAAGATCGAGGATGCGGGCGTCTATCTGGCTGTTCATATAGCTGATCTTGCCGAAGACGCGGCAATTCCTGCGGTCCGCCTTACGGGCGGTGATCTTGAGGTTACGTGTCATGCTTGTCCCCATGAAGAATTCGGGAAAAGCATAAACGCGGAAAATTGAAATGCCTTTAGAGGCTTATTTAAAATTGCGCCGAAAGTCTCAATTCGGCACGGCCGCCCGTCGCGCCACGACGTGCTCGCGCCAGACCGTGAATATACCGGCCGCAACCACGATGATCGAGCCGACGATCATATTCAGCGTCAGCGTCTCCCCGTAGATCAATACACCGAGGATCGAGGCGTAGACGAGCTGGATATAGGTGAGCGGCTGGACGGCCGCTGCATCGAGACTGTCATAGGCGCGGATCAGGAAATAATGGCTTGATGTACCGGTCAGGCAGACGGCGAGCATCCAGATCCAGTCCCAGCCCTGAATCGGCGTCCAGTAAAAGGGGCCTGCAAGCGTCATGACGAAAGCGCCGACGATGCCTGTATAGAAGAAGCTCGTCATCGCCGAATCCTGCCGGCTCACGTAACGTGTGGCGATCACGTAAAGTGCGAAGTTGAGGCAGGAGACCACCGCAAGAAGCAGGTTCACGTCGAAGAACCCGCCTTCCGGCTTGAGGATCAGCAACACGCCACAAAGTCCGACGCCGATGGCCGTCCAGCGGCGCCAGCCAACCTTTTCGCCGAGCAGCGGAATGGCAAGCAACGCGACGATGATGGGGGTGGCGGCAAAGATTGCCTGCGAATGCGCCAGCCCGATCAGCGCAAAACAGGTGATTGCCAGTACCACCTGCGTGGCAAGCAGGATGCCGCGTGAGACCTGCAGAAATGGGTGCTTGGTGCGGGCGGTTGCGGCGATGCCGCCGCGCATTTTCGAGGCCAGAACCACGGTGAACAACCCGAAGGCCCAATAGCGCACCATCGTCACGAAGATAGGCGAATAGGCTGAACCAAGATGCTTCGAGATCGCGTCCTGCGCAGAAAAGATCGTCAGCGCGAGGAGCAGGAAGATATAGCCGTGAGTCTTGGATTTCATGTCTTGCCGTTGAAGCGGAATACCCGCGACGTCAAGCTAGGACAGGATTCCGGGGGGCTTTGCAAGGGCTCAGAGGCCTACATTCGGCCTGTCGATGATTTCGCGCAGCGCAAAGCTCGAGTTGATCTTCACCACGTGCGGCAGCGCCGAAAGCCAGTCTCGGTGGATGCGCTCGTAATCTTCCAGATCGCGGGCGGCGACCCGCAGGATATAGTCGTACTCGCCGGACATCAGATAGCAGACGAGTACGTTCGGGCAGCGCTTCACCGCCGCTTCGAATTCCGACAATGTCTTGGCGAACTGGCCAGACAGCGAAATGTGCACGATCGCGATCATTTTGTAATCGAGCGCCTTGTGCGAAAGCCGCGCATGGTAGCCGCCGATGACACCGCTTTTTTCAAGAATGTCGAGCCGCCGCGAACAGGCCGAAGGCGACAGCCCGACCTTGTCGGCGAGTTCCGCATTGGTGATGCGAGCATTGATCTGCAATGCCTTCAGAATCGCAAGATCGATGTTGTCGAGGTCTGACATTCGAAGAACCTTCGAAAATTGGGGCGAAGACGCAATAATCTTCGAAACTTCATGTTTGTGCAAATCCTCTTTGCAAGGACATTTCGTTGCAGCGGTGGGAGGATTTATCAGCAAGAAAACGCTCTGCGAAATGCGGACATAAAATGAGAGGAACGCGTATGCGTGTCGGTTGCCCGAAGGAAATCAAGAACCATGAATATCGCGTCGGCCTGACGCCGGCTTCGGTCAGAGAATATGTCGCCCATGGCCACGAGGTATGGGTGGAAACGAAGGCAGGTGCCGGCATCGGTGCCGATGATGCCGCCTATGTGGCCGCTGGCGCGAAGATCGCCGCCTCCGCCAAGGATATTTTCGAAAAGTGCGACATGATCGTCAAGGTCAAGGAGCCGCAGCCCTCGGAATGGGCGCAACTCCGCGACGGTCAGCTCCTCTACACCTATCTGCATCTCGCGCCCGATCCGGAACAGACCAAGGGTCTGCTCGCATCCGGCGTTACTGCAATCGCCTATGAGACGGTAACCGACGATCGCGGTGGCCTGCCGCTCCTGGCGCCGATGTCCGAAGTCGCCGGTCGACTTTCGATCCAGGCCGGCGCCACCGCGCTGCAAAAGGCCAATGGCGGCCTTGGCATCTTGCTCGGCGGCGTGCCCGGCGTTCTCCCGGCCAAGGTTGCGATCATCGGCGGCGGCGTCGTCGGCCTGCATGCCGCCAAGATGGCTGCCGGTCTCGGCGCCGATGTCAGCATTCTCGACAAGTCGCTGCCGCGCCTGCGCCAGCTCGACGATATCTTCAATGGCCGTATTCACACGCGCTATTCCAGCATCCAGGCACTGGAAGAGGAAGTCTTTACTGCCGATCTGGTCATCGGTGCCGTGCTGATCCCCGGCGCTGCAGCACCAAAGCTTGTGACCCGCGAAATGCTCTCCGGCATGAAGAAGGGCTCCGTCATCGTCGACGTCGCCATCGACCAGGGTGGCTGCTTCGAAACCTCGCACGCAACGACGCATTCCGAACCGACCTATGTCGTCGACGGCGTCGTGCATTATTGCGTCGCCAACATGCCGGGCGCGGTTCCCGTCACATCAGCCCATGCGCTGAACAATGCGACGCTCGTCCACGGCCTCGCACTCGCCGATCGCGGCCTGCGCGCCATTGCCGAGGACAAGCACCTGCGCAACGGATTGAACGTCCACCGGGGCCGCATCACCAACAAGCCGGTCGCGGATGCGCTTGGTTACGAGGCAGTGGCTCCTGAAAGCGCACTGAACGTAGCGTAAACCAGCTGACTCAAGGTCAGGTAAGGGCGCCAGCTTCCGCAAGGACTGGCGCCTTTATTTTGTCGATCCGGCACTGATAGCAATTGTTGCGCGCGGAGCGCACATGCACGTAGGCGATGTCAGGCCGTGCGAGCAATTCGGCCGCATAGGAAGGAATTCTGTCGATCGGCGTCACCGCGCCGGTGCCGTAGACGATCCTGTCGCTCTCGCCGTAGCCGCGGACAATGAAATCCGGGCTCGTAGTCAGGACGGGAGGCAGGACCTCGTCGGAAGAATAGCGCTGACAGGGCTGCTTGTGCAGGAAGACCGGCCCGGTTTCGGCATAGGGCTGCAGTTCCGGAAAGGGGCGATAGGCAAAGACGAACAGCTCTTCGCCAGCGCCGATATTGCGCAGGCAATGCCGGCATGGATGGCCCGGACCATCGGAGATCATTGTTTCCGGCAGACGTCCGTAGGCATCGCGGCCGCCGCTCCACAGCGCTTCTGCATCAGCTGTCGGCATGGCTGAAAATTGAATGTTGTTCATGGCAAATCTCCTCATGAGCTTTGCCATAGTGTCTGCCCTTGCGGCCGTTCAAACCACCCGATTCTTGCCTGAAACCGGGAAGGTTTGGGCGCTGCTCGATCAGCCGCGTCGGGCTATTTCCAGCAGTTCCTTGTCGCTTAATGGTCTGACGATGCCGGTGCCGGTGGAGACGGGAGAAAAACCGAACATCTGGTAGAGCTGCAATGCCCGCGGATGGTCGAGATTGTTGGTGGTCGTCGTGACTTTTTGCGGGTTCAGCGTCCAGATCGCGTAGAGAGCCTGGAGCAGGAACCATTTGCCGATGCCGAGGCCGAGCGCGTGCTCGAAGAGCCCGAAATGGCTGAGCTCGATCGTATCCTCGTCCTCGCAGAGATATTCATAGAAGCCTGCCGGCGCGCCATTGACGTAGAGCACGCTGATATTGTTGCGCTTGTCGTGCAGGGCGACGGTCAATTCCTCGTCGCTCATCCGCAGACGATCGACCCACTGCCAGCGCGCCCCGACCTGTCGATAGAGATAGCGATAGAAGGGCAGTGGAATGGCCGGTGCGCGCATGATCGCCGTCTGGATATTGACGGGCACGGGCAGGCTTGCCTTCGGCGGCGCGACCATTTCAAGCCGCGTGATATGGGCCTTGAGCGAGGCGGGCGTCTTTCCCATGGCGTCAGGCTTTGACCGCTGCAGGAGGACCGGTAACGACAGGTGTATCCTCGCGGCTGCCCCATTCGCTCCAGGAGCCGTCATAGAGCTTGTTGTCGGTATGTCCGAGCGATTCCAGCGCCAGCGTGATGATTGCTGCGGTAATACCCGATCCGCAGGAGGTAACGACCGGCTTCGAAAGATCGATACCGGCATCCTCGATCGTCTGCTTCAGTTCCGGCAGCGATTTGAAACGGCCCTGGTTTGCGAAAACGCCCGAAGGCAGGCTGCGGGCACCCGGCATATGACCGGAGCGCATGCCGGCGCGCGGTTCCGGTTCGCTGGCCGCGAAACGGCCGGCGCTGCGGGCATCGGCGATCTGCAGGGCGCCGCTTGAAACGATATCGCGCATCTGCTCGAGGTGAACGACGCGGTTGGAATCGTAATTCGTCTTGAAACTCGCCGGCGCGTATTGTGGCGTTTCGGTTTCGAGCGGCCGGCCTTCAGCCTTCCATCCGTCCAGTCCGCCGTCGAGGACGAAGACATTCTTTGCGCCCATGACCCGGAACAGCCACCACACACGCGGGGAGGCGAACATGCCGATGCCGTCATAGACCACAATGCGGTCATTCTCGCTGATGCCGAGTTTGCCGACTTCGGCGGCGAAATGATCGGGCGAGGGGATCGTGTGCGGCAGGTTCGTCGAGTGGTCGGCGATTTTGTCCTGATCGAAGCGGATCGCACCCGGAATATGGCCGGCGGCATATTCCGCATCGGCATCGCGCTTCTGCGCCGGCAGATAGAAGGATGCGTCGAGCACGCGCAGATCGGATTTGCCGAGTTCAGCCTGTAGCCAGTCGGCCGAGACGACGAAACGGCTCTTGGTGTCGCTCATGATGATCTCCCCAAAAATATCGTCTATCAGGCTTCGTCGCCGGGCGTGCCGAAGCGAATGCGGAAGCGCCTGTTCTCTTTGCCCTTCTTCTCGATCTTGGCAATATGAATCTGGCCGACTTCCTGAGTTTCCGAAACATGCGTGCCGCCGCAGGGCTGGCTGTCAACAGCTGAATTCTCTCCGATACAGACGAGGCTGACACGGCCAAGACCAAGAGGAGGACGCACATTCTTCGACTTGACGATGCCGGGATTGGCGGCGAGCTCCTCATCCGTGATCCACTGAACATAGACAGGATGGTTCTGGTTGACGAGGTCCATCAGCCTGGCCGTCACCTCGTCCTTGTCGATCGTGTCGCTCATGTCGAAATCGACGCGGCTTTCATCCTCGCCGACAGCAGCACCGGTAATCGGATAGGAGCAGACGACTGAAAGAAGATGGCAGGCCGTATGCATGCGCATCAGCCTGTAACGGCGCGGCCAGTCGATGTGCACAACCAGCTTTTCGCCGACCTCCGGCCGCGGCTCGCCCTCCTGCGGCACATGAATGACGATGTCCTTGGTCGCACCATGTTTCGCCTGGCCAAGCCCTATCCTGGAGCCGTCAGCCCGTTCGAAGAAGCCTGTGTCGCCCGGCTGCCCGCCAGACGTTGCGTAAAAGCAGGTCTGGTCCAGCTCGATGCCCCCGTCCTCGTGGACGGCCGTGACGACCGCTTCGCATGTGGAAAGGTAGAAGTCGTCACGGTAGAGGGCATTGACTGGCATGGAGGCTCACGCTGCGGGTTCGTAGGGTATTCTGATATCCGTCGAGCCGACCATCCAGGCAGGAATGGGAAGACCCTTGGACGAAAGAAAGTCCGGATTGAAAAGCTTGGACTGATAGCGGTTGCCATAATCGCAGAGGATTGTCACGACCGTATGGCCGGGACCGAGATCTTGGGCGAGGCGAACCGCACCGGCAATGTTGATCGCCGTGGAGCCGCCAAGGCAAAGCCCCTCATGTTCGACCAGATCGAAGAGGTAGGGGAGCGATTCGGCATCGGTGACGTGATAAGAGAAATCGGGCGTGAAGCCTTCCAGGTTGGCGGTAATGCGCCCCTGGCCGATACCTTCCGTGATCGACGATCCCTCCGACTTCAGCGCGCCGTTGGCGTAGAATTCGTAGAGCGCGGCACCCTCGGGATCTGCAATGCCGATCTTGATGTCCTTGTTGAAGCCCCTGAGGCCCGCGGCAACACCGGCAAGCGTTCCGCCCGAACCGACCGAGCAGATGAAGCCGTCGACCTTGCCATCCGTATCTTTCCAGATCTCGGGTGCGGTGGTTTCGATATGGGCCTGGCGGTTGGCAACGTTGTCGAACTGGTTCGCCCAGATCGCGCCGTTCGGCTCGCTCTTGGCAAGCTGTTCGGCAAGGCGACCCGAAACCTTCACATAGTTGTTCGGGTTCTTGTAGGGAACCGCCGGAACTTCGACGAGCTCGGCGCCGAGCAGGCGCAGCGCGTCCTTCTTTTCCTGGCTCTGCGTTTCCGGGATGACGATGACGGTACGATAGCCGAGCGCCTTGGCAACGAGCGTCAGGCCAATTCCGGTATTACCCGCCGTACCCTCGACGATGACACCGCCAGGCTTCAGCAGGCCCTTCCTCTCGGCGTCACGGATGATATAGAGCGCCGCTCGGTCCTTTACCGACTGGCCGGGATTGAGGAATTCGGCCTTGCCGAGAATGGTGCAGCCGGTTGCCTCGGAAACACCCTTGAGCTTGATGAGGGGCGTATTGCCGATAGCCTCGATTACGGAGGGGTGGAAGGTCATGGAATCTGCCTCGTTTACGCATAGTTTAGGAACGGTCTTTTCCCTTCACAAGGCAGCGTTGGCAAGAAATCCTATTCCATGCCTTTCAGGCACGCGATAAAATTAGTCTTTCCCTTCCAGCCCATTGCCGTCTCCAGGCGCGCCGGTGATCCGAAGATTGACTTTCGGCGTATGGATGACGACAAAGCAAGCACGGGCGCAGGAACAAGGCGTGACCGAATCTGACATGGTTCACGAGCATATCGACACGATCGATGCATTGATGGCGCATTATGTTGCCGGCTCCCTCCCGGAGCCGGCCCGCGTACTCGTGGAATCCCATCTCGAAATGAAGGCGGACAATCGCGGCCTTGTGGCCGACCTTGAACGGCTGGCCGGAGACGCTCTGGAAAGCACGCCGGCAAGCCCGATCAGCGACCGAGATGCGAAGCTTGCGGCAATCTTCGGCTCGAAGGCTCCTGCGTCCCCTGCGAAGCCCCCGTCACGTCCGCGGGGCGCTCTTTTTCCGCGTGCCTTGCGCAATCTCGTCGGTTTCGAAGCTGACGACGTGCCGTGGCGCAAGCGCCTTCCGGGCTTCAAGGAATATGCGACCGATATCGACGGCTGCGAAGTCAGCCTGATGTGGATACGGCCGGGCCGAGCGCTGCCTGCCCACACGCATGCGGGCATGGAACTGATCCTCATCCTCGATGGCGCCTTCCACGACGAGCGCGGCCGCTTTGGGCCGGGAGATATCTCGGTTGCGGATGCCACGATCGACCATCGCCCCGTCGCAGAAAAGGACCGGCCCTGCATCGCTTTCGCCGTTTCGGACGGCCCAATCAAGCTCACCGGCTCCTTCCGTCAGATCATTGGCGATCTCATCGGCTGAAAGCAGCCACAATGCTGTGATAGAGCCATTGTCCCGGGAGAGATGGGGGAGCTTCCGGACTGTGTTCGTATTCAAATCGGCAGACCGGAGGAAGTGTCATGCGTAATTTCATCGCGCGCCCGGAGCATGGTATCGTCTGGATTTCCGGCGCGAGTTCCGGAATAGGCCGAGCGCTGGCGCTGAAGCTCGCAGGCGAGGGATACGGGGTTGCTGTCACCGCCCGCAATCACGAAAAACTGGTGGAATTGCAGGCCGAGGCATCCGGATTGCCCGGCAGCATCATCGTGCTCGACGGCGATGTGACCGACGCCGAAGACATGGAACATGTCATGGCCTCGATCGAATACGAGCATGGTGCGCTCGCCATGGCCATCCTCTGCGCAGGTGTCTATCAGCCCGTTCACGGCGAGGATCTGAACAGAGCCGATTTCGAGGAGACTTTTGCCGTCAACCTGTCAGGCGTCGTCAATTGCCTCCTGCCGGCGCTCCGCCACATGAAGGCGAAGGGGCAGGGACAGGTCGCCATCGTTTCCTCGGTGACCGGCTACACGGGATTGCCGACCAGCGCCGCCTACGGCGCGACCAAGGCTGCCTTGATCAACATGGCCGAAAGCCTGAAATTCGACCTCGACAAGATCGGCATCCGTATCCAGCTCATCAATCCGGGTTTTGTCGACACGCCGGCAACGCGCAAGAATGCCTTTCCGATGCCGGCACTGATTTCGCCCGAGGTCGCTGCGGAGCGCATTGCGGCAGGCCTCAAGACGCAGGCTTTCGAGATCACTTTCCCGCGGCATTTCACCTATATGCTGAAGTTCCTGCGGATACTGCCTTACGGTCTTTATTTCCCTCTGGTCAACCGCTTCACAGGCTGGCGAGAGCGGCCTCTCGACAGAGGTCACCGGCCGGCGACACCGCATCCGGCGGAATGATCAGCGGCGCGAAAAAACCACCTGCCGCACATCGATATTGCGGGCGCGGAAGCCGGCCTCACAATAGAACAGGTAGAATTCCCAGAGCCGCTTGAACCGGTCGTCGAAACCCATCGGCCGGAGCTTGTGCCACACGGACCAGAAGCGCTCGCGCCATTCCGCGAGCGTGCGGGCATAATCCAGGCCGAACCCGAAGTCCCTGACCAGTGACAGATCCATCTTCTTGCCGAGTTCGGCAAGGTGATGACGCGTCGGCAACATGCCGCCGGGGAAGACATATTTCTGGATGAAGTCCGGATTACTGCGATATTGCTCGAAAGATTCGGGCCGGATAGTGATGATCTGCAGCCCTGCCTTGCCGCCCGGCTTCAGGCATTGTCTGAGTTTGGAAAAATAGGCCGGCCAGTATTTCTCGCCCACGGCCTCGAACATCTCGATGGAAACGATGCGATCGTAGACACCGGTCTCGTCGCGATAGTCCTGGAAGCGGAAATCAACCTTGTCGCCTAGCCCTGCCTTGCTGATGCGCTCCTGTGCGAAGGCAAGCTGCTCACGGCTGATGGTCAGTCCGGTCACCCGGCAGTTCAGTTCGCTGGCCGCGAATTCCGCAAAGCCACCCCACCCGCAACCGATCTCGAGCACATGATCACCGGGTTTGATGCCGGTCGCTTCCGCCAGCGCCCGATACTTGGCGCTCTGTGCCGATTGCAGGTCGTTGGCGCCGGTCGAATAAAGCGCTGACGAGTAGGTCATGCTCGGATCGAGCCATTGCTTGTAGAAGTCATTGCCGAGGTCGTAATGGGCCGAGATATTGCGCCTGGACCCGGCCTTGGTGTTGGCATTCATCCAATGGCGGATGCGTTCCACGAAGCGGCCGACACCGCTCGTGCCATAAGAATAACTGTATGCGGCCTCGCCGTTCACGAGAAACAGCTCGA
This sequence comes from Rhizobium sp. BK512, assembly GCF_014194915.1. Lineage (NCBI taxonomy): Bacteria > Pseudomonadati > Pseudomonadota > Alphaproteobacteria > Hyphomicrobiales > Rhizobiaceae > Rhizobium > Rhizobium sp. BK512. The sequence goes on along the minus strand of NZ_JACIAS010000002.1, from coordinate 927,909 downwards.
GGAAGGCGGTGATATCGGGGCTATCCCAGTCGCCATCCATGTAGGTCTCCGCGATCCCGATGGTGCCGCTGGTCAGAGCCCGGTCGGGAAGGTTCCAATTCCGGAGCGTGAGCGCTGCATTCGGTCCGGCGGCCTCGCCCCTGATCAACACCTTGCGCCCGTCGGGCAGCGTGACGGCAAGGGACCCTTGCTGTATGCCCAGCAAACCGCGCAGCGCAAGCTTCGCCTTGAACGGCAGGTCTCTGACGATGCGCGAAATATTCTCCGCCGTCAGCGTTACCGCGTCCCGGGTAGCTTGGTTCAAGTCCTGTATATTGCTCACCGTCCGTCCTCCCGTATTTTGGGGCCGGTCAGGACAATGCTTGCGCCTCTCCTCCGGCGATTGCGACAAACGCTAAATTCATTCCGCAGCTTCTGCAAGCCGGCTTGCCGGCTTCACGCTGACAGGCGGAGGAGGTGGTGGCCGGCGAACGTAGATAGCGCCTTTCAGCCAGAGTTTCAGAGCCTCCCAGTGAATGCCGGCCATGATCTTGACGGTCAGGAAGGGAGTGGTTGTGAGAAGAAAACCGAGCGTCCGGCCAGTCAGCGGCTTTTTCCGCCCGGCGAACGTTGCGGCAAGAAGCGGTCCGTCCGCATCGGTCTCCAGGATGCGCCAGCGGATTTCCTGGCCGGGCGGCAGCATGCGGAAATGGTAGCGCATTCCAATGCCAATGAAGGGAGAAACGTAAAAGAGCTTTTCGCAGGTCTGACGAAGACCGCTTTCGAAGATTTCATCCTCCTCGACGGGGCAGACATAGCTATGCCGCTCGCCGAACGTGTTGCGCACCTCGTAGATCAGCGCAATCACTGAATCCTTCTCGTCATAAGCATAATAGACGGAAAGCGGATTGAAGACGTAGCCGAAGATCCGCGGATAGCAGACGAGCAGGATTTTGGCCGGTCGCTCGACACAGGCATCTGCAAGCAGGCCATCGGCATGCGAGCGCAGCTTTCCACCTGCTGCATGGTCTTCTTCATGGAACGAGACGAGATTGCTTCGGTTGACCGAAAACAGCGCCGACTGCCTGTCGGCTTCTTCCAAACGGTCGAGATCGATAGCAAGCGAAAACACCCGATACTGGAAGCGATGGCCGAACGGTTTCATGCGCTGATGCATGACATTGCCCACATAAAGCACTGCCGCTGCGTCCGGCGGACGACCGTTTCGCGTCACGCTGACGCCACATCTCGATGCGTCGGGGCTTTTGCGCGATCCCATCATGCCATCGCTTCCAGCATCGTTTCACGAGGGGAGGGTCGGTTGGTTCGCCAGGGTGTGATGCCGCCCAGAGCTTCCGCCGCCGCAAGGCCGGAGACAAGTCCATCTTCGTGGAAGCCATATCCGGTCCAGGCGCCTGCGAAATAGCAATTGTTCTTTCCCTGGATGACCGCGATCGCCTTCTGTGCTGCCATCGCTTCGGCGGAAAACTGCGGATGCTCATAGGTGAACTCGGCAAAGACCTTGCGGCTATCCGGTTCGCGATCAGGGTTTAGCGTAACGAAGAGCGGGAAGTTCGGATCGATGCCCTGCAGCCTGTTCATCCAGTAGGTAACAGCTACGCCCGCCCTGCCGTCGCCATGGCTCGAGCGCAGATAATTCCAGGAGGCCCATATCTTGCGCCGCGTCGGCATAAGGCTGGCATCACGGTGCAGGATAACGCGGTTGGGCTGATAGGGGACGGCAGCGAGCAGGCGCTTTTCCTGATCCGTCGCATCGATCAGCAGGCGCGACGTCTGGTCGCTGTGGCAGGCGAAGATCACCTTGTCGAAGAAAGCCTCGCCGCCGGCTTCATCGATGAGGATGACGCCCTTCGCCTTGCGTATTACGCCGCGCACCCCGCAGCCAAGTCTTACCTTGTCGCCAAGCGGTGACAGAAGCCTTTTCAGGTAGTTGCGGCTGCCGCCGGTGACGGTGCGCCACTGATGCTGGTGGCGGTAGATCAGCCGGTGATTGTCGAAGAAATTGACGAAATGTTCGGCGGGAAATTGCAGCATGCGCGCTGATGGCGTCGACCAGATCGCCGCCGCCATGGGCACCAGATAGTTGTTGGTGAAACCGGGCGAGAAGCCGCGCCAGTCGAGATAATCGCCGATCGAGCGCGAGGCGAGATGCCCAGCTGCTCGATCTTCCAGGCAGGTCCGGTTGAAGCGCAGGATCTCGCGGATCATCCAGAGAAAGGAGGGGCTCAGCAGATTGCGCTTCTGCGCGAATATCGACGAGAGCCCACCGCCGCTCCACTCCAGCCTGCCCTGATCGAGTGACAGGGAAAAGCTCATGTCGCTGGCATGCGTGGCGACGCCGAGTTCTGCAAAGAGCGCGGTCAGATTGGGATAATTGTGCTCGTTGTAGACGATGAAGCCGGTGTCGACTGGAATGCTCAACCCGTCATAATCGACATCGACCGTTGCCGTATGGCCGCCCGGCCGGACATCCTTCTCATGGAGCGTCACGTCATGAACAGGATTGAGCGCCCAGGCAGCCGATGCACCCGATATGCCCGATCCTATGACCGCGACCTTGAGGCGGCGTGGCAGCGAAGGAACATGCGCGTTCATGCTGCATCCTTTATGGCGTTATAGACCTTCAGCGCCCGCCGGCGCGCCGTGGCATGATCGACGATGGGTTGGGGATAGGTTTCGCCAAGCGTGATACCGGCTTTTTCAAGCGCGCTCGCGGGTGCCTCGAACGGCCGGTGGATATATTTGTCCTCCAAATTTTCGAGCTCGGGCACGAACTGCCTGATATAGCTGCCGTCCGCATCGAATTTTTCGCCCTGCAGAACCGGGTTGAAGATGCGGAAGAAGGGAGAGGCATCGGCGCCTGAACCTGCCACCCATTGCCAGCTGGCCGCATTGTTGGCCGGGTCCGCATCGACGAGTGTGTCGCGGAACCAGGCTTCGCCTCGGCGCCAGTCGACCAGCAGGTCCTTGATGAGAAACGAGGCTGTAATCATCCGGACGCGGTTATGCATCCAGCCATGGCGCCAAAGCTGGCGCATGCCTGCGTCGATGATGGGATAGCCCGTCTGGCCGTTGCACCAGGCATGGAATCCGTCTTCATCCTGTCGCCAGCCGAAACCGTCGAAACTGTCGTTCCAGTTGGCGCTTGCAAGTTTGGGAAAATGGAAGAGCAGGTGGTAGGAAAACTCCCGCCATGCCAGTTCCTTGCGAAAGCGCACGATATCGTCGGATGGGATGCTGCGGGAGAGGCCCTTTGTCGCCTCCCAAATACGCGCTGGCGAAATCTCGCCGAGTGCCAGATGCGGAGAGAGCAGGGACGTTGCCGCCTTGCCGGGGAAATCCCGGTCAGCCGAGTAACCCGGACGAGCGTTTTCGACGAACTCCCGGAGCTTTTGGTGGGCAGCGGCTTCCCCCGGCGTCCACATGTCGGGGAAGGACTTCGCCCAGTTCGGCTTGCGTGGCAGAAACTTGAAAGAGGCGAGCGTTTCAGATGCGGGAAACTCTTTGGGGAAGCGGAAGCGTTGAGGCATGTCGACAGGCGCTTCCGGCTCTCCATCTTCTTCGAGTGCCCGCCAGAACGGCGTATAGACGCGATAGGGCGTGCCGCCTGATGTCTTGAGTTTCGTCGGTTCATGCAGGAGCTGGCCGCCGAAGCTGCGCACCTCGATTGCCTGCTTCTCGAGTTCATGCTTGAGGCGCGTGTCGATCGCAATGCCGGGCGGATCGTAGCGACGGTTCCAGAATACCGCTTCCGCACCGCTTCGCCTGATGAAGTCGCCCAGCACGTTTCGGGCATGGCCGCTGGCCAGGACGAGCTTGCCGTCACGTTTTCTAAGGGCGCCATCGAGCGCATGCAGCGAATGGTGCAGCCACCATGCCTGAGCCGAACCGAGTGGCCCGGTGCCGTCTTCCCCGTGTTCGCGAATATAAAGTGGAATAACCGGCCGCCCCGATGCGCATGCCGCCTGAAGTGCCCTGTTGTCGTCAAGGCGCAGATCCTTGCGAAACCACACGATCACCGGTCTTGCAACAATATCCCGTGCCAATGGCTGCTCCCTGTCCTGCCTCTCCTGTCTGTTACGGAAGTACGGGGCAATCGGATCAGGAGTTTCATGAAGCACGCATGAAAAAGGCCGGTCGAGCCGGCCTCTCTCAACGAACGGGTCTTTGCCCGATCAGTTGTCGTATTCGCGGCATGCCTCACTGATCGAAGCGCCGCTTTCGCCGCCGCGCGTATCGACACCCGTGTTCTGCTGCGCCATGCCGGGGCAATCGATGGCCTGGCCGCCGATGCTCTGTGTCGTGGCCGGATCGACCGCGCTTGAGGGAACCGGATGAATGCCGTTGCTGTCACTCGTATAATCCGAGGAGTAATTGCCCGAGCCCGGGTCCGTGGAGCCGCCGTTGGTCGGGCCGATAGTGTCGGGATTGGACTGGGCAAATGCCGACGAAGCCATGCCGATGGCAAGCAACGAAGCGGCGATAAGGGATTTACGCATGGGAGCTATCCTCCTTCGATTTTCATCTTTGGTGACATGTGCCTAACCCGCGAGGCGATTGCTTGTTCCGAAATTTAAGCGGCGCGGTTGAAGTGATTGCGATGGTTACGCGTAAACCTTAACCGCGAAAGCCGCTTTGCCTCCGCCCTTCCTTGCCTTACCTGCGCAGTGAATCCTCGTTTACGGCATGAGGCCGCCATGTTCATTTCACTGCGCGAGGCAGGCGATCTCTGCCTTCAGATGGTACTTGCTCTCGCCTTGACCTTGGGCGGTATGGCGCTCGCTTCCACCGTCGTAAAGGCCACCGAGCAGCGGGTTGCCGCCATCGATGTCAACCGCCCGTTGCTCTGGTCTGCCGGCCCCGTCCGCGTCGAAAGCATTCAGCTTTTTGCCGGGCGAGAAATGGCTGCGGGCGAGAGCACAGGCTGCCACGATGCAATCGGCCTCAGAATATCCTGCGACCTGGCGACTTTTTCGTCGAGCAGCAATTTCTGATCCGGCGATGGATTTTCCAGCTTTCTTCCGGGTTTTGGAGCTTCATTTCTTTAGTCTATAAAATTTATGGATAATTCTGGCCGAGATGCGTTGCAGCAGCCTGCTGCGCCTGCGCCAGGAGACAGCAATGACGAAAATCCTGATCGTGCCGGGTCTGTTCGGTTCCGACGAGGGGCATTGGCAGCACTTTTGGCTTGATGATGTGCCGCAGAGCCGGCTGGTCTGCCAGGACGACTGGACTCATGCTCGTCTGGACCGCTGGATGGAGCGCCTGGAACAGGCACTGCTGGAAGCTGGAGAGGCCTATATCATTGCCCATAGCCTCGGCTGCATCCTGACGGCGAGGCTCGCCGACCGGCCAGTGGCACGCAGGATCAAGGGAGCGCTTCTGGTTGCCCCTTGCGATTTGCCGGCCACGGAAAGGCTGCATCCCGGGTCGCTCGCTTTCGGCCCCATGCCGACTACCCCGCTTCCCTTTCCGAGCCTCACCGTCGGCAGTCTCGACGATAAATACATGTCGCTCGACCGTCTGAGCTTCTACACCCGCCTCTGGAAAACCGAAGTTCGCAACATCGGCCTCGCAGGCCATATCAATATCGCCAGCGGTTTTGGACGCTGGACCGGCGGCTATGCGTTGTTTGATGTGGTGAAAGGCAAGGCGAAGGCAAAGAGACCACGGATATCCCCACATGCCACGACCGCGGCATCGGCCTGACATTTTATCGGGATACGCGCAAGAAACGGGTTGAACTTGCACCCTCGCGATACGATTCTGATACCTGATGGAATGTGAGGGCTTCACCATGGCTCAGAAAGTGCATCAATACCTGATCTTTGAAACCGCAGGCGGCTTTTGCGGCATCGCCTGGAGCGATGCCGGCGTGACGCGGTTCCAGCTGCCCACGAAAAGCGCCGATTCGACAGAACGATTGTTGCTGCGCCGTCTGCCGGCTGCCGAACCGGGCAAGCCGACGCCGCAGATTTTGGACGCTGTGGCTGCGGTAAAGCGTTACTTCGAAGGCGAAGAAATCGACTTCTCCACTGTCGCCGTTGACCTTGACGGCCAGGACGCATTCTTCCGCGATGTCTATGCTGCCGCGCGCCGTATCGGCTGGGGTCGCACGACGACCTACGGCACCCTGGCGAAGGAGCTTGGGGTGGGGCCGGAGGCAGCGCGCGACGTCGGCCAGGCGATGGCAAAGAATCCTGTCGCGCTCATCATTCCCTGCCATCGTGTGTTGGCGGCAGGCGGAAAGATCGGTGGCTTTTCGGCGCCTGGCGGTTCGACGTCCAAGCTTCGCATGCTGGAGCTCGAAGGCGTGCATGTCGGTCCACCGCCTCCTGCCCAGCAATCCCTCGATTTTTGAGATCTATCGCAAGCAAGTGCTTGGAATGCGACGGAAAACCTCGCTATAAATCTCTGTCTATAGCGAGGTTTTTTCATGAAGAAGATTTTCAACCCGCCATCCGTCCGCCGTCCCTTCGGAAATTACAATCACGGCCTGCTCATACCACCGGGCGCATCTTTGCTGGTCACGTCAGGTCAGCTCGGCATCGGCCTCGATGAAAAGATTCCCGAGGATGTGACGGCCCAGGCCGAGCTCTGCTTCGAAGCGATCAAGGCGATCCTGGCCGAGGCCGAGATGAGCTTTGCTGATGTCATCCGTATTTCCGGCTTCGTGACGAAGCGGGAAGACTTCCCGGCCTATATGGCGGTGCGCGACCGCTTCACGCTCGATCCGAAACCCGTTTCGACGCTCATTATCATCAACGGCTTTACCCGGCCGGAATTCCTGGTGGAAGTGGAAGTAACGGCGGCGAAGGTTTTCTAGGATTTGATCGCAAGCTCCGCGGCGATTACGACGGGGCGGCTCACCGGCGCGGCAGCAGCGCCCATGGCGGTGCGCGCATGCTGGCCGATATCGGCGCCGAAGAGATCGACCACCATGCGGGGTGCGCCCGGTTAGGTGTACCGATGCAAGCCCCCCTAGAATCGCTCCATCGCGTCCTTCACTTTCGCCAGGAACGCTGCCCGTGTCTCGGGGGTGCAGTTGTTCATGTCGTAATGGGCGAGAAAGGTAACCGGCTTGAACGGGTCGATCTGCGCCCGCAAGACACGCTTCACGATCTTCTTTGGCGGATTGCCGGCAACGAAGGCGCGGAAAGGTGTCGCGCCATAGGTCAGCACCGCCCCAAGCTTCTTGATATGCCGCAGGCGGGATTCGACCTTGCCGTTCACGAGCGCGAAGGAAACGCCGGGAAGCCAGACCCGGTCGAAATAACCTTTCAGGATCGCCGGGAAGCCGAAATTCCAGACCGGTGTGCAGATGACCAGCGCCTCGGCCTGCTTCAGCCTGTCGACATAGGGTTTCACCAGCGAAATATTGTCGGGATAGTCGTGGTAGACGAGCCGATCATGTTGCGAGAGGACGGGATCGAAATTCTCCGCATAGAGATCGCAGGCATCCACTTCGTGCCCGGCCTTGGCGAGGCTCTCCAGGGTCTGTCTGTAGAGCGCCTTGCCGTAGCTTTCCTCGACCGGATGCGAGTGGAGGACAAGAACCCTCATGAAGCCTCCATGACGGCGGCAAGGCCCGGGAAAAGGTAGTTCTTGCCGGCATCGAAATCGAAATTGGGATTCTCCCAGGCGATCATCTTGCCAGGATTGAGCAGCCCCTTCGGATCGGTCTCATGCTTGAAGGCGAGCTGCACCTTGTCGGTGCGCTTCATGCCGCCCTCTTCCAGCGTATAGCGGTGCGGGTTGAAGATCGGGCAGCCATGATCCTGATGGATCTTGATGATCTCTTCCAGCCGCTCCTCTGTCGTATAGCGTACCAGCGGCAGGCCCGAGCATTGGATCTGCCCATCGAACTTGATGAATTCGAGATGACCCGGCACCTCATCGCCGAAGATCTCCACCATCTTTTTCACCTTGGCCACATGGTCCGGTCCCGGATACTGCACCTGCAGATAGGTGAAGGTGGGATCGACCTTGAGCGCACGCAGCGTCGTATGGTTCCAGGCTAGCTCATAGGCGTGCGGAATGCCACGCATGCTCTCGACCTTGTCGGAGCGGAACATGATTTCGCCCTTCTGCGCTGCCGTGAAAGCCAGGAAAGCATCCATGGAATGCGGCGCGATCATCAGCACGACGATCGACTGGCCCTGGCGGATATAGGGCTTGTGGCGGGTGAAATAGTCATGCGGAATAGGGGCCGCGATCGGCGCGATTTCCTTGACGAGAATACCGTTGCATTTCGCCAGCGCATCGGAGAAGCGCACTGCATCCATGAAGTCATCGTAGCCGACCAGCACATCCACCCAGTCATAGGCGGGTGCGAGCGGCATCTCGATTTCCGTGATGATGCCGTTGGTGCCGTAGGCATGGCTGACCTTCTGCAAGTCCCAGCCGGTGAGATCGAGCACACGCGGCTCCGCTTCCATGGTCACGACACGCAGGCGCAGGATATTGCCGAGATCACGCAACCCGCCCCAGGTGATCGAGCCGACACCGCCGGAACCGCCGGCGATGAAGCCGCCGACCGTTGCCGTTTGGGCGGTCGAGGGATGGAAGCGCAACTCCTGGCCGGAATGCGCCTTGGTCTGCTTGTCGAGCTGGGCGATCACGATGCCGGGTTCGCAGATGACGCGACCCGGATGGATTTCCTTGATCTTGTCCATGGCGGCGAGGTTGAGCACGATACCGCCTGACAGCGGCATGGCCTGACCGTAATTGCCCGTGCCCGCGCCACGCGGGGTGACGGGAACGCCATGGGCGAAGGCGACTTTCAGCGTCTGGATGACTTCAGCTTCATTCTTTGGCGTGACGACGATATCGGCCGTCACATTATCGAGCTGCGCCTTCAGGATCGGCGAATACCAGTAGAAGTCCCGGCTCTTCTGGCGAACGAGCGCCGGATTGTCCTCGATCGCGATACCTTCGAGTTCTTGTCTGATCTTCTGATAATCGGCCATGTCAGGCTCCAACGACGCTATCGAGTTCACGGTAATCCGGCAGGCTGCGGTCGATCACCTTGCCGCGGCGAAGCACGACGCGGTCAGACTGCGGACGGGAAAGGAATTCGCTCCAGCGCCTGGCGCTGAAGAGCACGAGATCCGCAGGACTGCCGACAGCGATGCGGCTCATCTGCGGCCTGCCGGCAATCTTGGCCGGTGACGTCGTGACGACGCGTGCCGCGGTGTCGAGCGGATGATCGAGATGCAGGATGCGCACTGCCTCACGAAACACTTCGACCGGATCGAGATCGCCATAGGCGTAGAAGGGGTCGCGTGTATTGTCGGAGGAGACGGCCGTCTCGACACCGGCAGCTGCCAGTTCCTTGAACAGAGTGACACCGCGCCAGCGCGGTGTGCGGCCGGGATAGCGATCCTGCAGGTACATGTTGCACATCGGCAGCGAGATGACCGAAACCCTGGCCTTTTGAACCAGTTCGACCGTCCGTTGCGCGGTATCGTCATCCTGCCGCGCCAGCGAGCAGCAATGGCCTGCCGTCACCTTGCCTTCGAACCGGTTGCGCAGAACGGCTTCGGCGATCGCCTTCAATGTTTCTGCGCCAGGGTCGTCGGTCTCGTCGACATGCAGATCAACATCGAGGCCGTTCTCCGCCGCCGCGCGCAAAAGCGTATCGAGCTGCCAGTCGAGCGCTGGTCCCATCTTGGTGACACCGCCAAGCAGTCCACCCTTGTCCTTTACGACAGCAACGAGATCAGCGAAAAATGCCTCGTCGACCATGTTGTCCAGCGGGAAGAGAGCGACCGCCTGCAAGGCAATCTTGTCTTTCCATTCCTCCCGGATCTCGGCAAAGACCTCGAAGGAGATACGGTGCTGGGGTGCCAGCGAATCCAGATGCGTGCGGATAAGCCCAGTGCCGTGCGCATAGGCTGAACGCAGCGAAAATTCCATGCGCTTGCGCACATCCGCCGCCGACCAGTTCGCCTCGCGGTCCCGGCCGACCGCCTCCAGCGCACCCATGAAGGTTCCGTCGGGATTGGGCTTGCGCGGCCAGATATGGCCCTTGTCCAGATGCGTATGGATATCTGCAAAGCAAGGCCACACCATGCCTTCCCGCATGTCGGACTTGGCAAATTCGGCTGGCGCTGTTCCGGGAGGCAGGATTGCCGAGACGAGACCGTCGGCGATCACGATATCCGCCTTGACGAGACCTTCATTGGCGACGGCAGCAAAGCCGCTGATGGCGACAGCCGGAAGCGTTGCGTTGGCGAGCACGAAACGGCCCGCATTCGGGGGGGACATGAAGGAATAGGTCATCAATTTTCCCGCTTCAGGCTGCTCTCATGCCAGCGATGCAGACTGAGCCATGAAATGAAGGAGGTAATGGTGAAGATCGCGACGCCGAGCATGGACAGCATGAAGAGCGCGGCAAAAAGGCGGGGAATGTTCATGCGATATTGCGATTCCAGCAGACGGAAGGCGAGGCCGGAACCGGCACCCGCCGAACCTGCGGCGAATTCGGCAACCACGGCGGCAATCAGCGCTAGGCCGCCGCCGATGCGAAGCCCGGTCATGAAATAGGGCTGGGCTGCCGGGATCTTCAGGTAGATCAGCGTCTGCCAGCGCGAGGCGCCGTAGAGTTCGAAGAGGTTGATGAGATTATGATCGACACTCTTCAGACCCTGGACCATGTTGGACAGGATCGGGAAAAAGGCGACGAGGAAGGCGCAGATCAGGAGCGCCACCTGCGTCGACGGCGCGTAGATCAGGATCAGCGGTGAGATCGCCACGATCGGTGTGACTTGCAGGATGACAGCGAGCGGATAGAAGGCGATTTCGATCCAGCGCGATTGCACCAGGAAGATCGCAAATCCCACGCCCCCGATCAGTGCCAGGACAAGCGATATCAAGGTGATCTGCGTGGTGACCCAGAGGGCGGGGGCAAGTGTGCCCCAGTCATGGATGAAGGCCGCTGCCACAGCGCCAGGGCCGGGCAGGATATAGGGCGGAACACCCGAGAGCACGACGTAGAACTCCCAGATAACGATCAGCACGCCGATCACCAGAAAAGGCACAGCGATGCGAAGCGCCAGATCGCGCCTCTTTGCGTTGATCGGATTGGGAACGGACAGGGGCGCGGTCTCGCTTGTTTCGATGCTCTCGACGCTCATCAATGTTCCTCCGCCCCGCCTATTGCCTCGATCAGCGAACGCGATGCCGTCTCGCAGGCCCGACGGTATTCTTCCGAGGTCCGGTAATGTGAATCCCGCTCAAGGCTTGTTGTCAGCGGAAAATCCGCATGGACGCGGCCCGGCCGCGCCTTCATCACCACGATGCGGTTGGAAAGATAGGCAGACTCGAAGACGGAGTGCGTCACGAAGATCACGGTGATGCCCGTCGCTTTCCACAGCCGCAGAACGTCGTCATTGAGCTTCTGGCGCGTGATTTCGTCGAGCGCCGCAAAGGGCTCATCCATCAGCAGCAGTTTTGGCTTGGTCACCAGCGCGCGGGCAATCGACACACGCATCTTCATGCCGCCGGAGAGTTCCCGCGGATAGGCATCGGCGAAATCCTGCAGGCCGACGGTCGCAAGGACCTCCATGATCCGATCCCTGGCCTGCGCTTTGGAAACGCCGCGCAGTTTCAGCGGCAGGTAGACATTGCCGAACACGGTCTTCCACGGCATCAGCGTCGGTTCCTGGAAGACGAAGCCGATATCGCCCTCCGGCAGGCCCTGCGAATTGATGCGCGAACTTGGCCAGTCGATCTTGCCCGACGTGGCGTCGCCGAGACCGGCGATGATGCGGAGTGCCGTGGATTTACCGCAGCCGGAAGGGCCGAGAAGGCTGATGAATTCACCGCTCTCGACCGTCAGCGACATGCCCGAAAGCGCGATCGTGCCGCTGGAAAAGACCTTCGAGACCGACTGCATGACGACCAGCGGCCGCTTGCGAGTCTCCTTCGAAGGCGCCGCCTTGGTTTCCGCTAGGGACATTCTCTCGCTCTTTTATCGAAGGGGAAGCGGCCCGCCGCCGGGTGGCGACAGGCCCGCCTTGGGAGGCTTATTTCTTCAGCGATGCGCCGACGTTCTTGCAGACGAATTTCGTCGTAAAGGCTTTGGTATAGTCGGTCTCAGGCTTGAAGACCTTGATCGCTACCATTTCGTCGAAGAACTTCTTGTAGTGAGCGTCGGTAATGCAGCCGATGCCCTTGTCCAGGCCGTCGCCGGACTCGATGATGCCGTATTCCTTCATCTTGGCGATCGAATAGGCGATCTGGCCATCCGTCATTTCCGGATTGTCCTTCTTGATCAGCGCATTGGCCTTGCTGTTGTCGCCGTAGAGATAGCTGTACCAGCCCTCGATAGAGGCATCGACGAAGCGCTGCACGACGTCAGGCTTGGTATCGACCATCTGCTGGGTCGTGGTGATCATCGTCGAATAGGGCGAATAGCCGTTGTCGGCGAGCAGGAAGACCTTCGGCTCCCAGCCGGTCTGATTCTGGATCTCGTAAGGCTCCGAGGTCAGGTAGCCCTGCTGGGCGGATTGCTTGTCGGCAAGAAACGGGCCTGGATTGAAGTTGTAGGGCTTGTACTGCTCGTCCTTGAACCCCGGAAAATTTGCTTTCATCCACTCGAAATAGGTGAGGTAGCCATCCTTGCTGAGGAACAGGCTCTTCAGTTTCGCAAGATCCCCGAACTTGTCGATGCCGGCGTCAGGATGAGCGATCAGGATCTGCGGGTCCTTCTGAAAGATCGCGGCAACGTCGACAAGCGGAATACCCTGTTCGACGGCGGAGATTTCGCCCTGCGGCCCGCCCATGTAGAAGTCGATCTTGCCGGAGATCAGCAGCGCGTTGTTGGCGGCATTCGGCCCGCCCTGCACGATAGAGACATCAAGGCCGTATTTTGCATAGGTTCCGTCGGCGACTGCCTGATAGAAGCCGCCATGCTCTGCCTGTGCCAGCCAGTTGGTGCCATAGCTGACCTTGTCCAGCGCATGGCCCGGTGCACTGGCGACAAGCATGCCGCCAAGCCCAAGAAGGGCAGAAAATACGGATGTTTTCAATCTGTTGGACATGGCGGCGTTCCCCTTCTGGTGCCTTGGAAGCTCGTTTTCGGCCCCCGATTTTCTTCATTTGAGCGATTGCTTCGCTCTTTGAAAAGCATCAAAATTCGTGCGCAACGATGCCTTTTTGGCATCTCACCTGATGTCTGTGCCTAATTTGGGCGCTGTGCTTAAAAACGATGCAACGAGGTCTCGATGCTGCACTCCAGAAAGCTTCTGTACATCAACGAGATCGCCCGCACCGGCTCGATCCGGAAGGCTGCCGCGCGTCTCAACGTCGCTTCTTCGGCGATCAACCGGCAGATACTGGCTCTCGAAGAGGAAATGGGTGCGCCGCTCTTCGAGCGCCTGCCGCGCGGCTTGCGGCTGACGGCCGCCGGCGAACTCTGCATCGAGCATATCAGAGAGGTTCTGAAGAATTACGAGCGGCTGGAAGGTCGCATCAAAAGCCTGAAGATGCAGCAGGCCGGCAAGGTGCGGCTGGTGACGACCGTCGGTCTTGCCGCGGGACCGCTGCCGGAAATCATCGCCCGCTTCCAGTCCGAGCATCCGCGCGTTTTCATCCATCTGCGCAACGATGCCGGCACGATGACCGTCAATCCGGTTCTATCGGGTGAGGTGGATATCGGCCTCGGCTTCAATATTCAGGCCACACCCGGCATCCGCACGCTCGGCAATTTCGATATCCCGATCGGCGTCGTCCTGCCGCCTGGCCATCCCCTGATCGGGCCCGGTCCGATCAGCCTTGCCGACGTGGTGCAGGAGCGGCTTGTGCTTGCGCAGCAGGGCACCAGCCTGCGTGAGGTCATCAACCTCGCAATGGCGAGGCTCGATATTCCTGTCGAGCCGGTTCTGGAGACCAACGCTTCGGAAATGCTGAAGAAACTGGTCAAATGCGGGGCAGGGCTCTCCATGCTGAACCCGCTTGATGTCATCACTGAATGCCGCCAGGGCGAACTGGTATTCCGCCCGATTGCCGAGCCGCACAGCCGCCATCAGCCGATGAAGCTCTTTGCCCGTGCCCGGGCGCCGCTCGATTCCGCCACCAGCCTCTTCGTTGAATACTTGCTGGCCGAGCTTGCCGGCCTTGTTCAGGAACTGCAGGCCAAGGGACACATCCCGCTCGAGCGTCCTGTCGTTGCCTGACTATCGCGAATAGAGGTTGGAGAGCGGATAGCGCATGAGGTCACGGAGAAGCTCGATAAAGCCCTTCACCTGATGGCGGCAGATCGCTTCACCCTTTTCGGCCGTTCCCTTCGATGCGTCGCCGACAACCCCGTTCGGATTGAGATCGTGCGCGATCCAGGCGAGCGAATGCGGCGGCAGCGGCTGGATATATTGCGATTGCTCGCGCATCCATTCAGCCTTCGATGTGAAATTCTCAGCCTTCTCCATCCGCACCAGTTCCGGCCGGAAATGCAGCATCAGCGAGGTTTCCACCTCGCCGCCATGAATGCCGTAGCGTGTCTCGTGGTCGCTGATCATACCGTCAGGATTGCCGAAGCGGCCCCATTGTGTGGAAACGACGGCCATCTGGTGGCGCACGCGCAACTCGCGCGCGACGATGCTCATGATATCGACATTGCCACCATGCGAGTTGACGATGACGAGCTTGCGCAGCCCGGCCTCCGCCACCTTCGCGCCAATCGCCGTCCAGACGGGGATCAGCAGCTCGGCGCCGAGGGAAAGCGTGCCTGGACCGTAGACATGCTCATTGGCCTTGCCGATTTCCTGGGTTGGCAAGACAAGGATATCGAGGTCGTCGGGCCGTTGCCGGCGCAGTTCCGCCAGCATGCCCTCGGCGATCGCCACATCGGTTGCTATGGGCAGATGCGGACCGTGTTGCTCTGTCGAAGCGATCGGCAGGATGGCGATGGTCGTATCAGCGGAAAGAGCGGCAAAATCATAAGTGTTCAGTTCATTCCAATAGAATGGTGTCGCCATCGCCGCTTCCCTCTTTGTCATTCTTCGATAGTGAGTAGGGAATAACGCGGCATGCGAAAAGCATCGATTTGTGCGCGCGCCGCTGCCTTTTTGCGTGCATGATGCCGGTAGTCCGATGTCAGGTCATCTTTGGAGCTGGAAATAAATATTCCGCCGCTGGCCCATTCGAGGAAGGCTTTCGTTTGACCGCGCTCGGCGCAGGTCTGTAGATAGTCATCTGCACGCAGAACTGCCTGTGAGTGCTCAGATTTAACGATCCGCAATTGGAGGGCCGACCATGAGCCTACGTATCAACGATATTGCTCCCGATTTCACCGCCGACACCACCCAGGGCCCCGTTCAGTTCCATGACTGGATCGGCAGCGGCTGGGCGGTTCTCTTCTCGCATCCGAAGAACTTTACGCCGGTTTGCACGACCGAGCTCGGCACCATGGCTGGCCTCGAGGGTGAGTTCAAGAAGCGCGGCGTCAAGATCATCGGCATTTCCGTCGATCCGGTCGAAAGCCACGGCAAGTGGAAGAACGACATCAAGACGGCAACCGGCTTCGATGTCGAATATCCGCTGATCGGCGACAAGGACCTCAAGGTCGCCAAGCTCTACGACATGCTGCCGGCTGGTGCCGGTGAAAGTTCCGAAGGCCGCACGCCCGCAGACAACGCCACCGTGCGTTCCGTCTTCGTCATCGGCCCGGACAAGAAGATCAAGCTGATCCTCACCTACCCGATGACGACGGGCCGCAATTTCAACGAGATCCTGCGCGCCATCGACTCCATCCAGCTGACCGCCAAGCACCAGGTTGCAACGCCCGCCAACTGGAATCAGGGCGACGACGTCATCATCACCGCCGCCGTCTCCAACGAAGACGCCATCGCCCGCTTCGGCTCCTTCGATACGGTTCTGCCTTATCTCCGCAAGACCAAGCAGCCGTCTGCGTAAGTTTGCGCGGGAACCACAATCCGATTGAATCAAAAAAGACGCCCTGGTTTCCGGGGCGTCTTTGTTTGTCGGCGACGGTGTCTGCTGCTGACGCGGTTTCTGAGCCGGACGATTGCTTTCCGCCTATTTGCTGGAAGTGATGCTCGCAAAGGCGAGACCGGCTGCAAAAAGCGCGAATGCTGCGACAACGCCACTGACGATAATGATGGTCTCTGTTGGCATGGGGATCTCCGTTGGCTGTGAACGGAGGTTACGTCTGCTTCGTCGCGCGTCGTTTGAGCGAGATCAAGTTCTTGACGTCTATTCTGAAGGCGTCACACGCATCCAGAACTCGTTGAACGCGACGGAATCGAAAAAGGCCGAGGCGCGTACGATACGGTCGTCGCGCATGTCGAGGAACCAGGCATAGGTATTGACGTAAGGTTTCCCGTCCCGGGCGATACCGCGGGCATCGAAAAAGACGATCACGGTGTCGCCGTCGGCATAGACGTTGCGGATCACGGGCTTCAGCGGTGCCTTCATGCGGGCGTTGAACGGCCGGATCACCTCGCGCAGGAACGCCTCGCGGCTCGGATAGGTCTTCGATGCCAGCGAATAGCCCTCGATCGTCCAGCGGGCGTCGTCGGCGAGAAGGTCGTAAGGGCTGCCTGTACCTGATGCCCATGCCTCAAAGCCGGCCTCGACGGCCGCCTTGTTGCGACGCTCGGTTTCGGTTGGCGTCTGCGAGGCGGCGCGGGCTTCGAGCCCGATCAGGGCCAGGATCGCGGCTGCGATGCCGAGGGCAGCGTTGAAGATACGACGAACAAAGGGTGCCGGGCTGTGGAGCGTTGCGCTTGCGGTGATGGACATGGCTTCCTCCTGAGTTGGATCGACGACGCGGCACCCACTGGCAGGTGCCGCTTGCGGCGCTTGCCGCCGGTGATCTGCTTAGATCCGGTTTTCCCAGGCCTTGAGCTGATGCTCCTTAAGCATGTCCTCGATGACCTTCGGGACGACGTTGCGGAACTTGCCGGTATCGGCTGGGACGATCTCGATCATCCGCTCGATCATTTCCGCTGGGTCCATCTTGCCTTCGGGGGTGGCGAAGAAGTCGTCGAAGCCGCTGCGCAGTTCGGCCCGCTTGGTAAAGTTCTTGCTGTCATCGAGCCAGCGGAACGGATTGTCGGCCATCGTTTCGTTGTAGCCGGTGTAATAGGCACCCGGATTGATCGTCTGGATCTTGATGCCGTAGGGGCCGAGTTCCTGCTGCAGCGCTTCGGCGATCGATTCCAGAGCATGCTTGGTAGAGACATAGGTCCCCCAGTTGGCCGGAGTGAACAGGCCGCCCATCGAGGAGGTGAAGACCACCTTCTTGCCATGGTTCTTGCCTTCGCGGATCCAGCGCTGAACGACGCCCTGGGTCAGTACCAGCGGCAGGAAGACGTTGACTTCGTAGTTCTTGCGCACGAGCTCGACCGGGATTTCCCAGACCGGACCGGCTTCGCCCATGCCGGCATTGTTCCAGAGAACGTCAAAATCCCAACGTTGCGCCTGCTTGATATCGTAGGGGTCGGTGAGGTCGAGGCGTTCGACGTGGAAGTTTTCCAGGCCGAGCGCGGCGGCTTCTTCGCGCAGCGGCGTGACCTGCGAGGAGACCTGCGCCGTCGCGATGATGGTGTGGCCGTTCTTGGCCATGCCGAGGGCGGCAGCCTTGCCGAAGCCTGAGCCTGCGCCAGTGATGAGAATGGTCTTCGTCATGATGACTTCCTTCGATGCGCTTGGGGTTGAAAATAGTTCAGCCGGCGATGGCGGCTGCTGCAGCCTGGGCAATGTCGAGGTCCTGGGCGACTGCCCCTCCGGACACGCCGACGGCGCCGATCACGATGTTGCGTCCATCGGTAAGGGGAATGCCGCCTGCGAAGACGACGAGGCCGCCATTGGTCTGCTCCAACCCGAACGATGTGCCGCCGGGTTTGCAGAATTCGCCGATCGTTTCCGTGGGCATGGAAAATAGCGCAGCCGTCCGGGCCTTGTTGACGGCGATGTCGATGGAGCCGAGCAGGGCGCCGTCCATGCGTGCAAACGCCTTTATGTGGGCGCCCGCATCGAGGACCGCGATATTGGCCGGAACGCCGATTTCCCTTGCCCGCGCCTCACCGGCAGCGATGACTCTGCGGGCCTCTTCGATGGTGATCATGTCCCTGTCTCCTCTCATCGTTCAGGGCGGCCCCGTTCGATGCGACAGGTTTAGGCTGGAAGTCGCGTGCCGTATTTCCATCTCTTGCTGCACTATGTGCAAATCTTGCGCCCGACGGACGCGCAAGGGGAACAGGCAAGCGCCTCAGGAAGGTGGATGGGTCGCTTATGAGGTGAAAAGCGCGCGGTACTGGCCCGGTGTCAGCCCCGTCATCTTGCGGAAGACGCGGGTGAAGTTTGCCTGCGAGCCGAAGCCGGTATCGATGGCGATCTCCACCAGCGAAGACTGCGCGAGCCGCAGCTTCTCCTTGGCTGCCTCGATCCGTCGCTCGGTGACATAGCGATGCGGCGCAAAGCCGGTGGCGGCGCGAAACACGCGGGAAAAGTGGAAGGGGCTGAGGCAGGCCTCGGCCGCAAGGTCCTCCAGCGATATCTCCGCCGCGATGCGCGCCTCGATGAAATCGAGGACGCGCCTCAGCCTCTTCGGATCGATGGTGGGTGTCCGCGTCGGCGGATGCCAGCGGGCGGACGAATAGGTCCCGAGCAAATGCGCCGCCAGCGCCAGCTGGATTCCATCGAGAAACAGCCGGTCCGTTGCTTCCAGTTTGCGATTCAGCACGCCACGAAAGAGCTCGCCTAGTTGCAAGATTACCGGATCCGGGACGCCGCCCGCATACGCGATTTGCGCCCTGGCCGGGTCGATATCAAAGTTTGAAAGTGCACTCTCGGCAACGAGTGATGGCGGCAGGAAGATGTGCAGGGACTCGGGCATGGTGCCGACAATCTCAACAGCGCTCTCATTGACGCCAGCTGGACATACCCAGGCAACGCCCGGTCGGGCGATAGCTTCCCGCCGGTGACCGTCGCCTGTCCATCTGATCTTCGACTGACCCGACAAAAGGACGGCTATCTCCGTGCATTCGAGCGTAAGGTCGACCTGCCAGCCCGGATCGAAACGCCGGAGCTCGACCTGAAGGCCCGAACATTCAACAAGCCCGCCCACCTGCTGACTGGTCGGATATTTTCTGTCGCCTTGCGATGCGTCGAAATCCATGTCGCATCCTCGTCGTGAAGATAGGCTGGAAATTTGGACTGATAAGCGCGAGGGGCTGAGTGCCGCCACCACGTTGCGATCTGCAATTCTTTTTTTGATTTATGAATGAAAATTTCGGGCACAGGCGCGCTGATATCGGGAGCCCGCGCACTGCAATCAGGATTTTGACGAAAATTCAGGCGAGCGCAAGTGCGATAGCCGAAAGGGCTGCTGTCAGCATGTCGGCGACGGACGTCGAGATTTTATCGGCTGATCGGCGAAAACTTACGGGAGGGGTATCGAGAAAGCGCCTGCTTCGGAATATTCTACGAAAACAGGCGCTTATCTCTGAAACTGGCTCCCCGGGCCGGATTCGAACCGGCGACCTGTCGATTAACAGTCGAATGCTCTACCGCTGAGCTACCAGGGATCACCGCTTGGCCGCGGCGTGAGCGGGGTAATACAAATGCTTTCCCGATTTGCCAAGCAGTTTTTTCAAAAAAATGAAATCAGCTTGTATTTGCAGCGCTTGGGCCCATCTCTTGTGGATGACTAGCAGCAAAAATGGGCCGAAAAAGGCCGGAGAAAAGCGTTTCGGCATCGATCACAGGGATGGCAAGCTTGTTCTCGGCTCGCTGCGGGTGCCGATGCCGCGCTCTCGTATCGCACGCATGATGACTGGAATGGTCCTCATTTTCGGCGGTTTCCTTGGCTTTTTGCCTATTCTGGGATTCTGGATGCTGCCGCTGGGCTTCATCGTCCTGTCTCACGACTTGCCGATAGCACGCAGATGGCGGCGCCGTTTGGCCGTCTGGTGGCATCGCCGGAAGCGGCCCGCGTAAGTTCGTAAGCGGCTACACCGAGAGGATCGGCGCCGCAGCGCAGCCCTGGATCCGTCAGTGCGGTGAGACAGCAGGGCTTGCAGTCGGAGCTGGAGAGATTGCTCCTGTTTCTGTAATCTCCGACAGGTGAATTGGCAGTTCGCCATTTTCCTCGAGCGCCGTCGCCGTTATCGCGAGCACGCCGATGAGAATGATCAACAGCTTTACCGCGTGGGAGCTGAGATTGGCTTTCTGCCAGCCGCTCTCGATACGCGAAGGCTCCAGATAATATTTATAGTAAAATTCCGGGTCGCTGGTTTCGACGAGGTTGTCATAAATATGCGGCGGCACCCCGACATGCCGCACTGAGCTGCGGCCGGCGAATTTGGCATGAAGGACCTGAGTCTCTGGGTCGTAGGAGACAGCGCGAATCTGCTTGGAATTCAAAGGCACCCAATTCATTTCAACTCCTGTCTCTCCCAGAGGTAGGATGGAATGACGATTCTGAAAGTCAAGTTAAGAGTTTGTTACTAATGTTTGAAGTTAAATTTCGGTTTAGCTAATATAGCGAAGGTGAAGGCGATCAATGTGATCGCAGATCGTTCCCTAGGGATAAATATAGGCGACAGGCTAATCTCGCTGAGATCTGTCTTTTGCGCGGCCGATAGACTTATGGTTGCGGACTGGGCAGCTGTTAGCCTAATTGTTGTTCAGCGCAGCCCGAATTTCCATCACGATGGACCTTTTATCATCAGCTGCGCCTGCGGCTGTCGCGGCGTACTCAGACACCGGATCGGTCCTTGATCACTACGAGCTCTATGTGGCCGGAGTTTGAAATTGCAGGAAATGTTTTTGGAAAGCCCTCTTGCGATTTCCTTACGATCATTCTAAACGCTCGCCACGGCTAGCATGACAGCCTGTGAGGCCTCGTGGCGGAGTGGTGACGCAGAGGACTGCAAATCCTTGTACCCCGGTTCAATTCCGGGCGAGGCCTCCAAAAATTCCACCGACATAGAAATCGATCCGCCTCGGAAATGAGGCGCGGCACCAATTCAGCAGTCTCGCGTCACCAGATGCCGGGAACCTTCGCGAAATCGAATTGGGCTGGCGTGATCCCGGTGAGGCAGTAAAGCGCCCGCAACCCACCGCTGCGCAGGCCAGCCAGATAGCTGGCATCGTCTGCTGCAGTGTCGTTCTCTATCTGCACATCGGGGCCGAGCAGTCGCCGCAGCCCCTGCGCCGAAATACGCGTGAAATTGCAGATCGCGCCGCTTTTGAATTTCACGAGCAGCAGTCGAGCCTCCGGATTGTAGTGGAGTGTCTCGATATCCGATGATTGAATGGCGAATGTTTGCATGCCGCCAACCTAGCGAAAGCTGTGACCTGCGCAACAATATGGTTGATATAGAGTTAATTGCGCAATCAACTGTGCCGGCTTGATCCGAATGGACACGGAAATCCATTCTTCCGGTACGCCAGCGGGCAGTTGGAAGATTTTCGCCGGCAGGGCGATCTGTCAGTTCGTCTCGTGGTCCAGCATCCCGCAGCAGAATATGCCGACGAGCGCTGCGACGATGAAAAAGTCGAACAGCGTGAAATATTCCAGAATGGCAGACATGGCCTGCTCCTCCTCATTTTCCTCCGGTTAGAACAATATCATGAATTCGTAATTTACTCCACGCGGAAGTTGCAGCTTTCGTCTTTCACCTGTTGCATGCGGGGAAGGGCCTGCGGGATTCTTCAAACGGGCCTCCGGCAAGCCTTGAAAGCATTCGTGCCGGAGATTAAGAGACGGAGGACAGAACCGATTTCATCGGCGAGAGGATATGATGGATTTCGAAGCAGCACGCGTAAAGATGGTCGACAACCAGGTCCGCACCACGGACGTTACCTCGCATTCGGTGCTGACGGCCTTCCTCACCGTCCCGCGCGAAGCATTCGTGCCGGAAAAGGCGAAGGTGCTGGCCTATATCGATAACGACATCGAAATTGCTCCGGCAACTGCCGGCAATCCAGGCCGCTTCCTCATGGAGGCGTCGCCACTCGCCAAACTGCTGCAGCTCGCCGCCGTCACCAAGGATGATGCCGTTCTGGAAGTCGGCGCGGGCACGGGCTACACTTCCGCACTGCTGTCGCTGATCGCAGGCTCCGTCGTGGCGCTCGAATCGGACGAGACCCTTGCTGCTGAAGCCAAGGCAAATCTCGCCGGTTATGCAAATGTGCAGGTGGTGACTGGCGCGCTTGAAAAGGGCAATGCTGCCGGCGCACTCTACGATCTGATCTTCATCAACGGTTCCGTAGAAGAAGTTCCTGCCGCACTTCTCGGCCAGCTGCAGGATGGCGGCCGTCTCGTTGTCGTGCAGGGTTACGGCAATGCAGCCCGCGCGAAGGTCTTTGTCAGCGAGCGTGGTGCGGTTTCCGAAAACGTCTTCTTCAATGCTTCGGTCAAGCCGCTGCCCGGTTTCACCAAGGCTCGGGAATTCGTATTCTAAGGCGTTTCTGGCGCGGTTTTTATGGAGCGGGCGCCATCGGCGCCCGTTTTCGTTTCGGCTGTCTTAAAAGCCCTCACAGACTTCGCTTACACTGGGGTAACAAAACTGTGCATGGCTGCATTTGTTTGATTCGCGATGATTTTTTTCCCCTTTGGGGTATTCTAAGGTCATGGTGATTCGGATGCATGCTCCACGCCATCCGGTCGTTGTTTAAGGGATAACGGGGATAGATATGGCTCAGCCAGGTGTAGTGCGTGAACCGTCCATGGAAGAGATCCTGGCCTCCATTCGTCAGATTATCGAAAGCAATGAGCCGGGCGCCGGAAAGGCGATTTCAACCTCTCTTCCTCCCGTATACGGCGCAGAAGAGGAAAACGACTCCGAAATCCATCTGACGGTCGACGAAACCTATGCCGGCGTCGAATTCCCCGAGCCGCCTGCGCTGCGTTCCGATCCGCGTTTCGTCGCCGCAAATTCTGCCGGCACGGCGCCCGAGCCGGAAGTGCCGGCCCGCGCCATGTCGCTAGCCGATGTTGCAGCCCGCGTCCGTGCCGCTTCCGAGCGCAGCGCCGTCCAGGCCGGACAGGCTCTTCGTGACATGCCCCAGGTATTCCGCGATCCGCAGCCGCAATTCGATCCGCAGCCGGCTTATGAAGCGCCGCGCGCAGCAGCCGCTCCACGCCCGGCCGAGCCGGCGCCCCTCGTTGCCCCGATTGCTCCTGCTGCCCAGTATGCACCAGAGCCGGCGCCCGTTTTTGCCGAGCAGCGTCTGCCCGAGGTTCTGCGGCCCGCGCTCGTCGAGGAGGCGCCTGCGCTTCCCGCGGTCGAGCAGCGTATCGAGCCGGTGGCATACCAGCCTGCCGACGTCGCGCCTGCCAGCGTTACGGAAGAAGTACAGCCGTCACTTCTGTCGCAGAACACCGGCCTGCAGGTTGCCCGTTCCTTCGAAGAGCTTGCCGCTGCCATCGATGGTGCAGCCGAGCGCCGCTCGCTGGATGAGATTGCCGAAGACATGCTGCGGCCGATGCTGCGCGAATGGCTTGATGACAATCTGCCGACGCTGGTCGAACGTCTCGTCCGCGAAGAAATCGAACGCGTGGCGCGCGGCCCGCGCCGCTGACCGGAAACGCTTTTTCCAGACAAGAGCCGCTCCGGTCTCCGGGGCGGCTTTTTTATTGACTTGGCCGTAGCCATCCTATTTACAAAACGCCCATCCTCGAACCTCGAATTGGTCAGAAAATGCTCGAAAAGACCTACGATTCCGCTGCCGTCGAACCGAAAATCGCCGCGAAATGGGATGAGGCGGATGCCTTCCGCGCCGGTGTGAACGCAAAGCCGAATGCGGAAAGCTTCACCATTGTCATCCCGCCGCCGAATGTCACGGGCTCGCTGCACATGGGCCACGCGCTCAACAATACGCTGCAGGACGTCCTGGTGCGGTTCGAGCGCATGCGCGGCAAGGATGTTCTCTGGCAGCCGGGCATGGACCATGCCGGCATCGCCACGCAGATGGTTGTCGAGCGCAAGCTGATGGAACAGCAGCTTCCCGGCCGCCGCGACATGGGCCGCGATGCCTTCATCGAAAAGATTTGGGAATGGAAGGCTGAATCGGGCGGCCTGATTTTCAATCAGTTGAAGCGTCTCGGCGCTTCGTGCGACTGGTCGCGTGAGCGCTTCACCATGGACGAGGGCCTGTCCCAGGCTGTCCTCGAAGTCTTCGTCACGCTCTACAAGGAAGGCCTGATTTACAAGGACAAGCGCCTCGTCAACTGGGATCCGAAGTTGCTGACCGCGATCTCCGACATGGAAGTCGAGCAGATCGAGCTCAAAGGCAATCTCTGGCATCTGCGCTATCCGCTGGAAGAGGGCGTCACCTATCAGTACCCGATCGCTTTCGACGAGGAGGGCAAGCCCACCGAGTTCGAAACGCGTGACTACCTCGTGGTTGCGACGACGCGGCCGGAGACGATGCTTGGCGATACCGGCGTTGCGGTCAATCCCAAGGACGAGCGCTACAAGTCGATAGTCGGCAAACACGTCATCCTCCCGATCGTTGGCCGCAGGATTCCGATTGTTGCCGACGACTATGCCGATCCGACAGCCGGCACGGGCGCGGTCAAGATCACACCCGCGCATGATTTCAACGACTTTGATGTCGGCAGGCGTGCTGGCCTGCGCGCCATCAATGTCCTCAACGTTGATGCTTCGGTGACCATCAAGGAAAACGAGGACTTTCTGGAAGGTCTCGATCATCCGGCCGCCTTGCATGGCGCGTGGGACCGGCTGGAAGGCCAGGATCGCTTCGTCGCACGAAAGATCATTGTCGAGATTTTCGAGGAAGCAGGCCTGCTCGACAAGATCGAGCCGCATAAGCATATGGTTCCGCATGGCGATCGCGGTGGCGTGCCGATCGAGCCGCGTCTGACCGAGCAATGGTGGGTCGACAACAAGACCCTTGCCAAGCCCGCCATTGCTTCCGTTCGCGAAGGCCGGACAAAGTTCGTTCCCAAGAACTGGGAAAACACCTATTTCCAATGGATGGAGAATATCCAGCCATGGTGCATCTCCCGTCAGCTCTGGTGGGGTCACCAGATTCCGGCCTGGTACGGTCCGGATGGTCAGGTTTTCGTCGAAAAGACCGAAGAAGAGGCGCTGCAGGCCGCCATCCAGCACTATTTGTCGCATGAAGGGCCGATGAAGGCCTATGTCGAGGACCTGCTCGAGAATTTCCGGCCGGGTGAGATTCTGACACGTGATGAAGACGTGCTCGACACCTGGTTCTCCTCGGCACTCTGGCCGTTCTCGACGCTTGGATGGCCGGACAAGACACCCGAACTGGAGCGATATTACCCGACGAGCGTTCTTGTCACCGGTTTCGATATCATTCCGTTCTGGGTTGTCCGCATGATGCAGATGGGCCTGCATTTCATGAAGGACGAGGACGATAACCCCGTCGAGCCGTTCCATACCGTCTATATTCACGCTCTCGTGCGCGACAAGAACGGGCAGAAGATGTCGAAGTCCAAGGGCAACGTCATCGACCCGCTCGAACTGATCGACGAATATGGTGCGGATGCGCTGCGTTTCACGCTGGCGATCATGGCGGCCCAGGGCCGCGATGTGAAGCTCGACCCGGCGCGCATCGCCGGTTACCGCAATTTCGGCACTAAGCTCTGGAACGCCACGCGCTTTGCCGAAATGAACGGTGCCAAGAGCGATCCGCATTTCGTGCCGGAAGCAGCCGAACTCACCATCAATCGCTGGATCCTGACCGAGCTTGCCCGTGCGGAACGTGACGTAACGGAAGCGCTTGAAGCCTACCGTTTCAACGATGCCGCCGGCGCGCTCTACCGTTTTGTCTGGAATCAGTTCTGCGACTGGTACCTCGAACTTCTGAAGCCGGTCTTCGGCGGAGAGGACGCAGCCGCGAAGGCTGAAGCCCAGGCCTGCAGCGCCTATGTTCTGGAAGAGATCTACAAGCTATTGCATCCCTTCATGCCCTTCATGACTGAAGAGTTGTGGGCGCATACGGCGGGTGAGGGCCAGGAACGTGACGGATTGCTCTGCCACGCCGAATGGCCGTCGCCGTCTTACACCGACAATGCTGCCGCCGATGAGATCAATTGGCTGATCGACCTTGTTTCGGGCATCCGCTCGGTCCGCTCAGAAATGAACGTGCCGCCGTCGGCGACCGCGCCGCTCGTCGTCGTCGGTGCCAACAGCCTGACGCGTGAACGGCTGTTCCGTCACGACGCGGCCATCAAGCGCCTGGCGCGTGTCGAGGCGATCTCGCTTGCCGAATCTGCCCCGAAAGGTGCCGCTCAGATCGTCGTCGCGGAAGCGACTGTCTGCCTGCCGCTTGGCAAGCTGATCGATCTCACGGCGGAAAAGAGCCGCCTCGAAAAGGCGATTGCCAAGGCCGAAGGCGAAGTTGCGCGCATCGATGGCAAGCTGTCGAATGAGAAGTTCGTGGCCAATGCCAACCCGGAAGTGGTGGAAGCCGAGCGTGAGCGTCATGAGGAGCTGACAAGCCAGATCGCGAGTTTGAGGACTGCTCTAGCGCGAGTTAGCGAAGCGGGATAATCGCGGTTAACGAGTATATTTTTTCTGGAGGCGCGTTCCATCGGAGCGCGCCTTTTGCATTAAAAAGTATGACGATTCGACGGAAATCACCTTCTTTTTCGGTTTCCGCCTGTGGATATCACCCGTTTGGGCGATGCTGCGTGCGAAAACTGCCACTGTTGTCGCTTTGATACAGATAGCGCCCTTTGTGGAATAAAAATCTAACGGGTCCCTTAAAGCCAATAGATAGAAGAATAGAATTTTATCTATCTGATTTTTTGACGTGCCCGTCAATTAGTTACGTAAATTAGCCATAACGCAACTTCGCGTCGCAGCGGAGCGCTTCGTTGCGATTTATTAAGTTCACTAGCACAGTGTAGCTACATCAATTGCTTGAGTGGGGGAGACACAATGGCAGCGCGTATGTTTTCCAGGGGCGTAACATCGCTCATTGCATTTTCGGCACTGGCTTCGCCGTCCTTCGCGGGCGGCCTGGAGCGCGGTGGCTACAATATCGATCAGCTGTTCGATACCTCACCCTTCTCGTTCCAGTCGGGCATCATCTATGTTACCCCCCAACGCAAGCTGAAGAATGTTCGCGACACAGATACTTCTGTGTCTCCAGGCGGCGGCAATCTGAACAACCGTCCGAGCACCGCTGACGATACCGCGAATTACGCCATCCCTTATTTTGGGTTCAAGGGCGGCTTCGGCGATGTGGTCGACTGCCTCGTCGATTATTCCGAGCCGTTTGGCGGGCATACCAATCCCGGTTTGAACTGGGCTGGTGCAAACAACAATATCGAGACGGAGATCAAAACCCGCAATTATGGCGGTACTTGCTCCTATCGTTTCGATGTCGGTCCGGGACAGCTTCGTATCATCGGCGGTGCCTTCTACCAGGAAGTCGAGGGCTTCAAGGAACGGCTGGTTTCGACGGTTCCGCTTCTGGTCGGTACGGGTGACGGCGTCGGTCGTCTCGATCTCGAGGACAATGGCTGGGGCTGGCGCGCTGGTCTTGCCTACGAGATTCCGGAATATGCGATGCGCGCGAGCCTCGTCTATAACAGCCGCGTAAAGTACGACAACCTCACCGGCACGGTGGACCTTACCCAGGTTACTGCGCCCTTTGCTCCACTGAACGCCTCTCCCTATGGAAAGGTCACGCCCGTCTTCGGCTCCGCTGAGGCGCCGGATTCGCTCGAACTGAAATTGCAGAGCGGCATCGCTCCTGATTGGCTCGCTTTCGGTTCGGTCAAGTGGACGAACTGGAGTGTTCTGCAGTCGGTGCCTTTCTGCCCGACATCGACGAAGGGCCTGGTCGCCTGTACCTCCGGTGGCAGGACGGAACTCACGTCGCTCGATCTTCTCTATCGTGACGGCTGGACGATTACCGGCGGTGTTGGCCACAAGTTCAACGATCAGTGGGCGGGCGCAGTCAGCCTGACATGGGACCGCGGCACCAGCCAAGGCTACGGGGCACAGACCGATAGCTGGACGCTGGGTGTCGGCGCAGCCTTCACGCCAACCGAGCATATCGAGTGGCGCGTCGCCGGTGCTGTTGGCCTGCTGACGAGCGGTTCGTCAGGCGTGGTCACCCAGAACGGCGTCACCTTTGGAGATGATGTCTCCTATTCCTTTGGCAACGACCTTGTTGCCGCATTGTCGACCAGCCTAAAGGTCAAGTTTTAATTCCCTGATTTGAAGAATTGAGGAGCCCGGCAATGCCGGGTTCTTCTTTGTTTGCCGCCATTAATCATCCATCTTCTCGTCTCGTTTTGTGACGATTCAGCAACACTTTTTTACGATGGTTCGCGTATGGTGTCGGCAGGGCGAATTTGTCCATTTCCCGCCACAAAGAGGGCGCAGCGCTATTAGCGGGCGAGGAGATGACAAGCGTAGGGTGTGCGTAAGCAGTAGCATGGGTCGAATTTTTTCCGGCAACGCCAGACATCGCGACAGCAGGGGCGAGAAGCCAGCGGCAACGGCCGCTTTGCTTTTCGCCAAAGGCATTTCCGGCCAGAAATCCGCCCTTTCGGTAGTGTTGCAGATTTGCTCGCTTCGTTCATTTTCAGTCCCCCGGCATGACGCTTCGTCCTTCAGGCACGGTAGCGATACCGGTTTGGTCACATTTGCTGTTTACGAAGACGATAAAGGCGGACGGGGGGAAACCTGGACCGCAAAGGGAGTACCTGAGGCATCATATGCGGGCCGTGCCGGGAGCCGGGTGGTTCGCAAGGATGTGCTGGTTTTGAAAGAGGGGCATGGGGCTGGAAGCGACGCGGGTAAAGGGGCCTTGGAGCCCGCCGCGGGATCGCTCGCCTGGAAGGAATGCATCCACGCGGGCAGAACGGCAAAAAAAGCCGCCGCCAGGCGTCTGTGATGAACGAAAGAAACCGGTAAAGATGGTAACGTCCGAGTTCAGATTGTTCAAATTCATGCTGCTCAGCATGTCGATGGCCGTTTCCCTGGCTTTGGCCTGTCCGGTCCTGGCATTCGACATCAAAACGGGCGTCACGAAAGAATCGGGACCCTTCGATCTCTTCAAATTCGGTTTTAAGGCATACAAGAACGGTCAGAAGGAAGAGGCGGTAGAAGCCTATAAATACGCCGCCGAAAAAGGCCACACCGGTTCGCGCTGGGCACTCGCCAACATGTATGCCGACGGCGACGGCGTGGCGCAGGATGATTTCGAAGCCTTCAAGATCTACAGTGAGATTGCGCAGCAGGGTGTCGAGCCCGGCTCGGAGGATACCGGCTTCTTCATCAATGCGCTGCTGTCGCTCGCCAACTATTACAAGCACGGCATTGCCGGCAGCCCGGTGAAGATCGATCTCAACCAGGCGCGCCAGCTCTATTTCCAGGTCGCCTCCACGTTCGGTGTTCCCGAGGCGCAGTTCCAGCTTGCGCAGATGATGCTTGCAGGCGAGGGCGGCAGCGCCAATATCAACCAGGCCAAGAAATGGCTCAATCAGGCCCGCAAGAGCGGCCATCCCGGCGCCATGGCAGTGTTCGGCAATATCCTCTTCGATGAGGGCCAGTCCGCCCGCGGTCTCGCACTGATGACTGCGGCTCTCGATCGCTGCAAGCCGAAGGATTGCAGCTGGATGCAGTCGCTCCAGGAAGATGCCTTCTCGGTTGCCAGCGAAGCGGATCGGCGCACGGCAGTCTCCCTGTCGCACTCGATTGCGACAGGCTCGGACGACTGAGTTGTTCGAGCAATTCCAGCAAAAGTGCGTAGCGGTTTTGCGTTCCGGAATCGCGTAAAATTGAAATGGCTTAGATCTCAGGCCGCGAAATCGAAGTAAGCCACCACGGGCACGTGGTCGGACGGCTTCTCCCAGGCGCGCACATGCTTTTCGATCGCCGCTGACACCATGCAGTCGGCAGCTTCCGGTGACAGCATGAGATGGTCGATGCGAATGCCGTTGTTCTTGGGCCAGGCGCCGGCCTGGTAATCCCAGAAGGAATAGAGCGTCGTCGCGTCGGTTGCCGAACGTACGGCATCGACGAGACCGAGATTTTCCAGCCGGCGGAAGGCTTGGCGCGTCTGCGGCAGGAAGAGTGCGTCGCTTTCCCATACCTTCGGGTCGAAGCAATCGTGCGGTTCGGGAATGACGTTGTAATCACCGGCCAGAATGAAAATTTCCTCATACTCCAGACGCTCGGCCGCGAACTTCTGCAGGCGTTCCATCCAGGCGAGTTTATAGGGATATTTTTCGGTTTCCGGCGGATTGCCATTGGGCAGGTACAGGCAGCAGACGCGTGCCACCTTGTTGCCGGGAAGCGAGAAGACCGCTTCGAGGAATCGTGCTTGCTCATCGAGCGGATCGCCCGGCAGGCCGCGATTGACTTCGGAAGGCGTGCTCTTGGAAAGAATGGCAACGCCGTTGAAGCCCTTCTGCCCATGCGTTTCCACATGGTAGCCGAGCGCTTCGATTTCGAGCCGCGGGAAGCCTTCGTCGATTGTTTTGATTTCCTGCAGGCAGACGATGTCTGGACTGGAATCCTTCAGCCATTGCGTCAGGTTGTCGATACGCGCCTTGACGCCGTTGATGTTCCAGGTCGCTATCTTCATGGCTTTATCCTGCTAACTCGCTTTCGCTCTTTTATCGCGCTCCCGCGTTGGCGGACAAGACAGGAAACCGGCCGGAAGAAAATCTTCGGCCGGTTATTCGTGGAAAGTCGGTTTTGGATCAGATTGCGAAGCTGGTGCCGCAGCCGCAGCTTGCCACCGCATTCGGGTTCTTGATCTGGAAGGACTGGCCGAGCAGGTTGTCGACGAAATCGATCTCGGAGCCGGCCATGTAGACCAGCGAGAGACTGTCGATCAATACCTTGGCATCATTCTTCTCGACGACGATGTCGTCATCAGCCGCGTCGTCCACGAGATCGAATTTGTAGGAAAAGCCGGAACAGCCGCCCCCTTCGACGGAGACGCGCAACGCGCTCTTGCCGGGATCGCTGCCGACGATGGCGGCAATACGCTTTGCCGCGGCATCGGAAAGGGTTACATTCGCTTCAGTCATTTTTCCTCCTGCCGGGGTCAAGATCCGGAGAGAATCCAATTTGGACGTTTGATATTCAAACGCATGATATCAAAGAAACTTATCATGATCCTTCCATAAAGGACAGAATCTGGCGAAGCGGTCGACAAAGCGCCTCTTTGCCGTTTCTGTAAGCTATAGGTATGAAGAGCGGAAAGCGGCGTCAATGGGCAAGGTCGCAACGCGTTAGTGACGGTGAAGAATGAGCTTCGACAGGCATGCATTGGGTTTCGGTTATGGCGAACGGGCGGTCTATGCGGCAGATCCATGGAATTCGCGCGGGCGCCTCTATCCGGAGAGCGGCAGCCCGACACGGTCCGATTTCCAGCGTGACCGCGATCGCATCGTCCATACGACGGCCTTCCGCCGCCTGAAGCATAAGACGCAGGTCTTCATCGCCCAGGATGGCGATCACTACCGAACACGCCTCACGCATACGATCGAGGTGGCTCAGATCGCCCGGGCACTTGCCCGCGCTCTCAAGGTCGACGAGGATCTTGCGGAGGGCGTGGCGCTCGTCCATGACTTCGGACACACGCCCTTCGGTCATACCGGAGAAGATGCGCTGCACGAGGAATTGCTGCCCTATGGCGGCTTCGATCACAATGCCCAGTCTTTGCGCATCGTGACGAAACTCGAGCGACGCTATGCCGATTTCGACGGCATCAACCTGACATGGGAAAGCCTGGAGGGTCTCGTCAAGCACAACGGTCCGCTGCTGACGGCCGATGGTGTCGGCACGCGAGGGCCGGTGCCCCAGCCGATACTCGACTATTGCGAACTGCACGACCTGGAATTGGCGACCTACGCGAGCCTTGAAGCCCAGGTGGCAGCGATCGCCGACGATATTGCCTACAATACGCATGATATCGATGACGGGCTGCGCTCGGGCTATCTCAATTTCGAGATGCTGGAGGAAATCCCGTTCCTTGCCGGGCTGATGGCCGAGGTAAGGGAGCGCTACCCGCATCTGGAGCCGAGCCGCTTCACGCATGAAATCATGCGCCGCCAGATCACACGCATGGTGGAGGACGTAATCGGCGTAGCGCAGAAGCGCCTGACAGAGCTGAACCCTCAAAGCGCCGACGATATCCGCAATGCGGATCACGTCATGGCAACTTTTTCTGATGAGATGGCCGAGACCGACAGGCAGATCAAGGCGATGCTCTTCAAGCGCATCTACCGGAATGCCGATATTATGCGCATCCGTGCCGGTGCCGCTCAGATCGTCAAGGATCTCTTCGGTGCCTACATGGCCAATCCCAAGGAGATGCAGAGCCATTATTGGGTCGACCATATCGCCGGTCTTTCCGACGCGCCGAAAGCCCGCCATGTCGGGGACTATCTGGCCGGCATGACGGATACCTATGCCATCAGTGCCCACAGGCGATTGTTTGACCACACTCCGGATTTGCGATAGGCAGCGGGCGCCCGGCAGCCGCCGGCAAACCTGTTGGCACAGCCTGTGCATGGAAGAGTGCGATGAACCTTTTTACCGATTTTGAAGCCAGGATTAAAAACGCTCTTGAACAGCTCGATCTGGTCAAGGAAAAGCGATCCGAGCTCGATTTCGGTCGCATTGCCGTGGAGCCGCCGCGTGACGCGACACACGGCGATGTCGCGACCAACGCCGCCATGGTGCTTGCCAAGCCGCTCGGCACCAACCCGCGTGCGCTTGCCGAAATCATCATTGCCAAGCTGCAGGAAGACACCGACGTCGCCGAGGTTTCGGTCGCCGGTCCGGGCTTCATCAATATCAGGCTGTCCGTCGGCTACTGGCAGCGCCTGCTTGCCTCGATGATCCAGTCGGGCACAGGCTACGGCCGCTCCGGACTGGGGCAGGGCAAGAAGGTCAACGTCGAATATGTCTCGGCCAATCCAACAGGCCCGATGCATGTCGGCCATTGCCGTGGCGCCGTCGTCGGTGATGCGCTCGCAAATCTGCTTGCCTTTGCCGGCTATGACGTCGTCAAGGAATATTACATCAACGACGCCGGCTCGCAGATCGATGTGCTGGCTCGTTCTGTTTTCCTGCGCTACCGCGAGGCGCTTGGCGAGAAGATCGGCGAGATCCCGTCCGGCCTTTATCCCGGTGACTATCTGGTCCCGGTCGGAGAATCGCTCGCCGCCGAATACGGCGTGCGCTTGCACAACATGCCGGAAGAGCAATGGATGCCGATCGTCAAGGATCGCGCCATCGAGATGATGATGGTGATGATCCGCGAGGATCTGGCTGCGCTCAACGTCCATCATGACATCTTCTTCTCGGAGCGCACGCTGCATGCCAATGGCGCGGCAGCAATCCGCACCGCCATCAACGACCTGACCTTCAAGGGCTATGTCTACAAGGGCACGCTGCCGCCGCCGAAGGGCCAGCTTCCCGAAGATTGGGAAGACCGCGAGCAGACGCTTTTCCGCTCGACCGAAGTCGGCGACGATATCGATCGTGCTCTGATCAAGTCGGACGGCTCCTATACCTATTTCGCTGCCGACGTCGCCTACTTCAAGAACAAGTTCGACCGCGGCTTCGATGAGATGATCTATGTGCTCGGCGCCGACCATGGCGGCTACGTCAAGCGCCTCGAGGCGGTTGCGCGTGGCGTCTCCGACGGTAAGGCGAAGCTGACGGTGCTGCTCTGCCAGCTCGTCAAGCTCTACCGCGATGGTGAGCCGGTTAAGATGTCGAAGCGTTCGGGCGATTTTGTCACATTGCGCGATGTCGTTGAAGAAGTCGGACGTGATTCGGTTCGCTTCATGATGCTTTACCGCAAGAATTCGGAGCCGTTGGACTTCGATTTTGCCAAAGTAACGGAGCAATCCAAAGATAATCCGGTTTTTTACGTGCAGTATGCGCATGCCCGCTGCATGTCCGTCTTCCGGCAGGCGAGGGAAGCCTTCCCTGATCTCGCCCCGACACCCGAGCTTTTGGCGCAATCCGTTGCAGGCATTACGGATTCCACCGAATTGCAGCTGATTGCCAAGGCTGCAGAATTCCCGCGTATCGTCGAAAGTGCAGCCCAGTCTCAGGAGCCGCATCGCATCGCTTTTTACCTCTATGATCTTGCCAGCGCCTTCCACGCCCACTGGAACAAAGGTAAAGATCAGACGGAATTACGATTTGTTAACGATAAGAACCGAGAATCAAGTATTGCCAGACTTGGGCTGGTGTACGCCGTCGCGTCGGTTTTGAAGTCGGGACTTGCCATTACAGGCACTGCCGCACCGGACGAAATGCGATAACGTCACCATTTCCCCACAATGCGCTGGCATTTGAGTGTTTGCGTTTTTGAGTGGGATGGGCATGGCTGATAAACGACTTGCGTATGACACGCGTGGTAAAGACGATATGTTTGCCGACGACGATCCGTTGGCAGAACTCGCTCGTATTGTTGGCTTTGAACCTCGCGTCGCGGCCAATACCGTAAGCGAACCCACACGGCAGGAGCCGGCTCTCAATCTCGAGGACGAGCTTCTCCGTGAGTTCGAGCGCTATGATGCGCCACGTCCTTTGGCCGATCTCGATCATCCGACGGAGCCGATCGCTCAGGCAGCTGAGACTTACGATTATGTCGAGCCGGTCCAGGAAGATGTTCCTTCGATTGGCGAAGAGCTCGCCCCCTCGGTCATGTCCGGTTTCGAGACGCCTGCTGTTGAGCCTGAATTTCCAGAGAGCGTTGCTGTGGCCCCCGAAGTGGAGGCGCCTGAGCCGGTTGCCGCCGAATGGGAAGCGCCCGTCGCCACCGACTGGGCTCCCACGCCTTCGAAGCCTGTCGCCGTTCCCCCCGAGCCGCCGGTCACCTTCACGGCCTATGGTGGCGCCCGCGATCTGATCGAAGAACTCGAGCTTTCGATCGGTAACGCTCTTCCTGCGGCTCCGGTCGTTCAACCGCCGGCCAAGGCGCCGCAATGGTCGGCCGCCAGCATCCGTCTGCCGCTCGCCAATTTTCACGCCCCACGTCGCGAAGAGCCGGTTCTTTCCGAGCCGGCCGTCGAGGCGCCAGTCGTCGATTCATCTGTTCTTGAGCCGGCTCACGCTCCCGTCGAAGCCTTCACTGCCGAGCCGGAATTTGTTGCTGAGCCGGAAGTGCTTGTCGAACCCGAAGTGTTTGCGCCTCAAGTGGCTGACGAGCCTCTGCCGGTCGCCATGGTTGAAGCGGCAGATTTCGAGCCGGTTGCGGCCTCCTTCGGTTTCCCGGCCGAGATCGACCGCCACGAAGAAGTTGCCCTTCCTGAAGAGCCTGTCGCAAGGTTCGAAGAGGCTGCTGCCTTCGAAGAGCCGGCCGAGCCTGACAATGCCGGTTTTGACCTGATCGCCGCTACGGCCGAAGGCGATGTTCATCCCGACGCGGCGCTGACGGAAGCGCTGCCGGAAAGTTTCGATTCGGATGCCTTCGATCTCGACGATCTCCTGGCGGATGTCTCCCGTTATCCGGTGCCGCAGCGCGCTGCTGGCTCCGTCGCATCAGAGCCTGTTGCCGCGGCACCTGAACCCGTTGCCGAGCTGTCGCCGGTCCCGGCTCCTGCCGCGCCTGTTTTCCCGGCTCCCACGTTTGACGCTCCTGTCTTCGAAGCACCTGTCTTCCAAGCCCCCGTCTTCGAAGCGCCCGTTGCTCGTGCACCTGCGCAACCGACAGTGATCGCGCCCGTGCCGATGAGCCGTGCGACGCCTGTCCTTCGTCAGCCCGAAGCACCGAAACCGGTCGTTCGGGAGCCGGTGGAGCCGATTTCGACGCCTATCGCACCCGCGCCGGTCGTTGCACGCCAGCCGGAACTGGACGCCGAAGATCCTTTTGCCGGCCATGATTTCGAACTGGATCTTGCCGGCATAGAGCTTGAGCTCGCCGATCTTGATTTCTCCG
The DNA here is from genome assembly GCF_014194915.1 of Rhizobium sp. BK512. Taxonomy (NCBI): domain Bacteria; kingdom Pseudomonadati; phylum Pseudomonadota; class Alphaproteobacteria; order Hyphomicrobiales; family Rhizobiaceae; genus Rhizobium; species Rhizobium sp. BK512. The sequence continues at coordinate 892,005 of NZ_JACIAS010000002.1, read as the reverse complement.
AGCCACAGGCTCCGCAGCCGAAGCCCGAGCCGGTACGTGCAGCTCCGGTGGTCGCGGCACAGCCTGCGCCGCGTCCGCAGCCGCAACCCGCACCGGTTTTCGTGCCTGAGCCGCAGCCAGCTCCGGTGAGCTACAGCAGGCCGGTGCCCGCAAGCGAACCCACCGACGATCTGCCTTTCGATCCCTCGATGATCTCCGACCCGGAGGATCGTCCCGAGACGGTCGAGGACATGCATGTTCCGACGCTGCCGCCGGTCGAACATCCGGAACCAGTTGCCAAAACCGCCGACTTCGATTTCGATCTCGATGCCGAGATTGCAAGCTTCTTCGAGCCCGCCAAGCGGCAGGAGAAGCCGCAGGCTGCGCCCGCCTGGGCGCCTCCGGCCGCTGCCGCAACGGCAGCCGCTGCAGCCAAGCCGGCAAACACTGTGTTCGCCGACGGTCTTGATGATTTCGAACGCGCGCTGGAAGAGGATTTCCGCCGCAGCGTGCGTGAGCCCGTCGAGCGCCGCGAGAGCGTTTCCGAAGTCCATATCCAATCCGCAAGCCAGGCCGCTGATTTCAATCGCGCCCGCTCGATGCGCCGCCTTCTGGCCGCAGCCGCCATGCTGGTCGTTTTTGCCGGCGGCGCTTACGGCATCTACAGCTGGGTGTCCAATGGCTCTGGCCTTAGCATCGTCAGCTCCGGCGAGCCGCGGGTCATCGCTGCTGACAAGGACCCTGTGAAGGTTGTTCCGGAAAATCCGGGCGGCAAGACCGTGCCGAACCAGGACAAGGCGGTCTATGACCGTGTTGCAGGTGCTGCCGAAGAGCCGAAACAGAAGGCTCTGGTCTCGTCCGACGAACAACCGGTCGATGTCGTCCAGCGCACGCTGACGCCTGAAGTCTCGCCCGATGACGACGAGGGTACGGGCGATTCGGTCCTGCCGACTGCCGTCGGCGAGACGCAGGATCCGCGCCTGCTGCCGGATCACAACGCGTCTGCGGATGCCTCCTCTGCCGATGACAATGGGACGCCATCCGTTTCGCCACGCAAGGTCCGCACGATGATCGTCAAGCCGGACGGCACGCTCGTTGCCCGCGAAGAGCCGGCACCTGCCGAGCAATCCGCGCCGGCAAAGGAAGTCGCATCGACAACGCCTGCAGCCCAGCCGGCCGCGACGCCGTCTGCTGCAAGCTTCCCGGCCAGCGCCGGCAATCAGAACGGCAATCAGGTTGCATCCGCCGCCATTCCGCCTGTCGGAGCAGCGCCTGCAGCCCAGCCGGCTCAGACCACCGCCAAGATGGCTGAGGTGAACGCCGCAAACGCAAATCAGGTCGACCCGCCGGTTCGTGCAGTCAAGACCACACCGATCACCGATACAGCCTCCGCTGCGACGACCGATACGGCGCCTGTCCCGACGGCCCGCCCGGCCGAACAGCCGGTCAATGTCGTCGGCACGGTAACCGAAAACGGTAATGTCCGCCCGACGGCCCAGCAGAAACCGACGCAGGTCGCCTCTGCACCGGCAGCGTCCGCTGCCCAGCCGGCACAGCAGGCTCCGGCCGCTGCAAGCGGCGGCTACGGCATCCAGATCGCATCGCTGCCGTCAGAAGATGAGGCAAAGAAGTCCTATGCCAGCCTGTCGAAGAAGTTCGCAGGCGTGCTCAGTGGCCGCGCTTACGAAATCCGCAAGGCGGATATCGCCGGCAAGGGCACGTTCTACCGCGTCCGCATCCCGGCCGGTTCGAAGGACGAGGCAGCCGCTCTTTGCGAGAAGTATCGCTCGGCCGGCGGAAGCTGCCTGATCTCCAAGTAGGCTTTCTGGCTTCCTCTATCGCAACGGCGGGCTTGTCCCGCCGTTCTTTTTTGTGGGATCGCGCTTGACCTCGCTCGCAATTCGCCGGGCGACCCTTATGATTCGGGTATGACCGAATCAAAAGCGATGATCCTTGGCTGCAGCGGCCTCAAGCTGACCGACGAAGAGAAGGCCTTCTATAGGGCAGAGCGCCCGTGGGGCTTTATCCTTTTCGGACGAAACATTTCCGAAGCCCAGCAGATCAGCGATCTCGTTGCAGAGCTGCGCGATTGCGTCGGCTGGCATGCGCCCGTGCTCATTGATCAGGAAGGCGGTCGCGTCCAGCGCATCCGCCCGCCGATCCTGCAGCACTATCCGTCGGGGCAGGCGCTTGGCGATCTCTATCGCCGCGACCGTGCGCTTGGCCTGCGCGCCGCCTGGCTGATGTCGCGTCTGCATGCTTTTGATCTCCAGAAATTCGGGATCAATGTCGATTGCCTGCCGGTGCTCGACGTGCCCGTCGAAGGCAGCAGCAATGTTATCGGCAACAGGGCCTATGGCGGCGATCCTGTTACTGTCACGGAAATGGGCCGGGCTGCTTCCGAGGGGCTGAAAGCCGGTGGTTTGCTGCCGGTCATGAAGCACATGCCGGGCCACGGGCGCGGCTTTGCAGATTCGCATCTGGAACTGCCGGTCGTCGCCGTATCGCGCGAAGAACTGCAAGTTCACGACTTCCCGCCCTTCATCGCGATGAAGGATGAGTTGATGGCCATGACCTGCCATCTCGTCTTCACTGCCATCGATCCGGACAATCCGGCAACCACATCCCGCAAGGTGATTGACGAGGTCATCCGCACCGAGATCGGCTTCAAGGGGCTGCTCCTGTCGGACGATAGCTCGATGAACGCGCTTTCGGGCACGATCGGCGAGCGCGCGGCGAATATCATTGCGGGCGGTTGCGATATCGTGCTGCATTGCAACGGCCATATGGACGAGATGCTTCAGGTCGTGGCAAATGTTCCGCCGCTGGGAGGTCTTGCGCGCGAGCGGGCACGGCTGGTCGAGGATGGCTTCCCGACCGCCGATGCTGCAGACGAGACGACGATAAGGGCGGAATTCGACGCCATGTTTGCGACGGCTTGAGAAGAGGCGGGAAAGGCAGGGTAGGGTGAACACGATCAAGGGCACGGAGCGGTCCCAGGCGGCGTCAACGCCGATGGACAAGCTGTGGCAGGAGAACGGTTCGGAACGCGCCACCCACGAGCCGGCATTGGTGATCGATGTCGCCGGCTTCGAAGGCCCGCTCGACCTCTTGCTCTATCTTGCCCGCAACCAGAAGGTCGACCTGTCGCGCATTTCGGTTCTGGCCCTTGCCGAGCAATATCTTCAGTTCGTCGAAAGCGCGCGGCGGATCCGCATCGAGCTTGCCGCCGACTATCTCGTCATGGCCGCCTGGCTTGCCTATCTGAAATCGCGATTGCTGATCCCGCAGCAGGTCAAGGACGACGGTCCCTCGGGTGAGGAAATGGCCGCAACGCTTGCTTTTCGCCTGAAGCGGTTGGAAGCGATGCGCCAGGTGGCCGACGGCCTCGTCAATCGCAACCGGCTCGGCCGGGACATTTTCGCCCGCGGCGCCCCCGAACATATCCCGCATCGCCAGCAATCGGCCTATGAGGCCAATCTCTACGATCTCCTGAGCGCCTACGCTGCCCTGCGACAGCGCCATGCGATCACCCAGGTGACGATCGAGCGGCGCAACGTCTGGTCACTCACCGACGCCCGCGAACTGCTGACCCAGATGATCGGCGACATCGTCGACTGGACGGCGCTCGAGCAATATCTGCTGCGGTACCTTGCAAGCCCCGCCGAGCGCGTCACGGCCGTTGCCAGCGCCTTTGCCGCCTCGCTGGAACTGGTGCGCGAGGGCAAGCTGGAGATCCGCCAGGATGGCGCCTTCCAGCCGATCTATATGCGCCGCGGCCCGAAACATGCCACCCTGCTGGTGGTCGAACAGGAGCAGTCGGATTGATCGGCGCGCAGGACGATGACTTTGAAGGTGAAGATGGGGAGGGCGAAGACGCTTCCCGCAATCTGCAGGCCGAGATCGAAGCGGAGCGTATAGCCGAAGCGCTGGTCTTCGCCTCCGCCCAGCCGGTATCCGAAGGCTTTATCACCGAGCGTCTGCCGAAGGGCTTCAATGCGCGCGAGATCATGCTGCGCCTGAAGGACCACTATGCGCCGCGTGGCGTCAATCTCGTGCAGGTCGATGATGCCTGGGCCTTCCGCACCGCCGCCGACCTCTCTTTTTTCATCCGTCGCGATGAGAATGAGGTCCGCAAACTTTCCCGCGCAGCCCTCGAGGTGCTGGCGATCATTGCCTATCACCAGCCGGTGACGCGTGCCGAGATCGAAGATATCAGAGGTGTGCAAACCTCGCGCGGCACGCTCGATGTGCTGATGGAGGCGGGCTGGGTACGTTTCCGCGGCCGCCGTCGCACGCCGGGCCGGCCGGTGACGCTCGGCACGACGCGTGATTTCCTCGATCATTTCGGCCTTGAGGAATTGCGCGACTTGCCGGGACTTGAAGAACTGAAGGGCGCCGGCCTGCTGTCCGGCCGAATCCCGGCCAATTTCAACATTCCGTCGCCCCTCATGAACGACGAACTGGCCGAGGATGAGGATCCAATTACACAACTGGACCTTGAAGAGCTTGGACTGCTCGCCCCGGGTGGCGCCTCCGAGGAATGATGAAGGGTGGTCTTGCTTTTGCCACGGCCGCGCAAAACAATGTCAATCACGATTTTTCGATGGACGAATGGCTTGTCACAAAGGCCGATACCGTGACATTAAGCTCAATCCAGAAGGATTGATGTTGGAAACCGGATCGGAAATTCTTACATCGAGGGAACATCGAAACAGGGAGTATGCGTAATGGGTTCTTTTAGCATGTGGCACTGGCTTATCGTTCTGGCCATTGTGCTTTTGTTGTTCGGTCGCGGCAAGATCCCGGAACTGATGGGCGACGTTGCCAAGGGCATCAAGAGCTTCAAGAAGGGCATGACGGACGAAGACGCGCCCGAAGCAGCAAAGACCGTCGATCACAAGGCCGACGAAACGAAGTAATCACGTACGGGAAAGGGCGCTGCCCCCGCGCCGCCCGTTCAGGAGCCTTGCATGTTCGATATTGGCTGGACCGAACTCTTGGTTATCGCGGTCGTTCTGATCGTGGTTGTCGGTCCCAAGGATCTGCCGCCGATGCTGCGCGCTTTCGGCAAGATGACAGCACGTGCCCGCAAGGTCGCGGGTGAGTTTCGTGCCCAGTTCGACGAAGCACTGCGCGAAGCCGAGCTTGATGATGTGCGTAACACGATCAGCGACGCCCAGAAGCTCAACCCGGTCAACAGCCTGCGCGAGGCGATGAACCCGCTGCGCCAGATGGGTAACGAGATCAAGGCCGACCTGCAGAATTCGACGAAGGTCGACAACCCGGCAGAACAGCGCCCGCTGGAGCAGGGTACCGGGACTGTGACGGAAGCGCCGCCTGCGGAAGTTTCCGCGCCGGCGCCGTCAATGAGCCTGCCGGAAACGCCGCCGGTCGTTCCGGCGCCGCAGCCGGTCGCTGCCGCCACCGTTGCTCCGGTCGCCGTGGCTGAAAAGCCGAAGGCCGTCCGCAAGCCGCGTGTGAAGGCTGCAGACAAAGCTGACGCGGTTGCGTTGGTCGCGGCACCGGTCGAGAAGCCGAAGCGCGCTGCCGCGACGAGGAAGCCGGCTGCTGTCGCAAAGCCTGCCGCCAAAAATAAGAAGGATGAGGCATGAGCGGTGATATACAAGACAAGCCGCAGCCGTTGATCGAGCACCTGATGGAGCTGCGGACGCGGCTGATCTGGTCGATCGCTGCGTTCTTCATCGCCTTCATCGTGTGCTTCATCTTCGCCAAGCACATCTTCAATTACCTTGTCTATCCCTACAAGCTTGCTGTCAGCTGGGCTCACCTCGATGTCGAGAAAGCGCAGCTGATCTATACGGCGCCGCAGGAGTTCTTCTTCACGCAGGTCAAGGTCGCGATGTTCGGCGGCCTGGTGATCGCCTTCCCGATCATCGCTGCACAGATCTACAAGTTCGTCGCTCCCGGTCTCTACAAGAACGAACGCCAGGCCTTTTTGCCGTTCCTGATCGCATCGCCGATCCTGTTCCTGATGGGCGGGGCGCTGGTCTATTTCTTCTTCACGCCGATGGTCATGTGGTTCTTCCTGTCGATGCAGCAGGCGCCTGGTCATGACGAGGTGGCAATTTCGCTGCTCCCGAAGGTCTCGGAATATCTGAGCCTGATCATGACGCTGGTCTTCTCCTTCGGCCTCGTCTTTCAGCTACCGGTGATCACGACGCTTCTGGCCCGTGTCGGCCTTCTGACGTCGCAATGGCTCTCCGAAAAGCGCAAGTTCGCGATCGTGCTTGCCTTCGTGGTCGCCGCGGTGCTCACACCGCCCGATCCCATGTCCCAGATCGGTCTTGCACTACCGACGATCCTTCTCTACGAGATTTCCATTTACGCGGCACGACTCGTGGAGCGTCAGCGTTCCAAACAGGCGGTTGAAGAGGCCAGCGAATCCTCCGACGTCGCCAAGACGGACAATGTCTGAGCGCATCAGGACATTTCACTGAGTTCTGCCGTTTCCCATCCGGTCGGGGTTTCCTCCGACCGGTTCATTTATGTTGAAACGATCTGGAACGACGATGCTCGATATCAAATGGATCCGTGAGAATCCCGAGGCTCTCGATGCTGCCCTTGCCAAGCGCGGCGCGGAACCTCTGTCGCAATCTCTCGTCGCCCTTGACGAAAAGCGCCGCTCCGCCGTGCAGAAGGCGCAGGACCTGCTCTCCCGCCGCAACGCCGCCTCCAAGGAGATCGGCGCGGCCATGGCGCAGAAGAACACCGAGCTTGCCGACAAGCTGAAGGCCGAGGTCGCCGAGATCAAGGAGACCCTGCCGGCAGCCGAGGAAGAAGAGCGCGCGTTTTCCGCCGATCTCTACGACCAGCTCTCGCGCATTCCGAACGTGCCGCTTGACGAAGTGCCTGTCGGCAAGGACGAGCACGACAATGTCGTCACCCGTATCGTCGGCGAAAAACCGCGCTGGAACCATACGCCGAAGGAACATTTCGAAATCGGCGAAGCCCTCGGCTATATGGATTTTGAACGTGCCACCAAGCTCTCCGGCTCGCGCTTCACGGTCCTGACCAACCAGCTCGCCAGGCTCGAACGCGCGCTCGGCCAGTTCATGATTGATCTGCACACGACCGAACACGGCTATACCGAAGTGTCTTCGCCGCTGATGGTGCGCGCTGAAGCCCTGTTCGGCACCGGCAACCTGCCGAAGTTCGAAGAGGATCTCTTCAAGACGACGGACGGCCGCTATCTGATCCCGACTGCGGAGGTGACGCTGACCAACCTGGTGCGCGAGGAAATCCTCGATCAGGAGAAACTGCCGCTGCGCTTCACGGCGCTGACGCCGTCCTTCCGTTCCGAGGCAGGCTCCGCCGGCCGCGATACGCGCGGCATGCTGCGCCAGCACCAGTTCTGGAAGTGCGAGCTGGTCTCGATCACCGATGCCGAGAGCTCGCTTGCCGAGCACGAGCGCATGACGGCCTGCGCAGAGGAAGTACTGAAGCGCCTCGGCCTGCATTTCCGCACCATGACGCTCTGCACCGGCGACATGGGCTTCGGTTCGCGCAAGACCTACGATCTCGAAGTCTGGCTGCCGGGCCAGAACACCTTCCGCGAGATCTCGTCCTGCTCCGTCTGCGGCGATTTCCAGGCGCGGCGCATGAATGCCCGCTATCGCGGCAAGGACGACAAGGCGACGAAGTTCGTTCACACACTGAACGGCTCCGGCACCGCAGTCGGCCGCTGCCTGATCGCGGTTCTCGAAAATTATCTGAACGAGGATGGTTCGGTCACGATTCCGGACGTTTTGCTGCCCTATATGGGCGGTCTGACAAAGATCGAACGGGCGGCCTGAGCCAATGCGCATCCTGCTGACGAATGACGACGGTATCCATGCCGAAGGCCTGGGTGCGCTGGAACGGATAGCAAGGGTGCTTTCTGACGATGTCTGGATCGTTGCCCCCGAAACCGACCAGAGCGGCCTTGCGCATTCGCTCAGCCTTTCGGAGCCGCTGAGGCTCCGGAAGATTTCCGACAAGCATTATGCGCTGCGCGGCACGCCGACCGATTGCGTCATCATGGGCATCAAGCAGGTACTGGATATCAAGCCGGATCTCGTCCTGTCGGGTGTCAATTCCGGCTCAAACGTTGCAGACGACGTAACCTATTCCGGTACGATTGCCGGCGCCATCGAAGGAACGATGCAGGGCGTGCGATCCTTCGCCCTCAGCCAGGCCTATGTTTACGATAACGGCGCGCGGATCCTGCCCTGGGAGGTCTGCGAGACGCACGCGCCTGCTCTCCTCGAAAAGCTGATGACCGTCGATCTGCCCGAAGGCACTTTCCTCAACCTCAACTTCCCGAACTGTCGCCCTGAAGAGGTCGAGGGCGTGGAAGTGACGGCCCAGGGCAAGCTTGCCTTCAACCTGCAGGTCGATGCGCGCACCGACGGCCGCGGCTTTCCCTATTACTGGCTGAAATTCGGCGAGCGTGCCGGCGCCTTTACCGAGGGCAGCGATATCCACGCCCTCAAGCATAATAGGATTTCGGTAACGCCTTTGAAACTTGATCTGACCGATTATTCCGTGACGGACCGCGTGGCGCGGGCCCTCGGACACGGAGTAAAGGGTTGACGGCAAAACTGGCCGAGAAGGAAGGCTTTGCAGCGCTGGTCTTGAGATTGCGCGCGGAAGGCATTTCCGACATCGATCTGCTGACGGCAGTCGAGCAAACGCCGCGCTCGCTTTTCGTACCACCGCAATTTACCGAGAACGCCTATTCCAGCCGCACGATCCCGATCGAATGCGGCTCCTTTCTAGAGGGCGTCGATTTTGTGGTCCGTCTTTTGCATCATCTGAAGGTCCGCCCCGGTCAGCGCGTGCTCGAAATCGGAACAGGCAGCGGTTTCACAGCGGCGGTCATCGGTCGCATTGCGGAGCGTGTGCTGACGGTCGATCGCTACAAGACGCTGACACTTTCGGCCCAGCGCCGAATGGAAGCCCTCAGCCTGCGCAGCGTCATCATCCGCCAGGCTGATGGCAGCGGCGGCATGCAGGGCGAGGGCACTTTCGACCGTATTCTTGTCACGGCTGCTTTCAACTCCATGCCGCGCTTCTATGCCGATCAGTTGGTCTCCGGCGGTTCGATGATTGCGCCGCTGATGATCTCTGAAAACGAATGCCGCATGGTTCGCCTGACAAAAACCGGAAGCCGCTTCGAGCGGGAAGAGCTTTTTGACGCTCCCTATCTGCCGATTGTTCCCCGCCTCGCATCCCAGCTTTAAAGCAAGACACGCAAGACGGGTGCACCGGTTTTGCAACAACGACATCCGTAAAACAAAGATCAGAAGCATGGCATGCGAACCTGAAGACTCGCGACATGCATCGGCAGACCGCAAAGCCCTGCGGGCTATGATTTTTTGCCCGCAAACTTATGGTTATCAAGTTCTCAAAAATATAGCACTGATTCCAGCGCCTTAACCGCATGGTAACACTAACGCGCTTTAATAGATTCACAAATGGTTGCGTTCTAAGTGGGTCGAGTCATGCGTTTCAGTCTTTCGCCGAAGTTCGGGAAATCGGCCGGCAATCTTCTGGTCGTCACCTTGCTGGCGAGTGCAGCAACAGGCTGCAGCTCCGATGTAACACGTTTCGGCAGTCTGTTTTCCTCCTCGGGGCAGGATCAGATGACGACGAATTCGATCCCGCGCAGGGGTTTCAGCGGGCCGCAGGGCGACCCGGTGCCGCGCGCTGATCTCGGTGGTTCGGCCGTGCAGCCGGCCTACGCTCAGAATGGTGCGATGAACCAGCCCTATCCGGGTCGCCCGAACTATGATCCGGTTGCCACTTCCCCCGCACGGATGGCATCCGCACCGGTTTCCGTTCAGCGCACCGAACTCGCGCCGCCGAGCGCAGGGTCTGTTTCTCCCCGGCAGCAGGAAAGGAATGTCGCTCTCGCTCAGCCGTTCCCGTCGGCTCCGAAGCCTGATCGTATCGCCCCGGCAGGCGTGAATGCTCCGAGGGTTGCTACCGATACACTGACGACGGGCACGACGCCGAAAGTCTCGGGCTGGTCGGCGGCCAATGCGCCTTCCGTCACGCTGCGTCCTGGTGAAAACATCGCGGTGCTTTCACGCCGGTTTGGCGTTCCGGAAAAGGAAATTCTCCGCGTCAACAATCTGAAGACGGCTTCCGCAGCGCAGCCCGGCCAGGCGATCCTCATCCCGACCTTCAATGGCGGCAACAATCCCGCCAAGGCCGCAGCCCAGTCCGCCGACCTTTCAAAGCCCGGCAACCTGCCGCAGCCGACGAAGGGCCAGGAACAGAAGGTCGCTGTCGTTCCGGGTGCCAACTCGGCTCGCGACAAGGCTGTCGCAAGCGCCGATCCGACAAGCAAGGCTCCTGCAGGCGGCGGCAAGAACCCGAACGGTGGCGCCGGTACCTACACGGTCAAGCAGGGCGACTCGCTTGCCAAGATCGCCAAGGCGACGGGTGCCAACATCGACGATATCAAGGCGGCCAACAATCTGTCGGCGAGTTCGATCCGCATCGGGCAGGAGCTGAAGATCCCGAATGGCACAGCCTCGGCCGACACGATCAAGACGGCCTCCATCCCGGCCCAGAAGGTGGAGCAGGTGAAGCCCGCCCAGCCGGCTGCAGCTCCGGTCCAGACGGCCTCCGCACAGCCGGCGCCTTACAAGGCTGCTGCCGCGACACAGACAGTCGATGATGTCGAGAAGAAGTCCGATGTCAGCGCTGCCGCTCCCGAAGCAACCGGCATCGGCAAGTATCGCTGGCCGGTTCGCGGACAGGTGATCGCGGCCTACGGTGCAAACGTCAACGGCAGCCGTAACGACGGTATCGATATCTCGGTTCCGCAGGGCACGGCGATCAAGGCTGCTGAAAACGGCGTGGTCATTTATGCCGGCAATGGTCTCAAGGAGCTCGGCAACACGGTTCTCGTCCGTCACGACGACGGCACCGTCACGGTTTACGGCAATGCCGATACGCTGAGCGTCACGCGTGGCCAGAAGATCCAGCGCGGCCAGACGGTTGCCGTGTCGGGCATGAGCGGCAACGTCAAGCAGCCGCAGGTGCACTTCGAAGTTCGCAAGGATGCGTCGCCAGTCAACCCGATGACATTCCTTGAGTAGAAAATACTTCCTGAGCAGGTAGAGCGTTTCAGGAATGTGCAAAAGCCCGGCCAGCAGCCGGGCTTTTGTCGTCTTTCAGGTGTGTCGCCAGGTCGTGCTCAAGCGCGATCGAGGTGGATGCGCAGGCGGCCGGCCAGATCCTGGATATACTGCCATGCGACGCGGCCGGAGCGGGCGCCTCGGGTGGTCGCCCATTCCAGCGCCTCGGCATGCATCTTCTCGCGCTCGAGGCCAAGCTTGAAGTATTCGGCATAGCCATCGATCATCGCCAGATAATCTTCCTGGCTGCATTTGTGGAAGCCGAGCCACAGGCCGAAGCGATCGGAGAGTGAAACTTTCTCCTCCACGGCTTCGGATGGGTTGATGGCTGTCGACTGCTCGTTCTCCATCATGTGGCGCGGCAAGAGATGGCGGCGGTTGGAGGTCGCATAGAAGAGCACATTGTCCGGACGCCCTTCCACGCCGCCGTCAAGCGCCGCCTTGAGCGATTTATAGGCGGTATCGTCGTGATCGAAAGAAAGATCGTCACAGAATACGATGACACGGTGCGGCGTATCCTTGAGGAGGTCAAGAAGCGTTGGCAGGCTGGCAATATCTTCGCGATGTACCTCGACGAGCTTTAGCGATACGCCGCTTTCGAGCCGCACATCTTCATGCACGGCCTTGACGAGCGAGGACTTGCCCATGCCGCGGGCGCCCCAGAGCAGCACGTTGTTGGCTGCATAGCCCTCGGCAAAGCGCACCGTGTTTTCGTGCAGGATATCGCGCACGTGATCGACGCCGCGGATGAGCTTCAGCGCCACGCGGTTGGGGCGCTTGACAGGCTGCAGATACTGGCGGGCGGGGGACCAGACGAAGCAGTCCGCGGCGGTCCAATCATTGGCGGCAGGTGGGGCGCCGGCCAGCCGTTCGACTGCATCTGCAAGCCTCTTCAGCTCCTGAAGCAGAACGCTATTGATTTCCTCGGCCATCGGGTGCCTCCTTCATAGATTGCAGCGATCATCCGCTTTCGTTTTTTTGATGCCGGGTAGCATGGCCTTTCCACAGCGGAAAGGTTATGAGGCAGCGGAATCGGTACGCTTTCCGGCTGTTTTTGTTGCATTCATCAAGGCTGCAACTATAGTCCGGCGACCTGAAAAGAGAGGCGGGGTTCCGCCGCCCACAGCCTGAGGAGCTTAGCATGTTTATCACCCCGGCATTTGCCCAGAGCGCAACCGACGCTACGAGCGCTTTCGGCGGCTCAGGCCTCGAAATGATCATCCTGTTCGTGCCGCTGATGGTAGTCTGGTATTTCCTGCTCATCCGCCCGCAGCGGGCGCAGGCCAAGAAGCGTGAGGAAACCCTGAAGGCGATCCGTCGCGGCGATCAGATCGTCACCGGCGGCGGCCTCGTTGGCAAGGTCACGAAGGTCGTCGACGAGAAGGAAGTCGAAGTTGAAATCGCCGAAGGCGTGCGTGTGCGCATCGTCCGCACCGGTATTTCCGAAATCCGCGTCAAGGGCGAGCCGGTCAAGGCCGACGCTGCATAACATGCGATAGCAACACCCGCCGGATCGGAAGATAGTCGAGAGAATGCACCATTTTTCCCGCTTGAAAACACTTCTGATCTGGCTGGTCGCGATTGCGGCTGTTGTCGTCGCTGCGCCTAATCTCTTAAGCCAGGCGCAGCTCTCCTCCCTGCCCAACTGGGTTCGTCAGGACCGCGTCACCCTTGGTCTCGATCTGCAGGGCGGTTCCCGCATCGTACTGCGCCTCGAACGCTCCGACATTGTCCGGGATAGGCTGGAGGCCACGGTTGCCAGCGTTCGCGACAAGCTGCGCGGCGCCAACATCCGCTATACGGGGCTCGCCGGTACCGCGCAGACGGTGACGGTCAAGGTCACCGATATGGCCCAGTTGCAGCCCGCAGCCGATCTCCTGAAGTCGCTGACATCGGCCGACGTCTCGCTGCAGCAGAGCAATGATGGTCAGTTGACGCTGCAGATCTCCGACAAGGCGATCGATGCTGACACGCTCGCTGCCCAGACCCGCTCGCTCGATATCGTCGCCCGCCGGATCGCCGGTTTCGGCAAAGAGAATTTCACCGTTCGTCCTGATGGTGACGATCGCGTCGCCGTGCAGGTGCTGGGCTCCGTCGATGCCGAGCGGTTGAAGAACCTGCTGAACGAACCTGCAGCACTCTCGTTTCACCTCATCGATGAGAGCATGACCGGCCAGCAGGCGCTTGCCGGCCGTTGGCCCGCGACGTCGCAGGTGCTGTATTCTCTGGATGACCCGCCGGTTCCCTATCTCGTCGATCGCACGGTAATCGCCACGGGTGCCGATTTTGCCGAAGTCGATAGCAAAACCGATCCGCAGACCCAGGACAGCGCGATTGTCTACAAGCTGAATGCGGAGGCGGCAAAACGTCTGGCTCAGGCAACGACGGCCAATGTCGGAAAACATCTCGCCATCGTCTTCGACGATCAGGTCATGGCAAACCCGGTCATCGAAGCGCCGATTTCAGATGGAAGCGGCGAGATATCAGCCAATTTCTCGGAGGAGGGCGTTCAGGATCTTGTCGTCATGCTACGGGCCGGTGCGCTGCCGGCGACGCTGACGTCAGTGGAAGAGCGCACCGTCAGTCCGCTCTTTGGTTCTGAATCTGTTTTCTCCGGCCTGATCGCCGGTATCGTAGCCGTCGTGCTTGTCGCAGCGCTGATGATAGCGCTCTATCGCATGCTCGGCATCATCGCAGTCGTGTCGCTTGCCTTCAATCTGGTGCTGATCGTCGCGGTGCTGAGTGTTGCCGGCGCGATACTGACGCTTCCGGGCATTGCCGGCCTCGTCCTGATCGTCGGCATGGCAGTCGATTCCAATGTTCTGATCTATGAGCGCATTCGCGAAGAGGAGAGGGTACCGCATACGGCTTTCGCACAGGCGGTCGAGCGCGGCTTCTCGCGCGCCTTTTCAACCATCGTCGATGCCAATGTCACGATCTTCATCGCCGCCGTCATTCTGTTTTTCGTCGGCAGTGAATCCATCCGCGGCTTTGCTGTGACGCTCGCCGTCGGCATTCTCACAACCATCCTGACCGCCTTCACGCTGTCGCGCGGCTTGGTGGCCGCCTGGCTTGCAAGGCTCAATCCGCGCCATCTGCCGAAGACTGCGCTGACCGGGCTGTTCGAGCACGCCAATATCCGTTTCATGGGCATTCGCCGCTATGTCTTCACGGCATCTGCAGCACTCTGCATCGCCGCAATGCTCGCCTTCGCAACGGTCGGCCTGCAACTCGGTATCGACTTCACCGGCGGTTCGCTGATCGAGGTCAAGGCGAAGCAGGGCAATGCCGATATTGCCGATCTGAGCGCCCGTCTGAACGAACTGAACCTCGGACCGGTGCGCGTCGAGCGCATCGGCGATGCCACCAACGCCCTCATCCGTGTCGGCTCGCAGGATGGCGGCGAAAATGCCGAGCAGTCGGTCGCAACGTTCATTCGCGGCGAACTGGCCGAGGACTACGATTTCCGTCGTGTCGAGGTCGTCGGACCCTCCGTTTCCGGTGAGTTGACGATGCTGGCGACGGTCGGCATCCTTGCCTCGCTATTCGCAATCCTAATCTATATCTGGATCCGCTTCGAATGGCAGTTTGCGGTCGGCGCAATCGTTGCGACGCTGCACGATGTCATCATCATGCTCGGCCTCTTCGTGCTCAGTGGGATGGAATTTAATCTGACGAGTGTCGCAGCGCTTCTGACCGTCGTCGGCTATTCGCTGAACGACACCGTTGTCGTGTACGACCGCATGCGCGAAAATCTGAAGCGCTACAGGAAGATGCCGCTGCCGATCCTGATCGATGCGGCAATCAACCAGACGCTGTCGCGCACCATCCTGACGGCCGCCACGACCCTGCTGGCGCTGCTTGCGCTCTATATTTTCGGCGGCGCCGTCATCCGCTCCTTCACATTCACCATGCTCTTCGGCGTTGCGCTTGGAACATTCTCCTCCATCTATATAGCGGCGCCAGTTCTCATCATCTTCCGGCTGCGCCGGGAGAGCGATGGCGAGGACGAGGGCGATATCAGCATGAAATCCGGCAAGCCGGCGGTATAGGCATATGGCAAAAGGCATTGAAATCCGCGACGCCCATTTCCCGGGCCGCGCTCCCATCGACACCTATGGCAATGGTGGCTTCCGTTTTGCGGATATGTCGCATCGCGGCTCCATCCTTTGCCTGCCGTCGGGCATTCACGGCTGGGACATGGATATGACGAAGCCTCTGTCGGTCGAGAATTTCCGCCAGGTGCTCGATGAGGCGGCCGATATTGAAGTTCTGCTGGTCGGCACCGGCACGGAGCTTCGCCGCCTGCCCGCAGAGTTGCGTGCCGCGCTCAAGGCGCGCGGTATCTCTTCCGACCCGATGAGCACCGGTGCCGCCGTGCGAACCTTCAATATCATGCTCTCCGAGCAGCGTGCCGTCGCCGCCGCCCTGATCGCAGTCTGAACATGAGCGATACAAGGACGAACCAGGATATCAGCCTGGCGATGCTGCGCGACACCGATCGCGACCGTTACCTCGCCTGCCTGCTGTCGCCTGATGACAAGCGCGGTGCGCTCGCCGCCCTCTATGCCTTCAATGCCGAACTCGCCCGCATCCGCGACCTCGTGCACGAACCGCTACCCGGCGAAATCCGCATGCAATATTGGCGCGATCTCCTGGAAGGCAATGCACACGGTTCGACCGAGGCCAATCCGCTCGCGGCAGCCCTTCTTTCGGCCGTCGAGGCGCACCGGCTGCCACGCCAGACGCTCGTCAACATGATAGAGGCCCGGATTTTCGATCTCTACGACGACCCGATGGAAAGCCGTACTTCGCTGGAGGGCTATGCGGGTGAAACGGCCTCGGCGCTCATCCAGCTTGCAGGCCTCATCCTTTCCCCTGACGAGGCGATGAAATCCGCCGATGCCGCCGGTCATGCCGGTGTGGCGCAGGCTATTTCAGGCATGCTGCTCCTGATGCCCCTCCATCAACGCCGCGGCCAGGTCTATATCCCGCTTGAAA
The DNA here is from genome assembly GCF_014194915.1 of Rhizobium sp. BK512. Lineage (NCBI taxonomy): Bacteria > Pseudomonadati > Pseudomonadota > Alphaproteobacteria > Hyphomicrobiales > Rhizobiaceae > Rhizobium > Rhizobium sp. BK512. Next base: position 875,872 of record NZ_JACIAS010000002.1, on the reverse strand, counting down.
TCCTGTCCGCGACAGGTCTCGACCGGGAGACTTTTTTGGCTGGTGAGGACAAGCCGCGCATCTCTGCGGCCATCGAAGCTTTTGCCGGGCTTGGTCGAGATCACCTTGCGAAGGCGAGGGCGTCTGTCCTGCCGCCATCGGTCCTGCCCGCCTTCCTGCCTGCTGTGCTTGCGGAACCTGTACTGGTGAAGGCGCAGAAGCGCGGTGCCGCCGTTCTGGAGGCCTCGCTTCAGGAGCCCCAATGGCGGCGTCAGATGCGCATGGCATTTGCCGGCATGCGCAAGAAAATCTGACAACGGTCAAACTCGCGCAAGTCTCGTGCGTTATGTCAGGCGTAACCCCATTCTAAACGGAGAATCCGCGTGGGCATTATCGTCTGGTGCGTTCTTTTCGCCATCGTCATCTTCTTCGCCTTCGTGGCGACTCGCATGGCTGCTCAGAACAAGGAAGATGGCCTGCACGATACGGGCCTTGCCATCATCGAATTCGGCCGGGCTTTCCCCAACGAAGCAATCCGCCAGCTCCAGGCGACCGCTGACGGTCAGGCCGTCTTCGTACGCCTGCATGACAACAAGGCTGGTTTCATGCGCAACATGTCGCGCCATTTCGCTTGTCATCTGATCGAGCCGGGAACGGTGCGCGTCCTCGCTTCCGAAACGGGCAGGGGGCTGAGCATCGAATTTGTCAATGCACCCTCTCACAACGGCACCTACGAGTTCACCTCGGCCAAGGAGGCGTCGGAGGTCTCGTTATGGCTGCTCGGCAACTATGTTGCCGAGCCGGATAAGGAATTGTCCGCGCCGAATACCTCAGCGGCAAACGGGCATTAACCGCAGTAATTTCAGGCGCTTTCGGCGAGCTTGATGTCCTGACCCAGCCAGGCCGCGCAATCTGCAAGCGCCCGCTTGGCAATCAACTGTCGCTTCATGATCGTCTTGTCCTTGCCGCGGAAGCGCTTGACGCCTTCTGGCTTGACGATCGAGCCCGGCTGCAATTCCGGAAAAAGACCGAAATTGATGTTCATCGGCTGGAACGAGCGTTTGCCCGGCTCCTCGTCGGTGACGAGATGGCCGCCGGTAATGTGGCCGAGCAGCGAGCCAAGCGCCGTTGTTGCTGGCGGAAGGGAAACTGGCTCGCCCTTGCGTTCTGCAGCGGCAAAGCGACCTGCCAGCAGACCGACGCTTGCGCTTTCCACATAGCCTTCGCAGCCGGTGATCTGACCGGCAAACCGCAGGCCCGGGCGCGATTTCAGCATCAGTGATGGATCGAGCAAAGTCGGCGAGTTGATGTAGGTGTTGCGATGCAGGCCGCCGAGCCGCGCGAATTCGGCATTCTCGAGGCCCGGGATCAGCCGGAAGATCTCTGCCTGGGCACCATATTTCAGCTTCGTCTGGAACCCGACCATATTGTAGAGCGTGCCGAGCGCATTGTCCTGGCGCAGCTGCACGACGGCATAGGCTTTCACCGTCGGATTGTGCTCATTGGTAAGGCCCATCGGCTTCATCGGTCCATGGCGCAGCGTCTCGCGTCCGCGCTCGGCCATCACCTCGATCGGCAGGCAGCCGTCGAAATAGGGCGTGCCCTCCCACTCCTTGAAACCGACCGCATCGCCGGCAATCAACGCGTCGACGAATGCATTGTACTGCTCCTCGGACATCGGGCAGTTGATATAGTCCTTGCCGGTGCCGCCGGGGCCGACCTTGTCGTAGCGCGACTGATACCAGCAGATATCCATGTCGATGCTGTCACGGTAGACGATCGGTGCGATGGCATCGAAGAACGCAAGGGAATCTTCGCCCGTTTCCGCCTGGATGGCGCCTGCAAGCGATGCCGCCGTCAATGGACCGGTAGCGATGATCGTCTGATCCCATTCCTTCGGCGGCAGGCCCGAAACCTCTTCACGCACGACCGTGATCAGTGGATGCTCGTGGATTGCCTTGGTCACGGCATCAGAGAAGCCATCACGATCGACAGCCAGTGCGCCGCCTGCCGGCACCTGATGTTCGTCAGCCGACGCCATGATCAGCGAACCGGCCATGCGCATTTCCGCATGGATGACGCCGACGGCGTTGCTTGTAGCATCATCCGAGCGGAAGGAGTTGGAACAGACGAGTTCCGCAAGTCCATCGGTCTTGTGCGCATCCGTGCCGCGCACGCCGCGCATTTCATGCAGGATCACCGGAACGCCCGCATGGGCGATCTGCCACGCGGCCTCAGAGCCGGCCAGTCCGCCGCCGATGACATGAATGGGGGAATAGGAGGAATTATTGGTCATTGGCGGCTGATATCACGCCAGGACATGCGATCCAACAATAGAATCGAAAACGGTGCCCGGCGCCGCCGCAACCTGGTCAGTCCTGCTCTCGCGTTCCAGGCGACGCTTCTCGCTGCTCGGCATCTTCGAGATCGGCAGCGACGACGTAGGCATCGCCATGTTCCCGCACCGCTTCGCGTTGTGCGGCAAGGTTGGGGAGATCATCGGGGGCCATTTCTTCCGTGTGCTCGCCGAAAGTGTCTATTTCACCCTTCGGTGTTCCGCCGTCCTTACGCCGGGCATCCATCGCCCGGGCAGTCTCGTCGGCAATCTCACGCCGGCGAGCGTCGGCTGCCGGGCTGTCTTCTGCCCGCGCATCATCAGTTGCTTTTTCGAGAATGGTTCTGGTCAAGGTATCACCTCCAGAAACGGCTGGTCTCGACGGATTGGCGGCCGAGCAGATAGCCGATGCTGAAAGCCAGCACGCCGATACCGACAACGACCGAGCTGGCAGTGTGTGGATGATCGGCCGCGCCCGTCGCGACGGCCTGTACTTCCCGCTTGACCGCGGAGGCGGTGTTCGACGCGGCCTTTCGGATGCCTTCGGGTTTGTTCGCGGGCTGGCCGGTAAAGCCTGCATTGAGCTGATTTGCCATGTTGGTCTCCTTTCGTGAAGGAGAACTGACGGAAGGCGCTAGGGTTCCGACAAAGAAGGAGCAAGGCCCAAAAACGAAAACGGCGCCTGATGGCGCCGTCTTGGGTAATGGTTCGTTCGCTTTCTTAGCGGAACGAGCGGGATGCGATGCCGCGGATGTCGTAACGGCTCACGCCGATATCGGCGAGCGTCTGGTTGGACAGGTTGCCAAGTTCGTTGAGCGTACGGCGGTAGCTAATCCAGCTCTTTGCAATGCGGATCGGGTTCATGGTTTTTTCCTCGGATGTCTTGTGCAGGCGGCGGGTATCGCCGTTGCTGCTGTTGACATCTATATAGTCGAGGTCTCGTTTTTTGTGCAGTGCAAATAAAAGGCGTCTGCTATGCAAATGTGCAGTCTGATGCTCGCTAATTATGCAGCGCGCGATTTTTGAGCGCACCAGGAATTAACACTTTCGCAACCTTTGCGGCAGCGAGTGTAATGCGCAAAAAGAAAACGCCCGCTGCGGGAGCAGCAGGCGTTTTGGGAAGGCAATCTGCTTGGGAGGAGCAGCGATTACCTGTACTTAGCGGGTGGCAGCTTCGCGAGCAACGCGATGGATGTCCGAACGGTCGATACCGAGGTCATGCAATTCGCGGTTGGTCATGCGGCCGAGTTCAGTAACGGTCTGACGATACTTGCGCCAGTTATTGAAAGAGCGAGAGAAGTTCATGTTAATCCCCTTTCCTAGGGCTTGATCCTGCCAGCAGCCATCTCTTCGGCGCTGACCTCTATTTGATGGCCAGAATATATGTTGCGCCGCGAAGAACTAAAAGAGCCAACATTTCAATCCACCTATGCATGATTCGCAGAGCTCTGGCTGTGATTTACAAGCTTTGGCCATTTTCTGGTCAATGAATAGGCAGAATGATTTTTCGCTGATCACCCGGCTTTTGCGAATTGATATTTGGTCCGCGTGCCTGCTTGCGGGAAGTCTTTTCTCCCGGGAACGCCGTCCTGAAAATCCGTGACACCAGATCGCTGCGTATCGGCGTCGATGTTGCCCGCCCCGCTTTGCCGACCGTGCTTAACGAATGCTTGACGATGATCCTCGTGAAGGCCTGAGAAGTCAGGATGCTAATCGTTTAACCATGCGTTAAACAAAACGCCCACCGGGGGAGGATCCGGTGGGCGTCATGATGGTGACTGGCAACTGGGAGGAGGAGTGTTGCCAGTCTATCGCAGGGCGCTGGGAGGAGGAGTGCGCGTCTGCGAATCTCGTCACGGACATATGGTCCGCAGGCATCCGGAAATCCGGGCCGGGGCGCCATCCCCGTGCTTCGATATCAAGCTAAATAGTATGACTTTTGATGATTTTGCAGTGCAATATATTCATGAGGGCTATGCGGTTCATGCATGCCTCTTTGTTGTGGTCGTATATTAGCAATGGTGCGGTTAGTGTTTCGTTAATGCCTGATCCAATTTAGACCAGTGAGGAACTTGTACTTTTGAAATACCGGCATTTCCGTGCGGCGATCCTGCGCTATAAATGCAGAAGCCGAAATTGGCGGGTCGATGCGGGGTAGGGCATGTATCGCGGCAGGTTGGAGCGGGATTTCTCTCTCTGGGTGGAGAAGGGGCTTCTTGAGGAAGGTACGGCCAGGACGCTGCTGGCCGAATACGACGCGCGTCCGGCAAGTTTCAGTCTCGGCCGCGTGCTGATGGGATTGGCGGCCCTACTGCTCGGAGCTGCCCTTTTGCTTCTCGTCGCTTCGAACTGGGAGTACATCCCGCGCCTCGTTCGTGTCGGCCTGATGCTGGCGCTCATCTGGGCGGTGCACATCGGCGCTGCACTCCTTCTTATGCGCGGGGCGCAGGCGACGGCGAGCGGCCTGCTCATTATCGGTGCGCTGAGCTTCGGCGGTGCCATATCGCTCACCGGCCAGATGTATCATCTCTCCGGCGACGAACAGGTGGTCATGTATCTCTGGTTCGCTGTTGCGACCGTTTCAGCCATCCTTTTCCGCTCGGCCGCCGTGACCGTAGTCGCAGGCTTTCTCTCCTGGGCGTCCTTTGCCGTCTACCTCGATAATTTCGACACGCGCTGGTTCGGCTTCGGCCCTTATGCGCCGCTTGTCATGGCGGCTGTCATCATCGGGCTCGTGCGCTTCACAGGCGCTGCCCAGGCGCGCCATCTCGCCTATCTGCTGGTGGTCGGCTGGCTCGCATGGCTTTATATGATGACCGAGGAAATATCCGTGGCGATCGCCGTCGCCGTTCTCGGCATGCTGGCCTTCTTGCTGACTGCCTTGCCCATCCGCCCGATTTCCTCGCTTGTCAGAACCGCGGGCGCAGCCCCGGCCTTCTATAGTTTCCTCGTCGCCCTCATGGGTTTGCTCCTGCTCCATATCGAAATGGATGAAGGCGGACGGATGGTGGTGATTGGCCTGCTGACGCTGGCTGCCGCCATTGTGGCGCTCGTGCTCCATGGCCGGGATAATGGAGCGGTGCGCTATCTGGCCTATGGCGCTTTCGCCGCCGAGATGCTGTACCTCGCCTCGGTAACGGTTGGCACGATCTTGGGCACGTCGAGTCTCTTCCTTTTCTCGGGCCTGATGGTCGCTGCCGTGGCCTGGCTCGTCATCCGCCTGGAAAGGCGCTTCGCGTCTGGGACAGGATCCGTCGAGGCAGGGGAGGACCGCGCATGAGCTTCGCCTTTGCAAGACTGCAAACCGGCCGTTTCTATCTTGTTGCCGCAATCCTCGTCGCCGGCCTGCAGACGCTGATCCTTGGCTACATTATCCAGAGCCGTGCCTCTATCCTCGCAAGCGGTACCGAAGTCTTGCTGAAGACGGCTCCGGTTGATCCCCGCGATTTCCTGCGCGGCGACTACGTCGTGCTGAACTACGACATATCGTCGGTCCCGGTCTCGACAGTCACCGGCGGCATTCCGGCGGAAGCCGGCGAGCAGACCCTGTGGGTGCGCCTCAGACGCCAGCCCGATGGATTCTGGGGCATTGTCGAATCGTCATTCGCAAAATTGCCGGCGGCGTCGGATACAGTCGTCCTGCGCAGCCTGCCTTTCTATAGCTATGGTCCCGGTAGCGGCGAAACCATCCGCGTCGAATACGGGATAGAGCGCTATTACGTGCCGGAAGGCGAAGGCAAGCCGCTGGAGGAGGCCCGCAACGAGGGCGTCGTTTCGATCGCTGCCAGCGTTTCCTCCTCCGGTGCAGCGCAGATCCGCAGCCTCGTCGTGGACGGCAAGCCGGCCTATGAAGAGCCTCTTTATTGAGAGCCGGCATGGCTGGCGGGAACGATGCGATTTTGGCCGAAAATCCCTGTCATTTGCCGTTCATTTTTCCTTTGCCTGTTCTAAATCGGGTGTTATAGAGACGCCGCGCTCCGGAAGGCCTCATGCGCAGGCATATGCATGCGGTTTTGCGAACGCGGGTATGGTGAAATTGGTAGACACGCCAGATTTAGGTTCTGGTGCCGCAAGGCGTGGGAGTTCAAGTCTCTCTACCCGCACCAAGCTGCCTTGCAGGGCGGGAGGACTGGAACTCGGTTGTCCCGGATACCCGGAAAGCGAGTGCAGTTCCGCTTAAGGCGGAACGAACAGGAATTGAGAAAAAGCCACGCGCGGCAGTTGGCCGGCGTCGTGCTCACCGAAACGAACGGCGTCTGGGCACGGCCGCCACGGAAATGAAGGTAGGAAGACATGCAGGTTACCGAAACGCTCGCTGAAGGGCTGAAGCGCGAAATCAAGGTCGTTATCCCGGCCAAGGACATGGAAAACAAGCTGAACGAGCGCCTTGCCGACGTGAAGGACAAGGTTCGCATCAATGGCTTCCGTCCGGGCAAGGTTCCGGCCGCTCACCTCAAGAAGGTTTATGGCAAGTCCATCATGGTCGACCTCGTCAACGAGATCGTCCGCGACCAGCCGACGCAGATCCTGTCGAGCCGTGGTGAAAAGTCGGCGACCCAGCCGGAAATCGATATGACGGAAGACCAGGCCGAGGTCGAAAAGATCCTCGCTGCCCAGCAGGATTTTGAGTTCACGCTCTCCTACGAAGTTCTCCCGCCGATCGAACTGAAGTCCAACAAGGGCATCAAGGTCACGCGCGAAGTCGTTGACATCTCCGACGACGAAGTCAACGAGCAGGTTCTCAAGGTCGCTGAAAGCGCCCGCGATTATGCCGAAAAGAAGGGCAAGGCCGCCAACGGCGACCGCGTCAAGATGGACTATGTCGGCAAGGTCGACGGCGTTGCCTTCGACGGCGGCACCGATCAGGACGCTGAACTGGTTCTCGGTTCCGGCCGTTTCATCCCGGGCTTCGAAGACCAGCTCGTCGGCGCCAAGGCTGGCGATGAGAAGACCATCAACGTAACCTTCCCGGCCGATTATCCGGCCAAGAACCTCGCTGGCGCGGAAGCCACCTTCGACGTCACCGTCAAGGAAGTTGCTGCTCCGGCCGACGTTGAAATCAACGACGAACTTGCCAAGAAGCTCGGTCTCGAATCGGCTGACCGTCTCAAGGAAATCGTCCGCGGCCAAATCGAATCCCAGTACGGTTCGCTGACGCGCCAGAAGCTGAAGCGCCAGATCCTCGACCAGCTTGACGAACTCTACAAGTTCGAAACTCCGTCCAAGCTCGTCGAAGCCGAGTATAACGGCATCTGGAACCAGGTCAGCAATGACCTCGCCCAGTCCGGTAAGACCTTCGAAGACGAAGACACGACCGAAGAGAAGGCTCGCGAAGAGTACCAGAAGCTCGCCGAGCGTCGCGTTCGCCTCGGTCTCGTTCTCTCCGAAATCGGCGAAAAGGCCGGCGTCGAAGTCAGCGAAGACGAAATGCAGCGCGCGGTCTACGAACAGCTGCGCCAGTATCCGGGCCAGGAAAAGCAGATCCTTGAGTTCTTCCGCAGCCAGCCGGGTGCCGCCGCCTCGATCCGCGCTCCGATCTTCGAAGAAAAGGTCATCGACCACCTGCTGACCGAAATCGACGTCACCGACAAGAAGGTGACCAAGGAAGAACTGCTCGCCGACGAAGAGGGCGAAGCTTCTGAAAAGGCTGACACCAAGAAGGCTGCGCCGAAGAAGAAGGCTGCCGCCAAGACGGAAGCTTCTGCAGACGTTGCTGAAGGCGAAGAGGCTGCTCCGAAGAAGAAGGCTGCTCCGAAGAAGAAGGCTTCCGAGGATAGCGCCGAGTAATCGGTTTTTCCGGACTGAAATTCGAAAGGCCCCGCCGACGTGCGGGGCCTTTTCTTTTTGATCGTGTCAAGATCGTCGAATTCCTGGATACTCTGCAAATGGCCGAGGCGGGCCAGATTGTTCAAATTGCTTGGGCCAGAACAAAAATCAGAGCCTCACGGCTTCGGCTTGTTTGTGAACGAGTGATAGCCAATTCAGTTTGGTGTCGGCAGCGCGTGACCGCGGCTGAATACGCAGCGCTGTGAATATCGCCGGCCGCCGCACTCGGCGAGCCTATTGGGCGACGAGATGCTGGGACGAACAACAGCGCGCCTTTGCTTTGCCGATTGGATGATATAGAGGCTGAGGCAGGACGCGACCGCCATTAACTTAAGAATGGGGTCGGGCGGCAGATTGACGTCACTTCGCTGCCACGAGATCACGTGGCCGTTCTCTCTCGATCGCTCAATCGTCGCTATTATCACGCCGGCCCGAAAATCGAAGTCGATTCTCGGGGAGCTCAATGGATGGTTCAACGAGTTAAAGCACCCCTGGTGCGTCCGGATGAACGCACGGTACTTTAGACAGCCCTGCGTGAGTGGGTCAGTTCGGCGACCTTCTTGATATGGCTGACGGCAGCGGTGCCGCCAGCCGTCTTTGTGAAGAGGTCGAGAACATCTTCGTCATCATCGGCAACCGGTGTCAGAGCCTTGTCCATGTAGCTTTTGGCAGCGACATCGCGGGCGATAAAGAAAGCCGAAATGCTAAGCTTGATGATCGTGCCGGCAAGTGAGAGATGCTTGCGGGCGGTGTCGAAGGCAAAGCGCGGCCAGAACAGCAGCGGATGCTCGCGCTTCAGGCCGGGGCGGCGCTCCGAAGGATGCTTCAGGCGAACAAGGCCGCTCTGCAGCGGATGAACGTTCTCAAGTGGCACGGTTGTCGCAAACGAGACGAGAACCTTGACGAGGCTGCTGAGCTTGATGCCGGTTGCCGCGCCGCGCCGCAGCAGGGTCTTCATATGCTCAGGCGAGTAGTAGAGCGACCAGGCCTCCTGATAGATATCTTCCCACTCCTTCTTGCTCATCTTCGGATGAGCCGTACAGACATGCTCGACATCGTAGATGTTGAGATCGGCGTCCATTTCGACGCCCTTCTTCCAGAGAACCTGATGGTCCTCTGAACCCGGCAGCGGTGTCAGAACGAAGAATTCGATGACGTCGAGCGGCAGCTCTTCCTGAATGATCTTGATATCGCGGCGGATCGATTCCGGCGTGTCGGCCGGGAAGCCCAGAATATAGCCGGCAAGCGTCATGATACCCTGTGCCTTCCAGGCCAGTAGCATCTTGCGGTATTCGGTGATCTTGTTCTGATTCTTCTTGGCGGCGGTCAGATTGTCAGGATTGACGTTCTCGAGGCCGATGAAGACGCGGGTGACGCCGGCACGCTTCGACTTTTCGATGAAGTTCGGGATCTTGTGGCAGAGCGTGTCCACCTGGATCATCAGGCCGAGCGGAATGCCATCCTTTTCCCTGAGTTCGATCAGGCGGTCGAAGATCGCTTCCCAATCCTTGTTGCGGGCGAAATTGTCGTCGGTGATGAAGAACTTATGGATGCCCTGCGCCCAGTTCATCCGCACCAGCCGTTCGACATCGTCAGCGGATCGAAAACGCGACTTGCGGCCCTGCACGTTGATAATCGTGCAGAAGGAGCATTGGTAGGGGCAGCCGCGGCCCGCATCGAAACTGGTGCTGAGGCCAAGCGTACGCTGAATATTGTCCTTCGGCAGGAAGGGCACCGGCGTGCCGCCGATGCCGGGAAGGTCGTTCATGAAATTGTAGAGCGGCTTCAGTTCGCCGGCCACTGCATCGCGCAGCACCATCTCCAGCCGCCCCTCGGCCTCGCCGGCAAACATCGAAATACCCATCTTGCGGCATTCCTCGAGGCCGATCGCGTCGCCGTCGAGCATCGACAGGCATCCCGAGATGTGAAAGCCACCCATCGAAACCGGCAATCCGGCATCGCGGAAGGGGCGGGCGATGTCGAGTGCGCGGGGGTACTGATTGGATTGGACGCCGATCAGCGCGATCATTCCGAAATTGTCGTTGCGTTTGAACTGCGCCAGGATCGCTGCGAAGTCGATGCGCGTATTGGTCTCGTCGATGACGGTAATGTCGATTGCCGTATCGGCGCCCAATATTTGCCGCTCGGCACAGTCAGCGGCGATCCCGTAAATGGCCGCCAGCGAATTGGAGGGAATCATCGCCCGCCACCAGCGGATCACGTAGCCGTCGTCATCATAGTGCGACGGCTTTATCAGGATAAGTTGAAACCGCCTGCGAGCAGTCTCTGAAATGTGGGCCAAAATATTATCTTTCGTTTTTGGCTGCGGACCGGTCCTTGTTGGCGTCGCAGGCTAGTCTAAGACATGGATTTCATGCTGTCGAAAGGCGCGCACCATACTTGGGAAGGCAACAGACAAAACGCAATAGAACGACCCCCGGTGCGAACAGCTCGAACTTTACCAATATCTTTTGACATAGGATATAGGCAGTTTGCAGGCCTCATATCAGGCTACCACAGGATGTGCACATGTTAGCGTCATCGAGAAAAGGCCTGCAGATGCGGGGATGTCACACCTCGATGCTAACGTGGTTGGTCTCCGTCTTGCGTTCTCAAAGTTCGGATTTTATATCGCCCATCCGGTTCCAGGCATCGAGACCGGCGATCTTGTAGGCTTCGGCAAGCGTCGGATAGTTGAAGGTATTTTCGACGAAATATTCGACTGTGCCCTTCAAGTTCAGCACAGCCTGGCCGATATGCACCAGTTCCGTCGCACCTTCGCCCACGATGTGCACGCCAAGCAGGCGACGCGTCTTCAGCGAGAAGATCAGCTTCAGCAGACCGGTCTCAAGGCCCATGATATGGCCGCGTGATGTCTCGCGGAAACGGGCGATGCCGCATTCATAGGGAATGCCGCGTTCTTTCATCTCCTCTTCCGTCAGGCCGCAGGTCGAAATTTCCGGTACGGCATAGATGCCGTAGGGGAAATACTTTTGCGGCTCCTTGGCGACGGCACCGATGGCGACGCGCGCTGCGATGCGGCCCTGTTCCATCGAGGTGGAGGCAAGGCTCGGGAAGCCGACGACGTCGCCGGCGGCATAGATGTTAGGCACGGATGTCTGGAACGTCTCGGGATTGACCTTCAGGCGTCCGCGGCTGTCGGCTTCGAGGCCGATGGCCTCCAGGTTGAGTGTATCGGTGGCGCCCATGCGCCCGGCGGCGAAAAGCACCATGTCGGTCACGAGATGCCGGCCGCTGTCGAGTGTCAGCTGCACCTTGCCTGTCTCAAGTCGCTCGACCTTCTCGGCCTTCGTGCCGAGCAGCAGCTTCATATTGCGGTCGCGCAGCTGATAGGTGAAATCCTCGATGATTTCCTTGTCGATGAAGTCGAGCATGGTCGATTTTGGATCGATGACGGTAACGGCCGTATCCAGCGCCGAAAAGATCGTTGCATACTCGATACCAATGACGCCGGCGCCGATGACGACCATGCTGCGTGGCAGTTCCTCGATATCAAGCAGCTCGTCGCTATCGAGCACGGTCTTGTTGTCGAAGGGCATGTAATCAGGCCGAAACGGCTTGGTGCCGACGGCAAGCAGGATGCTGGCGCCAGTCACCGTCATTGTGTCGCCGTCGTCCTTGATGATCTGCAGAGTATTGGCATCGACGAAGCTTGCCTTGCCGCGAATGTGCTGCACGCGGTTGCGGGCGAACTGATGTTCGAGCACTTCCACTTCGTGGTCGAGTGTGATCAGTAGGCGTCGGCGCAGGTCTTCAGCGCTGATCTCCTGCTTGACGCGGTAGCTGCGGCCGTAAAAGCCGCGCTCGCGCCAGCCGGAAAGATTGAGTGCGGTTTCGCGCAGCGTCTTCGAGGGGATCGTACCGGTATGGACCGAGACGCCACCGACGCGTTTTCCCGCCTCGATGACCAGCACTTTCTTGCCGAGTTTTGCAGCCTGGATTGCGCCACGGCGCCCTGCCGGGCCGCTGCCCACTACCACGAGATCGTACTGGAACATCCTTTAGCCCCGAACTGGAATTGGAATCATATTGCGACGCGAAATGTCGCGCGTTCATCGGTAGCCGGTCAATGTTACAGTTTCTATTTCCGGTACAGTTTAGGAGTTCAGAAAGCCGAACATCGGCTCAAGCCGCTCGAATGTGCGATCCATTGCATAGGCGCCGATGAAGAAAAGCGACAGATGGCCGTAGGTCAGCGAGATCTGCGACTCCGCCGCCATCTCTCCTTCCTTGGCAACGCCGGCGACATAGATCGCCGAAGCCAGCCCCGTACGGTCAGCGCCGGCCTTGCAGTGGATGAGCAACGGCTTGGGTGCAGCGGCCATGATCGCCATCAGCTGGCGCCCTTCCTCGACGGAGAGTTCCTTTGTCGCCGACATACGGAAATCGATATGCTGGACATTGAGTCCCTTTGCCGCGGCGATCTCGTTGTCGTACCAAGCCTCGCCGCTGCTGTCGCCGCGCAGGTTCAGTACGGATTTGATGCCGTATTCCTTGACGAGTTCGCCAAGCTTCGCGGGGGAGGGCTGGGCGGAGCGGTATACTTGGCCATCGACGACCGCATGCACATTCGTCGAAAGCTGCAGGTAACCGAGATAGAGGCCGGTTACGACAAGCAGCAAAAGTGTCAGCCGTATCAGCGATCGAAGGCTTGGCGGCGCGTACAAGCGACCAGGAGAAATGCCCATAATTCCCATCCTGTTTCAGTCGTTCAGCTTGGAGAACGCCAAGATGGCTTTTTCATGCCTTGGTCGCAGTCTTATATCAGGCGCAGCCCTTTGAGGCTTGCTTGTCCATCTTTGCCGATGATGATGTGATCGTGGATGGCGATGCCGAGCGGCTTCGCAGCATCGATGATCATCTTCGTCATGTCGATATCGGCGCGTGATGGTGTGGGGTCGCCCGAGGGGTGGTTGTGCACGAGAATGAGCGCCGTTGCGGAAAGCTCCAGCGCCCGCCTCACGACCTCGCGTGGATAGACGGGTGTGTGATCCACGGTTCCGCGTCCCTGCACCTCGTCGGCGATCAGCGCATTGCGCTTGTCGAGGAACAGAATGCGGAACTGCTCGCGCGTTTCATGCGCCATAGCCGCGTGACAATATTGGATGACCGACGACCACGAGGAAAGCACCTGCTTGCCCCTAAGCTCGCTCTTCAGGGCGCGATGGCCGATGCTGGATATCAGCTTCAGATCCAGTGCCACAGCCTCTCCGACGCCTTTGACCTCCTGCAGCAGTGCGGCCGGTGCGCCGAAGACGCCGGCAAGCGATCCGAAGCGGTCGATCAACGCCTTGGCAATGGGTTTCGTGTCGCGGCGCGGGATCAGTCGGAAAAGCAGGAGTTCGAGGATTTCGTAATCGACGAGCGCCGTATCGCCGTGCTCTCGAAAACGGCTGCGCAGCCTTTCGCGATGGCCGTGATAATGTTCTTCCTTGGCGGGCAGGGCGGCCTTTTTGGTAGAAGCGGCCCCCTTTGCCGGCTGTCCGAAAAACGCTCGTTCATCAGTGACGATGTCCTCGTCCGTATCGAAAGGCAGTTCGTCGTCGCCAGACTGCGGAGCAGGCCCCTTCGCCATGGACAATGTCACCCGTTCAATGGCGGCAGGCCCGGCCGGTCGAGGCCGGCGGGCGAAAGCGTGAAGATTTCGCAGCCATTGGCGGTGACGCCGACCGTATGTTCGTATTGCGCCGACAGCGAGCGATCGCGCGTCACCGCCGTCCAACCGTCGGCCAGCACCTTCACATGCGGGCGTCCGAGATTGATCATCGGTTCGATGGTGAAGATCATGCCCTCGCGCAGTTCCGGCCCTTCATTGGCGCGGCCATAATGCAGGATGTTTGGCGAATCGTGGAAGAGGCGGCCGACACCATGGCCGCAGAAGTCGCGCACCACCGAACAGCGCTCGGCTTCCGCATAGGTCTGGATCGCTTCGCCAATCGCGCCGGTGCGCGCGCCGGGATGGACGGCAGCGATGCCGCGCATCAAGGACTCATAGGTCACTTCCAGCAGCCGTTCCGCCGCACGCTTGACCTGGCCGACCGGATACATCCGGCTCGAATCCCCGTGCCAGCCGTCCACAACGAAGGTAACGTCGATATTGACGACATCGCCTTCGCGCAGCGGCTTGTCGTCGGGTATGCCGTGACAGACGACGTGGTTGATCGAGGTACACGTCGATTTCGTATAGCCGCGATAGTTCAACGTCGCCGGATAGGCGCCGTTATCCATGCCGAATTCGAAAACGAAGCGGTCGATTTCATTGGTGGCAAGACCCGGCTTGACGACATCGGCAAGCGCATCGAGGCAGCGTGCGGTCAACTGGCACGCGTTGCGCATTCCCTCGAATGCTTCAGGGCCGTAAAGCCTGATGGCGCCGGTATTTTTCGGCGGCGCGGTTGCGGCTTCGATATAATTCACCATTGCAAGGCCTTAGCAGAAATTGTCGTCTCTTTTCATAATGCAGCTATGCCGGGTTCGTCCATCGCGATCAACCGCATGGGCAAGATTTCTCGGCGTGTTATGTCGGGTGAAAAATGCCGCCGGGCCGCCCACCAGCGTCAACAGGGCTGCGGATCATCAATATCCACAGTCTTCTCAATTAGATAGGATTGTAGACGGAAAATTCCACTGTTACTCACCGATTGGTGACAGACCGGGGTTGACCGAATGCTGAATGAAACTGCCGTGGCCGTGCTCGAAAAGACGGGTGCCGCTGAACCTGAAAAGCGCATCCGCGACAGAAGCGCCACCGAGCGCGCTATCTTGAAAGCCGCAAAGAATCTGCTGGCCGAAGAGGGCTTCCAGAATTTCGGCATCAATGCCGTCGCCCGCCGCGCCGGCTGCGACAAGCAGCTCATCTACCGCTACTATGGCGGTCTCGACGGTCTTGTCGAGGCGATCGGCGCCGATCTCGGCAATTGGGTCAAGGACCGCATTCCCGAAGATACCGGCGGCATGTTCCTTTTGACCTATGGCGACCTGATGGAGCGGCTGTCGCTGCTCTTCCTGGAAGCGCTGCGTGACGATCCCTTGATGCGCCGTATCGTCGCCTGGGAGGTTTCGGAAAATACCGAGCAGGTGAAGCGCCTTTCCGAAGCGCGTTCGAAAGCGCTGGGGCTCTGGCTCGACCGCATGCGCGGTTCGCTGATGCCGCCCAAGGGCGTCGATACCGCGGCCGTCAATGCCCTGATCTTTGCTTCCATCCAGCACCTCGTGCTTTCGGCCGCTGCCGGCGGCCAGTGCGCGGGCCTGGTGTTGAAGAACGGCAAGGACTGGGAGAAGGCGGCAGGCGCGTTGAAGCGGCTGGTGCGCGGCGTCTACGGCTGAGCTATTCACAGCCTCCGCTCCCGCGTTAACCTTAACATTTGGTTTACGTTGCGTGGTGCTGGTTAACCCGCCAGTGTGGCCCACATTAGAAATGTAACGAATGTGGACCCGAGTTCAGTGATGGGAACCAGAGCAGCCAGAACCGCGTTGCTTGTCGCGGCGATGATGTTTTTCGCCGTACTGGCGCTGGATATCGCCGTGCCCACGCTCGTACTCTGCGTCATGGCGTCGTCGGTCTGGCTCGTGTCTCTTGATATGCCGGTCCTGCGCAAGCACGAAGGAGAGGCCGCATGAAGTGGTTTCTGATCTTCTGGGCCGGTCCGATCGTCTTCCTGGCGGGATGGTACTGGCTTTCCTACTATGATCTGAATTTCGGCATCTTCATGCTGACGCGGCAGGTCCATGACCTGACCTTCCAGATCTACGGCAAGGCGCTCGGCCTGCCGCCGCAGGAAATCCCGCCGCTCGTCGCCCGCGCCATCGCCGTCGACAGCCTCGTCGTTTTTGCCATCATGGGTTTCCGCAAGCGCGGCCAGATCTCCGCCTGGTGGAAGGCGCGTCACGCCTCTGTGTCGTCAGCCGATCTCGCCAGCAAGGAAAGCCTGTCGAGCGCGCCCTGAAGGATGAAGCTTGCGGCGGCCGAATCGATCCGTTCGGCCCGTTTTGCCCGCGAAACATCCATTTCCAGCAAGGCCCGTTCTGCCGCCACCGTCGATAGTCGCTCATCCCAGTAAACGAAGGGTGTGGCGGTCTTCTGCTCCATGTTGCGCACGAAGGCCCGCGTCGCCTGCACGCGCGGCCCCGCTGATCCGTCCATGTTCATCGGCAGGCCGATGACAAAGGCTGTGACCTTTTCCTTTGCAGCAAAACCCAGCAAGACCTCGGCATCGATGGAGAACTTCTCGCGCCTGAGGACGGGACGCGGCGTCGCAAAGCGGCGTCCGAGATCGGACATGGCAAGGCCGATCGTCTTGGTGCCGAGATCGAGGCCGGCGATCGCCTGCCCAGGGGCGAGTATTCCGGCCAGTTCCTCGATCGTCAGCACCGTCATTGCCATGTCATCCTGTCAAGAGAAATTGAAGTTCCCGCCGCTTTTCTTTGCGGCCATATCGGCTATGTCCTTAGAGCAATTCCAGAAAAAGTGCGAAACGGTTTTCCGAACCGGAACCACGTTAAACCATTCTGGTCCCGGAAATCGCTTTTGTAACATGTGATTAAGGAGACTTTTCATGAAGATCATCTGGCTCGGCCATTCCGCTTTCCGTATCGAGACGAAAGCCGCCAAAATCCTGATCGATCCCTTCCTGAGCTATAATTCGTCCTTCGAGGGCCAGGATATCAAGAATGTGACCAACGGCATTACCCACATCCTGCTGACCCACGGCCACGGCGACCATGTCGGCGATACCGTAGCGATCGCCAAGGAAACGGGCGCCGTCGTTCTCGCCAATGCCGATCTTGCTTCATGGCTCGGGACCAAGGGCGTTGAAAAGCTGGAAATGGGCAATACCGGTGGAACGGTTTCGCTCGGCAGCTTCACCGCCACCTTCACCAACGCGCTGCATTCTTCGGCCCAGATGACGGAAGACGGCGTTTCCCATTCGCTCGGCAACGCGAACGGCCTCATGCTGCATTTCGACGATGAGCCGAGCCTCCTCCACATGGGCGACACGGACATCTTTTCGGATATGGCGCTGATCAACGAACTGCATCAGCCCGATATCGGTATTGTGCCGATCGGAGATCGCTTCACCATGGGCGGCGCGGTGGCCGCACTTGCCTGCCAGCGCTACTTCAACTTCAAGACGGCTATTCCCTGCCACTACGGCACCTTCCCGATCATCGACCAGACGCCGGAAAAATTCATCGCCGGCATGGAAGCCTCCAAGACGCAAGTGAAGGCGCCGAAGCCCGGCGAAAGCCTGTCGCTCTGACGCGTTAGCCCTCAAATCCCGCGGTGTTTGAGGGCAGGAATTCTGCATTGCCCAAAAGGCAAACCCGTTGCACAGGACGGACATGGTCTTTATAGCGATAGGAAAATTCCTATCCGGAGAATGCCATGTCCGTTGACCTCGCCACCGTTAAGCGCGTTGCGCGCCTTGCCCGTATTGCCGTCTCGGAAGAAGAGGCAAATCGCATGGTCGGCGAATTGAATGGTATCCTCGGCTTTGTTGAGCAGCTCTCCGAAGTCAATGTCGACGGCGTCGAGGCCATGACCTCGGTAACGCCGATGGACATGAAGAAGCGCACGGATGTCGTCAACGACGGCAACAAGGCTGAGGACGTCGTTGCCAATGCGCCGATCACCGACCACAATTTCTTCCTGGTGCCGAAAGTCGTCGAATAAGGCGCTTTATCCGCCTCTTTCCGACCCTGTTGCCATTTTCAGATCTGAAGCGAAAACACGATGAGCGAACTCACCAGCCTGACCATTGCCGAAGCCCGCCGCAAGCTGCGCGCCAAGGAAATCACCGCGACCGAACTGACCGAGTCCTATATCTCGGCGATCGATGCGGCCAATGCTCATCTCAACGCTTACATCAAGGTCACGCCGGATCTCGCCCGTCTCATGGCGAAGAATTCCGACGAGCGGATCGCCGCCGGCAAGGCAGGCGATCTCGAAGGTATCCCGCTCGGCATCAAGGACCTGTTCGCCACCGTCGGTGTGCATACCCAGGCTTGCAGCCACATTCTCGACGGTTTCGAGCCCCGTTATGAATCGACCGTGACCCGGAACCTCTGGGATGACGGTGCGGTCATGCTCGGCAAGCTGAACATGGACGAGTTCGCGATGGGCTCTTCCAACGAAACCTCGCACTATGGCGCGGTCATCAACCCCTGGCGCGCCGCCGGCTCCAATCAGCAGCTCGTTCCGGGCGGCTCTTCCGGTGGTTCGGCTGCAGCCGTTGCCGCCCATCTTTGCGCAGCCGCCACTGCAACCGACACAGGCGGCTCGATCCGTCAGCCGGCTGCCTTCACAGGCACCGTCGGCATCAAGCCGACTTATGGCCGCTGCTCGCGCTGGGGCACGGTTGCCTTCGCGTCCTCGCTCGATCAGGCCGGCCCGATCGCCCGCGACGTGCGCGATGCCGCAATCCTGTTGAAGTCGATGGCGAGCGTCGATGCCAAGGACACGACCTCCGTCGACCTGCCGGTTCCGGATTACGAAGCCGCCATCGGCCAGTCGCTGAAGGGCATGAAGATCGGTATTCCGAACGAATACCGCGTCGACGGCATGCCGGAAGAGATCGAATCCATCTGGCAGCAGGGTATCGCCTGGCTGAAGGATGCCGGTGCCGAGATCGTCAACATCTCTCTGCCCCACACGAAATACGCTCTTCCGGCCTATTATATCGTGGCGCCCGCCGAAGCCTCTTCGAACCTCGCCCGTTATGACGGCGTGCGCTACGGGTTGCGCGTCGACGGCAAGGATATCGTCGATATGTACGAGAAGACGCGCGCTGCCGGCTTCGGCCAGGAAGTCAAGCGCCGCATCATGATCGGCACCTATGTTCTGTCGGCCGGTTACTACGACGCCTATTACCTGCGCGCCCAGAAGGTCCGCACGCTGATCAAGCGCGATTTCGAACTTGCCTTCGATGCCGGCGTCGATGCCATTCTGACGCCCGCAACCCCGTCATCGGCCTTCGGCGTTGCCGACGAGGACCTCGCATCCGATCCGGTCAAGATGTACCTTAACGACATCTTCACGGTGACGGTCAACATGGCCGGCCTGCCGGGCATCGCCGTTCCCGCCGGCCTCGATCACAAAGGCCTGCCACTCGGCCTGCAGCTCATCGGCAAGGCCTTCGACGAGGAAACCCTCTTCAAGACCGCTCATGTCATCGAGCAGGCGGCAGGCAAGTTCACTGCCGCCAAATGGTGGTGATGGCCCAACGATCCGAAAGAATGCAGACGCCGGCCACAAGATGGTCGGCGTTTCTCTTTTGCCGATGCATTTGAGGATCAGTTGAGTCGGGCCGGCGAAGGTCATGGCTGAAAACCCGGTCATGCTGCGTCTGAAGGAGCTTGACGCCCTCGAAACCATTGCCGGCAAGGTTGGTCACCTGACTATCCACGACGGTACGGGCGGATTGATGAACGACATCATCAATCTCCGCGACTGAGGAAAAGCAGGCGCCGTCTCGGTTTTTGAGGCGGTGCCTGCTATAGAGGGACGACTCTGCGGGGAGGGCCTCATGCCGAAACAGGATCTTGCGCGGTTGATCGAGGCCTTTGATCGCCTCGCTGCCAAAGGCTTCAAAATGGGGCCGGAGTGGGAGGCAGTTCATGAGATCTGCCAGAACCACGAGGGCGAACAGCCCTTCGACTGGGGGCATGCACTTTGTCACCGTGTCGAAGGTGACGACTGGAATGCAGGCTACTGGTATCGCCGTGCCGGCAAGGTGATCGGCGCCGGCACGATCGCCGACGAGTGGACGGCGACGCGCGCAGAGCTTTCGGAAAAGCTTTGAAACCGTCCTGGCCGCGCGAAGACCTCGTCGCGCGGCCAGGCTTTTGTCAGTCCTATCTGTTATCGACCTGTGCCCTGACGAGCTTCAGCCCCCGTTCGGTGATCCGGTATGGCTGACCGGCTGAAGACTTGATTGCCTTCAGCCGCTTCAGTTTGCGGAAAAGCTCCATGCCGAAGCCAGGATAGACCCAGCCGTCGCGGGTGAAGCAACTCACCGTTTCGATCTTTCTGTTGTCATTGCGGGTAATTTCGATGCGGCCGCCTTGGGCCATGAGGTGCAGGATGCGCTGTTCTGTGCGCGAGATGTCCATTGCTGTTGATCCGGAAACGCGCCTTCATGAAGGCGCACGAAAACGATCTGGCGCTCGGGCTTATCCGATACGCCGCGGCTTCGTTTTTCGGGCCCATGCGCGCGAGGCTGTGCTTGCGGGCAGGGCCTTTACCGGGTCTCAGACAGGTTAGACATAAACACCTCTTGAGCAATTCCAGCAAAAGCGTTCAGCGGCTTTGCGTCCGGAATTGCGTGTAGAAAGAGATAGGGCATTTCCGTGTTTCGCAGAAAAGCGGAAATACCCTGACGTGCTTTCTATCAATAACCACAATTTGGTCAAGCGAAGGCAACCTGCAGAAAGTGGCGGATAAACCCGGTTTGGCTGTTTATCTCATTGGAGGCACTGGAAAATTGCCCGACTCAATGGTCTACTTCATACTCTAGCGCGGAGGTGCCATTGATCCACATTCGCAATGCCCGCGAAGGCGAAACGGAACTCTTGAGCGAAATCGGCTTGAGGGCCTGGCAAAGAGCGATGGCATTGATCGGCGAATCGGACGCGATGACGGATGGAGCCCGCAACGCCTTCCGGACCTTCGTGGACAATAACTGGCTCACCATTACGGTCGTCGAGCAGAACGGGCAGGTTGCCGGCTGGGCGGCGCGCGAGGGGCTGGACGAGACCATTTCCGACTTCTGGATCGATCCGAGCTTCAACCGCCAGGGATTGGGCACGGCACTTCTCGAACATATCGAAGCCGACATTTTCGAGCAGGGCTTCGAGGAGGCGGCGATGCAGACCCATTCGGGAAACACCGAGGCGATCTCCTTCTTCCAGAAGCATGGCTACGCCATCCACTGGCTTTCTGTCGCCTATAATCCGAAGCTCGACCGCGACGTGCCCTCCGTCGGTCTCAGCAAACATCTCGGCCCGCAGGAGCCGGAAGGTTACGGTCCCGGTTTCTAGACCCTTGCCGAGGCACTGAAAGCCTTGCACCGGCAGGCCATTTCCTTTACCTCACCAGATGAAAAGAACAGCCTTTAAAGAGCATCCAATGACCCTTGTCGACGTTCGCACGCCTGATCCGAAACGTTATATCCCCGGCGCCACTGGCGATTGGGAAGTCATCATCGGCATGGAAGTCCATGCTCAGGTGCTCTCCAACTCCAAGCTTTTTTCCGGTGCGTCGACGGAATTCGGCAAGCCGCAGAATTCGAACGTCTCGCTCGTCGATGCCGCCATGCCCGGCATGCTGCCTGTCATCAACGAGGAATGCGTCAAGCAGGCGGTGCGCACCGGTCTTGGCCTGAAGGCTCAGATCAACAAGCGCTCTATCTTCGACCGCAAGAACTACTTCTATCCGGACCTGCCGCAGGGCTACCAGATCTCGCAGTTCAAGGATCCGATTGTCGGCGAGGGCAAGATCGTCATCTCGCTCGGCCCCGATCGTCAGGGCCAGTTCGAGGATATCGAGATCGGCATCGAGCGCCTGCACCTGGAGCAGGATGCCGGCAAGTCGATGCACGACCAGCATCCGACGATGTCTTATGTCGATCTGAACCGTTCCGGCGTGGCATTGATGGAAATCGT
The DNA here is from genome assembly GCF_014194915.1 of Rhizobium sp. BK512. Lineage (NCBI taxonomy): Bacteria > Pseudomonadati > Pseudomonadota > Alphaproteobacteria > Hyphomicrobiales > Rhizobiaceae > Rhizobium > Rhizobium sp. BK512. Next base: position 854,049 of record NZ_JACIAS010000002.1, on the reverse strand, counting down.
CTCCAAGCCGGACATGCGCACGTCGGATGAGGCCAAGGCCTACATGACGAAGCTGCGTTCGATCGTGCGCTACCTCGGCACCTGCGACGGCAATATGGATGAAGGCTCCATGCGCGCCGACGTCAACGTCTCCGTGCGCCGCCCGGGCGAAGCCTTTGGCACGCGCTGCGAAATCAAGAACGTCAACTCCATCCGCTTCATCGGCCAGGCGATCGAATACGAAGCCCGCCGCCAGATCGGCATCCTGGAAGATGGCGGTTCGATCGATCAGGAAACCCGCCTGTTCGACCCGAACAAGGGCGAGACGCGGTCCATGCGCACCAAGGAAGATGCGCATGACTATCGCTACTTCCCCGATCCGGATCTGCTGCCGCTCGAATTCGACGACGCCTTCGTCCGCGAGCTTGCCCAGCATCTGCCGGAACTGCCCGACGACAAGAAGGAGCGTTTCGTCCGCGAGCTGGGTCTCTCTATCTATGATGCCTCCGTGCTTGTCTCGGAAAAGGCGATTGCCGATTATTTCGAGGCCGTTGCCGAAGGCCGTGACGGCAAGGCGGCCGCCAACTGGGTCATCAACGATCTGCTCGGTGCCCTGAACCGCACTGGCAAGGATATAGAGGAAACGCCGGTCTCTCCGGCACAGCTCGGCGGCATCATCGACCTCATCAAGTCGGAGACCATTTCCGGCAAGATCGCCAAGGATGTTTTCGAAATCATCCTCAACGAAGGTGGCGACCCCGCCGAGATCGTCGAAAGCCGCGGCCTGAAGCAGGTGACGGATACCGGCGCCATCGAGAAGGCTGTCGACGAGATCATCGCCGCCAACCCGGACCAGGTCGCCAAGGTCAAGGCAAAGCCGACGCTTGCCGGCTGGTTCGTCGGTCAGGTCATGAAGTCGACCGGCGGCAAGGCCAATCCGCAGGCCGTTCAGGCCCTCGTCAAGGCCAAGCTCGGTATCGAGGAAGAATAAGCCGAAGGCTGGAGCGCCGGGCTTCCATTCGGACGCACAAAGGACGCTCTAATTCTTTGAAGCTACGCATCAGGCTTTTCGAGAATCGATTTCGATTTTCGGGCCGGTGCTGTAGGCCGAATGGTCAGAAGCGGCTTCGGAAGGCCGCCGCAAGGAGAAGGTCTTGGTCTATTTTGTCCGAACGGCTGGCGAGCGCGATCTGGAAAAGGTTCGCGCCCTTCTGGTCGAGAGCTTCCACAGTGCCTATGACGCCAGTCACGGCGTCGCAAAGGTCGATGAGCTGATCACCAATCTCTTTTCGCCGACCGCGCTGAAGGCGCGGCTGACCAAGAAGAATGCCGAATTCCTCGTGGCCGATGATGGCAGGAATATTGGCGGCATGGGTTATGCGGCGATGTCGTCCGAGATGACGAAAACCGTGATGCTGCACCTTCTCTACGTAAAGCCGGATCTGCAGCGCCAGGGCATAGGCCGCGATATCTTCGCGGAGCTCGAAACCTGCTTTCCGGATGCGGAGATCATGCGGCTGGAGGTCGAGGTTCAGAACCACGAAGCCATCCATTTCTATACCCGGCTCGGCTTTGTCGAAGCTGGCCGCAACGAGAATACCGGCCCCGGCCAGTCCGGCATTCCCACGCTGGTTTTCGAGAAAGCGCTTGAGTTCCACTAATGGCATCCGGCGAGATTATCATCCGCGAAGCACGTGAAGCCGATCTGCCGGTACTGATCGCCATGTTTGCCGCCGATCCGCTTGGCGGCCATGGTGACACGATTGATCCTGACGCCTATCCCGATTACGTCCGGGCCTTTGCGACGATTGCGGCATCCTCCACCCAGACGCTTTATGTTGCCGAATGGGACGCTGACGTCGTCGGCACCTTCCAGACGATGATCACCACCTCGCTCAACGCACGCGGCGCATCCGCCATGATTGTCGAAGCGGTCCAGACGCGCGCCGACCTGCGCGGGCAGGGGATCGGTGCGCGAATGATCGAATTTGCCATTGCCGAGGCGAAAAGTCGCGGTGTCAGGCTCGTCCAGCTGACATCGAATGCGGTGCGCAAGGATGCCCATCGTTTCTATGAAAGGCTGGGCTTCAAGCCGTCGCATCTCGGTTTCAAGATGGCTCTGAAATGACCGCGTTTTCGGTCGGAATCACTGGACAATTGGGCTTGGCGGCGGCATAAGCGAAAAAGCCTATCTGCTTTCGTCCGCGTCCTGCGGCCACGAGGAAAAGACATGATCAAGTTCCTGCTGCACACCTTCACCTGGTGGAACAATTACACCTTCGGCACGCTGTTTGCCCTTCGTGGCTTCAAGCGGGTTGGTGAAGACGAGTTGGGCAATGTCTATTACGAAGGCGGTCTTTCCTCCTACGGTCTGCCGAAGCGCTGGGTGATCTACAGCGGTTACGCCGAAGCCTCCGCCATTCCTCCGGGCTGGCATGGCTGGATGCATCACCGCACCGATGTTCCTCCGTCCAAGGAAACCTACGTCGCCAAGGAATGGCAGAAACCGCATCGCGCCAACCCGACCGGTTCGCCGCAGGCCTATCGTCCGCCAGGTTCGCTGTCCGTTGCTGGCGAGCGTCCGCGCGTGACGGGTGACTACGACGCCTGGACGCCCGGTAACTGAGATCAAGGCATCCGATGGCGGGTTTCACCCCGCGCTTTGGCCACAATTGACCTTTACCCGCAGGTTGGCCGCAATCGCTGCGGCCATGAACCTGATACGTGCTGGAGACGGGTAGTATGAAGCTTTCCCTGCGAAACATGGTCCTGCCGGCTGCGGGAGCTGTATCGCTGTTGGCGCTCTCCGCCGGGCTTCTTTCCAATCAGGCACAGGCCGCCCGCATTGACAATCCGGTCGCTGTCTTCTCCGGCCTCGACAAGATCACCGGTCGCATCACCACGTTTGACGTCTATGTCAACGAAACGGTCCAGTTCGGTGCCCTGCAGGTGACGCCGAAGGCCTGCTATTCGCGCGACCAGTCGGAAGCCCAGAAGATCGACGGTTTCGTCGAAGTCGACGAGATCACACTGGATCGCAAGATCCGCCGCATCTTCACCGGCTGGATGTTTGCCGACAGCCCGGGCCTCAATGCCGTCGAGCATCCGATCTATGACGTCTGGCTGAAGGACTGCAAGCAGAACTCCGACGTCCCGCCACCGGACAGTGCCGGCGCCAAGTAAAAGCGCGCACCTGACCGGCCAGACTTTCGGCTGCGAAATACTGTCTACAGCAAGATGATGGCGGCACCGGGTGCGTGTCGCATACAATCGGTTCGATGCGACACGCCTGGCGATGTCGGTCGCTAAGCGTTGGGCGTTTTGTTGCCCGTGAAGAGCTTCTTCACAAAGCTGATCGCCCCGCCAAATACCACAAAGACAAGGATCCACGCCTTCTTCAGGAAGGCTGCGGCGATGGCCAGCAGCCCGATCTTGGCGGCAACCTTGGCGCCAGCACCTGCAGCGATCATGCCTGCCATCCCATAGGCAGCGATCTTGTCGCCATCGGCGTGATCGCCGTAGGCCATTCCCTTGTCGAACTGTACGAGCTTGGTCACGGTCGGGACGGCGGTCTCGATTTCCTTCAGCTGCTCGAGACCGGCAACGAAGTCGAATTGAAAGACCCCCTCACGGCCTAGCGTGCGCACGGAATAGTTCAGTGTATGCTGCGTGTTTCCATTCTCGTTGAACAGCAGGTCGCGCGCCCAGTGCAGGGCGTGGGCGGATTGATCATAATGCGGGGCAGAAGCCCAGCCGACGAGTGTCACCGTCGGAAAGCCCTGCTTCTGTCGCTCGGTATTGCTCTCCGAAATGGAGTCCTTGATGTTCTGCAGCAGTTCATCGTAGTCGATCGTCGCTGCGTCGGCATCCGATACATAGCCATCCGCGCTGTATTCGACGACCGAACCCCATGATCCGGCATCAGTCGGAGAATATTGCGCAGGAAATAGCATGCCCAGTGCGTCAGCCGCCGCTCCCGGAGGGTTTCCCCAGATGTCGACAAGCACGGTTTTCGTATCTTCGGGGCTTAGAAAATAAAAGCCTTCAGGTACGTTCAGCGTCGCCTTCGCAGTCGGCAGCTTGATTGCTCCTTGCTGGAAGTCGAGCTTCTCCAGAAGCGGCTTCTCTTCATCGGAGAAGTCAGTCCTGTTTGGAAATATTTCCTGATAGGGACGCGCATCTGCTGCTCCGGCAGCGAGCGCGAGCAGGATTGCAGCCGCAATATATCGCTTCAAAATTCCATCCTCCGTTGTATTTCGACCTTAATTGAATCAGTCAAAAAATCAACGCAGGGATGAAAATTTCAACCTTAAAACTGCAGATGTGGTGATTCCATTGCATCTGCGAGCAGCAGCGCGTAATCCGCCTTTGGCACGTCGAGCGCCCCGAACGTCTTCAGATGCTCTGTGGTGAACTGCGTATCGAGCAGCGTGAAGTGTTTCTGCCGCAAACGTTCCACCAGATGCACGAGACAGATCTTCGAAGCATCGGTGCGCCGCGAGAACATGCTTTCCCCGAAGAAGGCGGAACCGAGCGATACGCCATAGAGACCTCCGACGAGTTCATCGCCATCCCAGGCTTCTACGGAATGGGCATGGCCCATGCCGTGCAGGGCGGAATAGAGCGTTCGGATCGTCTCGTTGATCCAGGTGCTCGGACGATCGGTCGTCTCTTGCGCGCAAGCGGTCATCACGGCATCGAAAGCGCTGTTGAAGCGGATCTCGAAGGGCTTCTGCCGGATCGTCTTTCGAAGACTTTTGGAAACGTGGAAACGGTCGTCGAGCGGCAGGACGCCGCGGACATCAGGTTCGACCCAGAAGATCTCCGGATCATCGGCAGATTCGGCCATGGGGAAGAGGCCGATCGAATAGGCGCGCAGGAGGATCTCCGGGGTAATACCTGGCGATTTCCTGCGCGCTCCTGCCATTCTGTCCTATGCTGCCGGCTTGCTGTTGGCGAGATACTTTTCCAGCCAATGGATATCATAGTCGCCATTGGCGATATCCTGGTTGGAAACGAGATCCTGGAACAGTGGCAGCGTTGTCTTGATGCCGTCAACGACAAATTCATCGAGCGCACGGCGCAGGCGCATCATGCATTCGACACGCGTACGGCCATGGACAATCAGCTTGCCGATCAGGCTGTCGTAATAAGGCGGGATCTTGTAGCCCTGATAGGCGCCGGAATCGATGCGCACGCCAAGACCACCCGGTGCATGGAAATGCGTGATCGTGCCGGGGGAGGGCACGAAGGTGCGCGCGTCCTCCGCATTGATGCGGCATTCGATGGCATGACCCTGGAAATGCACCTCGTCCTGCGTGACCGACAGACCGCCGCCGGAGGCGACGCGGATCTGCTCATGCACGAGGTCGATGCCGGTGATGGCTTCGGTGACCGGATGCTCCACCTGCAGGCGGGTGTTCATTTCGATGAAATAGAACTCGCCATTTTCGTAGAGGAACTCGATCGTGCCGGCGCCACGGTATTTCAACTTCTTCATCGCGTCGGCGCAGACCTGGCCGATCTTCATGCGCTGTTCGACGTTGAGCGCCGGAGAGTTGGCTTCTTCCCAGACCTTCTGGTGGCGACGCTGCAGCGAGCAGTCGCGTTCGCCGAGATGGACCGCATTGCCCTCGCCATCGCCGAATACCTGGATTTCGATATGGCGCGGCTTTTCGAGGTACTTTTCCATGTAGACGGCGTCGTTGCCGAAGGCAGCGGCTGCCTCGGTGCGGGCCGTCGACCAGGCCTCGATCAGATCGGCTTCGGTCTTGGCAACCTTCATGCCGCGTCCGCCACCGCCGGCCGTTGCCTTGATCAGCACCGGATAGCCGATATAGGCAGCCGTCTTCAGCGCATCCTCTTCGGTCTTAACCTCGCCGTCGGAACCGGGAACGACGGGAATGCCGAGCTCCTGCGCCGTCGTCTTGGCGGTGATCTTGTCGCCCATGATGCGGATATGCTCCGCTGTCGGGCCGATGAAGGTGATGCCGTGGGCTTCGAGGATATCGGCGAATTTGGCGTTTTCCGACAGGAAGCCATAGCCTGGATGCACGGCGTCAGCGCCAGTGATCTCGCAGGCCGCGACGATCTGGTGGATATTGAGATAGCTCTCACGCGACGGCGGCGGGCCGATGCACACACTCTCGTCAGCGAGGCGAACATGCATGGCGTCGGCGTCGGCCGTCGAATGCACGGCAACGCTCGCAATGCCGAGTTCCTTGCAGGCGCGCAGCACGCGAAGGGCGATCTCGCCGCGATTGGCTATGAGGATCTTCGAGATCATTGGCAAAGCCTTATTCGATGACGACGAGTGGCTGGCCGTATTCGACGGGCGAACCGTCTTCGACGAGGATCTCCGTGACCTTGCCGGACTTGGGCGAAGGGATCTGGTTCATCGTCTTCATCGCTTCGATAATGAGCAGCGTCTGGCCTTCCTTGACGGTGGCGCCGAGTTCGATGAACGCGCGCGCCCCCGGGGCCGGAGCCATGTAGACCGTGCCGACCATCGGCGCGTTGACGGTATTGGCCGGGTTACGTCCGACTGCCGCCGGAGCCGCAACTGCGGCGGCCGCGACCGGGGCTGCTGCAGCTGGCGCCGCATAGGCGGGAGCGCCGATCGGCGCCTGGATATACTGGGGCGTGCCTGCGCGCGAAACGCGGATACGCAGATCTTCCTGCTCGACTTCGATCTCGGTCAGATCCGTGTCCTTGAGGATGTTTGCGAGATCGCGGATCAGCGCCTGATCGATACCGGATTTCTTTTCAGCCATGAGTGTAGCCCTGTCTTCTTCTTATGCCGTGATGTTCTTCAGCGCGTGCAGCGCCAGGATGTAGCTGTGAGGCCCGAAGCCGCAGATCACGCCCTTGCATGCAGGCGCGATCATCGACTTGTGGCGGAATTCTTCCCGTGCATGCACGTTGGATATGTGGAGCTCGATGACGGGAATGGAAATGGCACGGATCGCATCGTGCAGCGCGACCGACGTATGCGTATAGGCGCCGGCATTGATGGCGACGCCGGCGGCCTTTTCATCCGCCTCGTGGAACCAGTCCACCAGCGTGCCTTCGTGATTGCTTTGACGGAAGTCGATGTCGAACCCGAGTTCGCGGCCCGCAGCCTTGCAGTCCGCCTCGATGTCCTTGAGCGTCTTGCCACCATAGATGCCAGGTTCTCGCTTGCCCAGCATATTCAGGTTGGGCCCGTTCAGGACAAAAATCGTTTTCGTCATCGAATGTTCCGTTTGGCGCACCGGCTCTGGACCTCGGTGGATCAAGCAACCGTACGCGGTTCAGTGTATTCCTCGCGTCCGATGCCAGCCTCTCGGTGACAAAGGCACGGGAATGCGCGAGCGCCACCTATAGACTCCACGCGGACTTATTGAAAGCCCTTACGGAATCGGCAGGGGGCGCCGCGCCATGTTTGTCCACATGGCTGAAGCGCTTCGATTTGGGCGATTTGATGGGCGGTGCGTCAGCAGCTCGTCTTGCCGCAGGCCCGCATGTTCTTCACCTTGGCCTCAAGATCGTCGATGCCGACGGCGCCCGGCACCATTTCATTGCCGATCACATAGGACGGCGTACCGCTGATGCCGAGATTGGCGGCAAGCTGATAGGTCGCCTGCACGATATCGTCGTTCGGGCTTTTTTTCATCTCCGCGCGGATCTTGTCTTCGCTGACACCAAGGGAAGAGGCGACCTGGATTGCAGTGTCCTCGGAGGCTCGGCCGTCGCTGCCGAGCAGAGCGACGTGGAAGTCGCTGTACTTCTCAGGCGCAATCCGGCGGAAGGCATCCGCCACACGGTGCGCGGCAACCGAATCCGGCCCGAGGATCGGGAATTCCTTCAGCACGAAACGGACGTTCTTGTCTTTCTTCAGGAGCGCCTGCATGTCGGGCAGGGCGTGGCGGCAATAGGTACAGTTGTAGTCGAAGAACTCGACGACGGTGACATCGCCCTTCGGGTTGCCGAGTGTCACGTCATTCTTGGAATCGAAGATGCCGTCGGTATTGTTCTCGATGGCCATGGTGGCCTTCACCTGCTGGGCCATCTGCTGCTTCTTCTGCAGCGCATCCTGCACGTCGAGCATGATCTCAGGATTTTCGATCAGATACTGCTTGATGAATTCGCCGAGTTCCTTCTTCTGCTGGTCGTCGAATGCAAATGCCTGAGCCGGAAGGGCGATGGAGGCTGCAAGCGCCAGTGCGGTGAGCGTTTTGGAGAAGAAGGCCATGGTATCCTCGTCGTCGGCTGATGGGTTTTCGAAGCGAAATTACCATTGCCGGGTTAATGGGCTTGGATGCGTCCGCATCAAATTACGGCGCGTCGGGCCGCCATCAAACAGGAATTTTCCTCCGATCCAAGCCCTCGCGGGATTGTGATGAGCCGATTATTGCGGCAATTGTCTGGCCGTCATCTGAAGCCAGGCAGGAAGTGATCGTGTTTTCCATCTCGAAACGCAGCGAAGTCGAACCGTTCCATGCAATGGATGTTCTGGCCGAAGCGACGAAACGACGTGCGAGCGGCCACCCCGTCATTTCCATGGCCGTCGGCCAGCCCTCCCATCCGGCGCCCAAGGCCGCACTCGATGCTTCCCGCGCGGCACTTGCCGAAGGGCGCATCGGCTATACGGATGCGCTTGGCACGGCGCGGTTGAAGCAGGGGCTCGCCTCGCATTATCGCAACCGCCATGGCCTGGAGATCGATCCCGCCCGCATTGCCGTCACGACCGGCTCATCGGCCGCCTTCAATCTCGCCTTCCTGTCGCTCTTTGATGCCGGCGACGCGGTCGCAATCGCCCGGCCAGGCTACCCGGCCTACCGCAACATCCTCGGCGCTCTCGGCCTCGACGTTGTCGAAGTGCCGGTCACGGCGGACACGCATTTCACGCTGACGCCCGAAAGCCTCGAAGCGATCCGGCTGGAAAAGGGCGTGAAACTGAAGGGCGTGCTGTTGGCAAGTCCTGCTAATCCAACCGGCACTGTGACCGGCCGCGAAGGCCTGAAGGCGCTTGCCGCCTATTGCGATGCCAATGACATTGCCTTCATCTCCGACGAAATCTATCACGGCCTGACCTTTGCAGGAGAAGAGACGAGCGCGCTGGAACTGACGGACGAGGCAATCGTCATCAATTCCTTCTCCAAATATTATTGCATGACCGGCTGGCGTATTGGCTGGATGGTGCTGCCCGAGCGGCTGGTGCGCCCGATCGAACGCGTGGCCCAGAGCCTCTATATCTCGCCGCCGGAACTTTCCCAGATCGCTGCTACTGCTGCTCTTGGCGCCAACGAAGAATTGGATCGCGTCAAGGCAAGCTACGCGGCAAACCGCGAACTGCTGCTCGACCGGCTGCCGAAGATCGGCTTAGCGCCGGCTTCCCCGATGGACGGCGCTTTCTACGCCTATGTCGATGTCTCGCGCTTCACCAATGACAGTATGGATTTCGCCCGTCGCATGCTGGCCGAGATCAATGTCGCTGCCACGCCCGGCCTCGATTTCGACCCGGTCGAAGGACCGCGCACGCTGCGCATGTCCTATGCCGGCTCGCAGGCTGAAATCGCCGAGGCGATAGAACGCATCGGCGCCTGGCTGAAGTAACGGCGCTCAGTTCCGGTATTCCGGCGCTTGGCGGTCGAGAACGCGCCTGACGCTTTCGAGATGCAGCCGTGCACTTTCCGGATCGCCTTCGCGCATCTGTCGGGCAGCCTGCTCGGCGATGTCTGTCGAAACCGGGATGAGCCGCCGACCGGTGCTCATCGCCTTGAGCTGAACCTCGGCTGCCCGCTCCAGATAATAGAGATCGTCCCAGGCTTCTGCGATATTGGGCGCGCAGACCATCACGCCATGGTTCTTCATGAATAGAATGTCCTTGTCGCCGAGCACGGCGGCAATCCTGTCACCCTCGCGTTCGTCCAGGGCCAGCCCGTTATAATTCTCGTCGACGGCAACGCGGCCGTAAAATTTCAGTGCCGTCTGACCGGCCCAGACGAAAGGATCGCCCTCGACCATGCTGAGTGCGGTTGCATTCGGCATATGCGTGTGGAAGGCGGCTCCGACGCGCGGCGACATCCTGTGCAGCCGGGCATGGATGAAAAAGGCGGTTGCCTCGGGCACGCCATCGCCGACAACGACGTTGCCTTCGAAATCGCAGATCAGCAGTGACGAGGCGGTCGCTTCCTGAAAGGCCCAGCCGAGCCTGTTGACGAGGAAAAGATCGGGATGACCGGGTACGACGGCCGAGAAATGGTTGCAAATGCCTTCCTCGAGCCCAAGCCGAGCCGCCATTCTGAGGCACGCCGCCAGATCAACGCGCGCCTGCCAGATCTCGTCAGTATCGAGCGGCAGGTTGCGCAATATTGCCGGCTGCCCTTTCGCGAGGTTCAATTCATGAGCCATGTCTTGTCTCCAGTCGCGTCAATTACATCCAGCCCTTCGCTGCAAAGATGGCAGGCACCTTGTCGAGCGTCGGCACGATCTCGTTGGGGCGGTAATCGCTGAGGGGTTTGCGCCCGGTGCCGCGATCCACCCAGATTGCACGAAAACCGAGTTCGCGCGCCGCGACAAGGTCAAGATGCGGGCTTGCGCAGATATGCACGAGATCATTCATATCGATGCCGAGCGTTTTCCATGCATGCCGGAAGATTTGCGGCGACGGCTTGTAGGCTTCCGCCTGCTCGGCAGTGATCACCCGGTCGATGATACCGCCAAGCTGCGCGATATTGCCGGCAATGATCGCGTCGTCGGTATTGGAGATAATGGCAAGCCTGAAGCCGGCGGCTTTCAGCTTGCCGAGCGTGGCAACGACTTCAGGGAAAGGTGGCATCCGGCCGATCGACGAAGTCAGCAGGTCGGCATCGGCGCCATCGAAGGGCAGGCCGAATTCTTTCATCGCCAGTTCAAGCGCGAGCGCGGTGACCTGTTTGAAGGATCGGTGCGGCCTTTGCTCTTCGAGTTCATGTTCGTAACGGTCATAGACGGCGATAAAGGCTGGCTGGTCGATATCGCCACCCTTTGCCGACAGGATCTCATTCATCGCGGCAAGCAGGCCCTCATCCCATTGAATTAGCGTGCCATAGCAATCAAAGGTCAGCCAGCTTGGCCGGTTTCCGGGAAGTGTCATCAGTGGTCTCCATGCTTTTCATCATATTGACAACAAAGCAGCTCATTGAGAAATTAAATGTCATAATAGCTGGCAGTGGAAAATCGAATGAGCTTCCCCTTCGATCTCGATCTTCTCCGAACTTTTGCGGCTGTCGTCGACGCCGGTGGTTTCACACGGGCGGCCGAGCGCATTCATCTCACCCAGTCTACCGTCAGCCAGCAGGTCCGGAAGCTGGAGGCCAATATCGGCCACACCCTTCTTCTGCGCGACAAGTCGACGGGTGGAATTCAGACGACCGAAGAAGGGGAGCTTCTCTTGAGTTATGCTCGACGCCTGCTGGCGACAGCCGAAGAGGCGATGGAGCTTATGCGCAAGCCCGCCGCACCCAAGACCGTCAGGCTCGGCGTTCCCGAAGATTTTGCCGGCCGCAGGCTCATTGATCTCCTCTCGGGCTTTTCAGCGGCTTCTCCGCATATAAGGCTCGATACGGTGAGCGGCTGGAGCGTCGAGCTTCGCCGTCTTCTGGAAGCAGGTGAAATCGATCTTGCGCTCATCAAGCGTGAACCGGGCGATGGTAGCGCGCTGGCAAGCTGGACGGAGGAATTGGTCTGGGTTGAAAGCATGCATCGGCCGGTGCGGGACGAGACGGTACCGCTTGCCGTCTTTCCTGTCGGCTGCATCTACCGCGAAAGAGCAATCCGTTTCATCGAGCGCAGCGGACGGCGCTGGCGTATCGCCTATACGAGCCAGGGGTTGATGGGTGTGCAGGCTGCTGTGGCTTCCGGCCTCGGCATCAGCCTGCTGCCGTCGGATGCGGTCCTGCCGGAGCATCGTGAGCTTGGAGCCGCGGATGGCTTCGATCCGCAGCCGGCGTCCGAACTCGCCCTGGTCAAAGGACGGCTCCGACTGTCTGCGGAGAGCCGTTCCCTGGCGGATTTCCTCGCGGCTAAGCTTTAGGTCCGCGAAGAGAAGAGCGACGCGAGTGTCGAAGCCGGCTTGTTGTTCATCCGTGGCACGACGACGAGCTGCCGGATGTCGCCGCGCCTGTAGGCGGCCAGGAAACGCTTGTAATCCTTGAAGGAAACGCAGCCGTTGGAATCGCCGTTCTTGCCGAGCATGTAGGTGTGGGCCAGAAGGCCGACGCGGTTGAAGATCGCGTCCGAACCCTGCACCGGCGTCAGGCGAATGGCGGCCACGCCGTGGAACAGGGATTCGCGCATCGTCAGATTATAGGTATGTGGTGGCGTCGGTCCGCGCATTTTCTGATTAGTGTAGCGCGGGTTGTCGCGCATCTTGCCCAGACCGGAATGGGCCTCCAGCCGCTCGCCGTTCGGAAGGTAGACAGTCGCGTTTTCGATGTCGTAGATCGCGACACCGGCACGCACGCGCGGCGTAAAGACCGGCTTGTCATAGCGCGGCACCGCATCGTCATCGTCATCTTCGATTGGTGAGTTCGGTTTGGCATAGGCAAGCACGGGCTCGGCAGAGCGCTGAGAACCCTTGGAAGCAGGAGCCGGCTTGCCGACAAGGCCGTCGGGCCGCGCCATCGGCAGCGGGACAGAATCCTCATCGGGGGCAAGAACCAGATCGAAAGGCGGTGCACCGTCGTCCGCTTCGGCAACTTCGATCTGCGCCGGCTTGTCGGCGGCAGGAGCAACTGCGCGGTTAAGCTGCTGCGGATCAACCGGAATAGGCATGACACGCGGACCCGCGTCGGCAAGGGCGACCATGGCGGGCATTTCGGCCGCAGCCACGGCTTCCTTCGACGGAATGATGATCCGGTCGGCGTCATCTTCACTGGCCGCCAATGAAGCGGTTTCCACGGTCGCATCGGGCGTCTTGATTGTATCGTCCTTGCTGAAGCGCGAATTCCCGGAGGCGGCTACCGGCTGAAGTTCCACGACGGCAACGGCAACGCCATTGGTCTTGGCCAGCGCGAGCTTTGCATTCGAGGCAGCCGATGTGCTTTGCGCATGCGATTGGATCAACTGTGCCGTCAAAGGCACCACCGGCTTTGCGTCGAATGCCGCAAGCCGTGAAGCCTTGTTCACATGGATGAGACGCTCATGCGTAACGGCAACCCGTGTCGCCCTTGACGCAGCGGCAACCGGGGAAATCTCCTTTTGTGTGGAGAACGGCATCGACACCGATTGCATCGTCGCGACAGTGCCGATAAGCCACGTGGAGGTCAAAAATCCGGCGATTGCGATGCCGGTTAGAAAACCGCGAGATCTGCCTGAACGAACAGGGGATCCGCTAAAAGGGGCGACGTTATTGAACGTCCCTACCGCAAACGCCATACTCTACTCGTCTTCCAAAACGCGCCACGCAGGCCGGCAGCACTGGCTTACTGATTTTTGCCGGAGCCGCTAACTGCCCAAAAAGGCCGAATTTGGGCCTGTTCGCGACATGCGACCGTTTCTTAAGGATGACGAACTATGGTTTCCAATTGGTTTACAGGTGAAGCTCTCTGCTTCAATTGTCGCGAAAACAGACGTAATAATTTAGAAGAAGCTATTTTTCAAAGACTTGCCGTAGCCCGCTGAAGGCAAGCCGGCGACGGGAAATTTTTCCGCGTTCAGCTGCGCGCCATCACATAGCTTCCGGGAGCTTCCTCGATCGCATTGAGCGCTGCTCCTCCGACCTTGCGGGAAGCCACATGCTCGCCGGCTTGCGATTCGATCCATCCGTGCCAGTGCGGCCACCAGGAGCCTGCCGTCTCCTTCGCCTTGGTGAGCCATGCGTCATAATCGCCTTTGGCCGGGCCGCCGGTCCAGAACTGATACTTGTGCTTGTCTGGCGGATTGACGACGCCGGCAATATGGCCGGAGCCTGCAACGACGAACTGCACCTTGCCGCCGAAGTACTGGCTGCCGACGAAGACAGACTTTGCCGGCGCGATATGATCCTCACGCGTCGCAAGATTATAGATCGGGATTTTGACGTCCTTCAGCGATAAGGTCTTGCCGTCGAGGATCATCTCGTCCTTGGTCAGCGCATTCCGGAGATAGCAGTTGCGCAGGTAGAAGGCATGGTTCGCCGCCGCCATGCGAGTCGAATCGGCATTCCAGAACAAGAGGTCGAAGGGCAGGGGCTCCTGGCCCTTCAGGTAGTTGTTGACGAAATAGGGCCAGATGAGCTCGCCTGCCCTGAGCATGTTGAAGGCGGTCGACATGCGCGAACCATCGAGATAGCCGAGCTCCTGCATGTGCGCTTCCAGCGCCTGAAGTTGCTCCTCGTCGACGAAAACCTTCAGGTCGCCGGCATGGGTGAAATCGACCTGGGTGGTGAAGAGCGTTGCGCTCTTGATGCGCTTGTTCTTCTCCCTGGCGTGCAGGGCAAGGGTTGCGGCAAGCAGCGTGCCCCCGACGCAATAGCCGATGGCATTGACTTCCTTTTCGCCGGTCGCCTTTTCGATCGTTTCCAGCGCGAAATCGACCCCCTCCCGGGCATAGGCGGTCCAATCCTTCAGTGCATGGCGGCTATCCGGATTGACCCACGAGATCACGAAAACCGTATGTCCCTGGTCCACGCACCATTTGATGAAGGATTTCTGCGGGTTGAGGTCGAGAATATAGAACTTGTTGATCCATGGCGGGCAAATCAGCAGCGGCCGCTTCAGCACGGTCTCCGTCGATGGCTCGTACTGGATGATCTGGCAGATCTCGTTCTGGGCGATCACCTTGCCCGGCGTCAGCGCCATATCGCGGCCAACGGCAAATTTGGTCATGTCGGTCTGGCGCAGCCGCAGCTCGCCGCGACCGGCGATAATATCCTCGGTCAGCATCTTCATGCCGCGGACGAGGTTTTCACCGCTGGTCGCTATCGTCTCGCGATAGACCTGGGGATTGGTGACCACGAAATTTGTGGGAGAGAGCGCCGCAGTAATCTGCTTCACGTAGAAGCCGGCCTTGTGCTTGGTGTGCTCGTCGAGCCCCTCGGTCTCGGCAACCAGCTTTTCGGCCCAGTCGGCAGTGACGAAATAGACCTGTTTCAAGAATTCGAAGAAGGGGTTCTTCTGCCAGTCCTCGTCGGCGAAGCGTTTGTCCTTGCGCTCGACCTCCTGTTTGACCGTCTCGCCCTGCATGCGCTGCATCGAGCGCATCCAGATGCCGAAGAAGGAGGTCATCAGCTGTGTCTGCGCCTCGAAAGTGCGGCGTGGATCGGCGATCCAGTATTCCGTCACCCTGGAGAGCGTTTTCACCATATCGGTGACGGGTTCTACGGCCGTGTCGGTGATTTCGCCGCGCTTGCGTGGGCCGAGCCATGCCGAAGCTGCCTTGCCGAGGTTTTCGAGCGCACGGGCGAAATTGAGCGCCATGGCCTCGGGATCCTTCAGCATATAGGGATCGAGATCCTTGGCGTCGAAATCCAGCTTGGCACCATTCTCCCGCTTGCTGTCGGTCACGCACTTCCTCCGGCGGCAGCATCCATTGTTTGTCCGTTGTACATCTGCTGCGTTGAAGAAAACAAGTTCCGCCCGCCCGCTCTCATGCTATTGCTTTGTCGCTGCGACGAATTTAACAGTCGAAGCAGGCAGGATTGGATCATCAGGCATGACGACGACAGGCATTGGGCATTTCGTGACCTTCACCCGCACCGCAGCAATCTGCGCCGCGGCCGCGGCCATGGCCTTTGCGCTTGCCGGATGCAACAAGACCGCCGAGGAGAAAAAGGCCTTCGCCCAGCGCATGGCAGCACCGACTGCAGTCGTGATGCCCGCTTCCAAGGGCGAACCCGTTGAAGGTGGCCTGACCAAGAGCCCCGACGGCTACCCGTCGTTCGGTGCGCCGCTGACGGCCGCCAACGTTCAGATGAACGACGAACAGGCGGCCGAGTTGCAGCATCAGCTGAGCGCCCTTGGTGCCAAGCGCCAGGCAGGCACAATCTCGGAGGCGGAGTATCAGCGCCGCGTTGCCGAGATGCGGAAGCTGGCCGCCGACCACGGGGCCGAAACGCTCTCCGAAATCACCAAATAAGCCTTGCCTTTCAGGCGATTTGGACGCAAAGCCTTCCGGATGGATCGGAAGACACAATTTTCCCGATAATGCGCTTCGTGCGCGGCCTCTCCGTCAAAGATTTGCCGCGCAGTTAAGTTGAAGAGGAATACGGCGCTGCGAGTCTGAAGCTCGTATCGCAGCTGCCGGGAGACGGAACGAGCTTCGACAGCGGTCACGTTGGCCGCATTTCCATGGGGAAAGAGATGGAAGAGTTTCACAAAGTCCGGCGTTTGCCGCCTTACGTTTTCGAACAGGTCAACCGTTTGAAAGCGAGCGCGCGAGCGGGCGGGGCCGATATCATCGATCTCGGCATGGGAAACCCCGACCTTCCGACCCCTCAGGCGATCGTCGACAAGCTCTGCGAGGTCGTCCAGGACCCGCGCACCCACCGTTATTCGTCCTCCAAGGGCATTCCCGGTCTGCGCCGCGCCCAGGCTGCATACTATGCGCGCCGATTCGGCGTGAAGCTGAATCCCGACACGCAGGTGGTCGCGACCCTCGGCTCCAAGGAAGGCTTTGCCAACATGGCGCAGGCGATCACCGCGCCGGGTGACGTCATCCTCTGCCCGAACCCGACCTATCCAATCCATGCTTTCGGCTTCCTGATGGCCGGCGGCGTGATCCGTTCCATGTCGGTCGAGCCGGACGAAAGCTTCTTTCCGCCGCTCGAGCGCGCCGTGCGCCATTCGATCCCGAAGCCGCTGGCGCTGATCCTGAACTATCCGTCGAACCCGACGGCTCTCGTGGCGACTCTCGACTTCTACAAGGACGTCATTGCCTTCGCAAAGAAGCACGACATCATCGTGCTGTCGGATCTTGCCTATTCGGAAATCTATTTCGATGGCGAGCCGCCACCGTCGGTCCTGCAGGTTCCGGGGGCAATGGATGTGACCGTTGAGTTCACCTCCATGTCCAAGACCTTCTCCATGCCCGGCTGGCGCATGGGCTTTGCGGTCGGCAACGAGCGACTGATCGCAGCACTGACGCGTGTGAAGTCCTACCTCGATTATGGCGCCTTTACGCCGATCCAGGTTGCCGCAACCCATGCCCTGAACGGCGATGGCTCCGACATTGCGGAAGTCCGCAATGTCTACAAGCGCCGCCGCGACGTCATGGTCGAAAGCTTCGGCAAGGCGGGATTCGACGTGCCTCCACCGGCCGCTACCATGTTTGCCTGGGCGAAGATCCCGGAAAAGTTCCGTCATCTCGGATCGCTGGAGTTTTCCAAGCTTCTGGTCGAGATGGCTGACGTTGCCGTTGCCCCGGGCATCGGCTTCGGCGAGCAGGGCGATGATTACGTTCGTCTGGCACTCGTCGAGAACGAACACCGCATCCGCCAGGCTGCACGCAACATCAAGAAGTTCATGTCGACGGCAGACGAGACGATGCACAACGTCATCTCGCTCAACGCCCACCGTTAATTGCAACCTAGAAAGACAGCCGCATATTTGCGGCTGTCTCTCACCAGACATTTCAGGATCGATCCATGGCAGACGCCCTCAAAATCGGCATTGCGGGCTTGGGTACCGTTGGTGCCTCGCTTGTTCGCATCATCAAGCAGAAGAGCAATGAACTTGCAGTCACCTGCGGCCGCCCGATTACGATTACGGCAGTTTCGGCTCGTGACCGTTCGAAGGACCGTGGGATCGATCTGACCGGCATCACCTGGTTCGACCGTCCTGAAGATCTTGCCGAGAAGGCCGATATCGACGTTTTCGTTGAACTGATCGGCGGCGCTGAAGGCGCGGCCAACGTCGCTGTTCGCGCCGCTCTCTCCCGTGGTCTCCATGTGGTGACTGCCAACAAGGCGCTGCTTGCCTATCACGGCGTCGAGCTTGCAACGATTGCCGAGGAAAAGGGCTCGCTCCTGAATTTCGAAGCAGCCGTTGCGGGTGGCATCCCGGTCATCAAGGCGCTGCGTGAATCGCTGACGGGCAACACGATCTCGCGCGTCTATGGCATCATGAACGGCACCTGCAACTACATCCTCACCAAGATGGAGAAGGAAGGCCTGTCCTTTGCCGATTGCCTGAAGGAAGCCCAGCGCCTCGGTTATGCCGAAGCCGATCCGGCCTTCGACATCGAAGGCAACGACACCGCCCATAAGCTCTCGATCCTGACCACGCTCGCCTTCGGCAACAGGATCGCGGCCGATGATATCTATCTCGAAGGCATCACCAATATCTCGATCGAGGATATCCGTGCCGCCGCCGACCTCGGCTACCGCATCAAGCTGCTCGGCGTCGCTCAGCGTACGGAGACCGGCATCGAACAGCGCGTGCATCCGACCATGGTGCCCGTCGATTCCGTCATCGCTCAGGTCGATGGTGTCACAAACGCCGTCGCGATCGAATCCGATATCCTCGGTGAGCTGCTGATGGTCGGCCCGGGTGCCGGCGGCAATGCCACGGCGTCCTCGGTGCTTGGCGATATCGCCGACATCGCCAAGAGCCAGCCGGGCGCACAGCGCGTTCCCGTTCTCGGCCATCCCGCCAAGTCGCTTGAGACCTACCGCAAGGCGCAGATCCAGAGCCATGAGGGCGGCTATTTCATCCGCCTGACCGTTCTCGACCGCACCGGCGTTTTTGCCAGCGTCGCCACGCGCATGGCGGAAAACCAGATTTCTTTGGAATCGATCGTCCAGCGTTCCAAGCAGCATCTGGCGCCTTCGCACCACCAGACGATCATCCTCGTCACCCACGCGACGATGGAAGACTCAGTGCGCAAGGCAGTTGCTGCGATCAAGGAAGAGGGCTACCTCGTCGGGGAGCCGCAGGTGATCCGCATCGAGCGTCCTAAGGAAGAATCCTGACATTTATTCCAGATTGGAGCAGATCAGCCCGTCCGGGATCACTCGGACGGGTTTTCTGTTATTAATCAAAGTACTTCACAAAAATTTATATTAACAGATATGCGGATATAGATATAATCATCCCGGGAGCCGTTGGAGTCGCGGGTGAGGAAGATCAAGCAGACGCATGACATACGCATCGAGCCCGAGAGTCCTCGGGCGGGTTCACCGAAATTTGATCCGACAGCGCTTGGAGCCGCCCTTGAATGCGAGCCGCCTCAGGGACGAAATTGGGCCACGCTGCTGATTCTGCTGTCGATCGTTTTCGTCCAGCTGTTTGTTATCGGATTGGTTATCTGGACAATTTTCCGGTAATCCACAGGGCCTGAAATCAACCGCTTTGCTATCCGTCCCGCATCTGTAAAAAGGGCAGATGATGAAAGCGGAGTTTGGCATGGCAGATCAGGTCGATCCGGTACCGCGCGCCTTCCTAGGCGTCGAAAAATCGGTTCTCGACAATCGCTGGGTTTCGCGCCTTGATCAGGCCGGGCAGAACCGCGCGCTCGCCATGTCGCAGATGCATGGTTTACCGGATCTGATCGCACGCGTCCTTGCCGGACGCGGTGTGACCGTCGACGAGGCCGTCGAATTTCTGGATCCGACGATCCGCAGCCTCATGCCCGATCCCTACAAGCTGACGGATTGCGAGAGGGCGGCCAAGCGTATTGCGGCTGCGATCCGTGATGGCGAGCCGGTCGCGATCTTCGGCGACTATGATGTCGATGGCGCGGCATCCTCCGCACTCATGTATCGTTTCCTGACCCATTTCGGCGTCAAGGCGCATATCTACATTCCCGATCGCATCTTCGAAGGTTACGGCCCCAATCCAACAGCCATCAATCAGCTGATCGACAATGGCGCTAGCCTGATCGTCACGGTCGATTGCGGCTCCACTAGCCATGAGGCGCTGGCTGCTGCCGCGGACCGCAACATCGATGTCGTCGTCGTCGATCACCATCAGGTGACACATGAGCTGCCGCCTTGCCATTCCCTCGTCAATCCAAACCGCGAAGACGATCTTTCCGGGCTGGGGCATCTTTGCGCGGCCGGCGTCGTCTTCATGGTGCTTGTCGCAACGCTGCGGCTGCTGCGTGAGGCGGGAGACAAGCGCATCCTCGCGATAGATCTCCTGCAGTGGCTGGATATCGTGGCACTTGCGACCGTCTGCGATGTCGTGCCCCTCAAGGGCCTCAACCGTGCCTATGTGGTCAAGGGATTGGTCGCCGCGCGCCACCAGAGCAATGCGGGCCTCGCCGCGCTATTCCGCAAGGCGGGCCTTGCTGGCCCGGTTACGCCCTATCATTTCGGCTTCCTGATCGGCCCGCGCATCAATGCCGGCGGGCGAA
This sequence comes from Rhizobium sp. BK512, assembly GCF_014194915.1. Taxonomy (NCBI): domain Bacteria; kingdom Pseudomonadati; phylum Pseudomonadota; class Alphaproteobacteria; order Hyphomicrobiales; family Rhizobiaceae; genus Rhizobium; species Rhizobium sp. BK512. The sequence continues at coordinate 833,772 of NZ_JACIAS010000002.1, read as the reverse complement.
TCGGCGATGCAGCGCTTGGAAGCCGTCTGCTGACGCTGGATGATGCCGTAGAGGCCGAAGCTATCGCCCAGCGGCTGGATGAGCTCAACCGCGAGCGTCAGGCCATGGAAGCCATCATGCTGCAGGAGGCCGAAGCCGAATCACTTGCCGAATACGGAGACGGCGAGGGCGCTTCCGTCATCGTTACCGCCCATGAGAAATGGCATCCCGGTATTGTCGGCCTTATTGCCGCGCGCCTGAAGGAAAGGTTCAAGCGACCTGCCTTCGCCATCGCCTTCGATCCATCCGGCAGGGGTACCGGCTCGGGCCGCTCGATTAATGGCTTCGACATGGGCAGGATGGTGCGCGCCGCGGTCGATGAGGGACTGCTCGTCAAGGGCGGCGGTCACGCGATGGCGGCAGGTCTGACTGTCGAGCGTAGCAAGCTCGGTCTCTTGCGCGCCTTCTTCACCGAGAAGGCACAGAAGACGGTCTCGGCCCTTGTCGCCAACGAAACGCTGAAGATCGATGGTGCCATCGCTGCAAGCGGCGCGACCATTGAGCTCATCGATCGTCTGGAAACCGCAGGCCCCTATGGCTCGGGACATTCCCAGCCGGTCTTTGCCGTGCCGGCGCATCGTGTGCGTGATTCCCGTCTGGTCGGCGAGCGGCACGTGAAAGTGACATTGGAAGCCATGGATGGCGCGCGCCTTGACGGCATCGCCTTCAGGGCCGCGGAGACTCCGCTCGGCAACCTGCTCCTCAACTCACGCGGCGCTAACCTGCATGTCGCAGGCTCTCTCGGTGCCGAACATTATCAGGGCTCGCGCAGGATCCAGCTGCGCATCAGCGATGGCGCGCCGGCCAAGTGACCGCCCCAAGGGCCATCAGGTCGGCTGCGGCTGAGACAACGGCGCCTTTCTGCGAAGGCGGCTTACGGCCAGGGCAAGCAATATACCGCCCGCGATGATGCCGATGGCAAGCATCGGCCTGTAGGCGAACCAGGCAATGGCGATGACAACAGGGCCGATCAGCAGTGTCAGCACGAAGGCCGCGATGCTCGTACCCAAGCCAATGACTGTGCCAATAAATGGAATCAGGTCGCCAAGAATGGGCAGGAGCCCAAACATCAGCTTGAAGCTGATGAACAAGCCGATGAGGCCGGCGACGCGCACAAGCCAGGTGATGATATTGTTTTCACTCTCGGCCGATTGGAACATCCGGCTGGCATCCACATTGCCGGCAGCGGTCAGGAAGATATCGCGGTGGTTCGTCGTTTCGTAGGGAACGAGTGCGCTGTGATTCTGCTTGCCGAGAACGCTTGCCGTTTCCACGTCGATCCGATGATAGCTGATCCTGAGGTCGCCGATGGCAGGCAGGTTTTCGTTCAGGCCGATATAGGCACCCTCTGCATTTCGCTTGGCCGACCGGCCAGCGCCGATCTCTGCTCCTATGCGCTGAACGTCGCTGTCAGCGAGCGCGAGGCGTGAAGAGTAGCCGATGCCTGCCATGTCCTTGACAGGCACGGAGAAGACGCCGACATGAGCCGTTTTTGCGGTGAAGGTAGCGCCGTCAGGCATACTGGTTGGATTTTGATGATCATCCGGCTGCTTGAAGCGCCTCGAATCGACCACATCCGGGCTCCATTCCCTGGTGTAGGAATAGGTGGTCGTCGTCTCCTCGCCGCCGCCCAGTGTCTTTTTGGGCTGGCTCTCGCTCTTTTCCGCCCACTGATACATCTCGACTTCGCGGGAGAGACCCACAGCGCCATCGGCGGTGATACCGAATTGACTATCCTGCGGGCGCTGATCGGATTTCACCGATCCGCTGATATGGACCAGCTTGCCTTCATTGGCCGGATCGACAGCCATACCATCGACCGAAATCACCTGTGACGCACCTTCGGAAAGGGCGCGATAGGTCTGGATCGCACGCCCTTCGTTCCAGATCATGAGCCAGATACATCCGATAAGCAGCACAAGGCCGACCAGTGCACCGGTCAGCGCGTTTTTGATGCGCGCAAACCACGAAGTATAGGTCGTGTCCGTATAGCTCATGTCCGAAATCACCTGTCGCCGAGAGCCCGCTGGATTGGCGGTCTGCAAAAATATTTCAGTAAATTAAGCGACGACGGCTAATCCCCGGTAAATGCCGAAAATGATTCTTGGCTGGTCATGCCATTGAAAACAATGACCTTTCGGCAAGATGGCCGAGAGGAGCCAGAAACCGAACTTTGCGTCACAGAAAGCAATGCCGGATGGGGGTAATGTCACCCCATTTGCCTCATCAATTCGCTTGATAGGCGTAGCTGCGCCCGCAAAGGCAACACTATGAAAATACGGGGAAATAACAAGGAGACAGTGGCACGCCCTAGGGGAGTCGAACCCCTCTTTACAGAATGAAAATCTGTCGTCCTAACCGATAGACGAAGGGCGCGTGCTCTGTGGTGGCGCCCTTATAGTCAGCACCTTTCTGCGCCGCAAGCGGCAAAATGAGAATTTTTTACCGGATTATGCAGATTTTTTCCGGGCTTGTGGAAAAGTGGGAACCACACGGCCCTGCAGTCCCGTGCGGAGGCGCTGGAAATGCCCGGTCGCCTTACGCCCGCCTGCAGGACACTCCATCTATTCGATCCGCCCACCAGGCCTTCCGAGAATCGATTCCGAATTTCGGGCCGCTGCTGGAATTGGGAACGTGTAAGACGAAGCACCAGGCGCTCGAGAGCTTTGACTCATCTGGTCTGCTCGATAGCAGCCGCGGGATTCTCAGAATTTCTGGTACGCCCTAGGGGAGTCGAACCCCTCTTTACAGAATGAGAATCTGTCGTCCTAACCGATAGACGAAGGGCGCAGGCACTCAGCTCAAATAGGAAGGCGCAAGGCTTTCCACAAGCGGTAGATAGGACATCGGATTGGAAGAAGAAGTGGCACGCCCTAGGGGAGTCGAACCCCTCTTTACAGAATGAAAATCTGTCGTCCTAACCGATAGACGAAGGGCGCGTGCTGTGGTGGCGCCCTTATAGTCAGGCACTTTCGATCCCGCAAGCGGCAAATTCGAAATTTTTCAAAAAAATGACAGGCCGTATCCGCATGTGGAAAATGTAGATTATTGCAGCCGAATCAAAGAGCTGCAGCGGGAGCCGGAATCGGGTTCCGGCCGCTTCACTCAACGTCAGGCTTTCAGAGATCGAAGGTCAGATCGCTCTTGCAGAAGCGATCGGCGCGCTCTTGCGGCCGCAACCCCAGTTCCAGTCGCGGGCATTGCCCGTGTCCAGGTGGACCGAATCCGTATGGCAATAGGTGCCGACGCCGCCGCGGTTCGGGAGCGACCGGATATATTGGGCGATATCCCATTTGCTGATGCCGTCGATCTGGATGTCGGCAGCTTCGCAGCTCTTGTGCATCGATTCTTCGGCGCCCCCGACTTCACGGTTATGCTTCGGGTCGCGGTAACCCGATGTGACAACGACTGGCTTGCCGAAGTGGGTCTCGACTGTCTTGATGACCCGCATGAGATCAGGCTTGAAACAGCCGACCTGGACGCTGTCGTTCTGCACATGCAGGCCGTTTGGCGCGACGCGCGTCATCCCGGGCAGCGATGCCTTCTGCAAAAGCCCGGAAAGGCTGCTGAGCAGGTTCTGCTTCGGCGCGCTGTAGAGCGCATTCATGGTCGATCCCGGAATGTTTCCGCCGGCAAGCGAGGCGGTCTGCACGGGCGCGATCTTCGTGCTGGTATTCTGCGATGATTGCTGTGGCAGCATCTCGCCCTGTTGCGGCTCGGGCGGCGCGCTGAACACGCTTGATCTTGGGCCGGCGTTCAGTGGCGCATAGGCGTTCCCACCCTGCGGCTGGATGATCGTCGAGGTCGAATTGTTCTGCGGCGGCTGCTGGCGATCGGAGAAGATGCTCATTGCCTGCGCGTTGATTCGCGTCGACTGCATGACCAGACCACCGATATTGGCCGGTTGCTGCTGCTGTTGCATTGACGGATCGACGGGTGCCGCAGCCGTTGCCGCATTCGGATCCTGCACTGCTGCCTGCGGATTGACGCCGGAAACATTGGTCAGCATCGGATCGCGATAGAGCTGTTTCGGCGCGGGGGACGATGCGGCAGGCATTGCCGCTGCAAGCCGTGGTGCCGGCTGTCCCTCCGCAGCCGGTGTGGCGACGGCGGCCGAATCAAGCGCCTTCTTGTCGGAGACGCATCCGGAAAGCGCCAGGATGGAGCCGGCGATCAACAAAGCTCCGATAGCCTGCCGGCTCGGAGGGGCAATCTTGTTGTTTCTGGTCAACCGAGAAATCTCCGGTGAATGCGGAAGGCGCTCGAAAGCGCGCTTCCGTTACGATTGGGCCGGAGAGTGCCTTGTGAAGCTTGCCCGCAGCTTGGCTCGGCTTACCAGGCGCCGGTATTGCCCATGGACAGCCAGGGTTCGGCCGGGGCCAGTTTTTCGCCCTTCTGCAGGATCTCTATCGAGATGCCGTCGGGCGAGCGTACGAAGGCCATGTTGCCGTCGCGCGGGGGGCGGTTAATCGTAATACCATTATCCATCAACTTCTGGCAGATCGCGTAGATGTCATCCACCTCATAGGCGAGGTGACCGAAATTGCGTCCTCCGGTATAATCTTCCGTGTCCCAGTTATAAGTGAGCTCCAGACAGGGGGCTTTCTCGCTGCGGGCGCGGTCGAGATCATCGCGAGCGGCCAGGAAAACGAGCGTGAAGCGGCCCTTCTCGTTCTCATGGCGGCGGATTTCCTCGAGTCCGAAGAGTGTAGTGTAAAAATGGAGGGAAGCGTCGAGGTCTTTGACGCGAACCATGGTGTGGAGATAACGCATTGTGTTTCCTCTCTCTATTTAGGCTAGCCCATCTGGAGTAACAGACACCAGCTTCGGGCAAGTCATCTCGATAAAATGTACAGTTGGGAATAACCGAAAACTAGGACTTGCGCTTATCCGTTACCAAGATGTTAATCTTGATTTCAAGAATCAGTTAACCGTAACAGTGTGACGCGTATTGAGGGGCTGGCGACATGGCTGACAGGATTTCATCGAATGGCTTCACCGACATTGAAGAGTTGTCGGCGGAACCGGTTGACCTCGTTGAAATCACCGGCGTGGTGAAATGGTTCGACGTGGCCAAGGGCTTTGGCTTCATCGTACCAGACAATGGCATGCAGGATGTACTGCTGCACGTGACCTGCCTGCGCCGCGATGGCTACCAGACCATCCTTGAGGGCACCCGCATCGTCGCGCTCATCCAGCGTCGCGAACGTGGCTACCAGGCTTTCAAGATCCTTTCCATGGATCAGTCGACTGCGGTCCATCCGTCGCAGCTGCCGCCGGTTCGCACCCACGTGCAGGTCACGGCAACGAGCGGCCTCGAGCGCGCTCTGGTGAAGTGGTTCAACCGCACCAAGGGCTTCGGTTTCCTGACCCGCGGCGAGGGTACGGAAGACATCTTCGTGCATATGGAAACGCTGCGCCGCTTCGGCCTGACCGAACTGCGCCCCGGCCAGGTGGTGCTCGTGCGTTTCGGCGACGGCGAGAAGGGCCTGATGGCCGCCGAGATCCATCCTGACGTTCCGAGCCCGGTTGGCCGGTCTCACTGATGCGCAGCCTGTTTTCTGTTGAGATGATGAGAAGCGCCTTCATGGCGCTTTTTTTCATCGCCGCCCTGCCGGCATTCGCGCAGCAGGACATGCGCTTCGACAAAGAACCGCTGATCATCCAGACGGCCGCCGGCAAGATGCTGCACTTCACCGTGGAGATCGCCGCCACCGGCGACCAGCGCGCCTACGGCCTGATGTTCCGCAAGTCGATGGCGGAAAACGCCGGCATGATCTTCGATTTCGGCGTATCGCGGCGCGTGACCATGTGGATGGAAAATACCGTCCTGCCGCTCGACATGCTCTTTGCAGACGACAGGGGCGTGATCACCCATATCAAGGAAGACGCCACGCCCTATTCCCGCGACATCATCGATTCGATGGGGGAGGTGCGCTATGTGGTCGAGGTGAATGCCGGCGTCGCCCGCAAGCTCAATATCCGCCCCGGCGATCGCCTCGTCAGCGCCACGATAACGAAAAAGGCGAAGTAAGCCTGTGAAATCTGCCGGGTCCGGTGGATTTATGGGGTTGCTAGGGCAGGGGGAAGCGTGTATTCCCGCTGCCATCAACGGCTCGGAGTGTAGCGCAGTCTGGTAGCGCATCTGGTTTGGGACCAGAGGGTCGGGAGTTCGAATCTCTCCACTCCGACCATTATTCTCCCAATATTTTCCGCAATTTGAGGCAGTCTCGCATCTGACCGATGCCTGATGGGGACAGGCCCGATCTTGCTCGCGAGTTCGCACTTGGGTAGATCGTGACGATGTCATCGAGGTCGCGAAGCACGCCTATTCAGGCGTGCCGTTATTCAGCCCTGAGCAAGCAGGCCGACATACTGAGCATAGCTGATCACTGCATAGAAAAACGCAGTGATGGTAGCTCCGATCATGATGGCATGAAATTCTGCAGAGGTTCTCATAGCTCGCACCCGTGTCACAACGGTTGGTAGGCACCCTAGTCGCCTCCGCCGGTCATAACAATTAGAAAGCGATCAAAACATGCAACAATCCGAAACATTGCGGATCGTGTGACAAGATTGCTCGCTTATCCACACCCGGCTGCGAACAAGGGCTGCGCTCAAGCGCTCTATCCAATAAACGCGCCACGAGACATTCGGTTTCGTTGCTCAGTCAGTGCTGTGGCAATGGCGCTTTTCCCTTGAAAAAACGGGGATTCGCGGATAATCAAAATTCACTTCTTCCTGCCATCTTCGGTGTGGAAGCGGCCTGTCCCTTGGCCGAGTTATGAAAGGCGGGAAATGCCCGCATATCGGAGGCGCCGCAGTCATGTCTGCTAAGATCTATCGTCCGGCCAAGACCGCAATGCAGTCCGGTAAGGCCAAGACCCACCTCTGGGTGCTGGAATTCGATCAGGAGCAGCCGCGCAAGATCGACCCGATCATGGGCTACACATCTTCAGGCGACATGCGCCAGCAGGTGAAGCTGACCTTCGAAACTCAGGAACTCGCCGAAGCCTACGCGAAGCGCAACGGCGTCGAATATCGTGTTATCCCGCCGAAGGATCCTGTTCGCCAGGTGGTCGCTTACCCGGATAATTTCCGCTATACCCGCACGCAGCCCTGGACGCATTGATCCGTCCGAGGTTCGGTCACAGAAATGCTGGTGCCGTTCGTGGCGGCATCCAGAGGCCCCTTAGCTCAACTGGATAGAGCAGCTGCCTTCTAAGCAGCAGGTCGCAGGTTCGAGTCCTGCAGGGGTCGCCATCTTTTCAATGGCTTGGCACACCACTTTCCTTGACTGTTCGCTTTGGGGTAACAGCAGCAGCAAGCAATGCTTTTGCAATCTCGACGCCAGAGCCATCGAAGGCTTCAGGGCATGGCAGGAGACAAATGACAGACCGTCATCTCGCGCTGAGATGAAGAGGCTCTTCCAGCGCGGCGCGCCGTTGCACCTGAAGCCAGGGGCACCGCCGAATTGTCACCCATCCCGAATCCTCCACCCAGAAATGCAATCAAAAATTGCATTGCTTGCTGCGGATGCCGAGCGCCCTGGGTCACATCACGCGAAAATTTTCAGCCGATCAGAAGGCAGGACCATGACAGGCAGACGTACCGAGGCGGGCTTCGTCGTAGCCGCGATTGGTGGTGGCCGGCATGAAAGCGTTACCGCGGTTGGCTCGTGCGCCGCTGGTCGACGATACGACCATCTCTTTGACGTATGCTGATCTCGTAGCTCACCCCGCGGCGGACTCCGCGATAGGTAAAGTACCTGCCGCGGCAATTAACCTGACGGACGCCGCGAAAGCCTCGCGTACGAAGCAGCCGCGCACCCTGAGGGCAGGATATACCTCGTCCGTGGTTTAGGCTGGTGCCGGAGCCGACGATAACCTGAGCGCTCGCTACTCGGGGAACCGCGACCGGTGAGACAAAGGAAGCCAGAGCAAGCGTACATGAGAGAAGCGAAGATCCAAGAAGAGACTTGATACTCATAATCAACCTCCGGGTTAGCCGCGAAAAAATCAGGCTATGAGAAGGTCGCCTAAGTTGTGAGTCAATACAAGATGTGAAGGTCATGCGGTCGTGTGGCTGGCTGGGGCGTAATCCTGTTCGAGCCGTTTTGCACCACTCTAGGCCACCCCTGTGCTACGGAACGGGCTGACCCGGCGTGAAAAGCACCAGATACGCCACTGCGACAATGATCGCGATGACGAAAATCGTCAGCACGAACTTGATCATGCCCTTGCTGGCTTTTTGCTCTGTGTTGATCATGCACTAGCAACAAGCTTGGTACGAAAAAGGTTCCGGGCGATGGCGCGGATAAGCAGCAATCCGCGCGATAGAAGAAGTGTGTCATTTCTATTGGCAAATCTCAGATTGTGCGCTTCCTTATTGAACCAGGGGAACGCCAATTGAACGAGAGGGGCCAATATGAGCGAACCGCAAATCTTATCACCGATTGCCGTGCCGGCGTCGAAACTAACGCCAGATCAGATTGGTTACGATGAGCAAGAAGACCGGCTTCTGCGGATCATCTCTGAATCTCTCGACTACTACCGCAAGCAAATCGAAAAAGCAGGAAAGTGGCATCGTAGACTGACCGTTTCCACGATGGTTCTGTCTCTTTTAGCGCCGGTTTTCGTTGCAGGGTCCGCGGCGGCGGATGCGCTAAAAATCCCGGGCGCAGCGCTCGGAGTAATCGGTGTGCTGATAACGCTCGCAATTGCAATTATAGAGGGTGTGAAGCAGATCTATAAATTTGGGGATCAGTGGTCGTCGGCCTACACCGCGAAGTTGGCTATCAGGCGAGCGCGTGATGAGTACAAGTTCAACCGAATTGGTCTCGTGCCAGGTGATGATGCTTGGAAGCAAAACTACCATTCGCTTCGGGCGGCTTACGAGAGCGCTTCAAACGCGCAGACGCAGGATTTTTTCAGGACTTTGCAGCAACCCGACAAATAGAGGATTGCTTATCACTGGGGCCGGGCAATGTTTGCCGCGTGCATATCCGCCAGATCTGGAACGGATGATCCGCCGTGTCTGCTTCAAGCGCAGTTTCGAAAACCGCCAGTGGCTCGCCGATCGGCTTGAGCTTCACTATTCGAAAATCGCGATCGGACCGCGTCTTGAGCGCGCTAAGGAAGTGCGTATGATCGATGACGTCGAGGAGAGCGTCGAGAACGGCGAATTCGATCCGAAGAAGCCGCTCAAGAAGTCCGCGCCATACCAGAAGCTGATCGCCCGGTACAACAAGGCCGGCCGCGCGACCTCAGTCGAATGCGCGGCCGGCCTTGTTTTTTAAGCCTTTTCGCCGTCTCAGCTGCCAGGCGTCAACGTCATGGAAGTGCCGGTTGCAGCCACATTGATGCCGAGCTGGCCGGTGACGCTGATGACCTGAAGATGGATCGAGCCGGACGTACCGCCGAAGAGAACGTTGGTGCCGATGCCGCCAACCAGCGTCGCTTCAGCGGTTGCGCCCTGGTAGAGGCCGGCCAACGAGCCGCGATGGTAGCCGGCGGTCGGGGCGAAGACAGCCCAAAGGAGGCGGCCGCGCGTCGTGAAACCAAGGTCGACGCCGAATTTGCGCAATGCGCCGCTATAGTGCTCCGGCGCTTCGGCATTGCTTGTCGGCTGGAAGACGCAATCGATCTGTTTGGAGGAGCCGAGCAGGTAGCCGACGCCGCCGCCGATATCGCAGCTGAGGTAGCCGATCTTTACGCCCCCGCTGACATCCGGTTCGACAGCCGGGCTTGCCCGTACCATGTCCGCGGCGCTGGCGCCCATGGCGAAGGTCTGAAGCAGTGCGGCTGTAGCGATTGTGGTTGCGAGTATCTTTTTCATCTCAATCTCCTATGGATATCGCAGGAAGGATATAGCGTCGGCTTTGTCATAACCAAGGCAGGAAAGTCTTTGCTGTTATTTTGGTTCCAGGAGCTGACTATGCCAAGCTGTCGCGGTCGTCTTTTAGGGAACCCTATTGGCCCGCATCGGTTGTCCAGATGTCCATTTTTCAAGCGATGGAGATTAGGATGAGTAAGACCAATGCTGACGATATCCGCAAGCGAACAGAGCGGCAGGTAGAAAATACCAGTGCCGGAGGACATCTTGGCGGAACTTATTTCGGCCAGCAGCCTGATGGCAAAACGGCTTCTTCCAGCAGCACAGAAGCGCGCAAGTCCCGCCCGAATGACGGTAGCAACTGACATAAAGGGACAACTGCGAGCATTGCGGCCGGCTGAAGAGGCCGGTCGCCCCTCATCCGAAAGGTGTATGTGTCTCATTGTGAAACAGGCTATGAGATTAATTTTAGAGGTCCCTAACTATTCCGCCTTTCCAGATGCTTGCCTGAAACATTCACAACCTTACGGCGTTTAATTCGAACGGGTTACGTCACTTACGGCTGGCTCGCTCGATCGAAGGTACGCGCGTTCCTCGGTTTATCGCCGGAACTATCCGGCTCAAAAAACGGAGGAAGTCATGAAGTGCATTTCTCAAAGACGGTCGCTTGCGCTTTTCGCCTCGGCCTGCATTGCCCTGTCACTGCCTGCCGCTGCTGCGCGAGCGCTCGATCTCGGTGTTTCCGCAAATGTTGGAGGAATCAGTGCTGATGTCGGCGCGTCAACCAGTTCGCGTGGGCTGGATGCCAACGCGAACGCCTCCGCCGGCGGCGCCAACGGCGTCAATGCGGATGCCAACGCCTCCCTCGGCGGTAGCAGCGTTGCCAATGCTGACGTAGACGCGACAGTCGGTGGCAGCCGCGGGGTTGCAGCCCACGTGGATGCGGACGTCGGTGGTCGGGATGGCATCGACGCCAATGTCAATCTCGGTGCCGGCGGAAGCAATGGACTGAACGCTGACGTCAAAGCCCGCGCGCTCGGGCGCTCGGGGACGGGCGCAAACGTCAATGCCCGAATCGGCGGTGGAGGTGAAACAGGATCTACGCTTTTCGGCCCGAACGGGTTGAATCTCGGTCTTGGACTCGGCGGTGCCGGTGCAGCCTCAGGCGCTGGTAATGGTAGCGGCGCAGGCACAGGCACAGGCGCAGGGAGCGGCAGCACCCAGTCGGCTATCGTTCAACGATTTCGTGAAATGCCGGTCAATGACCAGCGTAAGCTGCTGATCCGTTGCCGGGATATATCTGTCTCCAGCGGCTATGATTCCGGCCTTGCAGGGCTTTGCGGCCTACTGCGCTCCACGGCCTCCCGCTAGAATGCATGTAAAACCCGCCGGCACGTCAACCGGCGGGTTTTACATAATTTCAGATCGGTCCTGTTAATGCAGGATCTGGCTGAGGAACAGCTTGGTGCGCTCGTGCTGCGGATTGTCGAAGAATTCGGCCGGTGAATTCTGCTCGACGATCTGGCCCTGGTCCATGAAGATCACGCGGTTCGCAACCTGACGCGCAAAGCCCATTTCGTGGGTGACGCAGAGCATGGTCATGCCTTCTTCGGCAAGGCCCACCATCGTATCCAGCACTTCCTTGATCATTTCCGGATCGAGGGCCGAGGTCGGCTCGTCGAACAGCATGATCTTCGGGTTCATGCAGAGCGAGCGGGCAATCGCCACGCGCTGCTGCTGGCCGCCCGAAAGCTGACCCGGATATTTGTTGGCCTGCTCCGGGATCTTGACGCGTCTCAGGAAGTGCATGGCGATTTCTTCCGCCTGCTTCTTCGGCATCTTGCGCACCCAGATCGGCGCCAGGGTGCAATTTTCCAGGATCGTCAGATGCGGAAAGAGGTTGAAGTGCTGGAATACCATGCCGACTTCGCGGCGCACTTCGTCGATCTTCTTGAGGTCGTTGGTCAGCTCGGTCCCATCGACGATGATCTGACCCTTCTGGTGTTCTTCCAGACGGTTGATACAGCGGATCATCGTCGACTTGCCGGAACCGGAAGGGCCGGCGATGACGATGCGCTCGCCGCGCATGACCTTGAGGTTGATATCGCGAAGAACGTGGAAGTCACCGTACCACTTGTTCATATTGATGATCTCGACGGCAACATCGGTCGCCGACACGGTCATCTTTTTTGATTGGGCTTCTGCCATTGCTTGTTCCTCTTTTTATCGTTTGTGGCCGGTGTCGAGATGACGTTCCATGAATGCTGAATAGCGTGACATGCCGAAGCAGAAAAGCCAGAAGGTGAAGCCGGCGAAAATCAACCCGGACAGCGGCGTTACGGCGGTTGCCCAATTGGCGTCGGTGAAGTTGAGGCGAACGATGCCAAGCAGATCGAACATGCTGATGATCGATACCAGTGACGTATCCTTGAACATGCCGATGAAGGTGTTGACGATGCCGGGGATCACCAGCTTGATCGCCTGCGGCATGATGATCAGCCGCATCTTCTGCCAGTAGCCAAGGCCGAGTGAATCGGCGCCCTCGAACTGGCCCTTCGGGATTGCCTGCAGGCCGCCGCGAATGACCTCGGCCATATAGGCGGAGGCAAAGATCGATACACCCACGATCGCGCGCAGCAGTTTGTCCACTGTCCAGCCTGCCGGCAGGAAGAGCGGCAGCACGACGCTTGCCATGAAGAGCACCGTGATCAGCGGCACTCCACGCACGACCTCGATGAAGATGATGCTCACCATGCGGATGACAGGCATATGCGAGCGCCTGCCGAGAGCCAGGAGAATGCCGACCGGGAAGGAGACGACGATGCCGACAAACGAGAGCACCAGCGTCACCATCAGTCCGCCCCAGAGCGGCGTGTCGACGACCTCGAGGCCGAACCCGCCGTACAGCAGGACGAAGGAGATGACCGGCAGTACGATGAAGAGCAGGACCGCATTCAGGCCTTTGCGCGGCACTGATGGAATAAGCATCGGCACGAGCAAGAGCACGAAGAGAATGCCGACCAGCGTCGGGCGCCAGCGCTCGTCGAGCGGGTAGCGCCCGTAGATGAACTGGTCGAACTTGGCATTGACAAAGGCCCAGCAGGCACCGCTCCACCCGTCCGGCTGAATGCCGCCCTGAACTGTCGTGGCACAGAAGGTGCGGTCCGGGCCTGTCCAGACCGCCTGTACGAACAGCCAGTCGATGGCATGCGGCAACGCCCAGGCGAGGAAGGTCACTGCCAGAAGGGTGAGGACGATATCCTTGGGTGTCGCAAGCAGGTTGCGGCGTATCCAGGCTCCGGCGCCCTTTTCTCCGGATGGTGGCGGCTCCTGCGCCAGCATGGTGGTTCTGACAAAACTATTGCTCATCTTACCTCTCCACCAGGGCCATCTTGGCATTGAACCAGTTCATCAGCAGCGAGGTGAGGATGCTGAGGCTGAGGTAGATCACTGCCCAGATCAGGATCACTTCGACCGACTGACCGGTCTGGTTGAGGGTCGTGCTGCCGACGGCGACGAGATCGGCAAAACCGATGGCAATCGCCAGCGACGAGTTCTTGGTGAGGTTCAGATACTGGCTGCTCAGCGGCGGAATGATGATGCGGAAAGCCTGCGGAATGACCACCAGGCGGGTGATTGCTGAGGGATGCAGGCCGAGTGCCGCCGCCGCCTCCGTCTGCCCTTTTGGCACGCCACGAATGCCCGAGCGCACGATCTCGGCGATGAAGGCAGCCGTATAGAAGGAAAGCGCCAGGAATAGCGACATGAATTCCGGGCCGACCACCGAACCGCCCGTCAAATTGAATTTGCCGGCGACCGGGAAATCGAAGGAAAGCGGCGCACCTGCGATGAGGAAGGCAAGGAGCGGCAGGCCGACGATGAAGCCGACCGAGACCCAGATCGTGTGGAAGGGCTGGCCCGTCGCCGCTTGCCGGCGATGCGCCCACCGGGCGGTGACGATGGCGGCGATGATCGCGACCAGGAAAGCAATGCCGACCAGCCAGAAACCGTCGCCGAAGATCGGCTTGGGGAAGGCGAGGCCGCGATTGTTCAGATATGATCCGAGCGGCAGATGCAGCGAGTCACGGGCGTTGGGCAGGATCGCCAGAACGCCCGAGTACCAGAAGAAGATTACCAGCAGCGGCGGGATGTTGCGGAAGACTTCCACATAGACTGTGCAGAGCTTTGCAATCAGCCAGTTCCGCGACAAGCGGCCGATACCGATGATGAAACCGATGATGGTCGCGGTGATGATGCCGGTAACGGCGATCAGGATAGTATTCAGAAGGCCGACGAGCAGCGCACGGCCATAGGTCGAATCACTGGAATAAGGGATCAGCGACTGGCCGACTTCGAAGCCGGCGCGACCGTTTAGAAATCCGAAACCCGATGCGATATTGGCGCGCGCCAGATTGACTGCCGTATTGTGAGCAATCGACCAGATCAGTGCGACCAGCAAGACAATGGTAAGAGCTTGGAAGAAGATGCCCCGAATTGTCGGGTCATAGAGGGCAGACTGGAAGCTCCAGCCGCTCCGAGTCAAAGACGATGAATCCGCAACTTGATGCGTCATGCCTGGCCAATTCCCCACGTTATGCGCCCCTTTTCGGAGCTTTTTTATAGGAGGATGAGGAAAGGCGGTTTCCCGCCTTTCCGGCTTTTCATGCCTGAGGCCGATTAGCGAACCGGCGGAGCGTACTGAATGCCGCCCTTGTTCCAGAGAGCGTTAAGGCCGCGTGCGATCTTCAGCGGGCTGCCCTGGCCGATGTTCTTTTCGAAGACTTCGCCATAGTTGCCGACATTCTTGACGACGTTATAGGCCCAGTCATTGGTCAGGCCGAGGTCGGTACCGATCTTCGTATCGGCTTCCACGCCGAGGAAGCGCTTGATATCCGGGTTCGGCGAGTTCTTCATCTCGTCGACATTGGCCTGCGTGATGCCGAATTCTTCGGCATTGACCATCGCATAGCCGACCCAGCTGACAACATCGAACCACTGGTCGTCACCCTGGCGAACGGCCGGAGCAAGCGGCTCCTTGGAGATGATTTCCGGCAGGATCATGTGCTCGTCGGGGTTCTTCAGCGTCAGACGCAGTGAGTAGAGACCCGACTGGTCAGTCGTGTAGACGTCGCAACGGCCGGAGTCATAGGCAGCGTTGACTTCGTCAAGCTTCTCGAAGACCACCGGATTGTACTGCAGGTTGTTGGCCTTGAAATAGTCGGCGAGGTTGAGCTCGGTCGTGGTGCCCGACTGAACGCAAACCGATGCACCGGAAAGTTCGAGCGCCGACTTCACGTTCAGGCTCTTGCGAACCATGAAGCCCTGGCCGTCATAATAGTTGACGAAGCGGAAGTTCAGGCCGAGCGCGGTATCGCGGTTGATGGTCCAGGTCGTGTTGCGGGCGAGCACGTCGACTTCGCCGGACTGCAGGGCAGGGAAGCGGTTGGCGGCGCTGAGGGGGGTGAACTTCACCTTGTTGGGATCGCCGAAGACCGCAGCGGAAACCGCGCGGCAGAAGTCGACGTCGAAGCCCGACCAGTTGCCGGACGCGTCAGGAGCAGCAAAGCCGGCAAGACCGGTGTTGACGCCGCACTGAACAAAGCCTTTTGCCTTTACGTCTCCGAGAGTTGTGGCCGAAGCGGCCGAAGCGCCAAGAGCGAAAACTGCTGCGCCGACAGCTGCGGACAGGAGCTTGTACTTCATTTTTCCCAACCTTTTTTCCGTTGTCTTATATTTTATCATATTGGGGAGCGGCCGAATTGAAATTGCCCGTGTGCCTCCCCGTTTCCCGCAACCCTCCCGGCGCGAGTGGGTCTATCACAGTCGCAAATGTCACTATGGTCAAGTGTCGCGGCCAATAATTGCGGCAAATTTCAGCATTTTGACAGATTACGCTGTACGCATGGGCATTTGGCTAGAAATTGGGCGCCAAGGTGAGGAAAAATGGCGCTAAAATCGCGAGGTCAAACGTCGGCGGCTTCGCAAGGCGAGACGATCACGTCAAGTTGTAGGGGTTGACCCTGATGGCGACGGGGTTCAAAAGTTCGGGCTTCGCATACCCTCGCCAGAAGGCCATTTCCCAAATGAAAGATCTAGACAGTCTCCTGCCGGGCGCCGGCATCAATACCCGTCTTTCCCATATCGGCTATGATCCCAGCGACTATCATGGCTTCGTCAACCCGCCTGTGGTGCGTGCATCCACCGTGCTCTTTCCCGATGCCAAGTCCATGGAGACGCGCAACAAGAAATACACTTACGGCACCCGCGGGACGCCGACGACCGACGCCCTTGTCGAGGCAATCAATGCGCTCGAAGGTTCGGCCGGAACTGTGCTTGTGCCTTCCGGCCTCGCCGCCGTCACTGTCGCTATCCTTGCCTATGTAGCGGCAGGCGATCACGTCCTTATTGTCGACTCCGTATACGGTCCCACTCGCCATTTCTGCGATACTGTCCTTAAGCGCATGGGTGTCGAAGTCGACTACTTCGACCCGGCGATCGAGGCGGGCATCGAAGCGCTCTTCAAGCC
This sequence comes from Rhizobium sp. BK512, assembly GCF_014194915.1. Taxonomy (NCBI): domain Bacteria; kingdom Pseudomonadati; phylum Pseudomonadota; class Alphaproteobacteria; order Hyphomicrobiales; family Rhizobiaceae; genus Rhizobium; species Rhizobium sp. BK512. The sequence continues at coordinate 817,373 of NZ_JACIAS010000002.1, read as the reverse complement.
GAACACCACGGTCGTGCTGACCGAAGCCCCTGGTTCCAACACCTTCGAGATGCAGGATATCCCGGCCATTGCGGCTGTGGCGCACAAGCACCGCGCCGTGGTCCTGATGGATAACACCTGGGCCACGCCTCTGTACTTCCGGCCGCTGGACTTCGGCGTCGATGTGTCCATCCATGCCTCTACCAAATATCCGTCGGGCCATTCCGACATCCTGATGGGAACGATTTCAGCCAATGCCGAGCACTGGCCGAGGCTGATCGAGACGCATGGCACGCTCGGCCTTTGCGGCGCGCCCGACGATTCCTATCAGATCCTGCGCGGCCTGCGCACGATGGGCATCCGGCTGGAGCGCCACTACGAAAGCGCGCTTTCGATCGCCACGTGGCTCGAAAACCGCGAGGAGGTTGCCCGCGTCCTGCACCCGGCTCTGCCGAGCTTCCCGTCGCACCATATCTGGAAACGTGACTTCAAGGGTGCCAGTGGCATCTTCTCCTTCGTGCTTGATGTCAATGATCCGCAGAAGGCAAAGCCGAAGGCGCATGCCTTCCTCGATGCACTCTCCTATTTTGGGCTCGGCTATTCCTGGGGCGGCTATGAAAGTCTCGCCGTGCTGGTCAATCTCTCTGACCGCAAGATCGCCAAGGCACCGGTCGAAGGCCCCGTCATTCGCCTGCAGATCGGTCTTGAGGATATCGTTGATCTCAAGGCTGACATCGAGCGCGGTTTTGCGGCGGCAAACGCCGTCTGATCAACCGCTGTCGGATCAGCCGACAGGGCGGTAGCCGTAAATCCAGTCGAGATCCGCCGCGAGGCTTTGCGGCGGTTTCAGCGACAGGACAATATCCCGGCCGAGCCGGATCGGTCCGCTTGCATGATAGGCAAAACGGTTGAAGGCGCCGCGCTGACGCAGCTTGGCGATGCGGGGCGTTCGATGCCGTTCGAAGAGCGGGATGGCTTCGGAAACCGGGCGGGTTGCGAGGAAGGCTGCGAGCTCGAATGCATCCTCTATTGCCATTGCTGCGCCTTGGGCCGCAAAGGGCATCATGGCATGTGCGGCATCGCCGATCAGCACGGTCTTGTTCCCGTCCTGCCATTTGCCCGGCGTCGCTTCGAACAGTGGCCAAAAAGTGATGTCGCTGTGCCGTCCGAGCAAGCCGGTAACAGACGGATGCCAGCGGCGGAAGCGTGACCGGAGAAACTCGATCTGACCCTGTGTCGGTTCGCCTTGCCAGGCCTGCGGTAAAATATTGCCGGCGGTGATCGCCACCATGTTGAAGCCGCCGGTTTCCTTCAGCGGATAGCAGACCATATGCGCCGATGAGCCGAGCAGGGCCGAGACGCTGGTAGGATCGAGAAACCCGGGTGCCTCTCCTTCTGCGATGGTAAAGCGAAAGGCGACATTTCCCGAGAATTGCGGGGCAGGGGCGCCTGGTATTGCCTGCCTCAACCTCGACCAGACCCCATCAGCGCCGATGACGACATCGGCCGGACGCTGGCCCTGCGGCAGATCCGACTCGAAGCGCGTTCCCAAATGGAGCGTACAGAGCGGATTGATGCCAACAGCATCCAGAAGCGCCTTCTGAAGCGTCTTGCGGTGCAGGACGCCGTATGGTGCTCCCCAGCGATTCCTGGCGAAGCTCCCGGCAGGAACCGCAGCGAGTTCGCGCAGCGAACTACCCGAAATCAACCGGATGGATTGCGGCTCGAGCCAGACGCCGGTCAGCTCGTCGAGAACACCGAGCTCGGCAAGCACGCGCGATGCATTGGGAGAGATTTGCAGGCCGGCACCCACCTCTGCAAGTTGGGTCGCCTGTTCGAAAATATCCGAGCTGATGCCCCGTCGCGCAAGCGCCAGAGCGGCTGTTAGCCCCGCAATTCCGGCGCCGATGATGGCGGCATGTTCGACCGGCATGGGATATCCGATCTATAGAAGAGGGAAATTACGCCGCCTTGACGTGAAAGACGCAGCCCGGCGGGTTGGTCTGGTTGGATTTCAGCGAGGCGTTGTACCGATAGAGGGTCGAGCAGTAGGAGCAGACCTTCTCATTGTCGTCGCCCATATCGATGAAGATATGCGGATGATCGAAGGGAACGGATGCGCCGGTGCACATGAATTCCTTGACGCCGACTTCGATAACGCGGTGACCGCCGTCGTTCTGGAAGTGGGGAATGCTGTGGCCGGCCATGTCTGTCTCCGAATGCTTTGAATTCTGCGCGGACCTTATAGGCCTTCGAAACAAAAGTGTAGTGCCAAAGCATGGCTCCCCTGCGAGTTTTTGGCTTCCCGCTTGGGGGGCACTCGACTATGGTCGCGCCAAATAAGGACGGCCCGATGAACCTGAATACGCCTGCATTTTCAAGCTTCACGCATGATGGATTGAAACTCGCTTTCTTTGATGAGGGCGATCCCTCCGGCCCGCCGGTGCTGCTGATTCATGGTTTCGCCTCATCAGCCAACGTCAATTGGGTTCATCCGGGCTGGCTGAAGACGCTGGGTGATGCCGGCTATCGTGTCATCGCCATCGACAACCGAGGTCATGGCGCCAGCGACAAGCCGCGCAATGCCGAAGCTTACAGGCCGTGGTTCATGGCGGGCGATGCGATCGCTCTGCTTGATCATCTCGGTATCCCCGAGGCCAATCTGATGGGCTACTCCATGGGCGCCCGCATCTCCGTCTTTGCCGCACTTGCCCATCCGAACCGCGTCCGCTCGCTGGTACTCGGCGGCCTCGGTATCGGCATGACCGACGGAGTGGGCGACTGGGATCCGATCGCCGATGCACTGCTTGCCCCTTCTCTGGCCGATGTCACCCACCCACGTGGCCAGATGTTCCGTGCTTTTGCCGACCAGACGAAGAGTGACCGCGAGGCGCTTGCCGCCTGCATCAAGGGTTCGCGTGATCTTGTCGCCCGCGCTGACATGGGCAAGATCGACGCGCCCACCCTGATCGGGGTCGGAACCAAGGACGATATTGCTGGTTCCCCCCAGGAGCTCGCGGCGCTGATGCCCGACGCCGAAGCGCTGGATATCCCCGGTCGCGACCACATGCTCGCCGTGGGTGACCGGGTGTTCAAAAAAGCCGTGCTGGAATTCTATGCAAAGGTTGCTGTCGGCTGATGTCGCCAGCGGGTGACATAAACGTGATCTCCAGGAAAAAGCGTTGAATCGGTGTGCCCCCGGCACCCATTTATGTTATCGGCGTTTTCCTCTATATAATCGCATCCCAACGGGAAATGAGGAGGCCGGAAATGGTCGCTAAGACGGATATCCGCACGCTGGACGCAGCCCATCCGCTGAAAGTGATGGATCCTATCTGGGACAGTCTGCGAGAAGAAGCGCGCCTTGCGGCGGAAAGCGATCCGGTGCTGGCGGCTTTCCTCTATTCGACGGCCATCAACCATCGCTCGCTTGAAGAATGTGTCATCCATCGCATCTGCGAGCGCCTCGACCATCCCGACATGCAGGCAAACCTGCTGCGCCAGACTTTTGAGGAAATGCTCGACGACTGGCCGGAATGGAGCTCGATCCTGCGCGTGGATATTCAGGCAGTCTATGATCGCGACCCCGCCTGCCTGCGTTTCATGGAAGCCGTCCTCTACTTCAAGGGCTTCCACGCCCTGCAGACGCACCGGCTGGCGCATTGGCTGCTGAACCGCGGCCGTCGCGATTTCGCGCTTTATCTGCAGAGCCGCTCCTCCAGTGTCTTCCAGACGGACATCAATCCGGCCGCCCGCATCGGCAAGGGTATCTTCCTCGACCATGCGACCGGCCTCGTGGTCGGCGAAACGGCTGTCATCGGCGACAACGTCTCCATTCTGCACGGCGTCACACTCGGTGGCACCGGCAAGGAGGGCGCCGACCGCCACCCGAAGATCGGAACGGGCGTGATGATCGGCGCGGGTGCCAAGATTCTCGGCAATATCGAGATTGGCTTCTGTTCGCGTGTTGCCGCCGGGTCGGTCGTGCTCAAGCCGGTACCGCCCAAGACGACAGTGGCCGGTGTGCCCGCCAAGGTCGTCGGCGAGGCAGGCTGCTCGGAGCCGGCACGTGTCATGGATCAGGTTATCGGCGCAGATATCTGAGCCTTCATTGGAAAAATGCGGAAAAGCGCCTAGATCCTGGCAGGGACAGTCATTGCTAACAGGATCTCGCGACCTTTACAGCGCCGCTTTACCTGTGCAAGAAGCGGCCAACCGAGATCGCTTACGGAGATGAGAGAGTGAAGCCAGAAGAAATCAAGAAGCTCGACGCCTATTTCAAACGCACGCTGAATCCGCAGATCGTGGTGAAGGCGCGCCCGCGCAAGAACGACTCCGCGGAAGTCTATATTGGCGAAGAATTTCTGGGCGTCATCTACATCGACGACGAGGACGGCGACCGTTCCTACAATTTCTCGATGGCAATTCTCGACGTAGATCTCTGATCGAACGTCACGTTGATCAAAAGCCGCGCATCGCCGGGCGATGCGCGGCTTTTTTGTTGGACGGCCGCCGCCAAATGGGCGTATTCGCCAAAATTTCTGCTAACCCTGCGGTTGCATGCGGCTGATATATTTTAGCAAAATCAATAAAAGACGGACGTGCCCAAAAATTCGGTCTCTGGCGTGAATACTGACTGCAACCACTGGATGTTTTGCAATGCACAAGACTACTTGACTCTTTGTGCGCTGCAGCTACCCTCTGCCTGCAACAGCCAATTGGAGGATGGTCATGTTCAATTTCGACGATGCGAACCGGAAGAGCAAGGAAACCGTGGACTCGGTGCTCAAGAGCTATTCCGATACCGCCAAGGGTTTTCAGGCAATCGCCTCTGAGGCGGCCGAATATTCCAAGAAGTCCTTTCAGGATGCCGTCACCCATTTCGAGACGCTGTCGGGCGTAAAGAGCTTCGAGGCGGCCTTCGAATTGCAGACCAGTTATGCGAAGTCTTCCTATGAGGCTTTCATCACTGAGGCGACCAGGCTCGGCGAAATGTATGCCGACCTCGCCAAAAATGCTTATAAGCCCTACGAGACGCCGATGGCTGCCGCTGCCGCCAAGGTCTCGAAAGCCTCTCCGGTAACCCCTGCCGCCGCATAAATCGGTGGCGCATCGCGCCCCACCTATTGAAAATCAAAGACCGGCACCGCATTTGCGGCCGGTCTTTTTTGTTTCCCGAAGCATGCTCCGGTTTTTACGCAGACTTTTTTGGCCTTTGCGTCAAGTCCTGCGGAATTGTGATTGCAGTCGGAAACAAGGGGCTTAAAATCGCTCTATTATGAACTACCTTAGTGTTTCAGATATTCGGCGGGAAAGCACCCCTCCCATGCTGCTCGCCGGATTGATTGAGGAATGAATGAAAATGATCGCCAAACCGATCCGGATGCAGAACGACAGCGAAAGGAACGGGGACAACGGAAATCGAACCTCGGTCATCACGCGCACCAAGCCGAAGACCAAGAAGCCCAACGTTTATCGCGTACTGCTTTTGAATGACGACTACACCCCAATGGAATTCGTCATCCATATCCTGGAGCGTTTTTTTCAAAAGGATCGGGAAAGTGCCACCCGCATCATGTTGCATGTCCATAACCATGGCGTCGGCGAATGCGGAATATTCACATACGAGGTAGCGGAGACCAAGGTGAGCCAGGTGATGGACTTTGCCCGGCAGCATCAGCATCCGCTGCAATGCGTCATGGAAAAGAAGTGAGGAACTGAACGTGCCAACATTTTCGCCTAGTCTTGAGAAGGCGCTCCATCAGGCACTGACCTTTGCCAACGAGCGGCATCATGAATATGCGACGCTCGAGCATCTGCTGCTCGCCCTGATCGACGATGCCGATGCGGCTGCGGTCATGGGTGCCTGCAATGTCGACCTCGACGCGCTCCGTAAAACGCTCCTGGAATATGTCGATAACGAACTCTCCAACCTGGTCACCGGTTATGACGAGGACTCCAAGCCGACCTCCGGCTTCCAGCGCGTCATTCAGCGTGCGGTGATCCATGTCCAGTCTTCGGGCCGCGAGGAAGTAACCGGCGCCAACGTGCTGGTTGCGATCTTCGCCGAGCGCGAAAGCCATGCTGCCTATTTCCTGCAGGAGCAGGAAATGACCCGCTACGACGCCGTCAATTACATCTCTCATGGGATCGGCAAGCGCCCCGGCGCATCCGAGAACCGGCCGCCGCGCGGCGCTGAGGATGAGTCCGAATCCAAGCCGACCGCACGCGGCGGCAATGAGGAAGAAGGCGGGCCGAAGAAGCAGCAGGACGCCCTGAAGGCTTACTGCGTGAACCTCAACGAGAAGGCCAAGGGTGGCAAGATCGACCCGCTGATCGGCCGTCACGCCGAGGTCAACCGGACCATCCAGATCCTGTGCCGCCGCTCCAAGAACAACCCGCTCTATGTCGGGGATCCCGGCGTCGGCAAGACTGCCATTGCTGAAGGCCTCGCCAAGCGCATCGTCGAAGGCAAGGTGCCGGAAGCACTGGCTGACGCCACCATCTTCTCGCTCGACATGGGCACGCTGCTTGCCGGTACACGGTATCGCGGCGACTTCGAAGAGCGCCTGAAGCAGGTTGTCAAGGAACTGGAAGAATATCCGGGCGCTGTGCTCTTCATCGACGAAATCCACACCGTCATCGGTGCGGGTGCAACGTCGGGCGGCGCCATGGATGCCTCGAACCTCTTGAAGCCCGCCCTGTCTTCGGGAGCGATCCGCTGCATCGGTTCGACCACCTACAAGGAATATCGCCAGTTCTTCGAGAAGGATCGGGCTCTGGTCCGTCGCTTCCAGAAGATCGACGTCAACGAGCCGTCGATCGATGATGCGATCGAGATCATGAAGGGTCTGAAGCCCTATTTCGAAGAATACCACCACCTGCGCTACTCGAACGAGGCGATCAAGACGGCTGTCGAACTGTCGGCCCGTTACATCTCGGACCGCAAGCTGCCGGATAAGGCGATCGACGTCATCGATGAGACCGGTGCGGCCCAGATGCTGCTGCCGCCGTCAAAGCGCCGCAAGCTGATCACCGAAAAGGAGATCGAAGCGACGATTGCGACGATGGCCCGCATCCCGGCGAAGACCGTCTCGAAGGACGACGAAGCCGTTCTTGCCAATCTCGAGCAGGAACTGCGCTCGGTGGTCTATGGTCAGGATACGGCGATCGAAGCCCTGTCCACCTCGATCAAGCTGGCACGTGCCGGCCTGCGCGAGCCGAACAAGCCGATCGGTGCTTACGTCTTCTCCGGCCCCACGGGTGTCGGCAAGACGGAAGTCGCCAAGCAGCTTGCCGCCTCGCTGGGCGTTGAGATGCTGCGCTTCGACATGTCGGAATATATGGAGCGGCATACGGTTTCCCGACTGCTCGGTGCGCCTCCCGGCTATGTCGGTTTTGATCAGGGCGGCCTTCTGACCGATGGCGTCGACCAGCATCCGCATTGCGTGGTCCTGCTCGACGAAATCGAAAAGGCCCATCCGGATATCTACAATATCCTCTTGCAGGTCATGGACCACGGCACGCTGACCGACCATAACGGCAAGAAGATCGACTTCCGCAACGTCGTTCTGATCATGACGACCAACGCGGGCGCTTCGGAAATGGCCAAGGCCGCGATCGGTTTCGGTTCGTCCAAGCGTACCGGCGAAGACGAAGAGGCGCTGACCCGCCTGTTCACGCCGGAATTCCGCAACCGCCTCGACGCGATCATCCCGTTCGCGCCGCTGCCGACGGCCGTCATTCACAAGGTCGTGCAGAAGTTCATCATGCAGCTGGAAGCTCAGCTCTCCGAACGCAACGTCACCTTCGACCTGCACGAGGATGCGATCGCCTGGCTGTCGGAAAAGGGTTACGACGAGAAGATGGGCGCCCGCCCGCTTGCCCGCGTGATCCAGGATGCCATCAAGAAGCCGCTGGCGAACGAAATCCTCTTCGGCAAGCTGAAGAAGGGTGGCGTCGTCAATGTCACCGTCGGCACGAAGGAAGACGGCAAACCCGGCCTCATTCTGGAAGCCATTCCGGAAACGGCGCCCATCAAGCCGAAGCCGGAAGCCGAACTGGTTCATCCGGAAGCGATCGACGAGGATGATGGCGAGCTGAAGACCAAGCCGGTCAAGAAGACGAAGGCGAAGACCGTGCCGCAGCCTGAGCCTGAAGTCCGCGACGCTCCCAAGAAGGGCTCGACGGTTCCGAAGGTTCCGCGCAAGAAGTAAGCTTCGGGACTGATAATAAACAAAGGCCGCTGAGAAGCGGCCTTTGTTGTTTTTAGCGGAATGTTCAGAGCTTCGCGTAGTCGATCTCGAGGAAATCCGCGACCTCGGGCACCCAGCGATCGCGCACGAAGGCCACATGCAGCGGGTGGACGTTATAGGCGTCGTAGCCAGCCTGATCGTCGAACTCCATCGAGAAGCCGAAAGTGAAATCGTTCTTCGGGCTCGTCTGGCGCAGTTGCTCGAAATTTCTGACACTCGGGATCTGCCTGAGCGTCAGCGCCTCTCCCAGGAAAGCCTTCTCTTCAGCGGATCCGGCAGGGTGCTTGAGGCGGAACGCAACAGTGTGGCGGATCATGGTTTTCTCCTAAATCAATGAAGCAACTTGGCATTTCGAAAAATGGGCTGGCGTTTCCGTTACGCGAGTTCCGCCTTGATCTTCTCTGCATTGGCGGCAAGCACGGCGCCGTCCTCCATCTTGCCAGAATGCGGCTTGAGCGCCACGCCCTCGTGCCGAGGGATGACATGGAAATGCAGGTGGAAAACGGTCTGGCCCGCCGCCGGCTCGTTGAACTGGGCGATGAACACACCATCAGCGTCGAAGGCTTCCTTGACCGCATTGGCGACTTTCTGGACGACGGTGATCGTATGGGAAAGGGAAGCGGGGTCGGCATCGAAGATATTGCGGGAAGGTGCCTTCGGAAGGACCAGAACATGGCCCGGCGCTTGCGGCATCACATCCATGAAGACAACGGTCTTGTCGTCCTCGTAGACGCGATGTGACGGGATTTCACCGCGCAGGATCTTGGCGAAGATATTGTTGTCGTCATAGGCGGCGCTGGTCATGGCGAAATCTCCTCGTGTTTCCCATCGCGTAGCGCGGCGGAGCCAAGCGCGTCAATCCTCCTGCAGCCGTTCGCCCTTGCGGAAGGGCGTATGCTCGGCAAGGATCTCATTCATGTATTCGACATCCTCTCGCTCGCGCTCGAGATAGTCGGAAACCGCACGCCGCAATCCCGCATGGGCGATGTAATGGGCGGAATGCGTTGTCACCGGCAGGTAACCGCGGGCAAGCTTATGTTCGCCCTGCGCGCCGGCCTCCACTTTCTTGAGGCCCTTTTCCAGTGCGAAATCGATGGCCTGATGGTAGCAGACCTCGAAATGCAGGAAGGGATGGTCCTCGATGCAGCCCCAGTGCCGCCCGTAGAGCGTATCGCCGCCGATGAAGTTGATGGCGCCTGCAACATAGCGGCCATCGCGTTTTGCCATGACGAGCAGGATGTCGTCAGCCATCCGCTCGCCGATCAGCGAATAGAATTTGCGCGTCAGATAGGGCCGCCCCCATTTGCGGCCGCCGGTATCCATGTAGAAGGCATAGAACTGGTCCCAGATCTTTTCGGTCAGATCCCGTCCCGTCAGCCAGTCGATGGTAATGCCGTTCTCCACCGCCGTTCGACGCTCCCGGCGGAGTGCCTTGCGCTTGCGGGAGGCGAGCGTTTCCAGGAATTCATCGTGGTTGGCATAGCCTTCATTGATGAAATGGAACTGCTTGTCAGTGCGATGAAGATAGCCGTCGGTGTCGAAGACCGACATCTCGTCCTCGGGCACGAAAGTGATATGCGCCGAGGAAATATCGAGGCGGCGCACCACCTCCTTGAGGCTTTCCGCCATGGCATTCTGAATCGGCAGTCTTGCAAATCCGTCGGCCACCAGCAGACGCGGACCGGTCGCGGGCGTGAACGGGATCGAGCATTGCAGCTTCGGATAATAGCTGCCGCCGGCCCGTTCAAAAGCGTCGGCCCAGCCATGGTCGAAGACATATTCGCCCTGGCTGTGGTTCTTGAGATAGCCGGTCAGGGCGCCGACGAGCTCACCCTTGTCCGTCTCCAGAAGCATGTGGTGGCCGAGCCAGCCGGTCTGCGCGGTGGCCGAGCCGGATTCTTCCAGCGACGAGAGAAAGGCATGCGAGACAAAGGGGTTATAGGCGACGGTGTCGCACGCCCTCGATGCTCCCGAAAGCCTGGACCAGCGCTCGGAGGAAATCGCGGTGAATGATCGCTCGATGCGAATGGAAAGTTCGTCTGACGATTCGTCTGTCATGAAGCAAATGCGAAGCCGTTGGGAGGAGGGAGCGGGCTCCCTCCCAGTCTGCGCACGATCTTGTCGAAAAAGCGAGCGTCAAACCGCCGCGCGCGGATCGAAGCCCTCGAAAGTCATTTGGTCGGCATTTTCGAAGGTGCGCTTGCGGGCATCTTCGTCACGGACTGTCCAGGTTATGACAGGAATGCCCTTGTCGCGCTGGCGCGAGATGAAAGAGTTCGGCAGGTCCGCATAATAATAGGAGATGAAATCGAGACCGAGCTCCATCGCCTTCTCATGCGTGGCATATTCTTCCGCCGTGTTGCCGTTGGCCGTCAGCCCGACCGGGTAGGGGGCGCCGAGCTCCTTCAGGTCCTTCAGCAGCCAATGGTCGAAGCTCATCAGCGCGAGCTTGCCTTCATAGCCCTCGAGGACTTCGAGAACGCTTTCGGCAAAGCCTTCGTCATCGGCCTCACGGCCCTTGAGTTCCAGAACCAGCGGCACCTTACCCTGCACGAGGTTGAGAAGCTGCTTCAGTGTCGGCACCTTGTCCTTCGTGCCACCGATGGCGATCAGCCCGAGCTCCCCGGAGGTCCGCTCACGCACGTCGCCCTTCAGGTTGCAGAGGCGTTCCAGATCTTCGTCATGAAAGATGATTGGCACGCCATCCGACGCGTAATGCAGATCGCATTCGATGGCAAAGCCTGCTTCGACGGCTCGTGAAAAAGCCGAGAGCGTGTTTTCCCAGACGGTATTGTTGAGGTCGTGATAGCCACGGTGCGCAACCGGCAGCTCTTTGATCCAGGCGGCATTCGTCATTATGCGATTTCCATGATAGCATCGATTTCGACTGCGGCCCCAAGGGGCAGGGCTGCCATGCCGACGGCAGCGCGGGCATGTTTGCCGGCTTCGCCAAGTACGTTGGCAATCAGGTTCGAAGCACCGTTGATGACAAGGTGCTGTTCGATGAAATCAGGCGTCGAGGCAACGAAGCCGTTGAGCTTGATGACGCGGCGGATGCGGCCGAGGTCGCCGCCGAGAGCCGCCTTTGCCTGAGCGAGAATATTGATGGCGCAAAGCTCTGCCGCGCGCTGGCCGGTGGCGACATCGACATTCTTGCCGAGATGGCCCGACACGGCCACCTTGCCGCCTTCAAGCGGCAGCTGGCCGGAGATGGTGAGCAGATTGCCGCTGATGACATAGGGGACATAATTGGCGGCGGGTGCGGCAGCTTCGGGCAGGGTTATCCCCATTTCCGAGAGACGCGTTGCGATTTGATCGGACATTTTCGTCTCCGCTTTTGTTGTCAATTCTTCAAAAATTATGCATCAAGACTAGAATCTTTAATGTGACAGTTTCGAGCCTCGACTTGGCCGCCTCGATTTGGCCGAAACGGTTCTTATAACATCGCGGACGAGTCCAACAGGAGTTAATGAATGTTCCGATCGTCACTTGCCGCTCTTCTTCTCGCAAGCGTCTCCGCCAATGTTTCGGCGGCCGCGCCGGCGACGAGCGCTGCGATCGCGACCGGGCTTGTCGCTCACCGCGCCGTCTACGACCTGGAACTGAAGGATGCTTCGGAACGCTCGGGCATCGCTTCCATGTATGGCCGCATGGTCTATGAGTTCGACGGCAATTACTGCGAAGGCTTCACCACCAACTTCCGCTTCGTCACCCAGATCGACACCGGCGACAACGTGCGCGTCAGCGATCAGCAGACCAAAACCTTTGAAAGCCTGAAGGACGGCAAGTTCACTTTCGACACCAAGTCCTTCACCGACGATCAGCTCGACAAGGAAGTCAACGGTGCGGCCGAAGACAAGCCGGAGGGTGTGAAGGTCGATCTCAAGCAGCCGGCAAGCCGTGAACTGCAGCTCGCGGAAAGCCGTTTTCCGACCGAGCACATGCTCGACGTCATCCAGAACGCCAAGGACGGCAAGCGTTTCTTCGAGGCGCGCGTTTTCGACGGCTCTGACGACGGCGACAAATCCCTGGTAACGACGACGATCGTGGGCAAGCAGGAAACTCCGGCTGCGGACGAGGCCGATGCCGACAATGCCGGCGAGTTTGCCAAGTCTTCGTTCTGGCCGGTGACGATCTCCTATTTTAACGAGAATGCCAAATCCGATACGCTGCCGGTCTACCGCATGTCGTTCAAGCTCTATGAGAACGGCATCACCCGGGATCTGACGATGGATTATGGAGACTTCGTCCTGACCGGCAAGCTCGCCAAGCTCGAGCTGCTCGACAAGAAGGCTGCGCCTGCCTGCCAGTAAGACGGCTTTTGCGCCGACGTAAGCGCCTGTCATAAAACAGTATTTCTAGTACAGCTAAACTGTCGTCCCGCAGATGAGTCGCCGCGGGCCGGTCTTTGCGGAAATCTGCCTTTCCGGTCCTGCATGGCGTTTGACCCATTTGCTCCGATTATGGGGTCACAATTCGTAACACCAATTGCGCCGCAAGCCGAGAAAGACGACCCGAATGGCCGATACCGATCTCGCGACTGTCCAGAATGCTCCCCTGCCGGCGATCGCCGCCGACCCCCGGGAAGTCGCCCGGATTACGGACACTATCCGCATTGCGGACCGTGCCGGCATCTCCGTTTACGGCGACCGCGCGCAGCAAGCCGTCAGTGACTATGCCGACAGGATCCTGCGCGAGGTGCGCAATAAGGATCTTGGCGAGGTCGGAAAGCTTTTGACCGACATCATCCTGAAATCGAAGAGCCTTGATCCCGCGTCGATCAAGGACAGGGGTTTCCTGAGCCGCGTGTTCCTCTCCGCCAAGGCGCGTCTCGAGCGCTTCAAGGAGGAGTTCGAGGATGTCGCCGGCCAGATTGACCGTATCGGCCTGGAGCTCGACCGCCACAAGGATACGCTGCGTCGCGACATCGCCCTGCTCGACGACCTGCATGAAGAGACGATGCAGTCGATCGTGAAGCTCGATGCCTATGTCCAGGCGGGCAAGAATTTCGCCGAGCAGTTTCGATTGATCGAGCTACCGAAGCTGAAGAGCGCGGCCGATGCCGCATCCTCCAGCCCCGGCGGCGGCATGCTGGAAGCCCAGACCTATCAGGACAGTGTCCAGGCGCTCGACCGGCTTGAAAAGCGCATCTTCTATCTGCAGCAGGCACGCCAGCTCGGCATTCAGCAGCTTCCGCAGATCCGCATCGTCCAGGCCGGCGACGAGACGCTGATCGAGAACCTGCAGGCGACCTCGGCGCTGACGGTTCCTGCCTGGAAGCAGAAGATGGTGATCCTTCTGGGGCTCACACGGCAGAAATCGGCCCTGGACCTGCAGAAGACGGTGACCGACGCCACCAATGACATGATCCGCCAGGCTTCTGAAATGATGAAGGATCAGGCGATCGCCATCGAGCAGCAGTCGCAGCGCGGCATTGTCGATATGGATACACTTGCCAAGGCCAATCAGGATCTGATCGATACCGTCACTGGCGTACTGCGCGTGCAGGAAGAGGGGCGCAAGAAGCGTGCACAGGCCGAGCAGCAGATGGAACAGCTGACAATCGACCTCAAAAAGGCGATGACCCAGGCGTGAGCGGCAAAATCATTATCCGATCACTCGTGTCCGCGCTCACCCTGTCCGGCCTGGTGGCACTGGCAGGCTGCGATGCTTTCACCAGCGGCCCGAATTTTTCCATCGTTTCCGGCTCGGAAAACACCATCCTGCAGCCGATCGTCGAGGAATTCTGCAAGGAGAAGCACGCGACCTGCTCCTTCAAATATGAGGGGACGCTCGATATCGGCCTTGCGCTGCAAAGCGATCAAGGCGTGGAACAGGATGCCGTGTGGCCGGCCTCCAGCGTCTGGGTCGACATGTTCGATGCCAAACGCAGGGTCAAGGACCTGACATCGGTGGCACAGACACCCGTCATCCTTGGCGTGCGCAAGTCGAAGGCCGAGCAGCTCGGTTGGGTCGGCAAGGATGTCTTCATGAAGGATATCCTGACAGCGGTGAACAGCGGATCGCTGCAATTCCTGATGACATCGGCCACCCAGTCGAATTCCGGCGCCAGCGCCTATCTCGCCATGCTTTCAAGCGCGCTCGGCAACAAGCCTGTCATCGAGCCGGGCGATCTCGACAACAAGACTGTGCAGGACACAGTTCGAAGCCTGCTTGCCGGCGTCGCGCGCTCCTCTGGCTCGTCGGGCTGGCTTGCCGACCTCTATACGGACTCGGCCGGCAAGGGCACAGTCTATGATGCGATGTGGAATTATGAGGCTGTCATAAAGGAAACCAACGACAAGCTGTCAGGCATGGGCAAGGAGCCGCTCTATGCCATTTATCCCGCCGATGGCGTGGCGATGGCGGATTCGCCGATCGGCTTTGTGGATCATGGCCGGGGTCCCGAGGTCCAGGCCTTTTTCAAGGATCTGCTCACCTATCTACGTTCGCCCGATGTGCAGAAGAAGATTGCCGAAACCGGCCGCCGCCTGCCGCTCGGCAGCGTCACCGCCGAAGCTGAGCCGAGCTGGAATTTCGATCCTGCCAAACTGGTGACCGCGATCCGCATGCCGGAATCGGCCGTGATCCGCCAGGCGCTCACGCTCTATCAGGCGGCGCTGCGCAAACCGTCACTAACGGTGCTCTGCCTCGATTTCTCCGGTTCGATGCAGGGAGATGGCGAGAACAGTCTGCAGCAGGCGATGCGCTTCCTCTTCACGCCCGAGGAGGCGAGCAAGGTTCTGGTGCAATGGTCGCCGGCCGATCGCATCTTCATCATTCCGTTCGATGCCAACGTCCGCGATATCTTCTCGGCCTCAGGCGACACGATGGAACAGCAGGGGCTTCTCAACGCCGTTTCCGGACAGCATGCAGGCGGCGGCACCAATATGTATGCCTGCGCCGAACGCGCACTCCAGCAGATGACGAAGACCGGGGACCTCGGCAATTATCTGCCGGCGATCATCATCATGACTGACGGCAGATCGGATGACCAGAGTGCAGCCTTCATGAGCGACTGGAACGCGATGGAACCACGCGTGCCGATCTTCGGGATCACTTTCGGCGATGCGGACAAGACCCAGCTCGACAGTTTGGCGGCAGCGACCGCGGCACGTGTCTTCGATGGCCGGTCGGACCTTGCGACGGCTTTCCGCACCGCCCGCGGCTACAACTAGGACCGGCATGCGCAACTGGCTCGGCAATGACGGCAACTGGATCATGGCGGGATTGGTGACCGCCATTCTCGTCCCCGTCCTAACGTTTGCCGCCGGCATGCCGTTCTGGATTGCCGCCGTCATCGGCCTTCTGGTTTTTGCCGGCCTCGTTTTCCTTCTCGCGCCGCGCAGGCTTTTCGAAGGTCTCGATATCAAGGTGATCGGCCGCGGTCGTCTCGCCTTCGCAAGGGAATTGCTGGAAGCGGCGGTGCCGTCTGCACAACGGCTGGAGGCGGCAGCCGAGGATATCACCGATAAGCAGACCGCAGCGCGCGTGCGTCACCTGGCTGAAATAGCCGCCGATGTCTTCCGCACGGTGGAGGCAAAGCCGGAGAGCGCCAATGCCGTACGCCGTTTCCTCAGCTACTATCTGCCGCGTGCGGCCGAGGTTGCAGAGGGCTTTGCGGCAATCGAGGCGAAACGCGCGCCCGACATCAAGCAGTTGGAGGACGTCCGCGCTGTACTGGTAAAGCTGGAGGATGCCTTCGTTCACTATGCCGACAGCCTTGTCGATGATGCGCTTGGCACGCTCGACACCGACCTGCGCCTTATCCAGGCATCGCTCAAAGAGGATCTCGGACGCTGATGGCTCTCTCCCGCCGCGCCTTTGGAGTTGGACTGCTTGCCACCGGTATCGCCGGCACGGGCGGTTATTTCGCCGTTCGCGACCGGCCAGAGCTGCAGGGCCTGCTGGGGACGCGTACAAAGCTGTTCGGCTTCATCGGTGGCGAGAAGGAGGCTTTCCTTGCCGATCCCGACGTCGTCGACGCCGTCAAGGACTACGGCCTATCGATCGACAGTCGCGTCGCCGGCTCGGTCGAGATGGTTCGCGAGCAAGCCTTGCTGTCGCAGAACCCGCAATTTCTCTGGCCGTCGTCGTCCATCATGGTGGATATCGCCCGCCAGAGCGGCGTGAAGATCCGCGATGACAGGGTCATGCTGAACACGCCTGTCGTCGTCTACACATGGCAGCCTGTCGTGGATGGACTGATCAAATCGGGTCTCGTGACCGTAGTCGACGGTCATCATCAGCTCGACCTTAAGGCCTTGCTTGATGCCATTCTTGCCGGCACCGACTGGTCGAAGCTCGGCGTCGCCACACTCTACGGCCGGGCGCGCATCGTCTCCACCGATCCGAACCGATCGAATTCCGGCTTCATCTTCTCGGGCCTTGCGCTTAGCCTCTTCAGCGGCAATGTCGCAACACCAGATGATCTCACCCGGTTTGGCGGCAAGGTGCAGTCGATCTTCCGCAACATGGGTTTCAAATCGCCGTCTTCAGGTAAGCTGTTCGATCAGTATCTCGCAGGCGGCCTCGGCGGCGAGCCGATGATCATCGGCTACGAGAATCAGCTGGTCGAATGGGCGCTTGCCGATCCCGACAGGTGGAGCCGCATCCAGTCGGGGCAGGGGGCGAAGCCCGTCGTCCTCTATCCGCGCCCGACCGTCTACTCGGCCCACCCGCTGATCGTCGTCGACCAAACGGCCGAACGACTGATCGAGGCACTGACGAGCGCAAGGCTGCAGGAGCTTGCCTGGACCAAACATGGTTTCCGCGGACCGCTCGGCACGGCGACCGGCGATACGCAGGGGACGATTGCCGGCCTTCTGCCATCCGAGATCGATGCGGTGCTGCCGATCCCGGATGCCGGTGTCATGCTGGCGTTGCTCAACATGCTGGCAAACTGAACCGTTCGGGTCTATATATCGAGCGCTGTCCAAGGCAGATTTTTTGGCACAAGCCTTGCTTTTGCGGAAAAACGAATGTAAGGGCACGCGCATTCCACACGTAAGGCATGGGATCGTCCGGGAGAAATCCGGCTTTTCCGCCCGGTGGCATCTTCAAAGAGGATGCTGTTCGCCTTGCGGAGGTTCAACCGGCAAAGGAGTAAAAGGCATGGCATTGCCTGATTTTTCTATGCGCCAGCTTCTCGAAGCAGGCGTCCACTTCGGTCACCAGACGCACCGCTGGAACCCGAAGATGAAGCCCTACATTTTCGGCGATCGTAACAACATCCACATCATCGACCTGGCTCAGACCGTTCCGATGCTGTCGCGCGCCCTGCAGGTCGTGTCCGACACCGTTGCTCGTGGCGGCCGCGTTCTCTTCGTTGGCACCAAGCGTCAGGCTTCCGAGCTGATCGCTGACTCGGCCAAGCGTTCTGCCCAGTACTACGTCAACTCGCGTTGGCTCGGCGGCATGATGACGAACTGGAAGACGATCTCCAACTCGATCCAGCGCCTGCGCAAGCTCGACGAAATCCTGAGCTCCGAGCAGTCCGGCTACTCCAAGAAGGAGCGCCTGAACCTCGAGCGCGAGCGCGAAAAGCTCGACAAGGCCCTCGGTGGTATCAAGGACATGGGCGGCACGCCGGACCTGATGTTCATCATTGACACCAACAAGGAAAAGATCGCGATCGACGAAGCCAAGCGCCTCGGCATCCCGGTCGTCGCCATCATCGACTCGAACTGCGATCCGGACCTGATCGACTATCCGATCCCGGGCAACGACGACGCCTCGCGCGCCATCGCTCTCTACTGCGACCTGATCGCCCGCGCTGCGATCGACGGTATCGCCCGTCAGCAGAGCGGATCGGGCCGCGACCTCGGCGCTTCGACCGAAGTTCCGTTCGAGCCGGCGCTCGATGAGGCGAGCGAAGCCTGATAAAAGCGGGTGGAGCAAAACTCCGCCCAAGCTTGCAAGGATTGGGAAAGGCCGCTCGCGACTCTCAGAAGTTCGGCGGCCTTGCCCGTTTCAGGCCGAAGCTGTGATTGCTTTTGCCTCCATGAATTCTGTATGGCGCGTGTTCATAACGCTGTCATACATACAGGTACATTTCGTGCCTCAATCCGGTGCCGCGCCGCGTTCTGCGGGCCACCGAATAAACCGACAAGAGGAAGCTTATGACCGAGATTACGGCTGCACTGGTGAAGGAACTGCGCGAAAAGTCCGGCGCAGGCATGATGGACTGCAAGAAGGCGCTGACCGAGACCAACGGCGACATCGAAGCCGCGATCGACTGGCTGCGCGCCAAGGGCATCTCCAAGGCCGACAAGAAGTCCGGCCGCGCCGCTGCTGAAGGCCTGGTCGCCATCGCCGGCGCCGGTCACAAGGCTGTCGTCATCGAGCTCAATTCCGAAACCGACTTCGTTGCCCGTAACGATGCCTTCCAGGATCTCGCACGCGGCATCGCTGAAGTTGCGCTTTCCACCGACGGCACCGTCGAAGCCATTTCGGCTGCGACCTATCCGGCATCCGGCAAGCCGGTCGCCGACACCATCAAGGAAGCGATCGCAACCATCGGCGAGAACATGACGCTTCGTCGTGCAGCCAAGCTGGAAGTCGAGCACGGCGTCGTCGCGACTTACATCCACAACGCTGCCGGCGACGGCATCGGCAAGCTCGGCGTTCTCGTCGCGCTGAAGTCGGTCGGCGACAAGGCCGTCCTGTCCTCGATCGGCCGCCAGGTTGCCATGCACATTGCCGCGACCAACCCGCTGGCGATCCGTGCCGAAGAAGTCGATGCCGCAGTCGCCGAACGCGAACGCAACGTCTTCATCGAGCAGTCCCGCGAATCCGGCAAGCCGGAAGCCATCATCGAAAAGATGGTCGAAGGCCGCATGCGAAAGTTCTTCGAAGAAGTAGCCCTTCTCTCGCAGTCTTTCGTCATCAACCCGGAACTGACGGTCGGCGCTGCGGTCAAGGCAGCCGAAAAGGAAGCCGGCGCTGCGATCGAAGTCGTCGGCATGGCCCGTCTGCTCCTCGGCGAAGGCGTCGAGAAGGAAGAGACCGACTTCGCAGCCGAAGTCGCTGCTGTCGCCAAGGGCTGATCTTTCAGCCATATTTGGGAAAACCGAAGGGCATCGCGTGACAACGCGGTGCCCTTCGTGTATCGGGCAATTGCGGCAATATACGAGGAGCCAACATGACGTCGGAACCAATCTACAAACGTGTTCTACTCAAGGCTTCTGGGGAAGCCATGATGGGTTCCCAGGGCTTCGGCATCGACGTTGCGGTGGCAGACCGCATCGCGTCCGACATTGCCGATGCGCGGCAGATGGGTGTC
Organism: Rhizobium sp. BK512; assembly: GCF_014194915.1. NCBI lineage: Bacteria > Pseudomonadati > Pseudomonadota > Alphaproteobacteria > Hyphomicrobiales > Rhizobiaceae > Rhizobium > Rhizobium sp. BK512. Next base: position 797,855 of record NZ_JACIAS010000002.1, on the reverse strand, counting down.
GAAGTCGGCGTCGTCATCGGCGGTGGTAACATCTTCCGTGGCGTCGCGGTTGCGTCCAAGGGTGGCGACCGCGTCACCGGTGACCACATGGGCATGCTCGGCACGGTCATCAACGCGCTTGCGCTGGCGACCTCGCTGCGCAAGCTGAATATCGATACTGTGGTTCTGTCGGCAATCTCCATGCCGGAAATCTGCGAAAGCTTCTCGCAGCGCGCCACGTTGTATCACCTGTCGCTCGGCAGGGTGGTGATTTTCGCCGGCGGCACGGGCAATCCTTTCTTCACCACTGATTCTGCTGCGGCGCTGCGCGCCGCCGAAATGGGCGCCGAGGCAATCTTCAAGGGCACGCAGGTCGACGGCATATACACCGCCGATCCGAAGAAGGATCCGGAAGCGACGCGTTTCGATCATCTGACGCACAAGGAGGTTCTCGACCGGGGCCTTGCGGTCATGGATGTGGCCGCTGTTGCACTCGCGCGCGAGAATTCCATTCCGATCGTTGTTTTCTCGATTCACGAGAAGGGACGTTTCGCTGAAATCTTGACGGGTGGTGGTCTCAAGACCATCGTGTCCGACAACTGATAGGGAGCTGCGCCGTTAGAGGCGCAAATCTTCTGAGACAGGAGAATAGGTATGAGTGAAGGTATCGACATCAAGGAACTGAAGCGCCGCATGGATGGCGCTGTTTCCGCGTTCAAGAGCGACATTGCATCGCTGCGCACTGGCCGCGCTTCGGCCAACATTCTCGATCCGGTGACGGTGGAAGCCTATGGTTCGCGCATGCCGCTGAACCAGGTCGCCAACATCACGGTGCCGGAGCCACGCATGCTGACAGTGTCCGTCTGGGACAAGAGCATGGTGGGCGCAGTAGACCGTTCGATTCGCGAATCGAATCTCGGCCTGAACCCGATCGTCGACGGCCAGAACCTTCGCATCCCGCTGCCGGAGCTCAACGAAGAGCGCCGCAAGTCACTCGTCAAGGTCGCCCATGACTATGCCGAAAAGAGCAAGGTTGCGATTCGCCATGTTCGACGCGACGGCATGGACGGCCTTAAGAAAGCCGAAAAGGATGGCGTAATCGGCCAGGACGAAAGCCGGGCACAGTCGGAACGTGTTCAGAAAATGACGGACGATACGATTTTGGAAATCGACCGCTTGCTTGGCGAGAAAGAAAAGGAAATCATGCAAGTCTAGTATACTTGCGTCCCCGCCAAGAAAGACCGGACAGAAAATGTCGGAAACCTCATTTTTGACTGCGCCAGAACATGTTGCCATCATCATGGATGGCAACGGTCGTTGGGCAAAGCAGCGCGGCCTGCCGCGGACGATGGGACACCGCAGAGCGGTCGAGACCGTTCGCCAGACCGTGCGCACTGCCGGCGATCTTGGCATCAAATATCTGACGCTCTTTGCCTTTTCCTCTGAGAACTGGCGTCGCCCGGAAGCCGAGGTCACTGATCTTCTCGGCCTCCTGAAGGCTTTCATCCGCAGCGATCTCGCAGAGCTTCACCGGCAGAATGTGCGCATCAGGGTGATCGGCGACCGCGTCAACCTGCGCAGCGACATTCTCAAGCTCCTGCTGGAAGCCGAGGAAACGACCAAGGCCAATACGGCGCTGACACTCGTCATCGCCTTCAACTACGGATCTCGCGACGAGATCGCCCGCGCCATGATGAGCCTCGCCAAGGATGTGGAGGAGGGGCGCCTCAGGTCGCAGGACATCACGCCCGCGCTGATCGATGCCCGGCTGGATACGGCCGGCATTCCCGACCCCGATCTCATCATCCGCACCAGTGGCGAAGAGCGGCTCTCCAATTTCCTGCTATGGCAGGCTGCCTACTCGGAATTCGTCTTCCTGCCGGAATATTGGCCCGACTTCAGCCGCGAACTCTTCCTATCGGCGCTTGAGAAGTTTGCCTCGCGCGATCGCCGCTTCGGTGGTCTTTCCGCTCAGGCCGCAGCAGTGAACACCTGACGATGAAGCAGGAACTGAAGCTCCGTATCGTTTCAGGCCTGATTCTCGCGATCATCATTCTTGCCGCCACCTGGTATGGCGGCTTTATCTTCCGCATTGTGGCGGCGGCGATCGCGCTCCTGATCTATTATGAATGGTCGACGATTACAGGCATCGCCCGCGACCGGGTCACGAACGTGCTCGGCTGGGTGGGCGAGGTGGTGGTTGCCCTGCTCGTTTTGGCAGGCGCATTCGAATATGCCTTGGGAATGTTGATCGCCTTGACCGCTCTCGGCATCGCCATGATCTTTCTGCATCGCGCCAGCCGCTGGTTCGCTCCGGGGCTGTTATATGCAGGGGGTACTGGACTGGCGCTTGCCGCGATCCGCGGCGATGAAACGCTTGGCCTCTATGCGATGCTCTTCATCTTCGCGGTGGTCTGGGCAACCGATATTCTCGCCTATTTCGTCGGACGCGCGATTGGCGGTCCAAAGCTTGCTCCGCGCATCTCGCCTGGGAAGACCTGGTCCGGGGCCGTAGGTGGTGCCATTTCGGCTGTCATTGCCGGAGCCGTCATTGTCCATTTTCTTGTTCCGGAAGCCGTGGATCGCGCCGCAGTGATCGCGCTCATCCTGTCCGTCTTCAGCCAGTCAGGCGATCTTTTCGAAAGTTTCATCAAGCGAAAATTCGGCGTGAAGGACTCCAGCCGTCTCATTCCGGGACATGGCGGGGTCATGGACCGTGTCGATGGACTGATTTTCGCCTGTTTTTCAGCGTTCTTGCTTGCTGGCCTTTTTTCGCTGATAAAGGGCACCGGGACGACCTCGCTCGGTGCGGCGTTGTTCGGCCTTTGATCGTTGCGGCCAGATAGAAGAAGGAACTCATGGAAGCGGTGACCGGAATATTCGGTTTTTTGACGGGCTATATCGTCCCCTTCGTCATCGTGCTGTCGCTGCTCGTTTTCGTGCATGAAATGGGCCACTATCTCGTCGGGCGCTGGAGCGGTATCCGTATCCTCGCCTTTTCCGTGGGCTTTGGCCCAGAGATTGTTGGCTTTACCGATCGTCACGGAACGCGCTGGAAGATCTCGGCGATCCCGCTCGGCGGCTATGTTCGCTTTTTCGGGGACGAGGATGCGTCCAGCAAGCCGGATACCGACAAGCTGGCAGTGATGACGGACGAGGAGCGCGAGCGTTCCTTCGCCGGGGCAAAGCTGTGGAAGCGTGCCGCAACCGTCGCAGCCGGCCCGATCGCCAATTTCATCCTGGCTATTGCCATCTTCACGATTCTTTTCGCGGTCTATGGCCGCACTGTGTCCGATCCGGTCGTCGCCGAAGTGAAGCCGGACAGCGCTGCTGCGGCGGCCGGCGTATTGCCGGGCGACCTGCTCGTCTCCATCGACGGGACCAAGGTCCAGACTTTTGACGACGTGCGCCGCTATGTTAGCATTCGTCCGAACCAGAATATTGTCGTCACGGTCGAGCGTAACGGCGAGAAGATGGATCTGCCGATGGTGCCGCAGCGCACTGACATCACCGACCAGTTCGGCAACAAGATCGAGGTCGGTCTGATCGGGATCGTCACCAACGAAGAGGTTGGCCACTTCCGACTGCAGACCTTTACGCCGCTGCAAGCGCTGCATGAAGGCGTCATCCAGACCTGGCATATCGTGACCGGCACCTTCAAATATATCGGCAACCTGCTCACCGGAGCAATGAAAGCCGATCAATTGGGTGGGCCGATCCGCGTGGCGCAAGCTTCGGGCCAGATGGCTACGCTTGGAATAGGCGCGCTGCTGCAGCTCGCTGCGGTTTTGTCAGTTTCGATTGGATTGCTGAATTTGATGCCGGTTCCGGTACTTGATGGCGGCCACCTGATGTTCTATGCGGTGGAAGCGGTCAGGGGAAGGCCGCTCGGTTCTTCGGCTCAGGAAATTGCGTTTCGCATTGGCCTGGCCATGGTGCTTACATTAATGGTTTTTGCGACCTGGAATGACATTAGCGCACTCATTGGGTAGTGCGTATGAGTGAAGGAAAATTACTGTTTATTTACGATGTTTCAAAGCTGTAGTGGCGAATGGGTCACGGTTCGAAATGAAGTAAACAGAAATTAACGAGCTCCCTTGCTTGTATGTCAAAAGCGGGTAAAACGACACACGTGGCCGGAATCGGGTCTCTCCCGGGGCCGGAGACGAGGGAAAAAGGTAATGGGTGAAATGAAGGCTGGTTCAAGGTTTTTGAACGCAGTATCGGCGATTGCGCTGTCTGCTAGTGTTGTTGCTTCTGGCGCAGGTGCTTTGACTTTCGTTTCGGCTACGGCTGCGCAAGCTGCCGTCATTCAGCGGATTGACGTGCGCGGTGCGAGCCGTGTCGGTGCCGAAGCCGTTCGGTCGAACCTCACCATTACCCCCGGCAAGAGCTTCTCCAACACGGATATCGACGACTCCGTAAAGCAGCTTTACGGCACCGGCTATTTCTCTGACGTCAAGATTTCGGTTTCCGGCAGCACGCTCGTCGTCAACGTTCAGGAAGCCCAGCTCGTCAACCAGGTCGTCTTTAACGGCAACCGCAAGGTCAAGGACGACAAGCTCGCCGCCGTCGTCAAGACGCATGCCGCTGGCCCGTACAGCGATGCGCAGATCCAGTCCGACATCGCCGCGATCAAGGAAGCCTATGCGGCGACCGGCCGCAGTGAAGTCGAAGTGACGACGCAGGTCGTGCCGCTCGGCGAAGGCCGCGTCAACCTCGCTTTCGTCATCAACGAAGGCGACCGCACCAAGATCGCCGCCATCAATTTCGTCGGCAACCAGGCCTATAGCGCCGGCCGTCTTGCCGCTGTCATTCAGACCAAGCGTTCGAACTTCCTCTCGTTCCTGACCCGCAAGGACGTCTACAACGAAGACAAGCTGCACGCTGATGAAGACGCGCTGCGCCAGTTCTATTACAACCGCGGTTATGCCGACATGCGCATCGTTTCTTCTGATGCCGCGTTCGACGAATCCACGAACAAGTACACACTGACCTTCAACATCGAAGAGGGCCCGCGTTATGACTTCGGTCCGGTCAGCGTCCAGTCGACCGTTGAGGGTGTCGATGCCCAGCAGCTTCAGTCGCTCGTCGATACGCGGGAAGGCCAGGTCTACAGCGCCAAGGAAGTCCAGAAATCCATCGAGGCGATTTCGGATCAGGTTGCTTCGGCCGGTTATCCCTTCGCGCGCGTCACGCCGCGCGGCAACCGCGACCTGAACAACAACACGATCGGCGTCGAATACCTGGTCGACCAGGGCGAGCGCGCCTATGTCGAGCGTATCGAAATCCGCGGCAACAGCCGCACGCGCGATTACGTTATCCGTCGCGAGTTCGATCTCAGCGAAGGCGATGCCTTCAATCAGCAGATGATTACCCGCGCAAAGCGCCGTCTTGAGGCGCTCGGCTACTTCTCCTCGGTCAACATCTCGACCCAGCCGGGCAGCTCGCCCGACCGTGTTGTCATTGTTGTCGATGTGCAGGATCAGTCGACCGGTTCGTTCGGTATCGGCGCCGGTTATGCGGCTGGCGGCGACGGCCTGCTGCTCGAAGCTTCGATCGAAGAAAAGAACTTCCTCGGCCGCGGTCAGTACATCCGCGTTTCGGCCGGTGGCGGTGAGGAAGGCTCGCGCTCCTACGGTATTAACTTCACCGAGCCCTACTTCCTCGGTTATCGCCTTGCTGCCGGTTTCGATGTCAATCACAGCGAGACGTCGAGCAACGACAACTACGATTACGAAGAAACCAGTGGTGTCCTGCGCGTAACGGCGCCGATCACCGAAGATCTGGCAACGACGTTCCGCTATAACTACAAGCAGATGAAGTACGATTCCAGCGGAAGCAGTCTGGACGATTTGTCCGCTACCTATCAAAACCTGGTCAACGAAAGCCCGTGGACGCGGTCTTCCATATCGCAGACGCTGACCTACAATACGCTGGACGATACCGTCCTGCCGCGTGAAGGTATCTATGCCACTGCGACGCAGGAAATTGCAGGCCTGGGCGGCGACTCCCAGTACTACAAGATCTACGGTAAGGCCCGTTACTACCACCTGCTCGCTGACGATGCCGACATCATCGGCTCCGTCTCGGCGTCAGCTGGTTATGTCGTTGGCTTCGGTGATCACCTGAACGTCTTCGACCAGTTCACGCTGACTAATTCCGATATCCGCGGCTTCGAGAACAAGGGCATCGGCCCGCGCATCACCAGCCCGGACGATCCGCTCGGTGGTACGACCTACTTCACCGCTTCTGCCGAAGCGACGTTCCCGATGCCGGGCTTCCCGCGTGACTTCAACCTGCGCGGCGCAGTCTTCGCGGACGCCGGTACGCTGTTCGGCAATGATGTCGAGCTTCTCGGCGCGGATACCGAAGAAGGTGATGGTTCGTCCCTGCGCGCTTCGGTCGGTGTCGGTGTGATCTGGCAGTCGCCCTTTGGTGCGTTGCGTGTCGACTATGCGATCCCGGTCTTGAAGGAAGACTTCGACAAGACTCAGCGCTTCAAGTTTGGCATTAACAACCAATTCTGATATCGGCAGTCCGGAACTGTAAATTTCAATTCCGTTCTGGAGTTTTGCCGATGGAGCAAAATACTTTTTTTCTGCCCCATGAAGGCGTGAAGCTCGTTGAGTTGGCGCAATTTCTTGGGGCGGAACTTGCCAATTCCGCTCATGGCGATGTCATCGTCCGTTCGGTCTCGCCGATCGCGAGAGCGCAAGCGGGCGATATCTGTTATATCCTCTCGCGCCGTAATCTTGACGAGTTCTCGACCTGTTCGGCATCGGCGGTGATTTGCGACAAGGCGATGGCCGGGCTCGTGCCGTCGAATATCCCGGTCGTGATCTCATCCAATCCACATGCAGCCTTTGCTATGGCCGGTGGATATCTTTATCCCTCAGCGCTGAAGCCGGTGACGTTTTCCTCCGGCGAGACGGAGATTGCGCCAAGCGCGATCATCGATCCGACCGCACGCCTCGAGAAGGGCGTGATCGTCGAACCGATGGCGATCATCGGCCCCGGAGCGGAAATCGGCGAAGGAACGCGCATCGGCGCGCAATCGATCATCGGTCCGAACGTCAAGATTGGCCGAAACGGTTCGATTGCGACGGGCGTGAGCATTCTCTGTGCGCTGATCGGCAATGGTGTCATCATCCATAACGGCGTGCGCATCGGTCAGGACGGCTTTGGTTACGCACCTGGGCCGCGGGGCATGATCAAGATCGTGCAGATTGGCCGGGTGATCATCCAGGACAATGTCGAGATCGGCGCCAATACCACGATCGACCGGGGCGCCATGGACGATACCGTCATCGGCGAGGGAACTAAAGTCGATAACCAGGTCCAGATCGGCCACAACGTTCGCATCGGCCGTCATTGCGCCATCGTTTCGCAGGTCGGCCTTGCCGGCAGCACGATTGTCGGCGATGGCGTGCAGATCGGTGGACAGGTCGGCCTGAAGGGGCATATCACCATTGGAGACGGCGTACAGATCGCTGCAAAGAGCGGTGTGATGACCGACCTTGCTGCGGGCGGCCGCTATGGCGGAATACCGGCGCGTCCTCTAAATGATTATCTGAAAGACGTTGCCCAGATCATGGCAAAATCTGGAGTGCGCGGAAAAAAGGGAGCCAAGAATGACTGAGGAAACAGCCAGCACGCTTTCTTCGGCAGACATCATGGAAATCATGAAGCTGTTGCCGCACCGCTATCCGTTCTTGATGGTCGACAAGATCATCAATATCGACGGCGACAATGCAGCCGTAGGCATCAAGAATGTCACGGTCAATGAGCCTCATTTCACCGGTCACTTCCCTGAAGCACCGATCATGCCAGGCGTACTGCTTGTCGAAGGCATGGCGCAGACGGCAGGCGCGATCTGCGCCAAGAAAGAAGGCCAGACCGGCAACCTCGTCTACTTCATGACGATCGACAATGCCCGCTTCCGCAAGCCGGTCGTGCCGGGCGACCGCGTTGAATATCACGTGCAAAAAATCAAGCAGCGCGGCAATATCTGGAAATTCCATTGCGACGCAAAGGTCGAGGGCGCGCTCGTCGCCGAGGCCGATATCGGCGCGATGATCGTACGTAAGGACAATGCATGAGCATGATTGCCGAAAGCGCCAGAATTCATCCCATGGCCGTTGTCGAGGACGGTGCCACGGTCGGTGAAGGCGTGGTGGTCGGCCCTTTTTGCCATGTTGGCCCCAAGGTCACGCTTCAAGACAATGTTGAACTGATCAGCCATGTGGTTGTTCTCGGTCTGACGACCGTTGGTGCCGGTACGCGTATATTTCCTTCGGCCGTCATCGGCGGAGACTCCCAGAGTGCCCGTCACAGTCACGTTGATACGACCTTGATCATCGGCCGCAACTGCACCATTCGCGAAGGCGTCACGATGAACACCGGCACCGTCGAGCATGGCGGTTCGACTGTCATCGGCGACAACAGCCTTTTTCTCGCCTATTCGCATGTCGCGCATGATTGCCGGGTCGGCAACCATGTCATCATGTCCAACAATGTCATGCTGGCTGGCCACGTTGCGATCGGCGATCACGCAATCATCAGCGGTGGCGCGGCTGTGCACCAGTTCACCCGTGTCGGCAAATACGCCTTTGTCGGCGGTCTGTCCGCCGTGAGTTACGATGTCATTCCCTACGGTATGCTGAATGGCAATCCTGGCATCCTGAGCGGCCTCAACGTCGTCGGCATGACACGCGCCGGCGTTGATCGCGCTGTCATTCATACCGTTCGCCGTGCCTACAAGGCGATCTTCGAGGGTCCCGGCTCTATCCGCGAGAATGCCGCCCAAATTCGTGACGAATATGCCAATTGCGAGCAGGTGGTCGAGATCCTCGATTTCATCGCGGCCGAGAGTGATCGCGCGCTGTCTTCGCCGAGCCGGGGACAGAAGGGCTGATCGGTGGCTTCTGCTGGTGACACCGCCGAAGGCCGGCTGGCGATTATTGCCGGCGGCGGCCTTCTGCCGTCCTATGTCGCCGAGGCTGCACGTTCTGCCGGCGAAAACCCTGTCATCGTTGTCCTGAAGGATGAGGGCGACCGTCGCTGGGACGGTTTCGACCATGCCACGATCGGTATCGGTGATTTCGCTGCCCTGGACAGGCTCTTCAAGAAGTATCGCATTGACCGCGTCGTCATGTCGGGCAGCGTGCGCCGTCGGCCGGAATGGCGTGAGGTGCGGCCGACACTGCGGATATTGCGCAAGGTTCCCTCGGCCATCCGCACGCTCTTGTCCGGCGGAGACGACACGGTTCTGCAGATGGTCATCAAGCTGATCGAAGGCGAGGGACTGCGCGTGGTCGGCGCGCACGAGATCGCGCCGGATCTTCTTGCAACTGTCGGCCCTCTCGGCGCTATTGTGCCTGGGGATGACGATCGGCGCGATATCGCTCGTGCTGGCGAGGCGGCGGAGGCACTTGGCCGTTTGGACATCGGCCAGGGCGCTGTGTCGATCGGCGGTCGTGTTGTCGCGATGGAGGGGCTGGAGGGCACAGACGGCATGCTGGAGCGCGTGGCAGCGCTCAGGACCGCGGGACGTATTTCGCCGCGTCGCCGCGGTGTGCTCGTCAAGCTCTGCAAGCCGCAGCAGGATATCCGCGCCGATCTGCCTGCGATTGGCGTTTCCACTATTCTCAACGCCAAGGCCGCGGGTCTTGCGGGAGTCGCGATCGAGGCTGGACGATCTCTGGTGCTGGGTCGTGACGCACTTATCAAGGCAGCAGACGAGAACGGTCTTTTTGTCTGCGGTATCGACAAGGGGTTGCCGGGATGGGGGCTTCAATGAGCGAAAGACCGCTGAAGATTGCCGTCATAGCCGGCGAAGTCTCCGGCGATCTCTTGGGCGCAGATCTCATCGCCGGGCTCAGGAAGATCTATTCCGGACCTATCGAGCTTGTCGGCGTCGGCGGTGAGGGGCTGCAGGGCCAGGGACTGAAATCGCTGTTCGATTTCTCCGAGCTTTCCATCATGGGCATCACGCAGGTGCTGGCAAAGCTGCCGAAGCTCTGGTCCCTCATCCGGCAGACGACGGCGTCGATCATTGCCGCGAAACCCGATATTCTGCTCATCATCGATAGCCCGGATTTCACCCATCGCGTCGCAAAACGCGTGCGCACGGCGCTACCGGATCTGCCTGTCGTCAACTATGTCTGCCCGAGTGTCTGGGCTTGGAAGGAATACCGCGCGCAGCGCATGCTCGCCTACGTCGATCATGTGCTGGCCGTTCTGCCTTTTGAGCCCGAAGCGATGCAGCGCCTCAATGGCCCGACCACCACTTACGTCGGGCATCGTCTGGTCGCGGATCCCGCGCTTCTGGAAACCCGCCGCCTGCGCGACGGTCGGAGGCCGGGCAATGGCACGATCCTGCTTCTTCCCGGCTCGCGTTCGTCAGAGATCAGGAAGCTTCTGCCTTATTTCGAGGCTGCCGCTCATGAGCTCGTTGCCCGCAATGGCGCGATGCGCTTCATTCTGCCAACGGTAGCGCACAAGGAGGCACTCGTACGCGAACTGACGGCGGGATGGTCGGCCAAGCTTGACATCGTCGTCGGTGCCGAGGCGAAGTGGAAAGCCTTCGCTGAAGCCGATGCGGCCATGGCGGCATCCGGAACCGTGATCCTTGAACTGGCGCTTGCCGATGTTCCCGTCGTTTCCGCCTACAAGGTCGACTGGATCATGCGCATGCTGACATCGGGCATCAAGACCTGGACCGGCGCATTGCCCAATCTGATCGCCGACTACGCCGTCGTGCCGGAATATCTGAACGACATTGTTCGTGGTGCCAGCCTCGCACGCTGGATGGAAAGGCTGTCGGCCGACACCTACCAGCTCAAGGCGATGAAGGAGGGTTACGAGCTCATCTGGCAGCGCATGCGGACGAAGAGTCCACCCGGAGAGCACGCGGCGCAGATATTGCTCGATGTTCTCGCCAACAAAAAACCCGGTCATTCCTGACCGGGTTCTTTTTTGTCTAAAGGTCAGCGCTTAGCGCTTGGAAACCGGCACGTAATCGCGCTTCGGCTCGCCGATATAGAGCTGGCGCGGACGACCAATGCGCTGTTCCGGATCTTCGATCATTTCGTTCCACTGTGCGATCCAGCCGACGGTGCGAGCGAGAGCGAAGAGCACGGTGAACATCGTCGTGGGGAAGCCCAGAGCCTTCAGCGTGATACCCGAATAGAAGTCGATATTCGGATAGAGCTTCTTCTCGATGAAATAGGAGTCGGTCAGAGCGATACGCTCGAGTTCCATAGCAACTTCGAGAAGCGGATCGTCCTTGATGCCGAGTTCGCCGAGGACTTCATGCGTGGTCTTCTGCATGATCTTGGCGCGCGGATCGTAGTTCTTGTAGACGCGGTGACCAAAGCCCATCAGGCGGAACGGATCGTTCTTGTCCTTGGCGCGAGCGACATATTCCGGAATGCGGTCAACCGTGCCAATTTCCGTCAGCATGTTGAGAGCTGCTTCGTTAGCACCGCCGTGAGCTGGGCCCCAGAGGCAGGCGATGCCGGCAGCGATACAGGCGAACGGGTTGGCGCCCGAAGAGCCGGCGAGACGGACCGTCGAGGTCGACGCGTTCTGCTCGTGATCGGCATGCAGGATGAAGATACGGTCCATGGCGCGTGCAAGCACCGGATTGACGACATATTCTTCGCACGGAACGGCAAAGCACATGCGCAGGAAGTTGGACGCGTAGTCCAGGTCGTTCTTCGGGTAAACGAAGGGCTGGCCGATATGGTACTTGTAGGCCATGGCGGCAAGCGTCGGCATCTTCGCGATCATGCGCAGGCTGGCGACCATGCGCTGGTGCGGATCGGTGATGTCGGTAGAGTCATGATAGAAGGCCGAAAGCGCGCCGACGCAGCCGCACATGACGGCCATCGGGTGGGCGTCGCGGCGGAAGCCGGTGAAGAAGCGGCTCATCTGCTCGTGCACCATGGTGTGGTGCGTGACGCGATAGTCGAAGTCCTTCTTCTGAGCTGCGGTCGGCAGTTCGCCGTAAAGCAGCAGGTAGCAGGCTTCAAGGAAGTCGCCGTGTTCGGCCAGTTGCTCGATCGGATAGCCGCGATGCAGCAGCACACCCTCGTCACCGTCGATATAGGTGATCTTCGATTCACAGGATGCGGTCGACGTAAACCCGGGATCGTAGGTGAAGGAAGCCGTGTTCTTGTAGAGTGCACCGATATCGATGACATCAGGTCCAACCGTGCCTTTTCGCACGGGCAGGTCGACTGATTTTTCACCGATTTTGATTGTAGCGCTTTGATCCGTCATGCTGATCCTCCGGAGTGGCGGTGGCGCCGCAAAAGCGCCATAAGAGTTAAGCGTCCTCAGCGATAGCTATATGATCGGGAAGCTAATGCCAAGTTACCGTGATGCCATTTTGTGCATCGCGGCATCATCTTTTAGGCAGTGCAGCGATGAGCTGAATGCATAGCAGAACACCATGATTTGACTGGTTTTTTCGCTCCTGTGAATTTTCCTCGTATTTCAATCGATTATTGTTTGCGCGTTTTGATCTGAGGTTGCATTCTGACGGTATCCGGGGGCGGGTCCAGGCGATTATGACGGGGTTGGAGACAAGAGAACGGTACGAGCAATCCATTGATGAAAATATGGATTTTGCTGGTGTTGTGCCGCGCGCCGTTGTGCCTCTATCGGCTCGGACGCAGGTTGCGATCCCGTTTCGATGGCGATTGGCGACCGTTGCAAAACGATACGCCGGGTCGTCCGTGCGCATGGCGACCGAAGAAGCCGGTCACGGTCGCCTCGTTCTCTTCTCGCCGGTCTTCCTTGGTGCGGGTGCTGCGACCTGGTTTCTGGCAGCCTCGAACGTTCCGGCGGTCTCGCTCGGCCTTTGCCTGCTCGTTCTCCCCATTGCCGTTGCGCTCTGCAGCCACGCCCGGACCAGACTGCGGGCAATACTGCTTGCCCTGCTTCTCTTTGCCGGCGGGATGCTCTCGGCACAGATCGAAACATGGCGGGCAAGGACGCTGATCCTCGATTCAGCCGTGACGACAACGCTGACTGGCCGGATCGAACGGCGAGAGGGCGATGGTGAAGGGCGCTGGCGTTATATCCTTGACGTCACCGGCACGGATGCCCCCGAAATCAAGCGTCCTCCCGAGCGCATCTCTGTGCTCGTACGCGGCGCCGCCCGGCCCTTTGAACTCGGCGATATCATAGAGGGCAGGGCGCGTCTGACGCCTCCGGCAGGACCCGCGCTTCCTCACCTCAACGATTTTGCCTTCAGCGCCTATTTTGACGGCATTGGTGCGAACGGCTTCTTCTATGGAGCACCGAAGAAGGTTACGGAACAGGCGGGCTCTGTCGGCGAGACCGTCCTGGAGTGGTTCTACCGCCTGCGAAGCGGCATCGGCGATCGGATTCGCTCCACTCTGCCGGGCGACACCGGGGCCTTTGCCGCTTCACTTGTCACCGATGAGAGACGAGCGATCTCGGATGAAACGACGGAGGCACTGCGGCAGTCCGGCCTTGCCCACATCGTGGCGATCTCTGGCCTCAATATGGCACTCTCCGCCGGTATCTTCTTTGTCGGGCTGCGCGTCATTCTCAGCCTGTTCCCGGGTATTGCGCAGGCGTGGCCGACTAAGAAGATCGCGGCAGCCGGCGCACTCGCTGCGGTAACGGCCTACTATCTGATCTCGGGTTTTGCCGTTTCAGCCGAACGCGCCTTCATCATGATGGCGATCATGCTGGTTGCCGTCTTCTTCGACCGGCCGTCTATCAGCCTCAGAAACGTGGCGCTGTCGGCTCTCGTGATCCTCGCGGTCTCACCATCGGAAGTGCTCGGACCGAGCTTCCAGATGTCTTTCGCCGCAACACTTGCCCTGGTCGCCGGATACGACCTCTGGAAAGGGCGGCCGATGAGGGAGAATGCCTTTGCCAAACTTCCGATCATGAAACCTTTCTTCATGGTCGGCAGCTTCTTCGGCGGTATTTTCCTGACGTCTCTCATCGGTGGTTTCTCGACGGCGCTGTTTTCGATCGAACATTTCCACCGGCTGACTGCTTATGGCCTGCCGGCAAATCTCGCGGCCATGCCGGTCATTTCCTTCATCGTCATGCCGGCCGGCATGCTGGCGATGCTGCTGATGCCTTTTGGTCTGGATGGCTGGCTATGGCCGGTGGCAGGCTTCGGGCTCGACCTGGTGATCGCCATTGCAAAGGCGGTGGCGGGGTGGGGCGGCAATATAGATGTTGCCCGCTTACCCGGCTGGTACTTTCCGGCAGCCGTCTTCGGCTTCCTGTTGCTGACCTTGCTCAGAACCCGGTTGCGGCATATCGGAACCGCGATAATCACTGTTTCAACGTTCGCTGTTGTGTTGCTTCCATCAGAAGCGGTGCCCGACGTCGCCATCTCGGAAGACGGCAGCCTGGTCGCTGTAATCGATGGAGAGGCAATGGCTTCAAACCGTGAAAAGCCGCCAGCCTTCATTTTCGAACAATGGCAGAGGGCACTTGCCATCGAAGAGCATCAGAAGCCGGTTATGCTTCAAGCAACCAAGACACCCACCATGTCAGATGGCAAAAGATTGCAGCTGTCACCCGATCAACAGAATGAAGCCAGAGAGGCAATGAGGCAGGCACTCGCCATCAGCCCAACGTCACGATTCTCTTGCCAAAAGCGCACCTGGTGTACCGCCTTGCTAGGCAATGGAAAGAAACTGACTGTCATCGAAAATGCTGCCTATCTCGGGCCGGCCTGCGATACGGCCGATATTGTCGTAACCCCTGTCCGATTGCGCTTGGACCGTTGTCGTTCCGGCGCGCTGCTCTTTACCGGCGAGACGCTACGCAAGACAGGTTCTGTCGAGCTTCGCTTCACAGATAGTGGAATCGATGTCGCAACCGCATTCGGCCCATTGCAACGCCCCTGGATGCGCCACCGCGCCTATGACTGGCGCAGCGATACATTCACAGACGCAAGCCAGTCACCGGTCAGTGATAGCGGCGAATGAGGCCGACAAGCTTTCCCTGAACCTTCACTCGATCCGGTGGGAAAATTCGGGTCTCATAGGCAGGGTTTGCAGCCTCGAGCGCAATCGATGCGCCCTTGCGGCGGAAGCGCTTGAGTGTTGCTTCCTCGTCGTCGACGAGGGCAACGACGATATCACCCGGGTTGGCGGTGCTGCCATTTCGGATGATGACGGTGTCGCCATCGAAGATGCCGGCTTCGATCATCGAGTCGCCGCGAACTTCGAGCGCATAATGTTCGCCGGAGCCGAGCATATCGGCAGGAACGGTGATGTCATGCGTATTGTTCTGGATTGCCGAGATTGGCACACCGGCAGCGATGCGGCCCATGACCGGGACGGAGACCGAGTTGCCGTTATCGGCAGCAGGCGCTGGTTTTGCCGGAGCCGGCGCTGCAACGGGCTGCGGCTTGCCGAGGCTGCCTTCGATGACGCTCGGTGAAAAGCCGCGACGTGGCTGCAGGCTGGGGCTGTAGGCCTCCGGCAGTTTGATGACTTCGAGCGCGCGTGCCCGGTTCGGAAGCCGGCGAATGAAGCCGCGCTCCTCAAGCGCCGTGATCAGCCGGTGAATACCGGATTTCGAGGCCAGATCCAGCGCATCCTTCATCTCGTCGAAAGACGGAGGAACGCCCGACTCCTTCATCCTTTCGTGAATGAAAAGAAGGAGTTCCTGTTGTTTGCGCGTAAGCATGGCGTGCACCCCAGTCTTGAAACAAATCCAGAACGGACACTATATGTTCCATATGTGTTCCGCAAGTAGCTAAATTTTCGTAAAACTTCTGTCCATTCTGGTGAGAATTTTATTTTTCTCGCGCCCGGGCCTTCGCGGCCTTGTCTCGCAACACCTGCTGAAGCACATCTCCTTGTGACTGTTGGAGGGGACCTAATGAGCCAAGATACGCTTGCAATCGATCATCTCGTTTTGCCGGTTACCGATATCGACCTTGCCCGCGAAAGACTTGGCAAGCTTGGTTTCACTGTGGCGCCGGATGCCCGTCATCCTTTTGGGACCGAAAATGCCTGCGTTTTCTTTGCCGACAAAACCTATCTGGAGCCCCTGGGTGTCGCGAGCGTCGAAGAGAGCGAGGGGGCAGCACACGATGGCAATGTGTTCACCGCCCGCAATCAGGCTTTTCGCTTCCGCTGCGGCAGCGAAGGACTGTCCGCGATTGGCTTTGCGACGGCAGATGCAAAGCACGAACATGCTCGATTCGTGAAGGACAGTATGAGTGCCGGTTCTGTGCTGCAGTTCGAGCGCCCTGTTAAAATGCCGGATGGCACGGAGAATATTGCCGGCTTCCGGCTCGCCTTCGCTGGCGACCTGCGGGCACCGGATTTCTTTCTCTTCGCAGTCGAACGCGTTAATCCGCTTCCTGCCGACCGGACCGCGCTTGAGACCCATGCCAATGGTGTCACAGGCATTGCCGAGATCGCGCTCGCGGCCCCCGAGCCGACAGCCTTCGGTGAGTTCGTTCGCTCCACGGCAAAGGGCGCATCTACTGAGGTCACGAGTTTCGGGCTGGACGTGCCCACCGGAAACGCAAAGATCAGCCTGATGACCCCGGAAGGTCTGGAGGCTTATTTCGATCTTGCCACGTCGGATACCGATCGTGGTCTGCGCGGTCGGGCGATCCGCTTTGCTGTCGGCGATCTGGCCGTGACAGAAGCGCATTTGGCTGCTAACGGGGTGACCTATACACGCAAGGGCAACCGTATTCTGGTGAAGCCTGCGCCCGGCCAGGGCGTACTCTTCGCCTTTGAGGAAACATCATGAGCTCTACTACCAACTCCGTGGTGACGGTCGGCGAAGGCGCCGGCAAGGTCACCTTCTCCAATGCTTCACGTCTGTCGCTGATTGCTGGCGCTTGCGAAATGGAAAGCCGCGACCATGCATTCATGGTTGCCGGCACATTGAAGGAACTCTGCGCCAAGCTCGGCATCGGGCTCGTCTACAAGACCTCTTTCGACAAGGCGAACCGGTCGTCCTTGTCGAGCAAACGCGGTGTCGGCCTTGAAAAGGGGCTGGAAGTTTTCGCCGATCTCAAGAAAGAACTCGGCATTCCGGTTCTGACCGACATCCACAACGAAGAACAATGCGCCGAAGTGGGTAAGGTCGTCGATATCCTGCAGATACCAGCCTTTCTGTCTCGCCAGACGGATCTCCTGGTCGCCGCTGCCAAGACCGGCCGCGTCATCAACGTCAAGAAGGGCCAGTTCCTGGCGCCTTGGGACATGAAGAACGTGCTCGGCAAGCTGAACCAGAGCGGCAATCCGAACATTCTGCTCTGCGAGCGTGGTGCGTCCTTCGGTTACAATACCCTGGTCTCCGACATGCGTTCCCTGCCGATCATGGCAGCAACGGGCGCCCCCGTCATTTTCGACGCCACGCATTCAGTCCAGCAGCCTGGCGGGCAGGGGGAAACCTCCGGCGGCGAGCGGCAGTTCGTGGAGACGCTGGCCCGTGCAGCCGTGGCCGTCGGCGTCGCCGGTGTCTTTATCGAAACCCATCAGGATCCTGATAACGCCCCCTGCGACGGGCCGAACATGGTCTACCTCAAGGACATGCCGCGACTTCTCGAGAAGCTTCTCGCCTTCGACGCGATCGCCAAGGCCGCCTGAACAGCGGGCGGCATCACGCTGCCGCCCGGGACGGGCGCTTTTCCTCCAGTGCGAAGCGGGAGAGCATGCGCCCGAGCTGGGACGCCTCGGTGCCGAGTTCCTGGCAGGCGGCGTTCGTTTCCTCGACCATGGCAGCATTCTGTTGGGTCACCTGATCCATCCGGTTGACGGCAGCGTTGACCTCGACAAGCGCGACCGACTGTTCCGAAGACGAGCGCACGATCGCTTCGATCAGCGCCGTCACCTGCAGCACTTGGCGGTCGATATCGCCGAGTGCCTCGCCGGTACGGTTGACAAGTGAAACGCCCGCGGAAACCTGTCGCGACGACGTCTCGACGAGAAGCTTGATCTCCTTGGCGAGATTGGCAGAGCGTCCGGCGAGCTCGCGGACTTCCTGAGCGACGACGGCAAAGCCTTTCCCCGCGTCTCCGGCGCGTGCTGCCTCGACACCTGCGTTGAGCGCTAGAAGATTGGTCTGAAAGGCGATCTCATCGATGGCGTTGATAATATCGCCGATCCTGACCGCTGAGTCCTCGATCTTCTCCATGGCAGTCACTGCTTCACGAACGATCTCGGCGGAATGCGCCGCGCTCTCCTTCGTGGCTGACATCATCGCATTGGCTTCATGGGCCCGCTCCGAGGAGTTTTTCACCGTGACCGTGATCTGATCCAGTGCCGAAGCCGCCTGTTCGAGGGAAGCTGCCTGGCTCTCGGTGCGCTGTGCCAGATCATTGGTGCTGAGCGCGATTTCGCGCGAACTGTCGCCGACCGTATTCGTGGCGGCAGAGATGTCTTTCATGGCATCGGAGAGAATGATGATGCTGGTGTTGAAGGTCTCGCGAAGCTTCTCGTAGGTATTGGCAAACTTCTCGTCGAGACGCACGGTCAGGTCGCCGCGTGAAAGACGCTCCAGGCCTGCGCTCAGGCTTTCGATGACGCGCTGGCGCGTGGCATTCTCCGCGCTCTTCGATGCGTCGAGTTCGGCATCGCGGCGCATCTGTGCCTGCCGCTCCTCGTCCTGAAGCGCGCGTATGGCGTTGCGTTCTTCTGCCGATTCGCGAAAGACCGTGACCGCGCGCGCCATTTCTCCGATTTCGTCAGATCGTCTGACATAGGGAACTTCGCGGGAATAGTCGCCGCTCGCAAGCACCGCCATATAATCGCGCATCGCCGATAGCGGCACGATTGCGCGCCGGCGGAACATGTAGAGCCCGACGACGATAATCACGAAGGAAAGCGCGGCGGCCGATAGCGTAACGGCGGAGAGCAGTTCCGTCTGTTCCGCTGCCTGCTTTTCGGCGTCCATCTGGAAGGCGTTGGCCATCGCCACGAGTTCGTTTACGGCCGCTTCGTGAACATGAAAATTCGTAGCAAGCTTGGGGAGCGCCGATTCGATGGCGGCCTTGTCGCCCTTCAGGATTGCGGGTATCGCCTCCTCGTTCATGACTTGCCAGAACGCGTCGCCCTTGACGAGTACGTTGTCGAGAAGCTTGCGCTTGAGATCGGCGCTGAGCGGCGTTTCGGACCAATATTTGCGGCGGTCTTCATAAGCCGACTTCAGAACTGTTTGGATGCGTTCGATATTGGCCTTTGCCGAGGCTGGCTGCTCGACCGCTTCGAGCGCGAGCATGTAGGGTTCGATGACATAGAGCGGCGGCGGGAGAATATCGGCGACAAGATCCTTGCCGTAGATGATCTGCTTATACATCAGCCCGTTCACACGAAGCATGTTGAGTGCGTAATTCTGCAGGCCGATGGAGATCACCAGTCCGAGGATGACAACGGCACCGAAAATGGCAAGGCTGCGTGCAATATTGAGTTTCATCTGTGCCCCATGTGAAATGTCGCCAAGAGAGTCGATAAAATCGCGTTCTGGTTGTTTTTGGCGCGAGGCTGCAGCTCTTCATCCCTGCCGTTCGGTATCGCCCCAAGGGCTGAAACGACTGACTTCTGAGGATCTCACACGGGTATTAAAATTAAGCCGGGATGGTTACCGAAGGCTAAAATCAAGGGGCGTGTAACCGTCCAAAATTGGGGCTATTCCAGGGACTTTCAGCCGTGGGTTGCTATCGACGGTGGCGGCCTGCCAACATTCTGCCCGGATGGACTGTTTATCATCTTTCGATGGGTGGGATATGCTGACCGGCGACTGCCGTTCCCTTCAAAACCCTGACATGAATGTGCTATAGGCCACGTTTGAAGCGCTGCTGAACGTGCAAAATTGCGGCTTTGTAATTTGTACGCCTTCGATTAAGACGATTTCAAACGATTTATCCACCCACCGAGCAGGAAGAGACCATGACTGCAATTACCGATATCATCGCCCGCGAGATTCTCGATAGCCGTGGTAACCCCACCGTCGAAGTCGACGTCTATCTCGAAGACGGCAGCATGGGCCGTGCAGCTGTTCCCTCGGGTGCTTCGACCGGCGCGCACGAAGCCGTCGAAGTGCGCGATGGCGGCAAGCGTTATCTCGGCAAGGGTGTTGAAAAGGCTGTCGAAGCTGCCAACACGGAAATCTTCGACGCCATCGGCGGCATCGATGCTGAAAACCAGATTCAGATCGACAAGATCATGATCGAACTCGACGGCACGCCAAACAAGTCGCGCCTCGGTGCCAACGCCATCCTCGGCGTTTCGCTTGCTGTCGCAAAGGCTGCAGCGCAGGCTGCCGGCCTGCCGCTCTACCGTTACGTCGGCGGTGCTTCCGCAAGCCTTTTGCCGGTCCCGATGATGAACATCATCAACGGCGGCGCGCATGCCGATAACCCGATCGACTTCCAGGAATTCATGATCCTGCCGGTCGGCGCAGATTCGATCCGCGAAGCCGTCCGCATGGGTTCGGAAGTTTTCCACACGCTGAAGAAAGAACTGGCGGCACAGGGCCACAACACCAACGTCGGTGACGAAGGCGGCTTCGCACCGGGCCTCAAGAGCGCTCCGGAAGCCCTCGATTTCATCATGAAGTCGATCGAGAAAGCCGGCTACAAGCCGGGCGACGACATGTGCCTCGGCCTCGATTGCGCCTCGACCGAATTCTTCAAGGACGGCAAGTACGTACTGGAAGGCGAAGGCCGCACGCTCGAGCCAGGCGCCATGGCCGAGTACCTGGCAGAACTCGCTGCCAAGTATCCGATCATCTCCATCGAAGACGGCATGGCTGAAGACGACTGGGAAGGCTGGAAGACGCTGACCGATCTCGCCGGCAAGAAGTGCCAGCTGGTTGGCGATGATTTGTTCGTCACCAACTCGGCTCGCCTGCGCGACGGTATCCGCATGGGCGTCGCCAACTCGATCCTGGTCAAGGTCAACCAGATCGGCTCGCTGACGGAAACGCTCGATGCCGTCAACACGGCGCACAAGGCAGCCTACACCGCCGTCATGTCGCACCGCTCCGGCGAAACCGAGGACTCCACGATCGCCGATCTCGCAGTTGCCACCAACTGCGGCCAGATCAAGACCGGCTCGCTGTCGCGCTCGGATCGCCTTGCCAAGTACAACCAGCTGATCCGCATCGAAGAAGGTCTCGGCCCGCAGGCTCAGTACGCCGGCCGCTCCATCATCCGCGCCTAATACGCGCTTATAATCAGCCATTTGGAACCCGCGCTCCGGCGCGGGTTTTTTGTTGAGTCTGGCCGGGAGTCGCTCAGAGTCAACGAACGGTTAATCTCTGCGCGCTAGATTGAAATGATTGGTAATGCGTTAGAGCATGCGTGTATGTGGACAAAGCATCATAAGAAGAGAAAGACAGGTCGCTTCGTCATTCCGGCCATGACGGTCGCCTTCCTCTCCTATTTCGGTTATCATTGCATTCACGGTGACTATGGTCTGCGTGCGACGGAGGCGTTCGAGCGCCAGCGTGTCGCGCGCGAGAAGGAACTGGCTGTGCTGAAGGCCAAGCGTGAGCATCTGGAGGCGCAGGTTGCGCTCTTGAGTGACGGCTCGCTGGACAAGGATATGCTCGACGAAAAGGCGCGGTATCAGCTCAACATGTCGCGCGCGGACGAGATCGTCATTTACAATCACTATCGCAATTAACCGAATTTGGGTTAATCTAAAATTCTTATTGTTTATCAATAATTTAACGGCGAATATGAGCCATGCAATTATGGCATTGCTGTGGTCATTTTTCTTCCCTATGGTACGCGCCACCTGAGAACCGATAAACCCATAGGGAGGGTTGAATGGCGTTGCGCAAAACCGCGACCGTTTCCAGCCGCAAGACAAACGCGAAATCTGCTGCCAAGGCATCGAATGGCGGTCCCATCGCCGATTTCGATCGCGATGAGGAGCTGAAGGCATATCGCGAGATGCTGCTGATCCGTCGTTTCGAAGAAAAGGCGGGCCAGCTTTACGGCATGGGCTTCATCGGTGGTTTCTGTCACCTTTATATCGGCCAGGAAGCTGTCGTCGTCGGCATGCAGATGGCGCAGAAGGACGGCGATCAGGTCATTACCGCCTATCGCGACCATGGTCATATGCTGGCTACCGGCATGGAAGCCCGTGGCGTCATGGCGGAGCTGACCGGGCGTCGCAACGGCTATTCCCACGGGAAGGGCGGTTCGATGCACATGTTCTCCAAGGAAAAGCATTTCTACGGCGGCCACGGCATTGTCGGTGCCCAGGTTTCGCTCGGAACGGGCCTTGCCTTTGCAAACCGTTATCGCGGTAACGACAGCGTCTCGATCGCCTATTTCGGTGACGGTGCTGCCAACCAGGGTCAGGTCTACGAGAGCTTCAATATGGCTGCTCTCTGGAAGCTGCCGATCGTCTATATCGTCGAAAACAACCGCTACGCCATGGGCACCTCGACGGCTCGCGCCACGGCGCAGTCGAATTATTCGCTCCGTGGTTCCGGTTTCGGTATCCCCGGCGTGCAGGTCGACGGCATGGACGTTCGCGCCGTCAAGGCCGCTGCCGATGAGGCGCTTGAACATTGCCGCTCCGGCAAGGGCCCGATCATCCTGGAAATGCTGACCTATCGTTATCGCGGTCACTCCATGTCCGATCCGGCGAAGTACCGCACCAAGGAAGAAGTGCAGAAGATGCGCTCCGAGCAGGATCCAATCGAGCAGGTTCGCCTGCGCGTGATGGAAAAGGGCTGGGCGACCGAAGACGATCTGAAGGCGATCGACAAGGAAGTCCGCGATATCGTTGCCGACAGCGCCGATTTCGCCCAGGCCGATCCGGAGCCGGATGCATCCGAGCTCTATACCGACATTCTGCTCTAATCGGGGAGGGAACCCATGCCTATCGATATCCTCATGCCCGCCCTTTCTCCGACGATGGAAGAAGGCACGCTGTCCAAGTGGCTCAAGCAGGAAGGCGACAAGGTCACTTCAGGTGACGTGATTGCCGAAATCGAAACCGACAAGGCGACGATGGAAGTCGAAGCCGTTGACGAAGGCGTCATCGGCAAGTTGCTGGTTCCGGCCGGCACTGAAAACGTCAAGGTCAATGCCAAGATCGCCGTCCTGTTACAGGATGGCGAATCCGCCGACGCGATTTCCGCAGCCCCGGCTGCCGCTCAGCCGGCTCCAGTTGCCGCCCCCCAGGTCGCGCAGGAAGAGAAGCCGACGAATACTGGTTCGGCTGCCGCTCCAGTTCCGGCTGAACCCAAGGCTTTCGTACCGAACGATCCGGAAATCCCGGCTGGTACCGAAATGGTTTCGATGACGGTGCGCGAAGCGCTTCGCGATGCCATGGCTGAGGAAATGCGCGCCGATGACAGCGTCTTCGTCATGGGCGAGGAAGTCGCCGAATACCAGGGTGCCTACAAGGTGACCCAGGGTCTTCTGCAGGAATTCGGGGCTCGCCGCGTCATCGACACGCCGATCACCGAGCACGGCTTTGCTGGCGTCGGCGTCGGTGCTGCCATGGCCGGCCTGAAGCCGATCGTCGAATTCATGACCTTCAACTTCGCCATGCAGGCGATCGACCAGATCATCAACTCTGCTGCCAAGACGCTCTATATGTCGGGTGGCCAGATGGGCGCTCCGATCGTCTTCCGCGGCCCGAACGGTGCTGCTGCCCGCGTCGGCGCTCAGCACAGCCAGGACTACGCAGCCTGGTACAGTGCGATCCCGGGCCTGAAGGTCGTCATGCCTTACACGGCATCCGACGCCAAGGGTCTGCTGAAGGCTGCCATCCGTGATCCGAACCCGGTCGTCTTCCTCGAAAACGAGATTCTCTACGGCCAGCATTTCGATGTACCGAAGCTCGATAATTTCGTTCTGCCGATCGGCAAGGCCCGCATCCATCGTCCGGGCAAGGATGTCACCGTCGTCTCCTTCGGTATAGGCATGACCTATGCGACGAAGGCGGTCGCCGAACTCGAAAAGATCGGCATCGATGTCGAACTGATCGATCTGCGCACGCTTCGTCCGATGGACCTTCCGACCGTGATCGAATCGGTCAAGAAGACCGGTCGCCTGGTTACCGTCGAGGAAGGTTATCCGCAGAACTCGGTCGGCACGGAAATCGCCACCCGCGTCATGCAGCAGGCCTTCGACTATCTCGATGCGCCGATCCTGACGATCGCCGGCAAGGACGTTCCGATGCCTTACGCTGCCAATCTCGAGAAGCTCGCGCTTCCGAATGTCGGCGAAGTGGTCGATGCGGTGAAAGCCGTTTGCTACAAATAAGGAGAGGGCCTTTCGATGCCGATCAATATCACGATGCCCGCCCTCTCTCCGACCATGGAAGAAGGCAATCTGGCCAAGTGGCTGGTCAAGGAAGGCGATAAGGTCAAGTCCGGCGATGTGATCGCCGAGATCGAAACCGACAAGGCGACGATGGAAGTCGAAGCCGTTGACGAAGGAACGGTCGCCAAGATCGTCGTCGCGGCCGGCACCGAAGGCGTGAAGGTCAATGCCCTGATCGCCGTTCTCGCCGCTGATGGCGAAGATGTCGCCGCTGCTGCAAGCGGCGCCGGCTCTGCCGCTCCGGCACCGAAGGCTGCCGCCGCTCCGGCTCAGGCCGAAACAAAGGCTGAGGCCGCACCTGCTCCGGCACCGGCGGCTCCGGCCGCTGCCCCGGCGCCGGCTGCAGTCTCTTCGAACGGCGCACGCACATTCTCCTCTCCGCTTGCCCGCCGCCTTGCGAAGGAAGCCGGCATCGATATTTCCGCCGTTGCCGGCACCGGTCCGCATGGCCGTGTCGTCAAGAGTGATATCGAGGCTGCCGCTGCAGGTGGTGGCGCCAAGGCGGCCCCGGCTGCTGCTGCAGCTGCCCCGCAGGCTGCTGCTCCGGCCGCTGCCGCTCCGAAGGGAGCTTCGGACGAAGCCGTGCTCAAGCTCTTCGAACAAGGCTCCTACGAGCTCGTACCGCACGACGGCATGCGCAAGACGATCGCCCGCCGTCTCGTTGAATCCAAGCAGACCGTTCCGCACTTCTACGTTTCGGTCGATTGCGAACTCGACGCGCTGATGGCGCTGCGTGCGCAGCTGAATGACGCCGCTCCCCGCAAGGACAGCGCGCCAGCCTACAAGATCTCGGTCAACGACATGGTCATCAAGGCCCTGGCGCTTGCACTGCGTGACGTTCCTGATGCCAACGTCTCCTGGACCGAAAACGCCATGGTCAAGCACAAGCACGCCGATGTCGGCGTCGCTGTCTCGATCCCCGGCGGTCTGATCACCCCGATCGTCCGCAAGGCCGAAGAGAAGACGCTCTCGACCATCTCGAACGAGATGCGCGATCTCGGCAAGCGTGCCAAGGACCGCAAGCTGAAGCCCGAGGAGTATCAGGGCGGCACGACCTCGGTCTCCAACATGGGCATGATGGGCGTGAAGAATTTCGCAGCCGTCATCAACCCGCCGCATGCGACGATCCTCGCAGTCGGCGCGGGCGAGCAGCGTGTCATCGTCAAGAACGGCGAAATGGCGATTGCAACGGTCATGACCGTCACGCTCTCGACTGACCATCGCTGCGTCGATGGTGCTCTCGGCGCCGAGCTGCTTCAGGCTTTCAAGGGCTACATCGAAAATCCGATGGGCATGTTGGTCTAAGCAGGACGCGGGAGGGCGGACATGACGAAGACTGTTCTTTGCTATGGTGACTCGCTGACCTGGGGCTATGACGCCGACACGATCGGTCGTCATGCCTATGAGAACCTCTGGCCGAGCGTGCTTCAGGCTACGCTCGGAAGCGAGGCTCGCGTCATCGCGGAAGGCCTGAACGGCCGCACCACCGCCTTTGACGACCATCTTGCTGATTGCGATCGCAACGGCGCACGCGTTCTGCCGACCATCCTGCAGACGCATGCGCCGCTCGATCTCGTCATCTTGCTGCTCGGCACCAACGACATGAAGCCGGTTGTCGCCGGCTCGGCCTTTGCCGCATGCCAGGGCATCGGCCGTCTGGTGCGGCTGATCCGCAATCATGCCTGGCCCTTCGAATTCGACGGGCCGGAGATCCTGATCGTGGCGCCGCCGGCGATCTGCGAGACGGGCAATGTGCCCTTCGCGGCATCCTTCCCCGGCGGTATCGAGGAATCGGCAAAGCTTCCGACGCTTTACCGTGACCTTGCCGATGAACTCGGCTGTGGCTTCTTCGACGGCAATTCCGTTGCCAGGACCACGCCGCTCGACGGCATTCACCTCGATGCAGAAAATACACGCGCGCTCGGTCGGGGCCTGGAACCCATCGTGCGGGTGATGCTGGGGCTCTGACAGTGGCCGCCTTCCTCGCCCTCCGAGAGGCCTCCCGCCGGGATGCCTCGGAACTGGCGATCCTGGCGGATATCGCGTCTCACGGTTTTGCCTCATGGCTCTGGTTTGCCGATGTTGCCAGCGGCATGAGCGATACCCCGCTCGAGCGGGGCCGACTGAAGATGAGCGATGAGGCGCTCGGCGGCTGGAAGAACGCCGTCATTGGCGAGGCCTATGACGAGATCGCCGGAATGGCGATCGGCTATGAAGTGGATGAAGGCATACGCGATCTCGAAGCCCGCCATCCGGCCCTTGAGCCGATGCTGGCGATGCAGAGATCGGTGATCGGGCATTGGTTCATTGGCAGTCTCGCGGTCTATCGCCATATGCGCGGTATCGGCATCGGCAAGAGGCTGCTGGAAGATCAGCTCGCAAGGGCAGACCGGCTGTCGGTCAGCCTGATCACGTCGGATAGTAACGAAGCGGCTCTGTCGCTTTACGGAAGAAACGGATTTTCGGAAGCGGCGCGTATGAATGCCGTGCCGCTCTTCGATAACAGCAAGAAGCACGCATGGGTTTTGATGACCCGCGCGGGAGCGTAACAAAGGCAGGAAAGCAATGGCTCAATCCTACGACGTCATCGTCATCGGTTCCGGTCCGGGCGGCTATATCGCCGCCATCCGCGCCGCACAGCTCGGCCTCAAGGTCGCCTGCGTCGAGCGCGAACATTTGGCTGGTATCTGCTCAAACTGGGGCTGCATCCCGACCAAGGCGCTGCTGCGCTCCGCAGATGTCCTTCATACGGCCCAGCATGGCAAGGACTACGGCCTAGTGCTGGAAGGCACGATCAAGCCCGATATCAAGGCGATCGTCACCCGTTCGCGCGGCATCGCACATCGCATGAACAACGGCGTCGGCTTCCTGTTCAAGAAGAACAAGGTCGACGTCATCTGGGGCGAAGCCAAGATCGCCAAACCCGGCGAGATCGTCGTTTCAAAGACGACGAAGAAGCCGATGGAGCCGATGGGTCCGGTGCCGAAGAATGCGCTGGGCGAGGGCACCTACACCGCCAAGCACATCATCGTTGCGACCGGCGCCCGTCCGCGCGCCCTGCCGGGCATCGAGCCGGACGGCAAGCTGATCTGGACCTATTTCGAAGCGATGAAGGCTGATGAACTGCCGAAGTCCCTGCTCGTCATGGGCTCGGGCGCCATCGGCATCGAATTCGCAAGCTTCTATCGCACCATGGGCGTCGACGTTACCGTCGTCGAAATCATGAGCCAGGTCATGCCGGTCGAGGATGCGGAAATCTCCGCGCTCGCCAAGAAGCAGTTCGAACGCCAGGGCATGAAGATCCATCTCGAAGCCAAGGTGGCCAAGGTGGAGAAGGGTGCAAACTCGATCACCGCGACCATCGAGAAGAAGGACGGCACGACCGAGACGATCACCGCCGACCGCATGATCTCGGCCGTCGGCGTGCAGGCCAACGTCGAGGGCATCGGCCTGGAAACTGTCGGCGTCAAGACCGATCGCGGCTTCATCGTCATCGATGGCTACGGCAAGACCAACGTGCCCGGCATCTACGCAATCGGCGACGTCGCCGGTGCGCCGCTTCTGGCTCATAAGGCAGAGCATGAAGGCGTCATCTGCGTCGAGAAGATCGCCGGCCTGCCGAATGTCCACCCGATGGACAGGCAGAAGATCCCGGGCTGCACCTATTGCAACCCGCAGGTCGCCTCCGTCGGCCTGACGGAAGCCAAGGCCAAGGAGCAGGGCCGCGATGTCAGAGTCGGCCGCTTCCCCTTCAGCGCCAATGGCAAGGCAGTCGCGCTTGGCGAAGACCAGGGTCTGGTCAAGACAATCTTCGACAAGAAGACCGGTGAGCTGCTTGGCGCCCACATGGTCGGTGCCGAAGTCACCGAACTCATCCAGGGCTTCGTCGTTGCCATGAACCTGGAGACGACGGAAGAAGAACTGATGCACACGATCTTCCCGCATCCGACGATTTCGGAGACGATGAAGGAAAGCGTGCTGGATGCTTACGGCCGCGTTCTGAACGCTTGATAATTTCCTGATCTGCCCTTTATCCGGGGATGGAAAATTCCGTCCCCGTCAGGGTGGAAAAAACGAAAGGAAATCATCATGTCTATGGGCACGCAGTCGCTTCTCATCTTTCTGCTGATCGGCCTTGTCGCGGGCTTTCTCGCAAGCCTGGTCGTTGGTGGGGGTGGGTTGATACGGTGCCTGCTCAGCGGCATCATCGGCGCGTTCGTGGGCGGTTTTCTGTTCAATGCGCTGGGTATATCGCTGGGCATTGAAAATGCATTGGTGGTTCAGATCATCCACGCAACAGTCGGCGCCATTGTCGTGGTGCTGATCGCAAGGGCGATAGCGTAGGGCAAGGGATAGAATGGAAGGCGTCGGCTGGATTTCGGCAATCATCATCGGCGGACTTGCAGGCTGGCTTGCGGGCAAGCTGATGGAAGCGCGTTATGGCGTCTTGCTGAACATTGTCCTCGGCATCGTCGGCTCGGTTGTCGCAACCGCCATCCTGGCGCAATTCCACATTGAGGTCGCCGGTGGAAGGTTCGGCTATTTCGTAACCGGCTTCATCGGCGCCTGCCTGCTGATATTCTTCGCGCGGCTGGTTCGAAGATAAAGTGCGAAGATCGGGCGCATCTCCTCAGATCGAAAGATTTGAATAAAGGAGCGATGCGCAATATGAGAAGCCGGGCCGCATGGGGCGGCGGAAAGTTGAACTGACATGGTCACCATTCTCGACACGATCAATCCCGACGTAAAGCGCGTGCGGCATCCGGAAAAGGCGCATCGCCCCGATACGGAAGTCCTGCGCAAGCCGGACTGGATCCGTGTGAAGGCGCCGACCTCGAAAGGCTATGCCGAGACCCGTTCGATCGTGAAGGAGCACAAGCTCGTCACCGTCTGCGAAGAGGCAGGCTGCCCGAATATTGGCGAGTGCTGGGACAAGAAGCACGCCACCTTCATGATCATGGGCGAGATCTGTACCCGCGCCTGCGCCTTCTGCAATGTCGCCACCGGCAAGCCGAATGCGCTCGACATGGCCGAGCCTGAAAACGTCGCAAAGGCCGTCAAGCAGATGGGCCTCAGCCATGTCGTCATCACCTCTGTCGACCGTGACGATCTGGAAGACGGTGGCGCCGAGCATTTCGAAAAGGTGATCTGGGCAATCCGTGCCGCATCGCCGCTGACGACGATCGAGATCCTGACGCCAGACTTCCTGAAGAAGCCCGGTGCGCTGGAACGTGTCGTCGCCGCCAAGCCCGATGTCTTCAACCACAATATGGAAACCGTTGCCGGCAACTACCTGACGGTTCGCCCTGGCGCACGCTATTTCCATTCCATCCGCCTGCTGCAGCGCGTGAAGGAACTCGACCCCACAATGTTCACCAAGTCCGGGATCATGGTCGGCCTCGGTGAGGAACGGAACGAGGTTCTTCAGCTCATGGATGACCTGCGCACCGCCGATGTCGATTTCCTGACGATCGGCCAGTATCTGCAGCCGAGCCGCAAGCACCACAAGGTCGAAAGCTTCGTCACACCGGAAGAGTTCAAGTCCTACGAGACGGTCGCCTACACCAAGGGCTTCCTGATGGTCGCTTCCAGTCCGCTGACCCGCTCCTCGCATCATGCCGGCGACGACTTCGCCCGCCTGAAGGCTGCACGCGAGAAGAAGCTGCTGCTGGCTGCGGAATAAGCCCTTACATCTTGACTTGAAGAGGCCGCGGCGATTTTTTGCCGTGGTCTTTCTTTGTGCGCTTCGTTGTCATCTTCAGGTCATGTGAAGCAGCTAGCCAGCACGCCGCTTTCCCGGTTGCCGTCGGCAAACGGCTAGGAGGACTGGAGTATGCAAGGGCAGGCCGACCAAACGATCAACTATGTCGATGACGTCTTTGCAGCCGCCCGGATCCGTGATGCAAGGCGGATCATGGTGATCGGCTGCTCCGGCGGTGGCAAGTCGACGCTTGCGCAGAAGCTGGCGCGCCGGTTCGAACTCACCTATCTCTCGATCGACCGCGATATTCTCTGGCTGCCGGGCTGGGTGGAGCGCAGCAAGGAAGAGCAGCGCCAGCGGATCGTCGAAAGGATTGTCGGCGAGCGCTGGATCATGGACGGCACCAATACCTCCACTTTCGACATCCGCCTGCCGCGCACCGATATCGTCATCTGGGTCCGCATGCCGCGCCTGCTCTGCGTCTGGGGTGTGGTGACGCGCTGGCTGAAACATATCGGCCGCACACGTCCGGAGATGGCGCCGGGCTGCATAGAAAAGGTGGACTGGAAGTTTCTGGAATTCATCTGGACCTTCGAGACGAAATTTTCGCCGCGGGTGACTTCCGCCATCGCAACTCATGGGCCGCATGTGCCGGTTTTGCAGGTGAAATCCCGCAGCCAAATGCGCGCGCTTCTTGATCTTCTCGGTGTGCCGGCTTAACTGCGCTTCATGCCGCAATTTGAAACGCATCGCTCCGTCCCACACACGCCCGACCAGATGTTCGACCTCGTGTCTGATGTCGAACGCTATCCGGAATTTCTCCCGCTTTGCGAAGCCCTGTCGGTGAAGAACCGCAAGGAACGCGATGGCAAGTTGCTGCTGATCGCCGATATGACCGTCGGCTACAAGGCGATCCGCGAAACCTTTACCACGCAGGTGCTGCTGAACAGGGCCGAGCGCATCATCGATGTCAAATATATCGACGGTCCGTTCCGCTACCTCGACAACCGCTGGCGGTTTGTCGAGGCGGAAGGCGGCGGCTGCACGGTCGATTTCTTCATCGACTATGAGTTCAAGAGCCGTATTCTTGGCGCGCTGATGGGCTCAATGTTCGACAGGGCTTTCCGCATGTTCACGGAAGCCTTCGAAAAGCGGGCAGCGACGATCTACAGCCGGTAGAAGCTTGGTCAGCGATCGATGAAATGGTCGAAGATCTGTGTTGCCGGATAGGCATAGGAACCGCGATCGGTGAAGCTGTAGCGATACAGGCAGCCTCTGAGCGCAGCGTTGTAGAGCAGGCTGGTGGTATCAGGCGATCCGCGATAGCCCAACGCTTCCGGCTGGCAGCGGCTGAGCGCATGGTCGTATTTGCGCAGCAGGACCGGATCGGAATCCACCCGCACGCCGCCGTAAACCTGATAGTTGGATGGTGCTTCAGCCGCAGAAACGCAGGCGAGGCTCAAGACGACACCGATGCATGCGAAATATCTCATTTGACTGGTTCCTCAATACGGCTCTTGCCTGGACGCGGCAGAAACCGACGTTACTGCCTTTTGTTGCGTTACTCAAAATCACACAATCTCGATAAGCATTTGAAGTGCCGTGCGGATCGTCGCCAGCCGGACATCCGTGCGGCCGATGTCTCCGTACAGCATCTTACGATAGACAAGCTTACCTGAACGTGATTTCGCCGCAAGATGCACCAGCCCGACCGGCTTTTCCGGCGATCCGCCGCCAGGACCGGCAATACCCGTGACAGCGACCGCCAGGTGAGCGCGGGAGCGGAAGAGGGCGCCATGCACCATTTGCCGGGCCGTCTCCTCCGAAACCGCACCGAAACGGGCAAGCGTTTCGTCCTGTACGCCGAGCATCTGCATCTTGGCCACGTTCGTATAGGTCACGAAGCCACGGTCAACGACAGCAGACGATCCCGAAATTTCCGTGAGCGCGCCGGCAATCAGTCCGCCCGTGCACGATTCCGCTGTCGAGACCATGAGGCCTGCAGCCGTGAAATCCCGGATGATGTCTTCCGCCGTCGCCGTGATGTCTGCGGGAAACAGGCTCATCGCTTCGTGCTTCCATAGACGACGGTTGCGGTTGCGATTGCCGCGATGCCTTCGCGGCGGCCGACGAAGCCGATCTTTTCGTTGGTGGTGGCCTTTACCGAGCAGCGCTCGATGTCTATGCCGAGAAACTCCGAGAGTTTGGCGCGCATGGCCTCGCGATGTGGCCCGACCTTCGGTGCTTCCGCAATCAGCGAGACATCCGCATTGGTAATCGTGCCGCCATGCGCGCGCACGATCTTTGCTGCGTGCTCGATGAAGATACGGGATGCAGCACCCTTCCATTGCGGATCGGAGGGCGGGAAATGGTCTCCGATATCGCCGGCGCCACAGGTGGCAAGCAGCGCGTCCGTCAGCGCATGCAGCGCCACATCCGCATCCGAATGGCCCTTGAGCTTCTGGTCGTGCGGAATGAAGACGCCGCAGAGCGTCACGCCGTCGCCGGGCTCGAGCTGATGCACGTCATAGCCGTTGCCGGTCCGCACATCGGGAATACGGGCGCCCGAGAGTTTGTCGTCGGCCATGGTGATATCGCTCTTCACTGTCAGCTTCACGTTCGTTGCAGCGCTTTCGACGATGGTCACGGGAATGCCGAACCACTCGGCAATCGAGGCATCGTCGGTGAAATTCGTCTTGCCGCTTTCCGCTGCCTTTTCATGCGCTTCGAGGATCGTGGCAAAATCGAAGGATTGCGGCGTCTGGGCCGCATAGAGCTGATCGCGCGGGATGGTCTTGAGCACGGTTCCGTCGCTGCTGGCCTGCTTCAGCGTGTCGGCAACAGGCACGGCAGGCAGCACGGCTGGCGCGCCGGCTAAAAGCGTATCGGCGATCCGGTCGAGAAGCTGGTGGTCGAAGAAAGGACGCACCGCATCATGGATGAGCACATGGCTGATGCCCTTATCCCTAAGGTGCCGAAGACCTGCCAGCACCGACTGCTGTCGGGTCGCGCCACCGTGAACCGTCTCGATCGGCGTTGCCGAGATGATATGCCGGGACGCTCTGGCAAAGAGTGCCTCGTCGTCGGGATGGATGACGACGACGATCTGCGTTGCCGGTTCCCATGTCATGAAATTTTCAAGCGTGTGGACGATAACCGGCTTGCCGCCGATCATCCGGTATTGTTTGGGGCCTTCCTCCGACGATCCGGCGCGTTCCCCACGGCCTGCCGCAACGACGACAATCCCAGCCGATATCGGTTGCTTAGTATGCATTTGCAGCATAAATCCCTGAAATATGCGGAATGGATGTCAGTTGCTCTATCGTCTTGCTTCGGCCTTTTCCAGCATTTGCCCAAAAAATATCAATTCGGGCTCGACCCTCTTGGCAAGCCGTAGATCTATGGCTAAAAATAATGCAGTTACATGGTGTGCCTGAAAGATAATCATTTGATTTCCAAGGACCTCGCAACGCCTTTTCGAATCGGACCGGTGTCCGTGCGGAACCGCGTTGTGCTTGCGCCGATGTCGGGTGTGACGGACATGCCGTTCCGAGAGCTCGCCTGGCGTTATGGTGCAGGCCTCGTCGTGACCGAAATGGTGGCGAGCCGGGAGCTGGTGAACGACACTGCCGAATCCTGGGCACGCCTTCGGGCCGCCGGTTTCCGTCCGCACATGGTGCAGCTCGCCGGTCGCGAGGCATACTGGATGGCCGAAGCCGCCAAGATCGCGGCCGATCATGGCGCCGACATCATCGACATCAATATGGGCTGCCCGGCCAAGAAGGTCATCGGCGGCTATTCCGGTTCGGCGCTGATGCGCGATCCGGATCATGCGCTTGAGCTTGTCGAGGCGACGGTCAGGGCTGTCGATATCCCCGTGACGCTGAAGATGCGTCTCGGCTGGGACGAGAATTCCATCAATGCGCCGCATATCGCGAAGCGCGCCGAAGAGGCGGGGGTGAAACTCATCACCATCCATGGCCGCACCCGCATGCAGTTTTACACGGGCAGGGCGGACTGGGATGCAATTCGCCCCGTACGCGATGTCATTTCCGTGCCCCTGATCGCCAACGGCGATGTCGAAACGGCTGAGGATGCGCAGGAGATCTTGCGCCGCTCGGGCGCCGATGCCGTGATGATCGGCCGCGGCAGCCAGGGCAGGCCGTGGCATGCCGGTGTCCTGGCAGGAGCCCGGGAACCCGAGCGCGAGGAGATTGCTGCAATTGCCATCGAGCACTATCGCATGATGCTGGAATTCTATGGCGAGGCAGTTGCCGTCAGGCACGCCCGCAAACATCTCGGCTGGTATCTGGAGCGCTTCGCGCCGGACCTTTCCGGCGAGGGAAAGGCTGCGATCATGACATCGCGCGATCCTGATGATGTGATCTTCCGTTTCGGCGATGCGATGGCGGCTGGTGCGGTAGAGCGGCGGGAGGCGGCATGAGCACGGACGGCACGACTTCCCCTGAAAATGCGGTCAACACCATGGCGATGGCAGTGCTGAACGCTATCCAGAACCCTGTCGTCATGGTCGATGAGGGCGGTTTCATCGTCTTTGCCAACTGGGAGGCCGAAGCCTTCTTTGGCGCCAGCGCCGCGCATCTCTCCCGCTACCGCATTTCGACCTTCATTCCCTTCGGCAGCCCGCTCCTGGCCTTGATCGACCAGGTGCGCGAACGCAAGGCCCCGGTCAATGAATACCGCGTGGATTTGAGCTCGCCGCGTCTCGGGCAGGACAAGCTCGTCGATCTCTATGTTGCGCCCGTCATTGCCGAGCCGGGCTCGGTCGTTGTCGTCTTCCAGGAACGGTCGATGGCAGACAAGATCGATCGGCAGCTGACACATCGTGCGGCCGCCCGCTCGGTCACGGGTCTCGCCTCCATGCTGGCGCATGAGATCAAGAACCCGCTCTCCGGTATCCGCGGTGCTGCACAGCTTCTCGAACAGTCCGTGATCGACGACGACCGCGCGTTGACGCGGCTGATCTGCGACGAGACCGACCGCATCGTTTCGCTGGTCGATCGCATGGAAGTCTTTTCCGATGAGCGCCCGGTCGACCGCGTGCCGGTCAACATCCATTCCGTGCTTGATCATGTGAAGGCCGTTGCCAAGGCGGGCTTTGCCCGCAATATCCGCGTGACGGAGAATTACGACCCGTCGCTGCCGGCCGTCTACGCCAATCGCGATCAGCTGGTGCAGGTCTTCCTCAATCTGGTCAAGAACGCTGCCGAAGCCGTCGGCGATCGTCCGGATGGTGAAATCATCCTGACGACCGCCTATCGCCCGGGCATCCGCCTTTCGGTCGCCGGCACGCGCGAAAAAATCTCGCTGCCGCTGGAATTCTGCGTCATCGATAATGGTCCTGGCGTGCCGACGGACCTGCTGCCGCATCTTTTCGACCCCTTCATCACCACCAAGACGAATGGCAGCGGCCTGGGTCTCGCCCTCGTTGCCAAGATCATCGGCGATCATGGCGGCATCATCGAATGCGACAGCCAGAACAACCGCACGATTTTCCGCGTCCTCATGCCGGCCTCCAAGGATGCCTCGCTTGACGACGCCGCTATTGCAAGCTCGACAGGACCCAATAGATGACAGCCACGATCCTCGTTGCAGATGACGATGCGGCCATCCGCACGGTGCTCAATCAGGCCTTGAGCCGCGCCGGTTACGATGTGCGCATTACTTCCAATGCCGCGACGCTGTGGCGCTGGGTTTCAGCCGGCGAGGGCGATCTCGTCGTCACCGATGTCGTCATGCCCGATGAGAATGCGTTCGACCTTCTGCCCCGCATCAAGAAGGCGCGACCGGAGCTGCCCGTTCTCGTCATGAGCGCGCAAAATACGTTCATGACGGCGATCAAGGCATCGGAAAAAGGCGCCTATGACTACCTGCCGAAGCCGTTCGACCTGACGGAGCTGATCGGCATCATCGGCCGGGCGCTCGCCGAGCCGAAGAAGAAGCCGGCCAAGCTCGACGAAGACATGCAGGACGGCATGCCGCTCGTCGGCCGTTCCGCGGCCATGCAGGAAATCTACCGCGTTCTCGCCCGCCTCATGCAGACGGATCTGACGCTGATGATCACCGGCGAGTCCGGTACCGGCAAGGAGCTCGTGGCGCGTGCTCTGCACGATTACGGCAAGCGCCGCAACGGCCCCTTCGTCGCCATCAACATGGCCGCCATCCCGCGCGATCTCATCGAATCCGAACTCTTCGGCCATGAGAAAGGCGCCTTCACCGGCGCGCAGACCCGCTCCACCGGTCGTTTCGAACAGGCCGAAGGTGGGACGCTGTTCCTCGATGAAATCGGCGACATGCCGATGGATGCCCAGACGCGTCTTCTGCGCGTGCTGCAGCAGGGCGAATATACGACCGTCGGCGGCCGCACGCCGATCCGCACCGATGTGCGCATCGTGGCTGCCACCAACAAGGATCTGAAGCAGGCGATCAATCAGGGTCTGTTCCGCGAAGACCTCTATTATCGCCTCAATGTCGTGCCGCTGCGCCTGCCGCCGCTGCGCGATCGTGCCGAAGATATCCCGGACCTCGTCCGTCATTTCGTCCAACAGGCCGAAAAGGAAGGTCTCGGCTCCAAGCGCTTCGATCAGGAGGCGCTGGAGCTGATGAAGGCCTATGCCTGGCCCGGCAACGTGCGCGAACTGGAAAACCTTATCCGCCGCCTGATGGCGCTTTATCCACAGGATGTCATCACCCGCGAGATCATCGACGCCGAGCTTCGCTCCGATGTCCCCGATAGCCCGATCGACAAGGGCCCGATCCGCAGCGGCACGATGACGATTGCCCAGGCGGTCGAAGAGAATATGCGCACCTATTTCGCCAGTTTCGGCGAAAACCTGCCGCCGCCGGGCCTTTACGATCGCATATTAACGGAAATGGAATATCCGTTAATACTTGCGGCATTGACGGCCACCCGCGGCAACCAGATCAAAGCCGCCGATTTGCTGGGCCTGAACCGCAATACGCTGCGCAAAAAGATCCGCGAACTCGGCGTTTCCGTCTACAGAAGCTCCCGTACCGCCTGACCTTCGACCTTGACATTGTGGCAAAGTGCGTTGCATTTTCGCCACAATGCGTTGCTTAAAGGTCACGCATAGGGTTTGGACATTCGCCCACGATCGAGTCGTTTGGACGCCGGTTTTTCGAAACCGGCGTTGGTTTGGCTTTCTCGTTGGGCGCGGCGGCGCTGCCGACCGAAGAGAGGCTGGATGGACGAAGAAGGGGTATCGCCGGAAACGGCGAACGAGGCGGTGACAACGGTGACCGACCGTCGCGCCCTGTTTGCCGTACCCGGCCTTGTGCTTGCCGGCGGCGCGCTGGTTTGCGCGACCGTCACGCTCTTCGTGCTGCTCGGTGTGACGCCGATTGCTCCGACCTCGCACGTCGTAATCGGCTCTGTCGTCATCAATTCGTTCTTTGTCCTCGGCCTGATCGCGTTGATCGGTCGTGAAGTCGCGCGGCTTTTCAAGGCCCGTACACGCGGCCGTGCGGCTGCGCGCCTGCATATCCGTATCGTCGTGCTTTTCTCGATCGTCGCGATCACGCCGGCGATCCTGGTGGCGATCTTTGCCAGTATCACACTGAATGCCGGCCTTGACCGGTGGTTTGCGCTCAGAACTCAGGCGATCGTCAGCTCGTCTCGCAACATCGGCCAGGCCTATATGCTGGAAAATGCCAGCTATCTGCAGGGTCAGACGGTTTCGATGGCAAATGATCTTGAGCGTAACCGCGCGCTCTACAGCCTCGACAAGACCGGCTTCGCCGACCTGATGACCCGCCAGGCAAGGGGCCGCGGCCTGCTCGGCGCCTTCCTCGTCGAGCGCGATGGCTCGGTCAATGTCCAGGCCGACATCACGACCGAAAAGCCGCTGCCCGCCATCCCGCAGGATGCGCTGGAAAAGGCGGCCGCGGGCCAGCCGACGCTGATCCCGCCGGGCGTGACCAACCTTGTCGGCGCCATCATCAGGCTCGAATCGATCCCCGGAACCTTCCTCTATACGGTGCGTGCCGTGGACCCCAAGGTCATGAATGCCATGCGCATGATGGAGGAGAACGCCACCGAATACCGTTCGATGGAAGCCGGCCGGGTTTCTCTGCAGATCGCCTTTGCGGTTCTCTACATCGGCTTTGCTCTGATCGTGCTGCTTGCGGCGATCTGGACCGCGATTGCGGTCGCCGACCGTATCGTGCGGCCGATCCGCCTGCTGATTACCGCCGCCGATAGCGTCGCATCGGGCAATATGGATATTGTCGTGCCTGTCCACGCTGTCGATGGCGACGTCGCCAGCCTGTCGCGCACCTTCAACAAGATGATCTCGGAAATTCGCACGCAGCGGGACGAAATCCTCGAGGCGAAGGATGAGGTGGACGATCGCCGCCGCTTCATCGAGGCCGTTCTGTCGGGTGTGACGGCTGCTGTGATCGGTGTCGAGCAGGACCGGCGCATTACCATCGTCAACAGTTCTGCCGAAACGCTGATGGCGCTGCAGGCCGACGAGTTGCTTGGCAAGCAGCTGTCGGAGGTCGCGCCGGAAGTGGATCAGGTGCTGACGGAAGCCGCCGCACGCTATCGCGGCGATTTCCGCAAGCAGATCGCGCTGGTGCGCGGCGGTACGGTGCGTACTCTCAGCGTCCAGGTGACGCGCGAGGAAGTGCGTGATCTGAGCGAATCCTACGTCATCACCCTCGACGACATCACCGACCTCGTCATCGCCCAGCGCTCCACCGCCTGGGGTGATGTCGCCCGCCGCATTGCTCACGAGATCAAGAACCCGCTGACGCCGATCCAGCTATCGGCCGAGCGCATCCAGCGTCGTTACGGCAAGCAGATCGACGAAAACGATCGCGCCGTCTTCGACCAGTGCACGGATACGATCATCCGCCAGGTCGGCGATATCGGCCGCATGGTCGACGAGTTCTCGGCCTTTGCCCGCATGCCGAAGCCGACCAAGGAGCCGAGCGATCTGCGCTCCATCCTCCACGACGCGATTTTCCTGCGTGAGATGGGCAACAACCATATCGCCTTCCTGCAGGAACTTGGCGAGGAGCGGCTCGAAGGCATGTTCGACAGCCGCATGCTGGGGCAGGCTTTCGGCAATCTGATCAAGAACGCGGTGGAAGCGATCGAAGCCGTGCCCAGCGAGGAGCGCGAGGAGCGCAAGATCCTCGTGCGCACGTCGCTCGATGAGGCACGCGACCGCTTCACGGTCGATATCATCGACAACGGACGTGGCCTGCCGGTCGAAAACCGCCACAGCATTCTGGAGCCCTACATGACGATGCGCGAAAAGGGCACCGGTCTCGGCCTGGCCATCGTCAAGAAGATCATCGAGGAACATGGCGGGCAGCTCGAACTGCATGATGCGCCCGCAGATTTTGACCAGGGAAGAGGAGCCATGATCCGCGTGCATCTGCCACGCCGCGATGTGGCCACAGCCCCGGCAGCCAGTGACAAGGAAAGCGTTTATGGCCTCTGATATTCTCGTCGTCGACGATGAACACGACATTCGCGAGATCGTTGCCGGCATCCTGTCGGATGAAGGGCACGAAACCCGCATGGCGCATGATAGCGATAGCGCCCTGGCGGCGATTTCAGATCGCGTGCCGCGCCTGGTCTTTCTCGACATCTGGATGCAGGGCAGCAAGCTCGACGGCCTCTCGCTGCTCGACGAGATCAGGACCCGCCATCCCGAGCTTCCCGTGGTGATGATATCAGGTCACGGCAACATCGAGACGGCTGTTTCAGCCATCAAACGTGGCGCCTTCGATTTCATCGAAAAGCCCTTCAAGGCGGATCGCCTGATCCTGATCGCCGAACGGGCGTTGGAAAACTCCAAGCTGAAACGCGAAAATATCGAGCTCAAGCGCCGTGCCGGCGATGCGCTGGAGCTGATCGGCACCTCGGTCGCCGTTTCGCAGCTGCGCCAGACGATCGAAAAGGTCGCCCCCACCAACAGCCGCATCATGATCTTCGGCGCATCCGGCTCCGGCAAGGAGCTGGTGGCGCGCATGATCCACAAGAAGTCGACGCGCGCCAACGGCCCCTTTGTGGCGCTCAATGCCGCCAACATCACGCCCGACCGCATGGAAGTTGCACTGTTCGGCACCGAGGGCGCGCCAGGGCAGGCGCGCAAGATCGGTGCACTGGAAGAGGCTCATCGCGGCATCCTCTATCTCGATGAAGTCGGCGAAATGCCGCGCGAGACGCAGAACAAGATCCTGCGCGTGCTGGTCGATCAGCAGTTCGAACGTGTCGGTGGTTCCAAGCGCGTCAAGGTCGATGTGCGCATCATCTCCTCGACCGCCTACAATCTGGAAAGCCGCATCGCCGAGGGCTGGTTCCGCGAAGACCTCTATCATCGCCTCGCGGTCGTGCCGGTGCGCGTGCCGCAGCTGTCCGAACGCCGGGAAGATATTCCCTTCCTCGTCGATCAGCTGATGCGCCAGATCTCCGAACAGGCGGGTATCCGGCCACGCCGCATCGGCGATGACGCCATGGCGGTGCTGCAGGCCCATGACTGGCCGGGCAATATCCGTCAGCTCCGCAATAATATCGAGCGGTTGATGATCCTTGCCCGCACGGACGGTCCGGATGCGCCGATCACTGCAGACATGCTGCCGACCGATCTGGGTGACATGCTGCCGAAGGTCTCGGCCAAGAACGACTACCACATCATGACGCTGCCGCTGCGCGAAGCCCGCGAGATGTTCGAGAAGGATTATCTGATCGCCCAGATCAACCGCTTCGGCGGCAATATCTCGCGCACGGCCGAATTCGTCGGCATGGAGCGCTCGGCTCTGCATCGCAAGCTGAAGTCGCTCGGCGTCTGATGTTCTTCCGGCGCGGGCTCGTGTCGCGTCGGTTCCCTCCTTTGCCTGAAGCAGGTTTCAATGCCAAGAATTGCCTATGTGAATGGACGTTACGTCCCGCATTCCGATGCCATGGTGCACGTGGAGGATCGTGGCTATCAGTTTGCCGATGGTGTTTATGAAGTCTGCGAGGTCCGTCACGGGCTGATCGTCGACCTGACCCGGCATCTGAACCGTCTCGACCGTTCGCTCAGTGAACTGCGGATCGCCTGGCCGATGAGCCGTGCAGCGCTGACGCAGGTGATTCGCGAGACGCTGCGCCGCAACCACGTCCGCAACGGTCTCTTCTATCTGCAGGTGACGCGTGGCGTCGCCCGCCGTGACCATGTCTTCCCGGCAACCGGAACCCCGCCCTCGATCGTCGTGACGGCCAAGAGCACCGATCCATCCATCATCGCGAGGAAGAATGCCACTGGCATAAAGGCGATCACCGTTCCGGACAATCGCTGGGACCGAGTCGACATCAAGTCGGTCGGGCTATTGCCGAACGCGCTTGCGCGCCAGCAGGCCAAGGAAGCCGGAGCCCAGGAAGCGATCTATATCGATGCCGAGGGCATGGTGAAGGAAGGGGCTGCAACCAATGTCTGGATCGTCGATGCCGACGGTACGCTGGTAACGCGGCCTGCCGACCATGGTATCCTGCGGGGTATCACGCGTACGACTCTCATCGACGTCGCAGCCAGATTGGGGGTCAAGATCGTCGAGCGGAAATTCTCCGTTTCGGAGATGATGGCAGCCCGCGAGGTCTTCATCACCGCCGCCACAAGCATTTGTTTTCCGGTCGTTTCCGTAGATGGACAGGCCATTGCGAATGGTCATCCCGGAAGCCTTTCGCAGAATATTCGGGAAGCCTTTTTCGACGTTGCGGAAAAGATTACGATTTGATACCAAGATTTGCTGGACAGGAGGAATGAGGGTGCCACCTGCCTTGCTGGAGAGGTTGATTGATATTCTACCGGCTTGATCAGGCCGGCAATAAAGAAAGAAGCGGCGCGATGGCGGAACGTTCTCAGAATCTGCAGGACTTATTTCTCAATACTGTACGTAAGCAAAAGATTTCCCTGACAATCTTTCTGATTAACGGCGTAAAACTCACAGGCGTTGTCACGTCTTTCGACAATTTCTGTGTTCTTCTCCGTCGTGACGGACATTCGCAGCTCGTGTATAAGCACGCGATCTCGACAATCATGCCTGGTCAGCCAATGCAGATGTTCGAGAGCGAAGAAGCAGCGTCCTAACCAAGGCCGGCCGTCATTTCGACACGCGATACAAAAAACGATTCCATCATCCCTGAAGCTGCCAAGCACAGGGATGATATGCGCGCGACCGTCGTTGTGCCGGTGCTCAAATCGCGCTCGCGCGGCGGGCAGAGCGAATCGGCATCGACCCGAACGCCGGAAAGCCGTCTCGACGAGGCGACCGGCCTGGCGCAGGCAATCGATCTCGACGTCGTCAATGGCTCGATCGTGCCGGTCAACGATCCACGCCCGGCTACGCTTCTCGGAACGGGCAAGATCGAGGAAATCAAACACCTACTGGACGAGCGCAACTCCGGTCTTGTGATCGTCGATCACCCGTTGACGCCGGTGCAGCAGCGGAATCTGGAAAAGGAATGGAACGCCAAGGTCATCGACCGGACGGGCCTGATCCTCGAAATCTTCGGCCGCCGTGCCTCGACCAAGGAAGGCACACTGCAGGTCGATCTTGCGCATCTGAACTATCAGAAGGGCCGCCTGGTCCGAAGCTGGACCCACCTTGAACGCCAGCGTGGCGGTGGCGGCTTCATGGGTGGTCCGGGTGAAACCCAGATCGAAGCCGACCGGCGTCTGCTGCAGGATCGCATCATCAAGCTCGAACGTGAGCTGGAACAGGTCGTCCGCACCCGCCAGCTTCATCGCGCCAAGCGCAGGAAGGTGCCGCATCCGATCGTGGCGCTCGTCGGTTACACCAACGCCGGCAAGTCGACGCTGTTCAACCGCATTACCGGGGCAGGGGTCCTCGCTGAAGACATGCTCTTCGCCACGCTCGACCCGACACTGCGCCGCATGAAGTTGCCGCATGGCCGCACCGTCATCCTGTCCGATACCGTCGGCTTCATCTCCGACCTGCCGACTCATCTGGTCGCCGCCTTCCGCGCCACGCTGGAAGAGGTGCTGGAAGCCGATCTCATCCTCCATGTGCGCGATATGTCCGACGTGGACAATCAGGCCCAGAGCTCTGACGTGCTGCGCATCCTGAATGACCTCGGTATCGACGAGGCTGAAGGCGAACGCCGCATTCTCGAGGTCTGGAACAAGATCGACCGGCTCGAACCCGAAGCCCATGACGCCATGGTGCAGAAGTCCTCCGGCATGAAGAATGTCATTGCCGTTTCCGCCATCAGCGGCGAGGGCGTGGACGGGCTTATGGATGAAATCAGCCGCCGTCTATCCGGCGTCATGACGGAAACGACTGTCACCTTGCCTGTCGACAGGCTGGCGCTATTGCCCTGGCTCTACGACCATGCCGTCGTCGACAGCCGCGAGGACAACGAGGACGGTTCCGTGACGCTGGACCTCCGCCTGTCCGAGACGGAGGCCGCCGAACTCGAGCGCCGCATCGGCAATGGCGCGAAGCCCGCCAAGGAAGACTGGGAGCGATAATCCCATTTGGGCGAAGTTTCACTCCGCCTGAGCTA
Organism: Rhizobium sp. BK512; assembly: GCF_014194915.1. Lineage (NCBI taxonomy): Bacteria > Pseudomonadati > Pseudomonadota > Alphaproteobacteria > Hyphomicrobiales > Rhizobiaceae > Rhizobium > Rhizobium sp. BK512. Next base: position 754,277 of record NZ_JACIAS010000002.1, on the reverse strand, counting down.
CCACAGCCCGCTCAATTGCCTTGGCCGCCTGCCAGATCTCTTCCATTCGCTCCAGGCTGGCCGCTTCCAGGCTCTCGCCTTCCGCATCAAGAACCGTCTCTATGTGATTGAATCGGCGTCTGAACTTCGTGTTCGTTCCGCGCAGTGCCTGTTCCGGATCGGCCTTCACATGCCGACCGATATTGACGACAGCGAAGATCAGGTCGCCGAGTTCGTCGCTGACCTTTGACTTGTCGCCGTCGCGCAGCGCAACGCGCAGCTCATCGACTTCCTCCTCGATCTTGTCGAGGATCGGTTCGGGCGCCGACCAATCGAAGCCGACCTTGGCCGCTCGTTCTTGTAGCTTCAGCGCTTCGGTCAGCGCCGGAAAGCTGCGTTGCACCGAGCCGAGGAAGCCGGCCTTGAAATCTTCTGTCATGCCGCGCCGCGCCCTGCGCTCGGCGCGCTCGCGCTTCTCTGCCTGCTTGATCTCGTCCCACTGCTTCTTCACGGCGTCGGGCGTGTCGGCATCCGAACGGGCAAACACATGCGGATGGCGGCGGATCATCTTGCGGGTGATGGCTTCCACGACATCGCCGAACGAGAATTCTCCGGCTTCCTCGGCCATGCGCGCATGAAAGACCACCTGCAGCAGCAGGTCGCCGAGTTCATCGCAGAGGTCGTCCATGTCCTTGCGCTCGATCGCGTCGGCAACTTCATAGGCTTCTTCGAGCGTATAGGGTTTGATGCTCTCGAAATCCTGCTGGACGTCCCACGGGCAGCCGGTCTCGGGATTGCGAAGTGCCGCCATGATTTCGATCAGGCGCGAAATGTCTTTCGAAGGTTCCATGGTCTCTCAGTTCAGCGGAATGTCGTTGGCACTCTTGGTTGCCTGATAGGTGTTGGAAAGGGCGTCATAGCGGGACTTGATCCGTGCGGTCTGCAGTTTGAGGTCGGCTTTCAGCTGTTCATCCTCGGTCTCGACGAGATCGGCGATCGCAAAGCTGTTCCAGAAGGCGTTCTGCCGCCGGTAGCCGCCGGGTTCAAGGCCGAATACCTCCTTCAGGATTTTCAGGTCATGCGGGATCGCGAAGCTGTCGCGCGAATCCTCGTGGCTGAAGAAGTAGTAGAAATTATCGAACCCGGCCCACGTGATGGCCGACATGCACATGGTGCAGGGTTCATGAGTGGAGAGAAAGACCAGGTCTTTCGTCGCGGGTTTGTCGTTAAGCTCGTAGAAGCGCTTCAGCGTGTGCACTTCGCCGTGCCAGAGCGGGTTTTCGAGCTCGTTATTGGTTTCGGCGACAATGAGCGAAAGATCGGATTTGCGCAGGATAGCCGCCCCGAAGACCTTGTTGCCGGTGGCGACACCAAGTTCCGTCATCGGCAGGATATTCTCTTCCATGACCTGCAGCAGGCGGGAGGCGATTGTCTTTTCCGGCATGAAATTCTCCTGTTCGTGTTATCCTACCGTCCATCGGAATGAAGCGGAATGCGCAACTGTTTCGCGGGCGACTTTGCCACAGGCTTTTATTGGCGTCGCTTCCCGTGCCGCCCCGTAGTCCGCAGCGAAAAACCTAATCGATACGCTCAGGATATGTGGCTTTTGCGCCGCACGGGTGAGTTTTCTCAAATCACTGATCAACCGGGTAAAAGAATACGTGACTGGCCGGCCTTTGGAATTCTGTTTCTTCATTCGCTTGTCCAGAGAATGCATATTCGGGCAACTTCGAAGTGGATTGAGAATGCCTCCCAGGACTGAACAGCTTTCGGTATTTCCCGCCTTCTTTCGCGTGGAAGGCCGGGTTGCCGCCGTTTTCGGCAATGGCGACGAAGCATTCGCCAAGGTTCGCCTGCTGTTGAATACGCAGGCGCGCATTGTTGCGCATACTGATCGCCCTGAAGCCGATTTCCACGCTTTTCTGATTGCCAACCGCATCGATACCGTCCGCGAAGCCTTTACGTCTGACCAGGTCGATGGTGCTGCTCTGGTGTTTGCGGCAACCGGCGATGCGGAACAGGATCGCCGTATCGTCGATGCCGCCCGCGCGGCCAAGATCCCGGCCAATGCCGTCGACCAGCCGGATTATTGCGATTTCTTCACCCCCGCTCTCGTCAATCGCGCGCCTGTTGCCGTCGCGATCGGCACCGAAGGGGCAGGGCCGGTGCTCGCCCAGATGATCCGCGCCCAGATCGATCAGCTCCTGTCGCCCTCGCTCGGGCGTCTGGCGGCTCTGGCGACGAACTATCGCAAGACGGTTGAGCATCTCGTTCCACGTGGCGTTTCCCGTCGCATCTTTTGGCGTCGCTTCTTCTCCGGCCCTGTCGCCGATGCCGTCGCCAACGGCAACATCCCGCGAGCTCGCCGCGCCGCCAACGGTCTGCTGCGTTCGCTGGATCGCGTCGAAGGTCATGTCTGGCTTGTCGGCGCAGGTCCGGGCGCCGAGGATCTCCTGACCTTGCGTGCGCAGCGCGTGATGATGGAAGCCGATGTCATCGTCTATGACGCGCTCGTACCGCAGGCGATCGTCGATATGGGTCGCCGTGATGCGGAACGTCTTTCGGTCGGCAAGCGCAAGGGCTGCCATTCGAAGTCTCAGGAAGAGATCAACGATCTCTTGGTCGACTTGGGCCGCCAGGGCAAACGCGTCGTACGCCTGAAGAGCGGCGATCCGCTAGTCTATGGCCGGGCAGGCGAAGAGATGGCCGCCCTGCGTGCCGCCGGCATCTCCTATGAGATCGTGCCTGGCATCACTTCGGCATTTGCTGCCGCCGCTGATTTCGAGCTGCCGTTGACGCTTCGCGGCGTCGCCTCTTCGCTGGTTTTCACGACCGGACATGATCTGACGGGTGACGTGCTCCCGGACTGGGCAAGCCTCGCCGTATCGGGCGCCACAATCGCCGTCTATATGGGCCGCACGGTTGCAGCTTCCGTTGCCGAGAAGCTGATGCAGGCAGGCATTCCCGCCGAAACCACGGTTGCCGTCATCGAGAATGCCAGCCGTGCCGATCGCCGGCTGCTTCATGGCATTTTGCGCGATCTTCCCGACCTGCAGCATCGTGACGAATTGACTGGCCCGGTCATGGTCATTATCGGCGATGCTGTCGCAGGCGCCAATTTCGAACTGTCCGAACCTTTGGTGCGTGAACGCGCCCGGTTCGATGAACTTGCAAGGAGCTGACATGGTAGACAAGGTTCTGACCGCCAACCGCCTGGGCGATGGCATCGCCGTCTGGCTGAACGCCAACGGCGAGTGGGTGACCTCGTTGCAGGAGGCACTCGTTGCCCGCCATGCCGAAGCCGTCGCTGCCCTTGAGGAGATCGGCAAGAAATCCTACGCCGACAACAAGGTCGTCGACGTTGCCGTCGTCGACGTCCAGGAGACCAACGGCCAGCTCTGGCCGCTGCGCCTGCGCGAGCGTATCCGCGCCCAGGGCCCGACCATGGAATATGCGCCCGGCTACAAGCCGGCCGATCCCGAATTCATTGCAGTCTGAGGAAGACGATGTACCGTTACGACGAATTTGACCACGCCTTTGTCGCCGAGCGCGTCGAGCAGTTTCGCGATCAGGTCCAGCGCCGCCTTTCCGGCGAACTGGCCGAGGACGCATTCAAGCCGCTGCGCCTGATGAACGGCGTTTACCTGCAGCTTCACGCCTACATGCTGCGTATTGCCATTCCCTACGGCACGCTGAGCTCGCGCCAGATGCGCATGCTCGCACATATCGCCCGCACCTATGACCGCGGCTACGGCCATTTCACCACGCGCCAGAACCTGCAGTTCAACTGGCCGAAGCTGTCGGACATGCCGGACGTTCTTGCCGAGCTCGCAACGGTCGAGATGCACGCCATGCAGACGTCGGGCAACTGCATCCGCAATGTGACGGCCGACCACTTCGCCGGTGCCGCCGCCGATGAAGTCGCCGATCCGCGCCCCTATGCCGAAATCCTGCGCCAGTGGTCGTCAGTCCATCCGGAATTCTCCTTCCTGCCGCGCAAGTTCAAGATTGCGGTAACAGGCGCCGAGCGCGACCGCGCTGCCATCCAGGTGCACGATATCGGTCTGCATCTGAAGAAGAACGACAAGGGCGAGATCGGCTTCGCCGTCTATGTCGGTGGCGGGCAAGGCCGCACGCCGATGGTCGCCAAGCTGATCCGCGATTTCCTGCCGGAAGAGGACCTGCTGTCCTACACCACCGCCGTCATGCGCGTGTATAACCTGCATGGTCGCCGCGACAACAAGTACAAGGCCCGCATCAAGATCCTTGTCCATGAGACCGGCGCCGAAGAACTCGCCCGTCAGGTCGAGGTTGAATTCGCCCAGCTGAAGGATAGCGAGCTGAAGCTGCCGGAAAGCGACGTTCAAGCGATCACTGCCTATTTCGCACCGCCGGCCCTGCCGCAGCGTGCCGAGGGCTGGGAAAACCTTGCCCGCTGGAAGAAGGCCGATCCGGCTTTTGCCCGCTGGGTGCAGCAGAATGTCCAGCCGCACAAGAACCCCGATTACGGCATGGTGACGATCTCGTTGAAGCCGATCGGCGGAATCCCGGGCGACGCCTCCGACTCGCAGATGGATGCCATTGCCGATATCGCCGAGGAATATGCCTTTGACGAAATCCGCGTCAGCCATGAGCAGAACCTCATCCTGCCACATGTGGCGCTCGCTGATCTCGAAGCCGTCTATCGTGGCCTCGTTGCGATTGATCTCGCCGAAGCCAATGCCGGCCTGATCACCGATATCATTGCCTGTCCGGGGCTGGACTATTGCGCACTTGCCAATGCGCGCTCCATTCCGGTTGCGCAGGAAATTTCCCGCCGCTTCGGCGATCCAGCCCGCCAGGCCGAGATCGGTGAGCTGAAGATCAAGATCTCCGGCTGCATCAACGCCTGCGGCCACCACCATGTCGGCCATATCGGTCTTCTGGGTGTTGAAAAGAAGGGCGCTGAACTCTACCAGATCACGCTTGGCGGTTCGGGCGACGAGCATACCTCGATCGGCGAAATCATCGGCCGCGGCTTCGAGCCGGACAAGGTGACGGATGCCATCGAGACGATCGTCGACACCTATCTCGGCCTGCGCCTCGATCCTTCGGAAATCTTCCTAGCGGCCTATCGCCGCGTCGGTCCGCAGCCTTTCAAGGATGCGCTCTACGGTTCGGCTCAGGAAGCGGCATAAGGAGGGGATGATGACGAAGATCTGGAGAGAGAGCGGTTTTGTCGAGAACGACCCGTGGGTGATCGAAACCGACGAGGTCAAGGCATCCGGCGACCAGAAGCCGCTGCTGACGCTCGACGAGCTGATCGCCAAGGCGGATGAGAGCAACGATGTTGGCCTCGGCGTGGTTATCAAGCCGGCTGACGACGTGCTGAAACTTGAACCTTATCTGTATCGCCTGGAGATCGTGGCTGTGGCATTTCCGGCCTTCAACGACGGCCGCGCCTTCAGCCATGCGTCGCTTCTTCGCCAGCGCCTCGGTTATACCAACGAGCTGCGTGCGGTCGGCGATGTGCTGATCGACCAGGTGCCGCTGATGCTGCGCGTCGGCATCGACAGTTTCGCCGTCACCAACGAGACGGCGATCCGCCGTCTTTCGGAAAAGCGCCTGCCGTCCATTCCGCATCATTATCAGCCGGCGGTGCGTGACGCCGAAGCCGGCAAGGGCTATAGTTGGCGCCGTCAGGCAAAGCCGGCCGCCTGAGGCCGCCGGTTCTGCCGTCTTCTTGATGACGGAACGATAGCATGAGCAAATTCGAAGTGGCGGTGATCGGCGGCGGTCTCGCCGGCATGATCGCCGCAGTCGCCCTGGCGCGCGGCGGTCGCAATGTGGCGCTGGTCGCCCCTCCCGCTCCCAAGGAGGACCGCCGTACCACGGCACTGATGGACCAGTCGATTCGCTTCCTGGATCGGCTGACACTCTGGGAGAAGCTTCGTCCGGCAGCCGCACCTCTTACCAGCATGCGCATCATCGACGGCACAAACCGCCTGCTGCGTGCTCCGACCACGACGTTCCGCTCTGCCGAAGTAGGGCTCGATGCCTTTGGCTACAACTTCCCGAACAAGGCGCTGATGGATGTGCTCGAAACCGCGATTGCGGCTGAGGGCAATATTACCCGTTTCACCGGCATGGCCGAGACGATCGGCGTCGCTCCTGAAGCCGTGACGGTCACGCTCGCGGACGGCGAAGAGATCGTAGCCGACTTCGCCGTCGGCGCCGATGGCCGCAAGTCGAAGCTCAGGGAAACGGTCGGCATCGATGTCCGCACCTGGTCCTATCCGCAATCGGCCATGGTGCTGAATTTCACCCATACGCTGCCGCACCAGAATATCTCCACGGAATTCCACACCGAGCACGGCCCCTTCACGCAGGTGCCGCTGCCGGGCAATCGCTCCAGCCTCGTCTGGGTGCAGAACCCCTCCGATGCCGCCGCCCGCATCGAGCTGTCGCTGGCCGAGCTTGGCAATGTCGTGGAGGAGCGCATGCAATCCATACTCGGCAAGGTCACTGTCGAGGAGGGCGCGCAGATCTGGCCTCTGTCAGGCATGATGGCGCATCGTTTCGGCAAGGGCCGCGTAGCACTGGTCGGCGAGGCCGCCCATGTCTTCCCGCCGATCGGCGCGCAGGGCCTCAATCTCAGCCTTCGTGATATCATGGCGCTGAGCGATCTCCTCTCTGCCCGCGCGGAATTGCCTGTCGCCGCCGACGCCGGCAGCAGCTTCGACCGCAAGCGTCGTGCCGACATCCTGACGCGCACCGCAAGCGTCGATCTCCTCAATCGTTCGCTTCTTTCCGATTTCCTGCCGGTGCAGGTGCTGCGCGCCGCAGGGCTGCATGTCCTGTCGGCCATCCCGCCCTTGCGCAATATCGTCATGCGCGAAGGCATCGAGCCGGGGCGCGGCTTCCGCGATATCCCGGATGCGATCAAGGAACGGTTGAAGCGGAAGAAAGCCTGAATTCCATTGCAATCGGCCAGAGCGTCTTTGCTCAGCCGATTTGCATCAGGATCGGAAAGCTCTGTTGAAACCAGATCGCCACGTTGCTGACCCAGCCGAGCAGAAAGGCGAGGCCGGTCAGCACGAGGAAGACGCCCATGATCTTCTCCACCGTGCCAAGGTGCCGGCGGAAGCGCGACAGGAAGCGCATGAAGGCGCCTGAAAAGCCGGCGGCAATCCAGAAGGGCACGGCAAGGCCGAGCGAATAGACGGCGAGCAAACCCGCACCTGAGCCAACCGTTTCGCGAGATGCCGCAACCCCAAGGATCGCCCCGAGCACCGGCCCGATGCAGGGCGTCCAGCCGAAGGCGAAGGCAAGGCCCATGATATAGGCGCCTGTCAGGGTCGCCGGCTTGCCATTGCCCTGAAAGCGGGCCTCGCGCGCCAGAAGACCGATTCGGAAAAGCCCCAGAAAATTCAATCCCATGACGATGATGATCAGGCCGCCGATCTTGGCGAGCAGGTCGAGGTGCTGGCGCAGCACCATGCCGATCGTCGATGCACCGGCGCCAAGCGCCACGAAGACGGTCGCAAAGCCGAGGGTGAAGAAAAGCGCCGAGAAAAGCACGCCGCGCCGCACGTCCGGCCCGGCAGCAACCGCGCCGCCGCCACGGAACTGCTCGACCGAAATGCCCGCCATATAACAAAGGTAGGGTGGAACGAGCGGAAGCACGCAAGGCGACAGGAAGGATAGCGCTCCGGCAAGCAGCGCGCTCCAAAGGGAAATATCGGCAATCGACACGCATTCTCTCCGGCGGCAGTCTGAGCGATGTTCCTAGCGCCGTGGCGGGGCGATTGCCAATCACCTTTTTGCGCGGACATAGCAGGACGGATCTCCACATTGCCGCAGGCCATGCGGGATGCTCCAATTATCCCAACATGAGACAAGGCGCGTGGATATTAACCGCGCGCAAACCATCATTGGCTCTCTGAGTAGATCGACTCAGACGTGACTGGTGGTATTGCCCGGCATTTGCAGGCACCCCACTGCAAATGCCGGGAGGTCCGGTCTGCGTCCATACGAGGCTGGCGCCGGACCTTCCGCGTGCTCTCCTGCCTGTTAACGACGGAACAGGATCAATATGTTCTGCGTCGATGCATTTGCGATCGATAGCGCCTGAATGGCGAGCTGCTGTTGCGTTTGAAGCGCCGCAAGCCTGGTTGCCTCTTCTTCCATATTGGCATCGACGAGGCGGCCAATGCCGGACTGGATCGAATCGCGGAGATCGCTGACGAAGTTCTGCTGCATGTCGATTCGTTTCTGCATCGAACCGAGCTTGGAAGCGGCATCCGTCATCTTGCCGATCGTCAGGTCCACGCCCTGGAGCGCCACCTGCAGATCGCCAAGGCTCATGTTGGTGACGTCGATTGAAAAAATCGAGGGCATGATGATCGAAACGCCGCCATACGAGCCGACGATGGATGAACCAAGCAGGCCGGACGATGTGTCGATCATGCCACTTGTATTGAGGCCAAAAAGGACGTTCCCGCTCGTGGAGCTGTCGAGAGCGTAATCGGTCGTCTTGACGCTGACACCATTGCTTGCATCGCGAACGAAGGAAGAGATGACATTCTTCGTGCTGTTGCCGCCGACAAGCCAGTTTTCGCCGGCAAAGGAGGCAGACTGGGCAATGCTGAGGAGCTGGGATTGAAGCTGGCTGATTTCGTCCTGGATCTTGGCCTTGTCCACACCCTTTTCGGTTGCGGCGACGATCTTGGCCTTGATCTCGTCGACGACGCTGATGGCGCTGTCCATTGCGGCATAGGCTGTATCGAGTTTGGCAGCGCCGAGACCCAGCGCATCCTGAACGGCGGAAAGCGCCTTGTCATCGGAACGCATTGTCGTGGCGATCGACCAGTAGGCCGGATTATCGGAGGCCTTGTTGATACGATAGCCGGTCGCCAGGCGTTGCTGCGTTTCAGCCAGTTGCTTGTTGATGCTGCGCAAAGTTTTTAGCGCTGCCATAGCCGAAGTGTTCGTCAGGATACTGGTCATCGTCTCGTCACCAAAGAAGAGGAAGGCCTATCCGGCGTCCTGCCGATCGACGGTACCCAGCATCATGCTCCGACTCGCAAAGGCGTCGGGCCGTTCGTACGTCTGTTAAACGCCATGATGGCTAACACATTGCTAATAACGTAAAGCTAGAAGTTGCAATGCCGAGGCGGCCGCGATTGGAGGGCCGTGCGATTCCGAATAGGGATAGCCACGCGAATCAGTCAGGTGGAAACGGGCTGTAAGCCTTTTCCGGCATAAGGCCATTCCGTTGTTGTGACCGCGTGATAGATTATCGCGAGAGAATCCAAGAGGAGAAATATTGATGAGCAGGTTTCGGGCATTTGTGGCAGTTGGCGCGCTGATTGGCATTTCCGTGCTGACGGCATGCGCAACGCCCCCGAATTCTTATGGCTCCGCCTCCGGCTACGTGCCTGGAGATTCGATGAACCTTGCCTGCCGGGACGGTTTCAGGCCGAATGATGGTCGCTCCTGCAGCTATTGAGAGTGAATGAGTCGGGAGGTCAAGCTGCCAGGATTGTGCCTGGCAGTATCCCGTCAATGCAGCTGCGGTTCATCCTCATCGAGAAAGCTCTGCACGCCATCGCGCTCTGCGGTGGCCAGGAATTCTTCCCAAGCATCCAGATCTGTCGCGAACTTGTCTTCCCAGGTCGTCACGACTTCCGTCTGTGAGATGACCTCGAGCGTCCAATCGCCATTGGTGCCAGCCGGCCGATATATGTCGACCAGCACGGTCACTCCGCCGTCTTCGAATTCGCCGGAGAAGTCGGAATGCTCGAGTTTGGGTTCTTTGGGTGTTTTCGGCATTTGACTTCCAGCACCCTCACGCGGCGTACAGTTGGGAAACAAAAGGACTATGGTGAGAGCGTCGGGGTTCGAACCCGAGACCTACTGATTAAAAGTCAGTTGCTCTACCGGCTGAGCTACGCTCTCCCTTTCCGCGAGTGCGAAGCACCCCGGCTGGAAGTGCGCGGAACATATGCAGGCGACCTATCGCGGTCAACCGAAAAAATCTCCTTGTGGACGCATTGCGCACATTTCTTGATGCATGCCATCGTCAGAGGGCGGTATTGCAGCGTCCAGACATTCGAGCATTTTCTGCCGGCGCCCCGAATTAGTGGTTGATCGATCGACCGAGGGGGGACGTTACCGCCGCCGTCGTTCCAGAAAGGCGACTGCTTGCAAGGTTGCGATGATGACGGCGATGCCGATGAATGTGCGGAGATCGGGCACTTCATCGAAGAAGATGTAGCCGCTGGCCGTCGCAAAGACGATCGACAGATAGCCGAAAGGCGCAAGCAGGCTGGCGCTCGCAATCTGATAGGCTCGAAGGAAACAGAATTGCCCGAGCTGTGCCAGAAGCCCGATTCCGAGCAGGGCAGGCCAGTCTTCGCCGCGCACGGGCTGCCAGACGAAGAGTGCGGGAATGAAGGTGATGAGGGTCAGGCCCGCCGTATAGAAGACCATCATGACGGTCGTGTTCTCGTAATGCAGCATCCGTGTCTGGATCGTCGCCAGTGCCCCGAAGATGATCGACAACAGCACCGCAATCAGCCCGAAATTCCAGGCGAACGTATCCGGCGCCAGCATGATGAGCACGCCGACAAAGGCAAATACCGCGCCGACCCACCGCCAGCGGCTGACCTTTTCGCCAAGCATGACGACTGCCATCAGCATGGAGACGAGTGGCCGCGTGAAGCCGAGCGCATTGACGAGCAACAGCGGCAGCATGGTGAGCGCCACGAAATTGCTGGTCAGCGCGACGGCATTGCAGCTGATGCGCATGATGTTTCGCAAAGGATCTCTGGAATTGGCAAGCTGCTGGCGATGGCGCCAGATCAACGGCAGAATAAGCACCAGCCCGATCAGTGCGCGAATGAAGACAAGCTGGATGGCCGGGTAGGATGCGCCCTGCATCTTGACCAGCACCGTCATGCCCGTCACCAGTGTCGTATCGGAAAGCAGCCAGAGAATGCCGAAACGGCTATCCCTGGCTGTGGCAAGGCCATCCATCTCGCGTGCCTCAGGCGGGCTGCACGAGATTGGCAAGCAGCCGGAAGGCGCCTGATGTCAGCTTGTCGAGCTGGTGATGCAGCACAAGGCTCGTATGTGTATGTCGGCCCTTGCCGATTTCTGCTGATATCAAGGCCCCCTTGAGCGGCTGCTCTTCAGGGTCATGCATGGCAAGCAGCGGCACATAGGCGTCGTCCCAGCGGGCAGCAAAATAGAGGCCGCGTTCCTTGTCCCAGCCATTCCAGTCTGCCGATGTGATCCTGTTCGGACCGCACAACAGCGGATGGTCAGGCTCCAGCACGGTCACCTCTGCCGTCGGATCGGTCACGCGCCAGCGGACGGAGGGCGAACCGATGTCTATCCGTTTCGGTGGCGTCGCATCCGGCTGCCAGCCATCAACAGGGCGGTGATAGAGCGTCAGCAGGTGGCCGCCCTCTTCGACGAAGCGATGCAGGCGGGCAGTTGCGGCCGCGAGATCCTTGCGGATGCCGAAGGCGAAGATGCCGACGACGATGGTCGTGAAGCGCGAAAGATCGCCTGACAAAGCCTGAGCATCGAGTTCGGTGACGTCGAGCCCCATGCGACCAAGCCACAGGCCGACGCGATCCGCGCCGCCACCGACATAGCCGATTTTTGCGCCTTCGGGCAGTTTGAGGTCGAGGGCCAGAACCCGCAGCAGTTCCGGTTCGCGGAAGCTCGTATGGCCGATATGCGGATAGGCGATCGGCGAGATGCGCATGGCCGGTTGCCCGTCCACGAGCGGCGTGATGGTGACTAGGCCGGGTGTTATGACATCAGGAGCTGAAAGGGTGGTCGCGCCATCAGCCTGGCTGATTGTCCAGCCGGGCGGCGTGGAAAGGCCGACATGCCCCGTTGATGCAGCCTTCATGGTCAGCTTCCGCCCATCGCTTTCTACCGGAATGATGAAGGCATTGGGCTGAAGGGTCAGCGAGTGCCGTGGGGCGATAACGAGCTGCTCTTCGAGATCGACGGCCACTGTGACCGAACGGCCGCCGATCTGCGCCCTGATGTCGACGGAAGCATTGCCATTGCCGCCGAGGCTCGACCATCCCGGCTGATACTGCCGGGTCAGCGGCGCGTCCGCTGTCGACGTCAACTCATAGGCGATTTGCAGCGGTGAGGTTTCTTTGAGGCCTGCCGAAACGCCGTCCGGCAATCTTGCATCGGCATTGACGACTGCAGCGCCGGCATTGCCGCTGAGATGAAGAGTGAGCCTGCCGATCGCGCCAGGCGAAAGCTCGGCGGGCTCGGCAACGGCGCGAACGAAGACCTGCTCGGCCTCACAAAGGGCTGCATCGATTTCGACAAGCTTGCGCCGCAGGCGATGCTCGTGAGCACAGCGGAATGCCTCGGGTGCTTGTTCGAGCGCCTTTTCGATCTCACACGCCGCTTGCAGCAACGCATTCACGATGGCGGATCGTTCCGGAAAACGTTCGATCGCCTTGCCGATCGCGCCATCCGCTCGCATCAGCGCATCGACGACACCCTGCGGCAAGTCCGTTTCGCGCGCGAGATCAGCCAGCCTCGAGGGAAGCGAATCGAGGATAGCGCTTTCTGCAACAGTTCCCTCGGCACTGAGCTTTAAGTGCAGTGGCCAACTATTGTGGCCGATATCACGCCAGCGGCCCATGCCCTGAGAGGCATGGTAGTAGCGCGACCACTCCCCGATATGACCATAACTGACCCCGCTGACTGGCTCGAAACTCGCGACAGTGAGCGGCAATGTCGTGGCTGGTGGCGGAACTTCGTCGTCATAGGTGTCACCGCCGCCCGACCACGCAGGCAGGTAGAATTTGGCTACTTGCCAGGGTGTCAGGCCTTCTTCGAAATGTTCCGGAAAGGCGGCGGGATCGGCGGCAAGGCCGATGGCGGTCTCCGCCGCCCGCGTCATGGCGCGATGGTGTCCATGCTGTCCCGGCACGTCGAGGAAGGTCGGCAGCACGATATCGGGACGTTCCTGGCGATAGGCGCGGACCAGCCGCTCGACGATCCGCTTCTCGCCCCAGCGGTCGAAGGTCCGGTCGCCGTTTTTCGAGAATCCGAAATCGTGGATTGGATCTTCGGGGCCGTGGCCGAGCCAATGGATATCGGCGTCGAGTTCCCGGGCTGCCTCTTCCATTTCCCGACTGCGCAGGATGCCGAGCGCGCCGAGCCGCTCCGGACCAAGTGCATTCTGCCCGCCTTCACCGCGGGTCGAGCAGGCGACGATGACGCGCATGCCGAGGCCGAGGCGCAGATAGGCGAGCAGGCCGTTGTGCTCATCATCGGGATGGGCGCCGGTATTCATCATGGTGACGGTCGAGGTCAGGCGGGAGAGTGCCCGGTGCAGCCGCGTGAGCGAAAGGCTCCGCTTCTGTTTCTCAATACGATCTCGGTCGGTCAGCATGGTTCCTCCATTGGGGCAGACCGGCGGCGCATCTCAAGCTGCGGTATCGGCGGCGGTCGGTGATATGTCGAGTTTGGGGGTGACGGCTTCGAAGAGCGGCAGCGCAGCGGCACCGAGTGCGGCCGTCAACTGGCCCGTCTGGCCGCGGATGACGCGCGGCAGCGCGCGCGTCCGCCGGCTGGCGACCGAGACTGGAAGCGTCTGCATGGCCGCGACGATATCGTCGATAATGGCGTCGGGTAGGGCGCCGCCGAGGATGACGGTCTCCGGGTCGAGAACGTTTTCCAGCATTGCCACCATCGGCGAAAGATAGTCCGCGGTCTCCGCGATCCACTCCTTCACGACGGAATTGCCCTCCCGGTGCAGCACTTCGATGGCCGCAAAATCGGTATTCTCATGGCCGGCCTCGGCGAGCTTCTCCTTCAGTGCGTGCAGCGAGGCATAGCGCTCCAGGCAGCCGCGCTGGCCGCAAGGGCAGGGCTTGCCGCGCGGAGCGACAACGACGTGGCCGATTTCGCCGGCATTGCCGAAGGCTCCACGGAAGGGCGCGCCGTCGTGGATGAGGCCGAGACCGACGCCGACGCCGAAATAGATCATGCAGAAATTGGAGATAGCGCGGCCCGCACCGAACAGCCTTTCACCGACGGCCGCCGCATTCGCGTCGTTTTCGACGATGACGGTCTCGCCGCTGGCTTCGCTCAGAACCGCGGCCGGATTGATGCTGCTCCAGCCGGGCAGGGTAGTGGGGCCGACCGAGCTCATGCCTTCGATTTCGAAAGGGCCGGGCATGACCACGCCGATGCCGAGAAGCTTCGACGGGAAACGCTTGCGCACCTTCTTCACTTCACCGGCAAAGAGCGGGACGATATGTTCCGGGTTGGTATTCACAACCGGCATGATCGTTTCGGAACGGACTTTTCCCGAGAGATCGAGCACCGTCGTCACCATATGGTCGGCGGCGATTTCGACGCCGATCGTCACCGCTCCGTCAGGATTGACGGCAAACTGGATCGGTGGTTGGCCGCGGCCGGAGCGCAGCCGGCCAATCTCCATCAGCAGATGTTCGTCGACGAGTTCGTCAACGATGTTGGCGACGGCCTGCGCGGTCAGGTGTGTCAGCTTGGCGATATGCATGCGGCCAAGCGATCCATGCATGCGCACGACATCGAGCACGACACGACGATTGTGGTCGCGGCTGCGCTCGGGGTTCTTGCCCATCGCGATCTGCTGCTTGCCGGATTGCCGTGTCATCTCTCCGCCCTCGTCTCTGCCGGTATGGATAGCGCCGATATCATCAAGTGGGCAATAGAATAATTAAACTAAATTATCTTATTGACAAAGCCTCCCATACGAACCAGCCTGAAAGGGTCGCAGTGCGATGCCGAGGAAGAGGAGCCTCAGTTCCATCTTTCCGAGCCAATCAAATCGGGGCGCTGCCGATGTGCGGGATGCCCTGGGGAACCAGATGAGCGCGAGCGGAAGGATGCCGGCTCGGGCAATGGAGGAATAGATTATGCGTCGCGGAATCTTATTGGCTGGCCTGTTTGCCGGCATCAGCATGGTTGCGGTCAACAGCGCCCAGGCGGTCGAAATCGAATATTGGCAGTATGTCTATGATACGCGCGTCAAGGCGATGGACCAGCTGATCGCCAATTTCGAAAAGGCCAATCCCGACATCACCGTCAAGCAGACGACCTTCCCCTATGCCGATTACCAGACACGCGTCGTTGCCGCCAATCTCGCCGGTAACGGCCCTGACGTGATGCAGCTCTTCTACGGCTGGCTCGACCAGTTCATCGCCGGCGGACTGCTGCAGCCGCTGCCGACAGACGCTTTCCCGCATGACCAGATCGAGAAGGATTTCTTCCCGATCGTGACGGCGATGAAGCGTGGCGACGACTATTACGGCCTGCCGACCGCCGTGCGTTCGCTGGCGCTCTTCTACAACAAGAAGCTCTTCCAGGAAGCAGGCCTAGACCCGAACAAGCCGCCGCAGACGGTCGATGAATTCGTGGCCGCCGCCGAAAAGACCGTCAAGCGCGACGCCGCCGGCAACATTGCCGTCGAAGGCACGACGCTCGATATGGGCGGCCAGGATCACCAGTGGTGGCGTGAGGTACTGATCCGCCAGTTTGGCGGCGAGCCCTATACTGCTGACTATTCCAAGGTGACCTACAACAGCGATGCCGGCATCAAGGCGCTGAAATTCTACACCAGCCTGCAGACTGAAAAGAAGGTCGGTCAGACCGGCTTCATGGATGAGGGCCAGGCAGCCTTCCGCGGCGGCAAGGCGGCGATGACGATCGACGGCACCTTCCGCCTCGGCTCCTTCGGCAGCATCAAGGACTTCGAATGGGGCGTCACCGAGCTTCCCGCCAACGCTGACGGCCTGCGCTCCAACTATGCGAGCTATTTCGCCAACGGCATCGGCGCCAAGGTCTCCGGCGAAAAGCTTGAAGCCTCCAAGAAGTTCCTCGCTTACGTCACCTCGCCGGAAGCCATGAAGATCTGGCTCGGCACGGTTGGCGAACTGCCGGCTCGTCGCGAGGCTGCTCTCACCGACGAAAACCTCAAGAACCCGATCTATGCGCCGTTCCTGAAGGCACTTGCTTATTCGCACACTTCGCTCTTCGTGGATGAAGCCGGTCAGCGCCAGAACGCCATCGATATGGTCAACCGCGTTCTGCTTGAGGGCCAGTCGCCCGAGGATTCCCTTGCTCAGGCCGCAACCGCCGAGCAGGAAATCATCGACAACGCAAAGAGCAAATAAGGGACGGCCATGAGCTCCGCACCCGCGAATACGGAAGGGGCGGCTATCAGCCGTCCCGCCGGATCGTTCTGGGATCGGCTGACGATGCGCCAGAAACGCCTTGTCTGGGTCTGGACATTCCTGGCCCTGCCGATCCTGTTTTACTGCGTGATCCGCTTTTATCCGACGCTGCAGGCCTTCTACCTGTCGTTCACCAATTGGAATCTGATGAAACCGCCGAAATTCATCGGCGTCGCCAATTATGTGAAGCTCTATAACGACCCGCAATTCTGGAAAGTTTTCCGCAATACCTTCACCTATCTCATCATCGGCACGCCACTGAGCCTCATCATCTCTTTCGTCGTGGCCTTCTTCCTGGATCGCGTGCGTTTCCTGCACGGCCTGATCCGCGCGCTCTATTTCCTGCCGTTCCTGACGACGGCCGCCGCCATGGCCTGGGTCTGGCGCTGGTTCTATCAGCCGGCCCCGATCGGAGTCATCAACGACGTGCTCGGCATGATCGGCCTGCCGCAGCAGCAGTTCATCCGCTCAGTCGATCAGGCCCTGCCTTCGATCATGGTGACCTCCATTTGGGCCGGCCTCGGCTTCCAGATCATCATCTTCATGGCCGGCCTTCGCGCCATCCCGAACACATTCTATGAGGCCGCGAAGATCGACGGTCTCGGCGAATGGCCGATCCTCTGGAAGATCACGCTGCCGCTCCTGAAGCCGACGACCGTCTTCCTCGTCGTCTTTTCTTCGATCGGCTTCCTGCGCATCTTCGACCAGGTCTACAACATGACGACCAACGATCCCGGTGGCCCGCTCGGATCGACCAAGCCACTGGTTCTCATGATCTATCAGACGGCCTTTTCATCCTACAACATGGGGTATGCAGCTGCGCAGACCGTCGTGCTCTTCGCCATCCTGCTCTGCGTCTCCCTGCTGCAGCTCTGGATACTGAGGGAACGCAAATGAGTGCCGTGACCACGAACACCGCGGCACCCTTGGCGAAAGCCAATATCCGCCCGGGCGCCATTATCACGTGGACGCTGCTTTTCATCGGCGGCCTCATCATGGTCTCGCCGCTGCTCTTCATGTTCTCGACCTCGCTGAAGACGGCAGGCCAGGTCTACGACCTGCGTCTCATCCCGGCCGAGCCAACGCTGCAGAACTACATCACCGTTCTCTCCGACGGTCGCTTCATGCGCTGGTTCCTGAACTCGACGATCGTTGCCTGCACGGTGACGCTGTCCAACGTCTTCTTCGACAGCCTTGTCGGCTATACGCTCGCCAAGTTCGAATTCCGCGGCCGTTACCTGATCTTCCTGGCGATCCTCTCGACGCTGATGATCCCGACGGAAATGCTCGTCATTCCCTGGTATCTGATGTCGGCACAGCTCGGCTGGCTGGACAGCTATTGGGGCATCATGTTCCCGGGCATGATGACCGCTTTCGGCACCTTTCTGATGAAGCAGTTCTTCGAGACGGTCCCGAACGATTTCCTCGAGGCTGCCCGCATCGATGGCCTGAACGAATTCCAGATCTGGTGGAAGGTGGCGATGCCGCTGGTCACACCGGCGCTGTCAGCGCTTGCCATCTTCACCTTCCTCGGCAACTGGACGGCCTTCTTCTGGCCGCTGATCGTCACCACCAGCCGCGAACTCTATACGCTGCCGGTTGGCCTCTCGAGCTTTGCCGTCGAGCAATCCATCCAATGGGAAATGATCATGACCGGTGCGGCACTCGCGACATTGCCGACGCTCATCGTCTTCCTGGTGCTGCAGCGCTACATCGTGCGCGGCGTCATGCTGGCCGGTCTGAAGGGATAAGACATGACCGAAACCAATCCACGCCTTGCCGACAGGAGCGTCTTTCCTGACCCTGTCTACAAGGAAACGGTGCTGAAGCCGCTCTTCGATGGCGCCAAGACGCATCATGTCGATGGCTTCCGCCGCATCGACCGTGCCCATCTCGTCATGCTGGTCGAAACCGGCATTCTGGATCGCGAACAGGCCGGCAAGATCGCCGCCGCACTCGAAGCGATCGATCGCGACATCGACCCGGAAAAACTCGTCTATACCGGCGAGGTCGAAGACTTCTTCTTCCTCATCGAGAAGGAGTTGAAGGCCCGCATCGGCGTCGATATCGCCGGCCGACTGCACACTGCGCGCTCGCGCAACGACATTGACCACACGCTGTTCAAGCTTGGCCTGAAGGAGCGCATCGACGCTCTGATGGTCAAGGCGCGTACGCTCCTCGATGCCATGATTGCGGCAGCCGACTGGGAGAAGGAGACGTTGATCGTTGCCTATACGCACGGGCAGCCGGCCCAGCCGACAACCTTCGGCCATTATCTTTCGGCGGCGATCGAAGTGCTGATCCGCGATATCGAGCGCTTTGCCGAGGCGCGTGAGATCGTCAACCTGAGCCCCATGGGTGCTGCGGCGATCACCACGTCAGGCTTCCCGATTGATCGTGCCCGCGTCGCCGAACTGCTGGGCTTTGCTGCGCCGCTGCGCAATTCCTACAGCTGCATCGCCGCGGTCGACTACACAACCTCGACCTACAGTGCGATCGAGTTGATGTTTCTGCATCTCGGCCGCCTGATCCAGGATTTCCAGTTCTGGACGAGCTTCGAGGTGGGCCAGATCTATGTTCCCAATGCGCTGGTGCAGATCTCCTCGATCATGCCGCAGAAACGCAATCCGGTGCCGATCGAGCATATGCGCCATCTGGCGAGCCAGACCTTTGGTCGCGCCCGCACCGTGCTCGACGTCATGCACAATACGCCCTTCACCGACATGAACGACAGCGAAGGCGAAACGCAGGGCATGGGCTACGAGGCCTTCCATTCCGCCGGACGCGTGCTCGACCTGCTGGCGGCCTTCGTCGCGCAGATCAGCATCGATCCTGAGCGTGTGGCCTACAATATCCGCCGCTCCTGCATTACCATCACCGAACTCGCGGATTCGCTGGTCCGCCTCGAAGGATTGTCCTTCCGGCAGGCGCATGAGATTGCCGCGGCGGTCGCCCGCGCCGTCGTCGCCAAGGGCGGCGGTCTTTCGGACGATGGCTATGGGCCTTTCCTCGTAGCTTTCGAGGAATTGGCCGGCCGCAAACCCGACATCGACAAGGCACAGTTTGCCGAGATCGTCTCGCCGGAACATTTCGTTGCCGTCCGCGCCCGTTTCGGCGGTCCCGCGCCGGCACCGATGGCGGATGCGCTTGCAGCCTACCAGGAAAAGGCTGCCGCATTCGCCGCAGATGCACAGGAAAACGCAGCGCGCGAAGCCGCCGCTGCCGAGGAACTTCAAACCAGATTCACGGCATTGATGGGGGCCGCCTGATGGCAAATATCGAACTGCAGGGGCTCGTCAAACGCTACGGCAAGCTCGATGTCGTCCACGGCATCGATCTTGCGATCGCAGATGGTGAATTCGTCGTCTTCGTCGGCCCGTCCGGCTGCGGAAAATCCACGACGCTGCGCATGATCGCCGGTCTGGAGGACATATCCGGCGGCACGCTGAAAATCGGCGGCGAGGTGGTCAACGAACGCGAGCCGAAACAGCGCAATATCGCCATGGTGTTTCAGAACTACGCCATCTATCCGCATATGAGCGTACGCCAGAATATTGGCTTCGGCCTTTACACCTCGAAGCTGTCGCAGGTGGAAAAAGACAAGCGCATCGACGAGACGGCGCAGATCCTCGGCCTGACCGATTATCTCGCTCGCCGCCCCGCAGCACTGTCAGGCGGCCAGCGCCAGCGCGTCGCGATCGGCCGCGCCATGGTCCGCAATCCCTCAGCCTTTCTCTTCGATGAGCCGCTGTCGAATCTCGACGCCCAGCTTCGCACCCAGATGCGCATCGAGATCAAGCGCCTGCACCAGCGGCTCGGCACGACAATCGTCTATGTCACGCACGATCAGGTGGAGGCCATGACCATGGCTGACCGCATCGTTGTCATGAAGGACGGCCACATCCTGCAGGCGGGAACGCCGATGGATATCTACGAGAACCCCGCCGATGTCTTTACCGCACGCTTCATCGGCAGCCCGTCGATGAACCTGCTTCCGGGCACGGCGGCAGCCGATGGTCTGCGCATCGGGCAGGGCGGTCCCCATCTGATCGGCGTACGCCCGCATGATCTTGTCATTGGCGAGGAAGCCGGCGTTCTGTCGCTCTCGGGCACGGTGACGGCCGTCGAGCCGCTCGGCGCCGAAACGCTGGTGCATTTCGATGTCGCCGGAACATCGGTGATTGCTACGGCCCCCGGTAAGGTGATACCGGCCGTCGGAAGCGCGGTGACTGCCCATGCAACGTCAGGTGCTCTCTATGTTTTCGATGCAAAAACGGAAAAGGCCCTCGGGCGCCAATGACATCTGACAGTGACATCCGATCGGCGGTGCTCAGCATTGGCCGGACCTACTGCGACCTGATTTTCACAGGTCTGGAGACTATGCCCGTTCTCGGGCGCGAGCTCTTTGCTGATGACCTGCGCATTGCCGCAGGCGGCGGCGCTTTCATCATGGCCGCTTATTCCGCCCATATCGGCCGCAAGACCGCCTTGCTCTCCCGCCTCGGAACGGACGGACTTTCCAACGGTCTGGCGGGCGAACTGCAGGCAAGTGGGGTCGATCTGCGCTTTCTCGACCGGGCGGTCGACGCTGGTCCGCAGGTTACCGTCGCCATCAACAATGGCGAGGAACGCGCCTTTCTGTCGCGCCGCGCTGGCAGCGCTGAACCTGCAACGCTCAAAGAGGCGCTTGCCTGGAGCGAGGCGCGTCACCTGCACATCGCCGAATTCGCAACCCTTGCGGAAATCCCCCACTTGATTGCGAAAGCCAGGGAAAACGGGCTTACGGTATCGCTCGACCCGAGCTGGGATGAGGCCCTGATCTACCAGCAGGATTTCCTCGATCGCTGCGAAGGCATTGATCTCTTCCTTCCCAATGTCGAGGAAGCCATAGCGATTACCGGACGTTCCGATCCGACAGAAGCACTCGACAGGCTCGCCGAGCGCTTCCCGGCCGTCGCGCTGAAAGCAGGCGCCGGCGGTGCTTATTTCGCGGCCGCCAGCGTCCGGCTCCATCAGAATGCTCCCACCGTCAAGGTCGTGGATACGACGGGAGCAGGGGATGCCTTCAATGCCGGGCTCATCCATGCCTGGCTTGGCGGCGCGAGTGCCGATATCTGCCTGCGCGAAGGCATTGCCATGGGCAGCCTGGCGGTTCAGGCTGCGGGCGGCGCTGCGATCCTTCCCTCACGCTAGGCTCTGGGCGATGCCGCGGTCTTTTCAGTGCCGCGGATCGCTCTAATTAAGCTGAAGCGGCGCGGAAATCGCTGCACCGGACGGAACCCGGAATATTGGCGTCGAGCCCGCGGGCTTGCTGCGGAACAGCTTGCACTTGCCGCGCTATCCAGCTGTTTCCTTACGAATATTTCATGAAATTCAGCCGCATTTCCGTACCATCATCAGGGCATCGGTAATGTTGGGTTCATGTTCGTTGTGATTATTCTGGCGCGAACAGGCCAGGCATGGCGAAGCATATTTCGAGGATGACATGGACAATCTGGAGGCTGGTAAAGAGACCGGTTCCAAAAATGGCGCAAACGCCGATCTTGCTGCCGTGCTGGCCGCTGGCCGGCAGAGCAGGGGCCGGCGCTGGCGCGGACGCCTGATCGCGCTGGTGCTCCTAATCCTCGCCGCAGCCGCTGCAGCCTATTTCTACACGGGCCGCAGCCGTTCCGAGATCAGCTACACGACCCAGCCTGTCAAGCGAGGCGATCTTACAGTGCTTGTCACTGCTACAGGTTCGGTCCAGCCGACCCAGCAAGTCGATATATCGAGCGAATTGTCGGGCACGATGCGTGAGGTCAATGTCGACTACAACAGCGCAGTGAAGGCAGGCGATATTCTGGCTGAACTCGATACGAACAAGCTGGAGGCAGACGTCAAGAGCTCGCGCGCCAAGCTCAACTCGGCAAAGGCAAATGTGGTCAAGGCGAATGCCGATATGCAATCGGCCGCGACTTCGCTCGACCGCCTGAAGAGCCTCGTCAAGAGCAACGTCTCCACGCAGCAGAGCCTTGACGACGCGACCTATAAATATGACTCGGCTGTCGCCGCCAAGGATATCAACGAGGCCGAGGTCCTGGCCTCGGAGGCGGACCTGCAGCTTGCGGAGGTCAATCTTGGCAAGGCGAAGATCGTCGCGCCGATCGATGGCGTGATCCTGACCCGCTCGGTGGATCCGGGTGCGACCGTTGCTGCCTCGCTGTCGGCGCCCGTGCTTTTCACCATTGCCGGCGATCTCAAGAAGATGGAGCTGCAGGTGGATGTCGACGAAGCCGATGTCGGCCAGATCGCCGTCGGCCAGAAGGCAAAGTTCACAGTCGACGCCTATCCCGACCGCACCTTCCCGGCCGTCATCGAGCAGATCCGCTTTGCCTCTCAGGTGGTCAACAATGTCGTCACCTACAAGGCGGTGCTTTCGGTCGATAACGCCGACTTGCTTCTGCGCCCCGGCATGACGGCGACCTCCGATATCACCGTGGAAGCCGTAAAGGACACGCTGATGGTCCCGAACGCGGCCCTGCGTTACGCTCCGCCGCAGGCAGAAGGCCGTGGCGGCCGTGGTATCTTCAGCCTGTTCCGCCCGCCGCGTCCGCTCCGCAGCGGTGGTGGCGGTGATGCCAAACTGACCGGCACGCAGCGCCGGGTCTGGGTGCTGCGGAACGGCCATCCCGCAGCCGTCGTGATCCAGGTTGGCTCCTCGGATGGCCAGTTCACGCAGGTCACCTCCGGCGAGCTTACCGAAAGGGATGCGATCATCACCGACACCGCGACGCGGACGAACTGACGGGAGCCGATGATGGAACGCCCGCCGCTTCTGGAATTCAGGCAGGTCTCGAAGATTTACGGTGAGGGTGCCGCGGCAATCCGCGCGCTCGACCGCGTGGATCTTTCGATCCGCGCGCATGAATTTGTCGCCATCATGGGGCCGTCCGGTTCCGGCAAGTCGACGGCGATGAACATACTCGGCTGTCTCGATGTGCCGACCTCTGGTGACTATGTTTTCCAGGGCATTTCGACCGGCGGCTTCGACCGCAGCCAGCTGACGCTGCTGCGCCGGCATATGCTGGGTTTCGTCTTCCAGGGCTTCAATCTGCTGTCGCGCACCTCGGCGGTCGAGAATGTCGAATTGCCGCTGATCTATCGCGGCATGGCGGTCGGCGAGCGGCGCAAGCGGGCGCGGGATGCGCTCGGCCTCGTCGGCCTGTCGGGCAGGGAACATCACAAGACGCAGGAACTCTCTGGCGGCCAGCAGCAGCGTGTGGCAATCGCCCGCGCTATCGTCACCGAGCCAGCCTTGCTGCTCGCCGATGAGCCGACCGGCAACCTCGATACCAAGACCAGCATCGAGATCATGGACCTGATGACGCGGCTGAACCGCGAACAGGGCATCACCATCGTCATGGTCACGCACGAGCCTGATATTGCTGCCTATGCAGGGCGCTTGTTGCGTTTCGTCGACGGCAAGCTGGAAACCGAAGTAGAGCATCAGCGGAGGGCGGAACATGTTCTTTGAAACGCTGAAGCTCGCGCTTCGCGCGATCAGCCGCAATTTGCTGCGCTCTTTCCTCACCGTACTCGGCGTCGTCATCGGCGTTGCCGCCGTCATCGCGCTCGTCACGATCGGCAACGGTACGACGGCGCAGGTTTCGACCGAGCTGTCACGTCTCGGCACCAATATGCTCTTCGTGCGTCCCGGTCAGTTCGGACCCGGCCGTGCCAGTTCCGAGGCGCGGCGCTTCACGCTGAAGGATGTCGAGGCGATCCGTGATCAGGTTCCGGGTCTCCGGGCGGTTGCGCCCTCCAACCAGTCCACGGCAACCGTCATTTTCGGCGGCCAGAACCATTCAACCACGGTCTATGGCACGACCAACGACTATTTCATCGCACAGGACTGGGATCTGGCGCTTGGCCGCAATTTCACGCCGCCAGAAGAGCGCGGCCAGTCGCGCTGCATCATCGGCGAAACCGTGCGCGAGCAGCTTTTCGGGGCTGCGGATCCGACGGGCCAGCTGATCCGTGTCGGCAAGGTTTCCTGCCCGGTCATCGGCGTCCTGGCAAAGCGCGGCCAGTCCGGCATGGGCAACGACCAGGATGATGCCGTCATCATGCCGGTCAAGGTCTTCCAGCGCCGCATCAGCGGCACGTCCAATGTGCCGACGATCCTCATCTCGGCGCGAGACGGCGTCTCGACCTCAAAGGTACAGGCCGATGTCGAGAACCTGCTGCGTGAACGCCGCAAGATCACTCCCGGCCGTCAGGACGATTTCAACGTCAATGACATGACGCAGATCGCCGAAGCCATGACCGGAACCACCACGCTGCTGACGGGTCTGCTTGGAGCGGTCGCCGCCGTCAGCTTGCTCGTCGGCGGCATCGGCATCATGAACATCATGCTGGTATCGGTGACGGAGCGCACCCGCGAGATCGGTATCCGCCTTGCGATCGGCGCGCTTGAAAACCAGGTGCTGACACAATTCCTTGTCGAGGCTGTCGCCCTGTCACTCTTCGGCGGCATAGCAGGCATCATGCTCGGCCTGACGCTTGCCTACGGTACGGTCAGCTTCCTCAATGTGCCCTTCGTGGTCAGTCCGCTCATCATCTTCATCGCCTTCGTCTTCTCGGCGGCGATCGGCGTGATTTTCGGCTTCTTTCCGGCGAGACGCGCAGCCCAGCTCAATCCCATCGAGGCATTGCGCCACGAGTAGAGAGAATGCTCTCGCGCACGGCATGGCTTTGATATATCAGGATAACTTGTCTTCGGCATTCAACCGTGCCAGTATTGATATATCAGCCTCGGATTCGCCCGTATGCAGGAATCGCTAAGCCATCTCGCCTATCTGGCGCTGGAGCACGCTATCGTGACGCTGGCTTTGGCGCCGGGTGCGCTGGTGACGGAAAAGCAGCTTATCGATCTTGCTGGCCATGGCCGCACGCCGGTGCGCGAAGCAATCCAGAAGCTTGCCTGGCAGGGGCTGATCGTGGTCAAGCCGCGTGTCGGTCTGCAGATTGCTGAAATTCACGTTGAAGACCACGCCAATGTCATGCAGGTGCGCCGCAAGCTGGAGCCGGTTGCTGCGGCTTTGGTGGCAAATACGGCCAATGAGGAGCAGAGGGGACGGCTTGTCGCTTGCGCGCTGGCGATGGAGGAGTGCGCCGTCCGCGGCGATCTCGCGGGCTTCTTCGCCGCCGACAAGGCCTTTGACGAGATCCTGGAGGACGCCTGTCCGAACGGTTTCATGATCGCCGCATTGGGGCCGGTCCAGACCCATTCCCGCCGTCTTTGGTATTCGACTGCCAATCCGGAACGGATGGATCGCTCCATCTCCCTGCATGTTACGGTCATCAAGGCCATTCATCAGGGCGAGGCCGAGCAAGCGCGCGAGGCCATGGCCGACCTCATCGATTATCTGAGCCAGAAATAGAAACGGCCCCGTTTCCGGAGCCGTTGCCTGTGGATCGGGACTACAGCCTCAGCCGACGAAGGCGCGTTCAATCACGAATTCGGCGGGCTTGCTGTTGGCGCCCTCGTCGAGGCCGGCCTTTTCCAGAAGCTCCTTGGTGTCCTTCAGCATGGCGGAAGAACCGCAGATCATGCCTCGGTCAATAGCCGGATCGATCGGCGGAACGCCGAGATCGGTGAAGAGCTTGCCGGAGGAAATCAGGTCGGTGATGCGGCCGCGATATTCGAAATCCTCGCGGGTGACAGTCGCATAATGGCGCAGCTTGTCGCCGACGACTTCCTGGAGGAGTTCGTCATTCTGGATCTCGTGGACGAGATCGAAGCCATATTTCAGCTCGGAAATTTCGCGCGCCGTATGGGTGAGGATGACCTCGTCGAACTTCTCGTAGGTCTCCGGATCGCGGATGAGGCTCGCGAACGGTGCAATGCCCGTGCCGGTCGAGAACATATAGAGACGCTTGCCGGGGGTCAGCGCATCGAGAACAAGCGTGCCTGTCGGCTTCTTGCGCATCAGCACCTGGTCGCCCGGCTTGATGAGCTGCAGATGCGAGGTCAGCGGGCCATCCGGTACCTTGATGGAGAAGAATTCCAGTTCTTCTGCCCAGGCCGGGCTTGCGATCGAATAGGCGCGGAAAACCGGCTTGCCTTCGACCATAAGGCCGATCATCGCAAACTCGCCCGAACGGAACCGGAAGCCGTCCGGCCGGGTCATCGTGAAGCGGAAGAGCCGGTCGGTATAATGCGTCACGCTCAGCACCGTCTCGGCATAGACGCCGGCGGGGATGGCGGAAGCGAATTCTTCGGTCTTTGCGGGTGCGTTCATTTCGATATCGGACTCGTCGTTCGCAAGAAGATCATCACATGCGAGGCAGATATTACAAAACCCCGTTGAATTAAAGGCAATCCATTCCATCGCATGGCTGGGGAGCGAAATATGCATGTCATTGTCAGGAATCAGTGCTGTGATGAACTGTCGCTTTTGCACTGGCTAAGCTATTCAAAGGATGCATATTAAAGCATGTCTCGCAAAACAGTTCGGCGGTTTTGCGCTAAGGACACGCGGCAAGTAAAAACATAGAGCGTGGCGAGCGATCCGAAAGATCGTCGCATGCTTCAATAAAAACGACGCCCACCGCGACGCGGGCGCGACAGGTGGTTACGGGGGAACATGAAAATCTTCAACTATAAGCGCGTTCCATACGCGGAAATGCGCGCATTTTCCGTCCATATTCTGACGGCCTCCGGTTCCTTTCTCGCGTTTCTCGGCGTGGTGGCGGCTGCCGAGCACCGCTTCGTCGATATGTTCTGGTGGCTGGGTCTGGCCCTTCTTGTCGATGGCATTGACGGCCCGATTGCCCGCAAGGTGCGTGTCAAGGAAGTGCTGCCCAACTGGTCGGGTGATACGCTCGACAATATTATCGATTACGTGACCTATGTGCTGTTGCCGGCCTTTGCGCTCTATCAGAGCGGCATGATCGGCGAGCCCTGGTCCTTCGTCGCCGCCGGCATGATCGTCGTCTCGAGCGCCATCTACTATGCCGATATGGGCATGAAGACCGAGGAATATTTCTTCTCGGGCTTCCCCGTCGTCTGGAACATGGTCATCTTCACGCTCTTCGTCATGCACGCGAGCGAGATGACGGCCTTTATCGTCGTCACCGTTTCGGTGGTCCTCACCTTCCTGCCGATCAACTTCCTGCATCCAGTGCGCGTCCAGCGGCTGCGCCCGTTGAACCTCGGCATCTTCCTGCTCTGGTCGGCACTTGGCGCCTATTCGCTTCTGAAGCATTTCGATATGCCGCAATGGGCAGTCGTTCTCTTCATCGTGAGCGGCATCTACCTTTACGTCATCGGCGGTGTGCTCCAATTCTTCCCTGCGCTCGGACGCAAGTGAGGTAAACGGCGATGGCAATGACGAAGGCGGTTTCTTTTTCCAGAAATGGCGGACCCGAAGTTTTCGAATATGTCGATATCGATCTGCCGCCGCCTTCCGAAGGTCAGGTGCAGATCCGCCAGGAAGCGATCGGCCTGAATTTCATCGACGTCTATTTCCGCGACGGCACCTACAAGGCCCCGCATCTGCCCTTTGTGACCGGCAAGGAAGCTGCCGGCATTGTGACATCAGTCGGTCCCGGCGTGACTGATTTTGCCGTGGGCGACCGCGTTGCGTATGCGGGCTCTGATGGCGCCTATAGCGCCGAGCGCAACATCGAGACGAAACATCTGGTGAAGGTGCCCGACGGCGTCAGCCTGGAAACAGCAGCCGCCATGATGCTGAAGGGTATGACGGCCGAGTATCTGCTCAACCGTACGTTCAAGGTCGGCCCTGAAACCGTGCTGCTCTTCCATGCCGCAGCCGGCGGCGTCGGCCTCATCGCAGGCCAGTGGGCAAAGGCGCTCGGCGCAACCGTCATCGGCACGGCAGGCTCCGCCGACAAGGTGCAGCTGGCGCTCGAACATGGCTATGATCATGTCATCAATTACAAGACCGAGAACTTCGCAGAACGCGTGCGGGAGATCACCGGGGGCAAAGGCGTCGACGTGGTTTATGACTCGATCGGGCGAGACACTTTCCCACAATCGCTGGATTGCCTGAAGCCACGCGGCCTCTTCGCATCGTTTGGTCAATCTTCGGGCGCGATCGAGAATTTTACCATGGCGCACCTCGCCCAGAGAGGCTCTCTCTATGCCACGCGCCCGACGCTCTTCACTTATATTGCCTCGCGTCGGGAACTGACTGATTGTGCAAACAATCTATTTGATGTTGTGCAGAGCAACAAAGTGCGTATCAATATCAACCAAACCTATCCGCTGCGTGAGGTTGGGCGGGCGCACGCGGATCTGGAAACAAGAAAAACAACCGGAACGACGCTGCTGATTCCATGAGATCCAAAAGGACCGGTCGGCAGAAGAAATGAGGGGAACGTGTCGCCATTGAATGTGCCGGCTTCCGGCGCGTTGTTATCGGTGCAGAAGCTGACGAAATTCTTCGGTAGCTTTGCCGCCTGCAATGAAATCGATCTCGATATAGCGCCGGGCGAAATTCATGCGCTCCTCGGCGAAAATGGTGCAGGCAAATCCACGCTGGTCAAGATGCTCTTCGGCGTTCTGGAGCCGACGGATGGGCATATCCTCTGGGAGGGAACGCCGGTTGCTATCACCTCGCCGGGCGAGGCCCGCAAGCTCGGCATCGGCATGGTCTTCCAGCATTTTTCGCTGTTCGAGGCGCTGACCGTTGCCGAAAATATCGCGCTTTCGCTTGATGACAGCATTCCGATCGGCAGGATCGCCGAAGAGGCGAGGGCGCTGTCTGCGGCCTATGGCCTCCCGCTCGATCCGCATGCGCATGTCGCCGATCTCTCGGTTGGCGAGCGCCAGCGCATCGAAATCGTCCGCGCGCTCTTGCAGAACCCGAAGCTCATCATCCTCGATGAACCGACATCGGTGCTGACGCCGCAGGAGGCCGACAAGCTCTTCGAAACACTTTTCAAGCTGCGTGCCGAAGGGCGCTCCGTTCTCTATATCAGCCACCGCCTGGAAGAGGTGCAGCGCATTTGCGATCGCGCCACCGTGCTCCGCCACGGTCGTGTGACCGGCGCCTGCGATCCGAAGCAGGAAACGCCCGCCTCTCTCGCCCGGATGATGGTCGGCAGTGAGGTGGCGGCTGTGACCCATCCCGAGCGTAGCGATAAGGGCGAGGTGCAACTCGCCGTTTCGAGCCTTTCCGTTGCAGCGCGCACGCCCTTCGCCATGCCCTTGCGCGATGTCTCGATGACCGTAAGATCAGGCGAAATCCTGGCGATCGCCGGTGTCGCTGGTAACGGGCAGAGTGAGCTGTTCGATGCGCTGTCCGGCGAATATCCGGTGTCGTCGGCCGAAGCAATCGTGATCCGCAAGAAGCCGGTCGGAACGCAGGGAATCACGGCCCGCCGCCTGCTTGGCGCCGGTTTCGTGCCGGAAGAGCGGCATGGTCATGCGGCGGTGTCGGCCATGAAGCTCTCTGACAATCTGGTACTGGCCCGCAGCCAGTCGGACCGAAAGGCCTTTCTCGGTGTCCTCGGCATTATCAGGCAGGGCGCGGTGAAATCCGCCGCACGGCGCATTTCGGAGGCCATGGACGTGCGCAAGAGCGGCGATGATCCCGCCGCGGGTTCGCTCTCCGGCGGCAATCTGCAGAAATTCATCGTCGGCCGCGAACTCGACCGCCAGCCGGCTGTGCTGGTCGTCAACCAGCCGACCTGGGGTGTGGATGCCGGTGCTGCAAGCCGCATCCGTCAGGCGCTTGTGGACCTGGCAAAAGCGGGCTCCGCCGTCGTCGTCATCAGCCAGGATCTCGACGAAATCTTCGAGGTGGCGACTGATATCGCCGTCATTTCCGAAGGGCGCCTTTCAAAGCCCTATGCGGCTGGTGAACTCACGCGCGAGAAGATTGGCTTGCTGATGGGCGGCCTGCATGAAGGCAAGCATGCCGCGGAGGCCGCTGATGCGCATTGAGCTTGAAAAGCGCCCGCAGGTCTCGAAGCTCTACGCCTTCGTTTCACCGCTTCTCGCCCTTGTCCTGACGCTGATATTTGGCGCGATCATGTTCGCCATGCTCGGCAAGGATCCGGTCGAGGCACTCGATGCCTTCTTCCTCGAGCCGCTTTTGGAAGTCTGGTCGTTGCACGAATTGGCGGTCAAGGCAGCACCGCTGATCCTGATCGCCGTCGGTCTTGCCGTCTGTTATCGCTCCAACAACTGGAATATCGGCGCCGAAGGCCAGTTCACTATCGGGGCGATCACCGGCTCCTATGTCCCGATCATCTTCTACGACTGGCATTCACCGCTTGTGCTGCCGCTGATGCTGATTCTGGGAGCGCTGGGCGGCGCGCTGTTCGCAGCCGTTCCGGCATTATTGAAAGCGCATTTCAACACCAACGAGATCCTGACGTCGCTGATGCTGGTCTATATCGCCCAGCTCTTTCTCGATTGGCTGATCCGCGGCGCATGGCGCGATCCGAAGGGTTTCAACTTCCCGGTCTCGCGCGACTTTGCGCCGGAGGCGATCGTGCCGGCAATATGGGAGGAGTCCGGCCGCGCCCACTGGGCCTTCATTTTCGCGATCGTCGCGGCTGTTCTCGTCTGGTTCATGATGCGCTTCACTCTGAAGGGCTTCGAAGTCGTCGTGCTCGGCCAGTCGGAACGGGCAGGGCGCTTCGCAGGCTTTTCCTCGAAGAGGATGATCTGGTTCAGCTTCCTCTTTTCCGGCGCGCTCGCAGGTCTTGCTGGTATCTGCGAGGTCTCGGGCTCGATCGGCCACCTGCAGCCGGCGATTTCGCCCGGCTACGGCTTCACCGCCATCATCGTCGCCTTCCTCGGTCGCCTCAATCCGCTCGGCGTCATTGCTTCCGGTCTTGTGCTGGCGCTGACCTATCTGGGCGGTGAGGCGGCGCAGCTTTCGATCGGTGTTTCGGACAAGGTCACCCGCGTCTTCCAGGGGCTTATCCTTTTCTTCGTGCTCTCCTGCGACACGCTGATCTATTATAAAATCCGCATCGTCTGGTCGCGGGTGAGAGGCAACGCGGCATGAGCATCTTCGAAGCCATTCTCCTGACCGTCATCACCGCCTCCACGCCGCTCGTCATCGCAGCCCTCGGTGAGCTCGTGACGGAGCGCTCGGGCGTCCTCAATCTCGGCGTCGAGGGCATGATGATCATGGGTGCTGTCGCCGCCTTTGCCGGCGCGCAGATCTCCGGTTCGCCCTATGTCGGCATCATCTGCGGCATTGCCGCCGGCGCGCTTTTCTCGCTGCTCTTCGCCTTCCTGACGCTGACACTGGTGGCAAACCAGGTGGCGACCGGCCTGGCGCTGACCCTTCTCGGCCTTGGCGTCTCCGGCCAGCTCGGCGAGCCCTATGTCAGCGTCCCCGGCATTCAGCTGAAAGAGATCGTCGTCCCGCTTCTGTCCGATATTCCCGTTATCGGCCCGGTTCTCTTCAAGCAGGATCTGATCTTCTACCTGTCGATTGCCTTGCTCTTCGGCGTGAGCTGGTTCCTGTTCAGAAGCCGTCCCGGCCTGAAACTCAGGGCGATCGGCGACAGCCACGGTTCTGCCCATGCGCTCGGCATTCATGTCATCCGCACGCGCTATCTGGCTGTCATGTTCGGCGGTGCCTGCGCGGGTCTTGCCGGCGCGCAGCTTTCGCTCGTCTATACGCCGCAATGGGTGGAGAACATGTCCGCCGGCCGCGGCTGGATCACGCTGGCGCTGGTGGTCTTCGCTTCCTGGCGCCCGTGGCGGGTCTTTGCCGGCGGTTATCTCTTCGGAGCGGTCACGATCCTGCAGCTTCATGCGCAGGCTTTCGGTCTCGGCATCCCATCGCAGTTCCTCTCGATGCTGCCCTATGCCGCGACTATTGTGGTTCTCATCATCATTTCTCATAATCGACGCACGACGTTGATCAACACGCCCGCGTCGCTTGGAAAAGCCTTCGTACCGGAGCGATAAAACAAGAACATAGAGACGGGTTTCCGGAAAATCTTCAAACCAACAGGGGTCATCATGAAGAAGTTCGCACTCACACTTGCCGCATCGGCCGCAGCCGTGATCGGCATATCCTCAGCCGCCGCGGCGGCCGACAAGACGAAGGTCTGCTTCGTCTATGTCGGCGCGCACAATGACGGCGGTTATTCGCAGGCGCACGATGTCGGCCGCCAGCAGATCCAGGCCGAATTCGGTGACAAGATCGAAACGCCCTACCTCGAAAACGTCCCGGAAGGCCCGGATGCCGAACGCGCCATCGAGCGCCTCGCGCGTTCCGGCTGCCAGCTGATCTTCACGACGTCTTTCGGTTTCATGGACGCGACGGTCAAGGTTGCCGCCAAGTTCCCGAAGGTCAAGTTCGAGCACGGCACCGGCTACAAGGCCGGCCCGAACCTCGCGACTTACAATTCGCGCTTCTATGAAGGCCGCTACATCCTCGGCCAGATCGCCGCCAAGACCTCGAAGAATCATGGCGCTGCCTACATCGCCTCCTTCCCGATCCCGGAAGTGGTCATGGGCATCAACTCCTTCGAGCAGGGCGCAAAGTCGATCGACCCGAGCTTCAAGCTCAAGGTCATCTGGGTCAACACCTGGTTCGACCCGGGCAAGGAAGCAGACGCTGCCAAGGCCATGATCGACCAGGGCGTCGACGTGCTGACCCAGCACACCGACACGACTGCGCCGATGCAGGTTGCCGAAGAGCGCGGCATCCACGCTTTCGGCCAGGCATCGGACATGATCGCAGCCGGCCCGAAAGCTCAGCTGACGGCGATCGTCGATACCTGGGGCAACTATTACTCCAAGCGCGTTCACGCCCTTCTCGACGGTACCTGGAAGTCCGAGCAGAGCTGGGACGGCCTGAAGGATGGCATCCTCAAGATGGCGCCTTACACCAACATGCCTGACGACGTGAAGAAGATGGCTGAGGAAACCGAAGCCAAGATCAAGTCCGGCGAACTGCATCCTTTCACCGGTCCGATCAACAAGCAGGACGGCACGCCCTGGCTGAAAGCCGGCGAAAAGGCTGATGACGGCACGCTGCTCGGCATGAACTTCTACGTCGAAGGCGTGGATGACAAGCTGCCGGCACAATAAGCAGTTTTTGTAACTCGCAGTTGCGAAAAGGCGCTCTGAAAAGAGCGCCTTTTTTGCTGCAGTGCATACCAAAATGCGCATTTACAAAAGTATTACTATATGATTTTTTGACCCTGCGCCGCGAGACGCGGCATTGGGAGAGGAAATCATGAAATTGAAGACTGCACTTTTGAGTGCCACGATTCTGGCTGCCTGCATGTTCGGTTCGGCTTCGGCCGCCGGCTTGACTGTTGGCTTCTCGCAGATCGGTTCGGAATCGGGCTGGCGCGCGGCTGAAACGACAGTGACCAAGGAACAGGCCAAGAAGCGCGGCATCGATCTGAAGTTTGCCGATGCGCAGCAGAAGCAGGAAAATCAGATCAAGGCTCTGCGCTCCTTCATTGCTCAGGGCGTCGATGCCATTCTCATTGCTCCCGTTGTCGAAACCGGCTGGGACGACGTTCTGAAGGAAGCCAAGGAAGCCAAGATTCCGGTCATCCTTCTCGACCGTACGATCAAGGCTCCTGACGATCTCTACCTGACGGCGGTTACCTCCGACCTGGTCCACGAAGGCAAGGTCGCAGGCGACTTCCTGGTAAAGACCGTCGGCGACAAGAAGTGCAACGTCGTCGAGCTGCAGGGCACCACCGGTTCGTCGCCGGCCATCGCTCGCAAGAAGGGCTTCGAAGAGGCTCTTGCCGGCCACGACAACCTGAAGATCGTTCGCAGCCAGACCGGCGACTTTACCCGCACCAAGGGCAAGGAAGTCATGGAAAGCTTCCTGAAGGCCGAGAACGGCGGCAAGGACATCTGCGCTCTCTATGCCCATAACGATGATATGGCGGTTGGCGCGATCCAGGCGATCAAGGAAGCTGGCCTGAAGCCGGGCAAGGATATCCTCGTCGTCTCCATCGACGCCGTGCCCGACATTTTCAAGGCCATGTCCGAAGGTGAGGCCAATGCCACGGTCGAGCTGACGCCGAACATGGCAGGCCCGGCCTTCGATGCGCTCGATGCATACCTGAAGGACAAGAAGGCTCCGGCGAAGTGGATCCAGACTGAATCCAAGCTCTATACGCCTGCTGACGACCCGATGAAGGTCTACGAAGAAAAGAAGGGCCAGGGCTACTGATTAGAACCTGCAACCGCACCGGTCCATCATGGACCGGTGCGGAACTGCCGGTGCCGGGCCGGGCGTCATGCCCGGTTTTGGCGCAGGCGTAAGGCGCAATATCAGGAAACAGCAGCCCTCATGGTTCACAATTTCGAGAATATTCTCGCAGCCTCGGCCATTTCGAAATTCTTCCCCGGCGCTGTCGCCCTGGACAAGGTGGATTTCACGCTGCGCCGTGGCGAGGTTCACGCCTTGCTCGGCGAAAACGGCGCCGGCAAGTCGACGCTCATCAAATGCATTACCGGCGCCTATCGCCGCGATGGTGGAAGCCTGACACTGGAAGGTCACGAGATTGATCCGGCCGATACGCTGGCCGCCCAGAAGCTCGGCATCGGCACCGTCTACCAAGAGGTCAACCTCCTCTCCAATCTCAGCGTCGCGGAGAATCTGTTCCTCGGCCGCCAGCCGAAGCGTTTCGGCATGATCGATGCCCGCACCATGAACCGGAATGCCCGTGAGCTTCTGGCAGGCTACGGTCTCGATATCGACGTCACCGCGCAGCTCGACCGCTTCTCGGTCGCTGTCCAGCAGATCGTCGCGATCGCTCGCGCCGTCGATCTGTCGGGCAAGGTGCTCATTCTCGACGAGCCCACCGCCAGCCTCGATACCCATGAAGTCGAGATGCTTTTCCGCATCATAAATGACTTGAAGAAGCGCGGATTGGGTATTGTCTTCATTACTCATTTCCTCGAACAGGTCTATGCTGTCAGTGACCGCATCACCGTGCTGCGCAACGGCCGGCTTGTGGGTACGCACGCGGCAGCCGAACTGTCGCGGCAGAACCTGATCGCCATGATGCTCGGGCGCGAACTCGCGCAGACGGAACATGCCGCCAAGGAACGCATGATTGCCGCCGGCGAGGTCAAATATGCTTTCGAGGGCTTTGGAAAACGCGGCAAGGTGAAACCCTTCGATCTCGAAGTCCGCGTCGGCGAAGTTGTCGGCATTGCCGGACTTCTCGGCTCCGGGCGCACGGAAACAGCAGAACTCATGTTCGGCATCGAAAGCGCCGACAGCGGCGTCGCCAGGATCGATGGCGCGCCGGTGACGCTGTCGAGCCCACGTGCCGCAATCGCCAGGGGCTTCGGCTTCTGCCCGGAAGATCGCAAGACGGATGGCATCATCGGCGACCTGTCGATCCGCGAGAACATAGCGCTTGCCCTGCAGGCGCGCCGAGGCTGGGCGCGGCCGCTTTCGCGCGCCGAACAGAATGCGATCGCCGACGAATACATCAAGGCGCTCGATATCCGCACGACCGACCGTGAAAAGCCTATTCGGCTTCTGTCGGGCGGCAATCAGCAGAAGGCGATCCTAGCTCGCTGGCTGGCCACGAATCCCAATTTCCTGATCCTGGACGAACCGACCCGCGGCATCGATGTCGGTGCCCATGCCGAGATCATCAAGCTGATCGAGCAACTGTGCGCCAGGGGCATGTCGCTGATCGTCATTTCTTCGGAACTGGAGGAGCTGGTTGCCTACAGTTCTCGCGTCATCGTGCTGC
Organism: Rhizobium sp. BK512; assembly: GCF_014194915.1. NCBI lineage: Bacteria > Pseudomonadati > Pseudomonadota > Alphaproteobacteria > Hyphomicrobiales > Rhizobiaceae > Rhizobium > Rhizobium sp. BK512. Next base: position 718,311 of record NZ_JACIAS010000002.1, on the reverse strand, counting down.
GCGACCGCGAACATATCGCTGAATTGACCGGTGAGCGCATAACCGCCGCCGGCATCGTCGACGCCATTGCTGCGGGCGACAAACGAACGGAGGATGCATGACTGCCTCGCTGAAGGCGCTGGGCTTTCGTCTTGCGCCGCAATTGATTGCGCTTTTGGTTGTTCTTCTTTTGAATTTCAGCTTCTTCCCGCAATTTCTTGATGTAATTGTTCAAAATGGTCGGCTCTACGGAAGCATCATCGATGTTCTCAATCGCGGCGCGCCCGTTGCGCTGCTGGCGATCGGCATGACGCTGGTGATCGCCACCAAGGGCATCGACCTTTCAGTCGGCGCAGTCATCGCGATTTGTGGCGCCGTTGCAGCCTCGTCGATCGTCGAAGGCAATTCGCTTGCCTATACGCTGGCACTCACTGTCGTCGTCGGCCTGCTCTGTGGCTTCTGGAACGGATTCCTCGTCGCCGTCCTCAACATACAGCCGATCATCGCCACGCTCGTCCTGATGGTCGCCGGACGCGGGATCGCCCAGCTCATCACCGAAGGCGCCATCATGACGTTCAACGATGACGGGCTGATCTTTCTCGGCAGCGGCTCCTTCGCCTTCCTGCCGATGCCCGTCGTCATCTGGCTGATCGTCGCCCTGATGGTCATCCTGCTGGTCCGCCGCACCGCGCTCGGCATGCTGATCGAGGCTGTCGGCATCAACAGACGCGCGAGCACGCTGTCAGGTGTACAGACGCCGGTGCTGCTGATGGCGGTCTATATGCTGAGCGGCCTCTGTGCTTCCATCGCGGGCATCATCGTCGCCGCCGACATCAAGGGTGCGGACGCCAACAATGCCGGCCTCTGGTTGGAGCTCGATGCCATCCTCGCCGTGGTTGTCGGTGGCAACTCGCTGCTGGGTGGCCGCTTCAGCATCGTCGGTTCGCTGGTTGGCGCTATGATCATCCAGGCGGTCAACACCGGTATTCTGCTTTCCGGCTTTCCGCCGGAGTTCAATCTCATCATCAAGGCGATCATCATCATCGTCATTCTGGTCATCCAGTCGCCGGCCATGCAATCGCTGACCAGCTTCCTGAGCCGCCGGACGGACGCAAAGGGGCGCAAATGAATTCCAAATACTTGCCGCTCCTTGCGACGATCGTCATCTTCGTGCTCGCCTACGCGGTTTGCACGCTGCAATATCCGAACATCCTGTCGACGCGCGTCATCGGCAATCTGCTGACGGATAACGCATTTCTCGGCGTTGCCGCCGTCGGCATGACCTTCGTCATCATCTCCGGTGGCATCGATCTGTCGATTGGATCCGTTATCGCCTTCACCGGTGTTTTTCTCGCAGTGATCCTGCAGAATACCAGCATTCATCCGCTGGCCGCCTTTGCGATCGTTCTCATCATCACGACCGCCTTCGGTGCCGTGATGGGTATGATCATCCATTTCCTGCAGATGCCGCCGTTCATCGTGACCCTTGCCGGCATGTTCCTCGCTCGCGGCATGGCCTATGTCCTGTCGATCGACAGCATTCCGATCAATCACGAATATTATTCGACGCTGACCAGCCTCTATTATCGTTTGCCGGGTGGCGGACGTCTGACGCTGATTGGCGCCATCATGCTGATCGTGTTCGCAGCCGGTATATTCATCGCGCACCGCACCCGCTTCGGGACCAATGTCTATGCGCTGGGCGGCGGCGTGCAGACGGCACAGTTGATGGGCGTTCCAGTGGCGCGCACGACGATCCAGATCTACGCCCTGTCGGGTTTTCTGGCGGGCCTATCCGGAATCGTTTTTTCCCTATACACCTCTGCAGGATATTCTCTTGCGGCGGTGGGCGTCGAACTGGATGCCATCGCAGCAGTCGTCATCGGAGGGACGCTGCTGACAGGAGGAGCGGGATTCGTGGCAGGGACCTTCATCGGTCTGCTGATCCAGGGGCTCATTCAGACTTACATCACTTTCGACGGCACGCTGTCGAGCTGGTGGACGAAAATCCTGATTGGCCTGCTGCTTTTTGCATTCATGGTGATGCAGAAGGCCATCCTTTTCCTTTCCAGTCTGAACAGGAGATATGGCTAGGAGGAGAGTCGTATTGCGCAACAGATCGCTTGAAACCCGTAAGGTAGGGCGAAGAACCCGAACAAGCCACGCGCATGTCGTCGATGAACTCGGCCGGGGAATCGTTGCCGGCACCTATCCCGTCGGCGCTATCCTGCCCGGAGACGGAGAACTGGCGCAGCGCTTCAAGGTTTCGCGTACGGTGCTGCGTGAAACGATGAAGACGCTTGCTGCCAAGGGCATGGTCGTTGCAAAGGCGCGCGTCGGTACGCGTGTTACGGAAAAGAACTTCTGGAACATGTTCGACACCGAAATCATATCCTGGCATTTCGCCAACGGTGTGAGTGAAGAATTCCTCCTGCAGCTTTACGATATCCGTCTCGCTTTCGAACCTTTCGCGGCCGGCCTCGTGGCCGAGCGTGCAAAACCGGACGAGATCGAATGGCTGCGCGGCCTGGCGCTCGACATGGCCGCAAGTGACCATACGGCCGACAGCCTGGCACTTGCCGATCTGCGCTTCCATCTCGCCGTTTCAGAGGCGTCCCATAATCCCTTCATGCGCACGCTTGGCGGGCTCATCGAGGCGGCACTCGTCGGCATGTTCCGCATGAGTACGCCGCCATCCGAGAACGGTTTCGCCAACATTGCTGAAACCCATATGCGCATCGTCGACGCGATTGCGGCAGGCGACGCCGCCGCGGCTCGCAAGGCGATGGAAATTGTCATCGTTGAGGGCAGGGACCACGTCCACGAAGCCTTCTCCGCGCTTTCCGAGCCCATCGTTTCCCTGCCGATTTCGTCTTTTTGAAGCGTCGCCTTGCTGCTATGAGCGGCGGAAGAGCCGCCTCGCAATGGATTCTCGGAGTCTGCCATGGAACGCACCTGCCTTGCCGTCATTCTCGCCGCCGGTGACAGCACCCGAATGAAATCCGCAAAGTCGAAGGTGCTTCATGAGGTCGCCGGCCGACCGATGATCGCTCATGTCGTCGATGCCGTGGCCGCAACCGGAGTGTCTTCCGTTGCCCTCGTCGTCGGCCGGGATGCCGAGAAAGTGGCAAAGGCTGCCGATATCGGCGGCGTGACGGTCAAATCGTATGTTCAGGAACAGCGCCTCGGTACCGGCCACGCCGTTCTCGCCGCCCGTGAGGCGATTGCCGAAGGCTATGACGATATTCTCGTGACTTACGGCGACGTGCCGCTGCAGACCGCCGGTCCGCTGCTCGAAGCCCGCAAGGCATTGGCCGAAGGCAGCGACATCGTCGTCATCGGTTTCCATACGGACCGTCCGGCCGGCTACGGACGCCTGCTTGTCAAGGATGGCGAATTGATTGCCATCCGGGAGGAGAAGGACGCCACGGACGCCGAGCGCGCCGTCAAGTGGTGCAACAGCGGCCTCATGGTGATCAACGGCCGCAAGGCGCTCGACCTGCTGTCGCGCATCGGCAACAGCAATGCCAAGGGCGAATATTATCTGACCGATCTCGTCGAGATCGCCCGCTCGTTTGGCGGCCGCGTCACCGCCGTCGATGCGCCGGAGGTCGAGATGGCCGGCTGCAATAACCGCGCCGAGCTCGCGGCGATCGAACGCTTCTGGCAGGAGCGCCGCCGCCACGAACTGATGCTCTCGGGTGTGACGATGATCGCCCCGGAAACGGTATTCCTTTGCTACGACACCGTCATCGGCCAGGATGCACTGATCGAGCCGAATGTCGTCTTCGGCCCCGGCGCCGTCATCGATGGCGGTGCGGTCATCCATGCCTTCTCGCATATCGAGGGCGCGCATGTGAGCGAAGGCGCGACGGTCGGCCCCTTCGCCCGTTTGCGTCCAGGCGCCGATCTTTCGGTTGGATCCAAGGTCGGCAATTTCTGCGAAGTCAAGAACGGCAAGATCGGCGAGGGCGCCAAGGTCAACCACCTGACCTATATCGGCGACGCCGTTATCGGCTCCGGCAGCAATATCGGCGCCGGCACGGTCACCTGCAATTATGACGGGGTGAACAAGTTCGAGACCGTCATCGGCAAGGACGCTTTCATCGGCTCGAATTCCTCGCTCGTTGCTCCGGTCACGATCGGCGACAGCGCCTATATCGCATCGGGCAGCGTCATCACCGCAGACGTGCCTGATGATGCGCTCGCCTTCGGCCGCGCCCGACAGGAGATCAAGCCCGAACGTGCCAAGCTCCTGCGAGAACGGGCGCTCGCCATCAAGGCTGCAAAGAAGGCCAAAGGCTGAGCCTTCTTCGGTAACGTGCCGAAACCGAAAGTGACCGCCGTACCAATTGAGAAATAAGCGGGAATCGCTAGGAGTGGCCTCACTGAACAGGTCTGAGGGGACGTTTGCATGTGCGGAATTGTTGGGATCGTCGGAAATGCGCCGGTTGCGAGCCGTCTTGTCGATGCGCTGAAGCGGCTGGAATATCGCGGCTACGATTCCGCCGGTGTCGCCACCATCCATGATGGCGTGATGGATCGCCGCCGCGCCGAGGGCAAGCTTTTCAACCTCGAAAAGCGTCTCGACAGCTACCCATTGCCCGGAACGACCGGCATCGCCCATACGCGCTGGGCAACCCACGGCGTGCCGAACGAGACTAACGCCCATCCGCATTTCGTCGAAGGCGTCGCCGTCGTCCACAATGGCATCATCGAGAATTTCTCCGAACTTCGCGACGAGCTGAGCCATGAGGGCGCGGCCTTCCAGAGCCAGACCGATACCGAAGTCGTCGCCCATCTGATGGCGAAGTACCTGCGCGAGGGCCTGTCTCCGCGCGAAGCCATGCTGACGATGCTGAACCGCGTCACCGGCGCCTATGCGCTGGCCGTGATGCTGAAGAGCGATCCCGGCACGATCATGGCTGCCCGCTCCGGCCCGCCGCTTGCCATTGGCTATGGCAAGGGCGAGATGTTCCTGGGATCGGATGCTATCGCGCTGTCCCCCTTCACCAACGAGATCACCTATCTCGTCGACGGCGATTGGGCGATCATCACCCGCGAAGGCGCGACCGTGCTCGATTTCTCCGGCAAGGTGGTCAAGCGCCCGCGCCAGATTTCCCAGGCGACCGCTTATGTGGTCGACAAGGGCAATCACCGTCATTTCATGGAAAAGGAAATCTACGAGCAGCCGGAGGTTATCTCCCACGCGCTCAGCCACTATGTGGATTTCACCGCCAACACGATCAGCCCGAATGCATCCGCCATTGATTTTAAAGCCGCGACCGGCCTTGCGATCTCGGCCTGCGGCACGGCCTATCTCGCCGGCCTGATCGGCAAATACTGGTTCGAGCGTTATGCCCGCCTGCCGGTCGAAATCGATGTCGCCTCTGAGTTCCGCTACCGCGAAATGCCGCTGCAGCCGTCGCAGGCCGCCCTCTTCATCTCGCAGTCCGGCGAAACCGCCGATACGCTGGCTTCGCTGCGCTACTGCAAGGACAATGGCCTGAAGATCGGCGCCGTCGTCAATGTGCGGGAATCGACCATCGCCCGCGAATCCGATGCCGTCTTCCCGATCATGGCCGGGCCGGAAATCGGCGTTGCCTCCACCAAGGCTTTCACCTGCCAGCTTGCCGTGCTTGCATCACTGGCGATCGGCGCAGGCCGGGCCCGAGGCACGATCAGCCCCGATGACGAGAAGGCGATGGTCCGCCACCTTGCGGAAATGCCGCGCATCATGAGCCGTGTCCTCAATCTCATCCAGCCGCAGATGGAAGGCTTGTCCCGCGAACTCTCCAAGTGCAAGGACGTGCTCTATCTCGGTCGCGGCACCAGCTTCCCGCTTGCCATGGAAGGCGCGCTGAAGCTCAAGGAGATCTCCTATATTCACGCGGAAGGTTATGCGGCGGGCGAACTGAAGCATGGGCCGATCGCACTGATCGACGAGAACATGCCTGTCATCGTCATTGCGCCCCATGACCGGTTCTTCGAGAAGACGGTGTCTAACATGCAGGAGGTCGCAGCCCGTGGCGGCCGCATCATCTTCATCACCGACGAGAATGGCGCTGCTGCTTCCAAGCTGCCGACCATGGCGACGATCACGCTGCCCAATGTCGACGAAATCATCTCGCCGATGATCTTCTCGCTGCCAATCCAGCTGCTTGCTTACCATACGGCAGTCTTCATGGGCACGGACGTCGACCAGCCGCGCAACCTCGCAAAATCGGTGACTGTGGAGTAAGCCCTTCAAGGCTGAAACATGTTGTGCGACAAGGCGAATTCTGGCAATTTTGTGCCTTGCGGACACAGGGGGAAGGTCGGTCAACCGGCCTGTCTAAAGACTGAAACGGAGTTCATCAGAAAAGATGACCGAGAAGGCCCCCCGAGTGCCGGTCGCCATGCGGCTACGCAATAATTTCCTTGCTGGACTGATTATCTGCGCACCGATCGCCATCACCATCTGGCTGACGTGGACCTTTATCCACTGGTCGGACAGCTGGGTGCGCCCCTATATCCCGGCGCGCTGGAATCCCGAAAGTTACATAAACTTCGCCATTCCCGGCTTTGGCCTGTTGACCGCGGTGATCATCATCACGATCGTCGGCTTTCTCGGCAAGAATCTGATCGGTCAGAGCATCGTCCGCTTCGGTGAATCCATCGTCCAGCGCATGCCGCTGGTGCGCACGATCTACAGAAGCGTGAAGCAGATCTTCGAAACGGTCCTGAAGGAGCAGTCCAATTCCTTCAAGAAGGTCGGCCTGATCGAATATCCAGGTCCGGGCCTCTGGGCGCTGGTCTTCATCGCGACCGATGCCAAGGGCGAGATCGGCTCAAAGTTCAACGCCATGGGGCAGGACATGGTCGCCGTCTTCCTGCCGCCGACGCCGGTGCCGACGGCCGGCTTCCTGATCTTCGTGCCGCGCGAAAAGATCGTCATGCTCGACATGAGCCCGGAAGATGCCGCCAAATTCCTGATATCGGGTGGCCTCGTTGCCCCGGAACACCTGCCGGTCGTGCGCCCCAAGCCGAAGGCAATATCCAAGGTCGACTAGCCTTTCCCGGCCGGGAACGGCTCTATCCGGCTCGGAGGAAACGGATCGCCTCGTCGCGGCGGAAGAGATAGAGCAGGGTGCGCACGGCCTCGCCACGCTCGCTCGTCAGGTCCGGATCGCGTTCGATGAGATAGGCGGCATCCTTGCGGGCGATTTCCAGCAAATCGGCATGCGCCTCGATACTGGCGATACGGAACCCGGGCGTGCCTGACTGACGCGTCCCGAGGATTTCGCCTTCGCCACGCAGTTTCAAATCCTCTTCGGCAATCCGGAAACCGTCTTCCGTATCGCGCATGATGGACAGCCGCGCATGGCCGGTCTCGCCGAGCGGTCCCTTGTAGAGCAGGATGCAGGTCGAGGCCTCGTCACCGCGGCCGACGCGACCGCGAAGCTGGTGCAACTGCGCCAGCCCGAAGCGCTCGGCATGTTCGATCACCATGATCGTCGCATCGGGCACGTCGACGCCGACCTCGACGACGGTTGTCGCCACCAGCAGCCGCAATTCGCCACTCTTGAAGGCGAGCATCACGGCGTCCTTTTCCGGCCCGCTCATGCGACCATGAATGAGGCCGATGCCCGGACCGAGTGCGGAGACGAGCGTCGCATGCCGCTCTTCCACCGACATCAGATCGACTTCTTCGGACTCTTCGACCAGCGGGCAGATCCAGTAGGCCTTCTTGCCTTCGGCAAGCGCACTCTTCAGCCGACCGACAATCTCGCCGGTCCGCTCGATCGGGATGGTGATGGTGGTAATCGGCTTTCGGCCGGCCGGCTTCTCCGTCAGCTTCGAGACGTCCATATCGCCGAAAGCGGCCAGAACCAGCGTGCGCGGGATCGGCGTTGCCGTCATGACCAGCATATGCGGCGAGATGCCCTTTGCCGTCAGGCGCAGACGCTGGTGCACGCCGAAACGATGCTGCTCGTCGACGACGGCCAGCATCAGGTTCTTGTAGTTGACGCTGTCCTGGAAGAGCGCATGCGTGCCGATGACGATCTGCGCTTCGCCGGAGGCGATGCGTTCGAGAATATCCTCCCGTTCGCGCCCCTTGGTGCGCCCCGTCAATACTTCGACGCTAAGACCGGCGGCGGCTGCGAATTTCGAGATCGTCGCATGATGCTGGCGTGCGAGGATTTCCGTCGGCGCCATCAGCACGGCCTGGCCGCCGCTTTCGATGACGGCGGCCATCGACAACAGCGCCACCAGCGTTTTGCCTGAGCCGACATCGCCCTGCAAAAGCCGCAGCATGCGTTCTTCGCCGGCCATATCCTTTAGTACGTCGGCTATCGCCTCGGTCTGGCTCTTGGTTGGAGAAAAAGGAAGATTTTGCAATATCTTGCCGCTGATTTTTCCAGTGGCATGTACGGGTTGTCCGGCGACCTTTCGCAGCCGCTGGCGAACAAGCGCCAAGGACAGCTGGCCGGCGAGAAATTCATCATAGGCAAGCCTGCGGCGGGCAGGCGTCTGCGGATCGATGTCGGACGTATCCCGCGGCTCGTGCAGCATATGGAAACTGTCGCGGATCGTCGGCAGGCCCTGTTTTTGCGCCAGCGCGAGATCGATCCATTCCGGAAGTTCAGGCATGCGCGGCAATGCCGCCTCGATGATTTTGCGCAAGGTCTTCGGTGAAAGCCCCGCCGTCAGCGGATAGATCGGTTCGACCAGCGGCAGGCTCTCACCCTCGCTTGCTCTGACGATATAGTCGGGGTGGACCATTGAGGCCCGGCCGTTGAACCAGTCAACCTTGCCGCTGACGGTCACCTCCTCGTCGATCGGCAACTGTTTTTCCAGCCATGCGGCCTGCCCGCGAAAGAAGACGAGCGTCAGCTCGCCGGTCTCGTCATGCAGAAAGACCCGGTAGGGAACGTTGCGATTGCCGCGGGGCGGCGCCTGATGCCGGTCGACACGCGCAGTGATGGTTACGATCGCGCCTTGCGGCGCGCGGGCAATGCCCGGCTGGTTCCGGCGGTCGATCAGTGAGTAGGGCGCGTGGAACAGCAGATCGATGACCCGGCAACTATCCGGTGTTTCACGTCCGAGCAGCTTGACGAAAAGCTCGGAGATCTTCGGGCCAACGCCTGGAAGGCCCGAAACGGGAGAAAACAGCGGATCGAGAATGGTGGGGCGCATGGGCGCCAAAATGCGATGAACAATAGGGCCTTGGCAAGGCTGACAAGCCGCTTTCCAGGGTCTATAGAGGCGCATCAACAAGGAAGGTGATGCCATGACAGGAGTAACGCTCACGAGCGCCGGTCTCGACCCCCGACGCCGCCGGATTCTTTTCCGCTGCTGGCATCGCGGCATCAGAGAGATGGACCTTGTCTTCGGCCAGTTTGCTGAAAATGAACTTCCCACGATGAGCGAAGTCGAGCTCGATGAATTCGAGACGATCATGGCGGAAGAAGATAATGACCTAGTGCGCTGGATCATGGGAACCTGGCCGACGCCCGAGCATTTACAGACGCCCATGTTTGCCCGCATTGCCGCCTACAAACCCGACTTCGAGACCCCCAGGACGCCGGAATGATCCCTGGTTTTGATGCCAAGAAGCTCGCAGCCGCCGCCGAGCCGCTGACGATCGGCAATGTGCCTGCAGGCATGGAGCCGTTGCTGCTGGCCGAGCTCGCACGCAATGGCGAGCCGGTCGCCTATGTACTGTCAGATGGTCAACGCATGGCCGATCTGGAGCAGATGCTGGGCTTCGTTGCCCCTGATATTCCAGTCTTGACGCTGCCCGCCTGGGACTGTCTTCCCTATGACCGCGTTTCGCCGAGCGCCGATACTTCGGCGCGGAGGCTCGCCGCGCTCTCGGGTCTGATCGCCCATCGCAAGAAGCCGCATGCGGCAATCGTGCTGGTGACAGCCAATGCCATGCTGCAGAAGGTGGCGCCGCAAGATATCATCGAAAGCCTGACCTTTTCCGCGCGTCCCGGCAATCAGGTGCGGATGGACGATATTGCCGGACGGCTGGAGCGCAACGGCTTCGAGCGTGTGGCGACCGTGCGTGAGGTCGGAGAATATGCGGTGCGCGGCGGCATCCTCGATGTCTTCGTGCCGGGTTCGGAAGAACCGGTTCGCCTGGATTTCTTCGGCGACACACTGGAGAGCATCCGCAGCTTCGATCCGGCCAGCCAGCGCACGATCGGCCAGGTGCGTTCCCTCGATCTCAATCCGATGAGCGAGGTGACGCTGACGCCGGATACGATCAGCCGTTTCCGCAAGAATTACCTCTCCACCTTCGGCGCCGCCACGCGTGACGATGCACTTTACCTCGCCGTATCGGAAGGTCGCCGCTATCCCGGCATGGAGCATTGGCTTCCGTTATTTTACGAGAAGCTGGATACGGTATTCGATTACCTCTCCGGCTTCCGCATCGTCATCGATCACACGGTGCGTGAGGCGGCCGAAGAACGGTCCAAGCTCGTCTACGACTATTACGACGCGCGTCTGAATTCCGGCCAGCAGGGCAAGGGCCAGATGGCGCAGGGCACGCCCTACAAGCCGGTCTCACCCGGTCAGCTCTATCTCGACAGCAAGACTTTTGCGCGCACCCTCGATGCGATCAACGCGATCCGCATGTCGCCTTTCAACGAGCACGAAGGCGAGGCACGCCGCGTCGTCAATCTCGATGCGCGCCAGGGGCAGCGCTGGGCGCGCTCGAATGCCGAAGGCGGCGGTGATGCCGAGCGCGTCAATGTCTTCGACGTCGTCGTCAAGCACATCGCAGACAAGCGCGCCGGCGGTGCGAAGATCATCATCACCGCCTGGACCGAAGGGTCGCTCGAGCGTTTGCTGCAGGTGCTGAACGAACACGGCCTCGAACGCGTCAAGCCGATTACGGCGCTGAAGGATGTCTCCGGTCTTTCGAAGGGTGAGGCGGCCGCGGCTGTGCTCAGCCTCGAATCCGGCTTCGAGACCGGCGATCTCATCGTCATCGGCGAACAGGATATTCTCGGCGACCGCATGGTGCGCCGCTCACGTCGCCGCAAGCGCGCCGCAGATTTCATCTCGGAAGTCGCGGGTCTGGATGAAGGCTCGATCGTCGTCCATGCCGAACACGGTATCGGCCGTTTCGTCGGCCTGCGCACCATCGAGGCGGCCGGTGCGCCGCATGCCTGTCTCGAACTGCAATATGCCGATGAGGCAAAGCTCTTCCTGCCGGTCGAAAACATCGATCTCCTGTCACGCTTTGGCGGCGAGGGCACGGAAGTGCAACTCGATAAGCTCGGCGGCGGCGCATGGCAGATGCGCAAGGCCAAGCTCAAGAGGCGCCTGCTGGATATGGCCGATGCCCTGATCCGCATCGCAGCCGAGCGCCTGACGCGCCACGCGCCCGTGCTGACGACGCCGGAAGGGCTCTATGATGAGTTCGCTGCCCGTTTCCCCTACGACGAAACGGAAGATCAGGAAAACGCCATCGAGGCCGTGCGCGGCGATCTCGGTGCTGGCCGGCCGATGGACCGTCTCGTGTGCGGCGACGTTGGCTTCGGCAAGACGGAAGTGGCACTTCGCGCCGCATTCGTCGCCGCAATGAATGGCGTACAGGTCGCTGTCGTCGTGCCGACCACGCTGCTCTCTCGCCAGCATTTCAAGACATTCTCCGAGCGCTTCCGCGGATTGCCGGTGCGCGTGCAGCAGGCTTCGCGCCTTGTCGGCTCCAAGGAATTGGCGCTGACCAAGAAGGAAGTCGCCGATGGGAAGACGGATATCGTCGTCGGCACCCACGCGCTGCTTGGCTCGGGCATCAACTTCGCCAATCTCGGCCTGCTGATCATCGACGAAGAGCAGCATTTCGGCGTCAAGCACAAGGAGCGGCTGAAGGAGCTGAAGAGCGACGTGCATGTGCTGACGCTCTCGGCAACGCCGATCCCGCGCACGCTGCAGCTTGCCATGACCGGGGTGCGTGAGCTTTCGCTCATCACCACGCCGCCGGTCGATCGTATGGCGGTGCGCACCTTCATTTCGCCCTTCGACAGCCTCGTCATCCGCGAAACGCTGATGCGCGAGCATTATCGCGGCGGCCAGAGCTTCTATGTCTGCCCGCGTCTTGCCGACCTCGAAGATATCCACGCCTTCCTGCAGTCCGACGTGCCGGAGCTGAAGGTCGCCGTCGCTCATGGCCAGATGCCGGCCGGTGAACTCGAAGACATCATGAATGCCTTCTACGAAGGCCGTTATGACATGCTGCTCTCGACCACCATCGTCGAATCCGGCCTCGACGTGCCGACGGCCAATACGCTGATCGTCCACCGTGCCGATATGTTCGGCCTTGCCCAGCTTTATCAGCTGCGCGGCCGTGTCGGCCGTTCGAAGGTGCGCGCCTTCGCGCTCTTCACGCTACCCGTCAACAAGGTCCTGACGGCAACCGCCGAGCGCCGCCTGAAAGTGCTGCAGTCGCTGGACACGCTCGGCGCCGGCTTCCAGCTCGCCAGCCACGACCTTGATATCAGAGGCGCCGGCAACCTGCTCGGCGAGGAACAGTCCGGCCATATCAAGGAAGTCGGCTTCGAGCTCTACCAGCAGATGCTGGAAGAGGCGGTTGCCGAAGTGAAGGGTGTCGACGAGATCGCCGATACCGGCTGGTCGCCGCAGATTTCCGTTGGCACGCCGGTCATGATCCCCGACAATTACGTGCCGGACCTGCACCTGCGCATGGCGCTCTATCGTCGCCTCGGCGAGGTGAGCGAGCTCAAGGAGATCGATGGCTTCGGCGCCGAGATGATCGACCGTTTCGGCCCGATGCCTGTCGAAGTCCAGCACCTGCTGAAGATCGTCTACATCAAGTCGCTCTGCCGCACGGCCAATGTTGAAAAGCTCGATGCAGGCCCGAAGGGCGTCGTCCTCCAGTTCCGCAACAAGGAATTCCCGAACCCGGCCAATCTGGTCGGTTATATTGGCAAGCAGGGTGCGATGGCGAAGATCCGTCCCGACCACAGCCTGTTCCTGACCCGCGACTTGCCCACCCCGGAAAAGCGCCTGCAGGGCGCGGCCGTCATCATGACGCAGCTTGCGGAACTGGCCAAAAGTTAAGGGCAGCCCGGCGAAACCGGACTGCCCTTACTCTCATCCGTTAGCTGGGATCGTCGGTGTCAATTCATCCCGGCGCGTGCTTCGGCCTTTGCCTTGGCGATTTCGCGCAGCGCTTCTGCCAGCACATCCGGTGTCTGTGCGCCACTGACAGCATATTGCTGGTCGAAGATGAAGAACGGCACGCCATTGACGCCCATGCGCTGCGCCGCGTCGATTTCCGAGAGAATGACGCTGCTGTCGGCATCGGACGCGAGCAGGGCAGCAATGACGGAGCGCTGCAGGCCTGCCTTCTCGGCGATATCGAGCAGCACTTCATGATCGCCGATATTGCGGCCCTCTTCGAAATTGGCCTTGAACAGTGCCGAGACCACGGCCTCCTGCTTCTGCCTGTCCTCGACAACCGCCCAGTGGATCAGGCGGTGCGCGTCAAGTGTGTTCGGCCCGATCTTGATGGCTTCGAAATTGAAGTTGATGCCGACTTCACGACCGTAGTTGGTCAGCATCTTGTGCGCTTCGGCCACGCGTTCGGCGCCACCGAGTTTCTGCTCCAGCATCTTCTTCTGATCGACGCCTTCGCGCGGATAATCCGGATTGAGACGATAGGGGCGCCAGTTGATATCGACACCGATTTCGTCCTGAACCTCGGCGATCGCGAGCTCCAGCCGCGCCTTGCCGAGATAGCACCAGGGGCAGACGACATCAGAGACGACGTCGATGGTGATGCGTTCCATTGTAATTCCCTATTCTGCCATCCCTCAACAAGAGTCGGCGCGATGCATAGAAGATGTTGCCGGCGATCTTTAGAGGAAGGCCGAGGCAAGAGAAAGGAAATAGAGCGCTACGCTCAATGATGTGATTATTGCGCGCTCGTATCCCACCACGTCTGCAATTGATAGCCATAGAGCGGCACCGCATCCGGATGACCGATGCGTTTGTTGCGGGCAACCCATTGCTGATCGATGTGGTAGAGCGGCAGCACATAGTGGTTGGAGAGCAGCAGCCGGTCATAAGAGCGCACAGAAGCGGTGAAATCCTCCGTCGAGCGGGAGCGCAGCAGGTGATCGATCAATGTATCGAGATTGGGATCATTGGCGCCCGCGAAGCTGTCTGTACCCTGGCGCGTGCGTGCCGCCGACGACCAGCGGCCGAGCTGCTCATTGCCGGGTGACAGTGAAGAAGTATAGGCCTTCATTATCATGTCGTAGTCGAAACTGTTCGTCCGGCTCTGATATTGCGAATCGTCGACGGTGCGGATCGACGCCGCGATGCCGATCGTCTGCAGCGAACGCTGGTACGCGACGGCGAGTTTTTCCTGATCGGGATTTTGCGTCATGATCTCGAAGGCAAGCTGCTTGCCGCTCGCATCCGCCATCTTGCCGCCCTGGATTGTGTAGCCCCCCTGTTTCAGGAGGTCGACAGCCTGCTTCAGCACCTTGCGGTCGCGTCCCGAACCGTCCGTCACCGGCAGCTTGTAGCTGCCGTCAAGGATGGTGGGGTCGATCCGGTCCTTGATCGGTCCGAGCAACGCCAGTTCACGCTCATCCGCCGGTACCCCGAAACTCGACAGATCAGAATTCTGCCAGAAGCTTTGCGTGCGCTTGTAAGCGCCGGAGTAGAGGTTCTTGTTGGCCCATTCGAAATCGAAGACCAGCGACAGGCCTTCGCGCACCTTGATATCGCTAAAGATCGGACGCCGCGTATTGAAGACGAAGCCCAGCATGCCGCTCGGCAGTTTCGGCTTGAAGACATCCTTCACAACCGTGCCCGATGTTGCGGCCGGGAAATCATAGGCATTGGCCCAGTGCCCGGGATTGCCCTCCAGATAGATATCGACATCACCTTTCTTGAATGCCTCGAAAAGCGTCGTGTCCTGCAGAAAATACTGCACGGTGAGCTGGTCGTAATTGTCCATGCCGACCTTGGCCGGAATGTCCTTGCCCCAATAGTTCGGGTCGCGCTCGTAGGTGATGCTCTCGCCGGGTTTCAGGCTCTTGATCTTGTAGGGACCGGAGCCGATGGGAGGCGTGAGCGAACTGCGGTCGAAACCATCAAGTGCGATCGCATGTTTCGGCAGGATCGGAAACAGGCCGAAGATCATCGGCGTCTCGCGATCTGCCTTGTCGTTGAAGGTGAAGCGTACGCTGTGGTCGCCGACCTTCTCCATTTTCGAAACGAGATTGAGGCGGCTGGAGAAGGGCACGCGTCCCTTGTCACGCAACAGTTCGAAAGAAAAGATCACGTCTTCGGGTGTAACTGGCTGCCCGTCCGACCACTTGGCTTTCGGGTTGAGGTTGAACTGAATGAAGGTACGGTCTTCATCCCATTCCACCGTTTCCGCCAACAGGCCGTAGAGCGTGAAGGGCTCGTCGCTCGAACGCTGCAGCATGGATTCATAGACGAGGTTGCCGAATTGCGGATCCCACATGCCGCGCGCCGTTGTGCGCATGCTTTTCAGGATAAAAGGGTTCAGGCTGTCGAAAGTGCCGACCACGCCATAGGTGATTTTCCCGCCCTTCTTCACGTCGGGATTGACGTAAGGGAAGTGCTTGTAATCGGCAGGCAGCGCCGGCGCACCGTGCATGGCAATACCATGTACGGGCTCAGCAGCGGCGGCGCCACTGATCAGCGTGAAAGCGGCGAGAAGGGCGATCCGAAGCATTGCTGAAATTCCTTGATGCGCGGCAATGGGCACGATTCGCCGGCAGGGTAACATGCGAGCGTCCAATTCCAACCGGACCCGCCGTTTTCTTTACCTATGTGCCAAAATGCCCGCGAAATTGCCAAAGAAATGCTGGATATCTTCCACAGCGCGATGTAACACGTGACCCGAAGTTTTGGGGTCATGCATTTGCCTTAATTTTTTAAGAGGTGGAGTGCCGAACGACCCGGTGGTTGGGGCGGCCGAACGTAGCCCCGCAACGGATATCAGGAGACGGAATTCGTTATGATGTTCAAGTCTGAAAAGAAAATGCGGGCAGCACTGTCCGTGATGGCAGTGATCTTCGGTGCCTCGGCTCCGGTCTCGTCCTTCGCACAGGATGCAGCCGCCCAGGCTCCGGCAGCGTCGGCTGACGCGCCCGCACAGGCCGCAGGTGCACCGCGCCTCGGCTGGTACAAGACCTGCAGCAAGCAGGAAGACAACGACATCTGCGTTGTTCAGAACCTGGTTCTCGCCAATGGCGGCCAGCTGGTTACTGCCGTTGGCTTGATCTCGGTCTCCGGCAAGATCAACCGCAAGATCCTTCAGGTTTCTGTTCCTGCTGCGCGCCTGATCCCCCCGGGCATTGCAATGCAGATTGACGGCGGCAAGGGCCAGAAGCTCGATTACGCCGTCTGCCTGCCCGACAAGTGCACGGCTGAAATTCCGCTGACGGACGCCATGATCGCAAGCCTCAAGAAGGGCAGCGACGTGGTCTTCACCTCGATCAACTTCCGCCGTGCTGCAAACCCGATCAAGGTTTCGCTCGAAGGCTTCACGGGCGCTTATGACGGCGAACCGGTTTCCGAATCGAAGCTTGCCGAAAGCCAGCGCAGCCTGCAGGACAGCATGCAGAAGAAGGCTGAAGAAGCCCGCAAGAAGCTGGAAGACGCCCAGAAGGCAGCAAAGGCCCAGTAATCGGGACTTTCACGAATTGACGAAAAACCCGGCTTCAGGCCGGGTTTTTTGTTGCTGGCTTGTCGCGCAAAAGTGTGAAGCCGTTTTGCGCGACATGCGAGAATAGAAAAAGGCCCCGACATGCGGGGCCTTGTCATAGAGGTCATGTGGTCCGACTTAATGGGCGAAGCTCATCTTGGGTTTGAACTGGCCCGTCGGGCCGCGGTCGAAGATCTGCTCGACCTGCGGATTGCGAAGCGGCGTATCGCTCTCGTCGCTCACCAGGTTCTGCTCGGAAACATAGGCGACATATTCGCTGTCATCGTTTTCGGCAAGCAGATGGTAGAACGGCTGGTCTTTGCTGGGGCGGACTTCCGCGGGAATGGAATTCCACCATTCTTCCGTATTCGCGAACTCCGGATCAACGTCAAAGATGACGCCGCGAAACGGAAAAACCTTGTGCCGAACCACTTCGCCTATGCTGAACTTTGCAACTCTTTCTTTCATGGTACGACTTCCTTTCTCACCTGATTTGGTGATCGGCCCCCCGCAAATCAAGATTTTTTGCGGGACTTCGTCACATGATTGTCATGTCTGCCCATCGGTTTTCATGACCTCGGGGTCGAAAAAAGCCCCGGCGAACCGGGGCTTCTCTCTTGTTTTATGCCGAGTAATACATGTCGTACTCGACCGGATGCGGCGTCATTTCGAAGCGCATCACTTCAGCCATCTTCAGCTCGATGAAGGCATCGATCTGATCGTCGTCGAAGACGCCGCCAGCCGTCAGGAACTTGCGGTCCTTGTCGAGGCTTTCCAGCGCTTCACGCAGTGAGCCGCAGACGGTCGGGATCTTCTTCAGTTCCTTCGGCGGCAGGTCGTAGAGGTCCTTGTCCATGGCCTTGCCGGGATGGATCTTGTTCTTGATGCCGTCGAGGCCTGCCATCAGCATGGCAGCGAAGGAGAGGTAAGGGTTTGCCATCGGATCCGGGAAGCGGACTTCGACGCGCTTTGCCTTCGGATTGGTGCCGAACGGAATGCGGCAGGAGGCCGAACGGTTGCGCGCGGAATAGGCGAGCAGAACCGGTGCTTCGTAACCCGGGACGAGACGCTTGTAGGAGTTCGTCGACGGGTTGGTGAACGCGTTGATCGCCTTGGCATGCTTGATGATGCCGCCGATATAGTAGAGGCAGGATTCGGACAGGCCTGCATATTCGTCGCCGGCGAAGGTCGGCTTGCCGCCCTTCCAGATCGACTGGTGAACGTGCATGCCCGAACCGTTGTCACCGAAGATCGGCTTCGGCATGAAGGTTGCCGTCTTGCCATAGGCATTGGCGACCTGATGGACGACATACTTGTAGATCTGCATCTTGTCGGCGTTGCGAACGAGCGTGTCGAACTTGATGCCGAGTTCGTGCTGCGCGGCAGCCACTTCATGGTGGTGCTTTTCAACGACGACGCCCATTTCCGAGAGAACCGTCAGCATTTCCGAACGCATGTCCTGGGCGCTGTCGATTGGCGGAACCGGGAAATAGCCGCCCTTGACGCGCGGGCGGTGGCCGAGGTTGCCGGTCTCGTAGTCGGTATCGTCGTTCGACGGCAGTTCGGTCGAGTCGAGCTTGAAGCCGGTGTTGTAGGGATCAGCCTTGTATTTGACGTCGTCGAAGACGAAGAATTCGGCTTCCGGGCCGACGAAGATCGTATCGCCGATGCCGGATGCCTTTAGATAGGCTTCGGCCTTCTTGGCAGTGCCGCGCGGGTCGCGGTTATAGGCTTCGCCGGAAACCGGGTCGAGGATGTCACAGACGATGACCATGGTCGACTGAGCGAAGAACGGGTCCATGTGCACGGTGTCCGTGTCGGGCATGAGCACCATGTCGGACTCGTTGATGGCCTTCCAGCCGCCGATCGAGGAGCCGTCGAACATGACGCCATCGGCGAACATGTCTTCATCGACGCAAACAACGTCCATCGTTACGTGCTGCAGCTTGCCCTTGGGGTCGGTAAAGCGCAGGTCGACGAACTTGACGTCGTTTTCCTTGATCTGCTTCAGGATTTCGCTTGCACTCGCCATAAGATGCTTCCTCTGTTTTGTGATGATGTTACGTTATGTGCGATGAGGATGGGTGAGCTTGCCCGAAGGCAAAGCCTTCAGATGGCATCGATACCGGTTTCACCGGTGCGGATGCGGATGACCTCTTCGACGTTGGAAACAAAAATCTTTCCGTCGCCGATGCGCCCCGTCTGCGCGGCCTTGCGGATCGCGTCGATGACGGCCTCCGCGTTTTCATCTGCGAGCACGACCTCAACCTTCACCTTCGGCAGGAAATCGACGACGTATTCAGCGCCGCGGTAGAGTTCGGTGTGGCCCTTCTGGCGACCGAAGCCCTTCGCTTCCGTGACGGTGATACCCTGCAGACCGACTTCCTGAAGGGCTTCCTTCACCTCGTCCAGCTTGAAAGGCTTAATGATCGCTTCGATCTTTTTCATGAGAAAATGTCTCTCCGCTTCTCCTGTTACAGCAGGAACGTTCCCGCTCGCGGAATATGATGCAGATATCGTGCCAGTTTGAAATCCGTCTCGCGCAAAAAATCGCGGAATTTTATGCGCGCGACCTTGTTTGCCAGCGTTTCAATGTCGTTTTGATGAAAAATGAGGTGAGTGGGGGCGCATTTTTATCGAAAATGATACAAAACCTGAAAAAACCATTCCATTTTCGACTTCTCGATGGCCCTCACGATTCGATGAAAAATTAATCAGATGCACAAAATATGATCTTTTGTTTTCTCGATCATGCGGTTGTTTTTTAGGCGTTTTTTGAATTGAATAGGGCCATGAGCCAACGCCTTTCCGATCTCCTCCTCACACCTGCCGAAATGGCCGCCGCTGATAGGGCTGCCGCTGAAACTGGAATCGACTCCTACGGCTTGATGGAGAAAGCGGGCGCCGCTGTCGCCGCCGCTGCGCTGCGGCTTTATCCGGGCACTGCACGTTTTGCCGTCCTCTGCGGTCCCGGCAATAATGGCGGCGACGGCTATGTGGTTGCCCGGCTTCTGCAGGAGAGTGGCGCACGTGTGGAGATCTTCTATCTCGGCGATCCGGAGAAGCTGAAGGGGGACGCCGCACGGGCGAGGGCAGCCTGTGCGCTGAAGGGCTTGGATATAGGCAACTATGATCCGGAGCAGGGCGATATCGTCGTCGACAGTCTCTTCGGAGCGGGTCTGGCGCGCGATGTGCCGCCCGATGTCGCCGATCTGATCCGCAAGGTCGGCAGGGCGGGCACGCCGGTCATTGCCGTCGACCTCCCATCAGGCCTGGACGGGCGCACCGGTGCCGTGCTCGGAGCCGCCTTCCGCGCGGCGCATACCGTGACCTTCATGACCCGTAAGCCCGGCCATCTTCTGATGCCGGGCAGGGAGCTTTGCGGCAGCCTCGAGGTCTTCGATATCGGTATTCCGAGCCGCATCATCCAGGCGCAGACGACTGGCCTCGTGGCCGAGAATACGCCCTGCGCCTGGCGCGCTGCTATGCCGGCCGAGCAGTTGGAAACACACAAATACAAGCGCGGCCACCTTGTCGTGTTTTCGGGAGAGGCGAGCAAGACGGGCGCAGCCCGCATGTCGGCCATGGCGGGCCTGAAAGCCGGGGCCGGACTGGTGACGATCGCAGCGCCGAACGAAGCCCTGTCGGCCAACAGCGCCCATCTGACCGCCATCATGCTGCACGCCATTGATGACGCGGCGGCGTTGAAGGGCTGGCTTGGAGATGCGCGGCTTCAGACCTTCGTTCTCGGACCCGGTTTCGGGATTGGAAAGAAAGCCCGTAAATTCGTGTCCCTGCTCCGGGACCGGCACGTCGTTCTCGATGCTGACGGTATCAGCTCATTCAAGGATGACCCGCAGGCGCTGTTCGACCTGTTCAAGGGGGAGCCGCGCCTCGTGCTGACGCCGCATGATGGAGAATTCGCTCGCCTCTTTCCCGATATTGCCGCAGACGAGAAGGCGGGTAAGGTCGACAAGGCGCTCGCAGCCGCAAGTCGCGCCAACGCCGCCGTCATATACAAGGGTGCCGATACCGTCATCGCCTCGCCGGATGGGCGTGCACTGATCAATACCAACGCGCCTGTCTGGCTCGCCACCGCAGGCTCAGGCGACGTATTGGCCGGCATCATCGGCGGCCTGCTTGCCCAAGGAGTGCCGGCTTTCGAGGCGGCGGCTGCCGGCGTCTGGCTGCATGGCGAAGCCGGCAATCGCGCCGGCAAGGGCCTGACCGCCGAAGATCTCGCCAGCCACGTGCTGCCGTTTTGAGCTCTTAACCGTTTACCCGCTTCTGCAGGGCCATTGCCCCATGCGGCGCGTTGACCTTGCCCTCATGGATCATGAAGGCGAAGACATCGCGCGGTTCAATTTTGACCTTGCGGTCCTTGTCGATCAGCGGCAGGTCGTCAGGCACCTTGCCTTCGGCCCAGACCTGCAGCCGCTTGGTCCAATCCTTCAGTTCCGGCTCCGGGTAGCAGGTCGGAATATCGTCCGATCCCTTCTGCAGACGCGTGTAGACGAAATCCGCCGTTACGTCGGCAATCATCGGATAGTCGAAATGTTCGGCGCAGACGGGCGCCACCCCGTATTTTTCGAGCAGCGCAATGAATTCAGGCACCTTGAAGGAATCGTGCCGGACTTCCACGACATGGCGCAGCTTCAGCCCGTCCTGCTTTTCGGGCAGCAGCTTCAGGAAGGCTTCGAAATCATCGGGCTCGAATTTCTTGGTGGGCGCAAACTGCCAGAGCAACGGGCCGAGATGATCGCCAAGCTCGCTAATGCCGGACGAGAGGAATTTCTCCATCGACTCCCAGGCTTCGGCAAGCACGCGCCTGTTCGTGGTGTAGCGCGTCGCCTTCAGCGAAAAAACGAAGCCATCGGGCACGTCGGCGGCCCATTTGGCGAAGACTGCCGGTTTCTGCGTGCTGTAATAGGTGCCGTTGACCTCGATGACCTTCAACTGGCGGCTGGCATAGTGCAGCTCGTCCTTCTGCTTGAGATCGTCGGGAAAGAAATGGCCGCGCCACGGCTCGAATGTCCAGCCGCCGATGCCCACGCGGATCGTGCCCGATTTGCTCATCTCTTCCTCCTCGCTTGCGATCCTTCAGATCGCGCCAACCTTCTTCGTCCTGTCGATCGTTTTCGACATGTCGACGATAGTCCACCCTGGCCGATAGGGATGGGGGCGGCGACCCGTTTCCTGAAAACCAAAGGCGGAATAGAGCGCTATATTCCGCTCCATTAGCGCATTGGTATAAAGTCGGATCTCCGGCACTGCCCATTCCCGCGCTCTGTCCTCCAGCCAGGTAAGCATTGCAACGCCATGTCCCGATCCCTGAAACTCAGGCGCGACGGCGATGCTGAAGAGCATAAGATGGTCCGGGTAGCGTTCGACAACGACCAGTCCCGCAATCCTGTCGTCAGCCTCCCGCAACCAGATCTCTCCGCGATCGAGCCGAGGCCCGTAATCTTCGGTTACGGGCACCGGTGGCGCGCCGAAGCTTTGTGTATAAGGGGCAAAGGCAGCTGCGGTCAGCGCCACGACAACCGGTAGATCCGCTCCCGTGGCACGCCGCATGGTCATTCCGCCGCCGCGAACGTCTTCTTGACCGGTCGCCGCTCCAGCAGTTCCTTCAGGAAATGACCGGTATAGGAACGCTTCTCCTTGACGATGGTCTCCGGCGTGCCGACGGCCACGATCTCGCCGCCTCCGTCACCGCCTTCAGGGCCGAAGTCGAGGATCCAGTCGGCAGTCTTGATAACTTCGAGATTGTGCTCGATGACCACAACCGAATTGCCCTGATTGACCAGCTCGTGCAGCATTTCCAGAAGCTTGGAGACGTCATGGAAATGCAGGCCAGTTGTCGGCTCGTCGAGGATATAGAGCGTGCGGCCCGTCGAACGCTTCGACAGTTCCTTGGCGAGTTTGACGCGCTGCGCCTCACCACCCGAGAGCGTATTGGCCTGCTGGCCGACCTTGATATAGCCAAGGCCGACATCGAAAAGTGACTGCAGCTTGTCGCGCACGCCCGGAACCGCTGCGAAGAACTCGACACCTTCTTCCACCGTCATGTCCAGCACGTCGGAGATCGACTTGCCCTTGAAAGTCACGTCGAGCGTTTCGCGGTTATAGCGCTTGCCGTGGCAGACGTCGCAGGTGACATAGACGTCGGGCAGGAAATGCATCTCGATCTTGATGACGCCATCGCCCTGGCAGGCTTCGCAGCGGCCGCCCTTGACGTTGAAAGAGAAACGGCCCGGCTGATACCCGCGCGCCTTGGCCTCCGGCAGGCCGGCGAACCAGTCGCGGATCGGCGTGAAGGCGCCGGTATAGGTCGCCGGATTGGACCGCGGCGTACGGCCGATCGGCGACTGGTCGATATCGATCACCTTGTCGATATGTTCGAAACCGTCGATGCGATCGTGATCGGCAGGGATTTCGCGCGCGCCCATGACACGACGCGCTGCAGACTTGTAGAGCGTTTCGATCAGGAAGGTGGACTTGCCGCCTCCCGAAACACCCGTAACAGCCGTGAAGACGCCGAGCGGAATGGCTGCGGTGACGTTCTTCAGATTGTTGCCGCGCGCGCCGACGACCTTGATCTCCTTGCCTTTCTTCGGCTTGCGTCGCTCGTCGGGCAGGGCCACCCCGAGTTCGCCGGACAGATATTTGCCGGTGAGCGACTTCGGATTGGCCATGATCTCCTGCGGCGTGCCATGTGCCACCACCTGGCCGCCATGGACGCCGGCAGCGGGGCCGATATCGACCACATCATCAGCCGTCAGGATCGCATCTTCGTCATGCTCGACGACGATAACCGTATTGCCGATATCGCGCAGGTGCTTCAGCGTTTCGAGAAGCCGGGCATTGTCGCGCTGGTGCAGGCCGATCGACGGCTCGTCGAGCACGTAGAGAACACCCGTCAGGCCCGAGCCGATCTGCGAGGCAAGCCGGATACGCTGGCTCTCGCCGCCCGACAGCGTGCCTGAATTGCGCGACAGGCTCAGATATTCGAGGCCGACATCGTTGAGGAAGCGCAGGCGGTCGCGGATTTCCTTGAGAATGCGCACGGCAATCTCGTTCTGCTTGGCATTGAAGGTCGCCGGTAGCGTCTCGAACCAGTCGCGCGCGATGCGGATCGACATTTGCGTCACTTCGCCGATATGCAGCTTGTTGATCTTGACCGCGAGCGCTTCCGGCTTCAGGCGAAAACCATTACAGGCCGGGCAGGGGGCGGCCGACATGAAGCGCTCGATATCCTCGCGCGCCCAGGCCGAATCCGTTTCCTTCCAGCGCCGCTCGAGATTGGGCACGATGCCCTCGAAATTCTTCGAGGTCGTGTAGGAGCGCGCGCCATCGGCATAGTGGAATTCGATCTTCTCCTCGGTGCCATTGAGAATGACATCCTTGGCTTTCTCAGAGAGATCGTTCCAGCGGCTGCCGAGCTTGAAGCCGAAATGCTTGCCGAGCGCCTCAAGCGTCTGGTTGTAATAGGGCGAGGTGGACTTGGCCCACGGCGCAATCGCGCCATCCCGCAACGTGCGCTCCGGCTCAGGCACGATCAGGTCGGTATCGATCTTCTGCTGCGAGCCGAGACCGTCGCAGGTCGGGCAAGCACCGAAGGGATTGTTGAACGAGAAGAGCCGCGGCTCGATTTCCGGAATGGTGAAGCCGGAGACCGGGCAGGCGAATTTTTCCGAAAACAGCACACGCTCATGCGTCTCGTTGAGCGACTTGTTGGCAGAGCCACCAGCCGAGGTTTCCTCCGGCGGCAGCGGCTTGTCGGCAAATTCCGCAACGGCGAGCCCATCGGCGAGCTTCAGAGCGGTCTCGAAACTGTCGGCCAGACGCGAGGCCATGTCGGGGCGCACGACGATACGGTCGATGACGATATCGATATCGTGCTTGTATTTCTTGTCGAGAGCAGGCGCATCAGCGATCTCGTAGAACTGGCCATCGATCTTGACGCGCTGGAAGCCCTTTTTCATGAGATCCGCCAGTTCCTTCTTATACTCGCCCTTGCGGCCGCGGATCATCGGCGCGAGAATGTAGAGCCGCGTGCCTTCCTCGAAAGCGAGCACCCGATCGACCATCTGGCTCACCGTCTGGCTTTCGATCGGCAGGCCGGTGGCCGGCGAATAGGGGACGCCGACGCGTGCGAAGAGCAGGCGCATGTAGTCGTAGATTTCGGTGACCGTACCGACCGTCGAGCGCGGGTTGCGCGATGTCGTCTTCTGTTCGATCGAGATTGCCGGCGAAAGCCCGTCGATCTGGTCGACGTCAGGCTTCTGCATCATTTCCAGGAATTGGCGGGCATAGGCCGAAAGGCTTTCGACATAGCGGCGCTGTCCCTCGGCATAGATCGTGTCGAAGGCGAGCGAGGATTTGCCGGAGCCCGAAAGGCCTGTCATAACGATGAGCTTGTTGCGCGGCAGATCGAGGTCGATGCCCTTCAAATTATGCTCGCGCGCGCCACGGATGGAGATCGTCTTCAGTTCGCTCATCGTCTCTGCTTCAAGTCGTTTGGGGAATAACAGCCCTTATTTAGTGATGCCGGCGGGCGAGTCGAGGCTGAATGTCCGGAACAACAAAGGTTTTCGATTCTGTTGACAGGATCATAGCGAATAATTAGAACAAATAAAGAACAAAATTCCTTGTGGATGACAGGAACTGGATACGCACCGCCTGTCCTCTATGGTTTAAGGTGCGCCGATGATTTTTAAACGCCGCCGGGCAGGGCGGCAGTAAGGTGAATGATATGGCTGGCAGTGTGAACAAGGTAATTCTGATCGGAAACGTGGGCGCCGACCCCGAAATCCGCCGTACGCAGGATGGCCGGCCGATCGCCAATCTTCGTATCGCGACCTCGGAAACCTGGCGTGACCGCAATTCCGGCGAGCGCCGCGAGAAGACCGAATGGCACACGGTCGTTGTCTTCAACGAAGGCCTCTGCAAGGTTGTCGAGCAATATGTGAAGAAGGGCGCCAAGCTCTATATCGAAGGCGCGCTGCAGACCCGCAAGTGGCAGGACCAGACCGGCAACGACCGCTACTCGACGGAAATCGTGCTGCAGGGCTTCAACTCGACCCTGACGATGCTCGACGGTCGTGGTGAAGGCGGTGGCGCAGGTTCCGGCTTCGGCGGCGGTCGCGGTGGTGACGACTTCGGTGGCGGCGGTTACGGCGACGATTATGGTTCCAGCCCGTCTTCTGGCGGCGGTGGCCGAAGCAGCGGCGGCGGTAATCGTGGCGGTGGCAGCAGTGGCGGTGGCAGCAGCAGCGGCGGCAACTTCTCGCGCGATCTCGACGACGATATCCCGTTTTGAGCGACGCTATTCCCGAGCTTTGACGACGGCGCCCCAAGGCGCCGTTTTCATGTCGGCGTGGCGCTGATCAGATTAAGAGCGGATTTTGCACCGTCCACGACGAACTGCGCGGCAAGTGCTGCGAGGATTACACCGAGGAGGCGGGTCAGGATCGCGCGGCCGGTCACCCCGAGGAAACGGTCGAGCCGGTCGGCGAGGAACAGCACCATCAGGGTGATCAGCAGACACGCAGCGATGACGCCGATCAGCTGCGCACGTTCGACCGTGGAGGGCAGGGTCCCTCCGAGCAGAATCGTCGCCGAAATGGCGCCCGGTCCGGCAATCAGGGGCAGGGCAAGCGGGAAGACGGCGATATTCTCGATATGATCCTTGGTAATTGCGACTTCCGTCGTCTTTTCCTTGCGATCCTGGCGTTTCTCGAAAACCATTTCGAAGGCGATCCAGAAAAGCAGCAGGCCGCCCGCCAGCCGGAACGCGCCGATGGAAATACCGAGCACCCCGAGCACGCTGGAGCCGAATAGCGCAAAGACCGCAAGAATGATGAAGGCGATGGTGGTGCCGCGCAGCGCCACCTGCTTTCGCTCCGGCCGGCTCATGCCGACAGTGAGGCCGAGAAAGAGGGGCGCAAGCCCCGGCGGATCGATGGTGACGAGCAGCGTCGTGAACGCGTTGATCAATTGGTCGGCGCTTGCCATCGCTTCTTCAAAACCCCATATAGATGCTTGTTTTTCATGATTGTGCTGTGCCGATTCCGATTTGGCAAATGCGTGATCGCTGATTGTCTACCTATCGCGGGCAAATACCATTATTTGCCCTCTTTCGACCGTAAAAGCCTGTTCAAAACCCCTGGCCAAATTGGCGCGGGAACAGGCTTTCCGCTATAAATCTTCGAGTGATTCTAGAAGAGAACGTGAACCGTTTTGACTGAGCAAACACCCCCCGGCGGCGGGAAGCTCCCGCCAGGCATCGAGCCGATCTCCATTATGGAGGAAATGCAGCGGTCATATCTCGATTACGCGATGAGCGTGATCGTGTCCCGCGCACTTCCCGACGTGCGCGACGGCCTGAAGCCCGTGCACCGGCGCATCCTCTACGGCATGTCCGAGCTCGGCATCGACTGGAACAAGAAATACGTCAAATGCGCCCGCGTCACCGGGGACGTGATGGGTAAATACCATCCGCACGGCAATGCCGCGATCTACGACGCGCTCGCCCGTATGGCGCAGGACTGGTCGCTTCGTCTGCCGCTGATCGACGGCCAGGGCAATTTCGGCTCTGTCGACGGTGACCCGCCGGCGGCCGAACGTTACACCGAATGCCGCCTGCAGAAGGCCGCTCATTCGCTGCTCGACGATCTCGACAAGGAAACGGTCGATTTCCGCGACAACTATGATGGTACGCTCTCCGAGCCTGTTGTCGTTCCCGCAAAATTCCCGAACCTTCTAGTCAACGGTGCTGGCGGTATCGCCGTCGGTATGGCGACCAACATTCCGCCGCATAACCTCTCTGAAGTCATTGATGGCTGCATTGCGCTGATCAATGATCCGGCGATCGAACTGCCGGAACTAATGCAGATCATTCCGGGTCCCGACTTCCCGACCGGAGCCAAGATTCTCGGCCGCTCCGGCATCCGTTCGGCCTACGAAACCGGTCGCGGTTCCGTCGTCATGCGCGGCGTTGCCACCATCGAGCCGATGCGCGGCGACCGCGAGCAGATCATCATCACCGAGATCCCCTATCAGGTGAACAAGGCGACGATGATCGAGAAGATGGCCGAATTGGTGCGCGAGAAGCGCATCGAAGGCATCTCCGACCTGCGCGATGAATCCGACCGCCAAGGCTATCGCGTCGTCGTCGAATTGAAGCGCGACGCCAATGCCGACGTCATCCTGAACCAGCTTTATCGCTACACGCCGCTGCAGACCTCCTTCGGCTGCAACATGGTGGCGCTGAACGGCGGCAAGCCGGAACAGCTGACGCTCCTCGACATGCTCCGCGCATTTGTCGCCTTCCGCGAAGAAGTCGTTAGTCGGAGAACAAAATTCCTGCTTCGCAAGGCGCGCGAACGTGCGCACGTCTTGGTCGGTCTCGCGATTGCTGTTGCCAATATCGACGAAGTCATTCGTGTTATCCGTCAGGCGCCGGACCCGCAGTCGGCCCGCGAAGAACTGATGACCCGCCGTTGGCCGGCAGAAGATGTCGAAAGCCTGATCCGCCTGATCGACGATCCGCGGCATCGCATCAATGATGACCTGACCTATAACCTCTCGGAAGAGCAGGCCCGCGCCATCCTCGAACTGCGCCTTGCCCGTTTGACGGCTCTCGGCCGGGACGAAATTGGCGATGAACTCAATAAGATAGGCGAGGAGATCAAGGATTACCTCGATATCCTGTCATCGCGTATCCGCATCCAGACGATCGTCAAGGACGAGCTCACCGCCGTCCGCGACGAGTTCGGCACGCCGCGCCGCACCGAGATCATCGACGGCGGTCTCGAAATGGACGATGAAGATCTCATCGCCCGTGAAGACATGGTCGTCACCGTTTCGCATCTCGGCTATATCAAGCGCGTGCCGCTAACGACCTACCGTGCGCAGCGCCGCGGCGGCAAAGGCCGTTCCGGCATGACCACCCGCGACGAAGATTTCGTTAGCCGGCTATTCGTGGTCAATACCCACACGCCGGTTCTGTTCTTCTCCTCGCGCGGTATCGTCTACAAGGAGAAGGTCTGGCGCCTTCCGATCGGCACGCCGACCTCGCGCGGCAAGGCGCTGATCAACATGCTGCCACTCGAACCTGGCGAGCGCATCACCACGATCCTGCCGCTGCCCGAGGATGAGGACAGCTGGGATAACCTCGACGTCATGTTCTCGACGACGCGTGGTACGGTCCGCCGTAACAAGCTCAGCGACTTCGTCCAGGTGAATCGCAACGGCAAGATCGCCATGAAGCTGGAAGACGAGGGTGACGAAATCCTCTCCGTCGAGACCTGCACCGATCAGGATGATGTCCTGCTGACGACGGCGCTCGGCCAGTGCATCCGCTTCTCGGTCGATGACGTCCGCGTCTTTGCCGGCCGCAACTCGATCGGGGTGCGCGGCATCAACCTCGGCGATGGCGACCGGATCATCTCCATGACGATTGTCGGCCATGTCGATGCCGAGCCCTGGGAGCGCGCTGCCTACCTCAAGCGCTCCGCCGCCGAACGTCGTGCCACGGGCGTGGACGAGGAGGATATCGCTCTGGTCGGCGAAGAAGTCACCGAGGAGGGACAGCTCTCCGACGAGCGTTACGAAGAGCTGAGGGCACGCGAACAATTCGTGCTGACGGTCTCTGAAAAAGGCTTCGGCAAGCGCTCGTCCTCTTATGATTTCCGCATCTCCGGCCGCGGCGGCAAGGGTATCCGTGCCACCGATACGTCGAAGACAGGCGAAATCGGCGAACTGGTCGCCGCCTTCCCGATCGATGATGGCGATCAGATCATGCTCGTCTCGGATGGCGGCCAGCTGATCCGCGTCCCGGTCGGCGGCATCCGTATCGCCAGCCGCGCTACCAAGGGCGTGACAATCTTCTCCACGGCCAAGGATGAGAAGGTCGTCTCGGTCGAGCGTATCAGCGAGCCGGAAGAAGAAGAGACGCCCGAGAATGGTGACGAAGCCGTGGTTTCCGAAGGTGAAGCTCCGGCAGCGGGCGAAGCCGACGAAACCCCATCGGCTGAGTAATTCACGACATTCACATAGCAAACCGGGCGGCACCTGCCGCCCGTTTTTTTATTGCGCTATGAAGAGCTTGCCGATTCATCCTGAGGGGAATGTTGTGGGCAGCTGGACAAGGCGGGGTGTGTTGGCCGGTGTTTCGGCTGCAACCGGCGCGGCGGCGCGGAGCTTCCTGCTTCTGCCGCAAAGTGATCCCGGACCAGCCTTTCCAGCGGAACTTCCCTTGAAGATGGCGCTGCCGTATTTGCTGCAATAGGTGAGGACACGGCTGCCGTGGTCTTTCCGGCCGGCAACATCCAGCCCGGCACTTTGCCCGAGGGTGTCTCGATCCTTGCGATGGGGCAGGGCTTTGCCGTCGTTACAAGCGAACGCAGCGACTATCTGCGCGCGCTCTATGGCAACGAGCTCTATTGGTTCTGCCGTTGCGAAACAGCGGCTGTCTGGCGCTTCGGCCGCCATTCTCGACATGAGAAAAGCCGGATGCAAAACATCCGGCTTGCATTCATGCTTTTGTGCTGCGGGAGCGGCTTCAGAAAGCCTTATGCTTTTCTTGGAGCGATTTCACTTCCTCGCTTTCACGGCGCAGAGCGGAAATCGTGGAGGTCACGGACACAATGAACATGATGCTGATGAGTGCTGTGAAAACTGTCAGGATCGTGAACATGGTGGCGTTCCTTTCTTTAGGGAGTTGCGTTCAAGCTCCTCAGTACTGACCGAGAACGCTTACGGAGCGAGCCGAAGCGAACGGACCATATACCTTGGAAGCATCGACCTTCTGATTGTCATAGAGAGCGATTGTGGCAGTCAGCATGCCCGTGACCATTACCATCCAGAGCATGTTAATCATCGTGATCTTGCCAGGCATCTTTGTTCCCTTCCTGCCGCGCTTACGCATCTCATATGTGTCGATCATTTGAACGCATCCGTCTTTAAAAGGTTCCGCCGGATGTTGGCGGGGTGTTTACCAATCGTGATCTGAAGCGACCTTGAATGTCACGTTCATCTGCCGTTCAGAAATCAAATCGATTAGAACGTGTGCGGCCAAGCTGTCTCATGATCGCCGCATGTTCGCTGACCTCCGGGCGTACCCAGCCAATCTGATGCCTGTCGGCGACGTAACCGTAGAAAAACTCGGCGAACAGCGAGGAAATAACGGCTACTGCGATGAGGATGATCAGCATGATCGGGGTCTTTCCGGGGAGTGACGCTACCGGGACCGGCAGCGTCTGGGTTGATGATGCGAATAAAGCAGATCGCATCTGAGCGGACCTTGAACGCGCCGTTCATTCATCGTTCAGCCGCGTCGGGCGGTCTGGCTAAATGACTTGCGGGAAACGGGCTTCCATGACAAAAGGCGTCAAACGAACGGCCGGACCAAATGACCACAGCTTTCTATCCGGGGTCCTTCGACCCGATCACCAATGGACATGTTGATGTGCTGGTCCAGGCGCTCAACGTCGCCGAAAAGGTGATCGTCGCGATCGGCATCCACCCGGGGAAGGCACCACTCTTTTCATTCGACGAAAAGGCAGCGTTGATCCGCGCGTCGCTCGCTGAGGTGCTGCCGGAAAAGAGCGCGCATATCGATGTCGTCTCCTTCGACAATCTCGTCGTCGACGCCGCGCGCGCGCATGGCGCAAGCCTGCTGATCCGTGGCCTGCGTGATGGCACCGATCTCGATTATGAAATGCAGATGGCCGGCATGAACAGGCAGATGGCGCCTGATATCCAGACTATCTTTCTGCCGGCAGGCACGGCCTCGCGGCCCATTACCGCCACATTGGTGCGCCAGATCGCAGCCATGGGCGGCGATGTCAGCGCCTTCGTGCCGGCGGCCGTCTTGCAAGCCCTGAAATCCAAGCGCAAAGCCTAGGCGGATACCGCCGCAATGGAGCTCACATGAAACTCTTCTATCTTGCATTTGCCGGCGTGCTCTATCTCGCCTCCTTCGCGGGCGACGCTTTTGCGCAGGCGGCCGATCATTACATCACCATCCAGCTGAAGAGCGGCCCGGTTGTCATCCAGCTGCTGCCGGATGTGGCGCCGAAGCATGTGGCGCAGATCGAAGCGCTGGTGAAGAAGGGCGAATATGACAATGTCGCCTTCCACCGTGTCATCCCGGGCTTCATGGCCCAGACCGGCGACGTGAAATATGGCAACATGGAAAAGAACTTCGATGCCGCCCAGGCCGGCACCGGTGGCTCCGACCTGCCTGACCTGCCGGCCGAATTTTCCAAGACGCCTTTCGTGCGCGGCACGGTCGGCATGGCACGCGCCCAGGACCCGAATTCCGCCAACTCGCAGTTCTTCATCATGTTCGATGACGGTTCCTTCCTGAATGGCCAGTACACGGTCGTCGGCAAGGTTGTTTCGGGCATGGAAAACGTCGACAAGATCAAGAAGGGCGAAGGCCAGAACGGCGAAGTCAGCAATCCTGACCGCATGATCAAGGTCACGATGGGCAAGAAGTAAATTCACGACAAGAAGGAGAACGACAATGGCCGAGATCAAGGATCCGGAAAACACCATCATTCTGGAAACCACCAAGGGCAAGGTTGTCATCCAGCTTCTGCCGCAGGTCGCGCCCGAGCATGTCAAGCGCATCAAGGAACTCGCCCGCGAGAAGGCCTATGACGGTGTCGTTTTCCACCGCGTTATCGCCGATTTCATGGCGCAGACGGGTGACGTACAGTTCGGCAAGAAGGGCGGCGACAATTTCAATCCGGGCCGCGCCGGCATGGGCGGCTCTGAAAAGGACGATCTGAAGGCTGAATTCTCGGCAACTCCGCATGTTCGCGGCACCTGCTCGATGGCCCGCTCGCAGAGCCCGAACTCGGCGAACTCGCAGTTCTTCATCTGCTTCACCGACGCTCCCTGGCTGAACAAGCAGTACTCGGTCTGGGGCCAGGTCATCGAAGGCATGGATAACATCGACAAGATCAAGAAGGGCGAGCCCGTCTCCGATCCGGATTCGATCGTCTCCATGCGGGTTGCCGCCGACGTCTGATTGTGATTTCTGCAGGAACCCGCCCTTGCGCGAGAGCGCGGGGCGGGTTTCGCTTTGCCTGGAAGTGCTTCGATGCGCGTAGACCTCTTTGATTTCGACCTGCCGGATGAACGCATTGCGCTGCGGCCCGCTGAGCCGCGCGACAGCGCGCGGCTGCTTGTCGTCGATCCGAACGGGCAGCCGGTTCTTTCCGATCATCGCGTCTTCGACCTGCCGTCCTTCCTGCGCGCCGGCGATGCGCTGGTCTTCAACGATACCAAGGTCATCCCGGCACAACTCGAAGGCATCCGCCACCGCGAGGGTGCGGGCGGTCAGCAGGTTTCGGCGACGCTGCATATGCGGATCAGCGCCAACAAGTGGAAGGCCTTCGCCAAACCCGGCAAGCGTATCAAGGAAGGCGATCGTATCGCTTTCGGCCATGGTGGCCAAAGCTGCATGATCGGCTCGCTCGACGCGACCGTCGAGGAAAAGGGTGACGCCGGCGAAGTGACGCTCGCCTTCGATCTTTCCGGACCTGCGTTGGATGAGGCAATCGCAGGCGTCGGCCATATTCCGCTGCCGCCCTATATCGCCGCAAAGCGTCCGGAGGACGAACGCGACCGCGCCGATTACCAGACCATCTATGCGCGAGAGGAGGGCGCCGTCGCCGCCCCGACCGCCGGTCTGCACTTCACGCCCGGCCTTTTCGAGGCACTGGACAGGGCTGGCATCGAACGCCACTTCGTGACGCTGCATGTCGGCGCCGGCACTTTCCTGCCGGTCAAGGCCGACGATACCGACGATCACAAGATGCATCTCGAAAGCGGCTATGTCAGCGCCGAGATTGCTGCGAAGCTGAATGCCGTCAAGGCGAGGGGCGGACGCATCGTCTGCGTCGGCACGACGTCGCTGCGGCTGATCGAGAGCGCCGCCGAAGAGAGCGGCGAGATCAGACCCTGGGCGGGCGCGACAGGCATCTTCATCACGCCTGGTTACCGTTTCAAGGCGGTCGACATACTGATGACCAATTTCCACCTGCCGCGCTCGACGCTCTTCATGCTGGTCTCGGCCTTCGCCGGTTTCGAGACCATGCACGCGGCCTATACGCATGCCATTTCGACAGGCTACCGCTTCTATTCCTACGGCGACGCGAGCCTTCTTTTCCGGAAAGACCGATGACCACTGAGAATTTCCAGTTCACCCTGAAGAAGACCGATGGCGGCGCCCGTCTCGGGGAAGTTTCCATGCCGCGCGGCACCATCCGCACGCCGGCCTTCATGCCTGTCGGCACGGTCGGCACGGTCAAGGCCATGTATCTCGACCAGGTGCGTGACACCGGCGCCGACATCATTCTTGGCAATACCTATCATCTGATGCTGCGCCCGACGGCCGAGCGCGTTGCCCGCCTCGGCGGATTGCACAAGCTCATTCGCTGGGAGCATCCGATCCTGACGGATTCCGGCGGCTTTCAGGTCATGTCTCTCTCCGGTCTGCGCAAGCTCGATGAGCAGGGCGTCACCTTCAAGTCGCATGTCGACGGCAGCCTGCATCACATGTCGCCGGAGCGCTCGATCGAGATCCAGGGGCTGCTTGGCTCCGATATCCAGATGCAGCTCGACGAATGCGTGGCATTGCCGGCCGAGCCCAAGGAAATCGAGCGCGCCATGGAGCTTTCGCTGCGCTGGGCCGAGCGTTGCAAGGTCGCGTTCGGCAATCAGCCGGGCAAGGCGATGTTCGGCATTGTCCAGGGCGGTGACGTGCCGGCCCTGCGTGTCCGTTCGGCCGAAGAACTGGCAAAGCTCGACCTCAAAGGCTACGCCGTCGGCGGTCTTGCTGTCGGCGAGCCGCAGGACGTCATGCTGAAGATGCTGGAGACGACGCTTCCGGTCCTGCCCGGTGAAAAGCCTCGCTATCTGATGGGCGTCGGCACGCCCGACGACATCCTGAAATCCGTCGCCCGTGGAATCGACATGTTCGATTGCGTCATGCCGACCCGCTCGGGCCGTCACGGCCTGGCCTTTACCCGTCGCGGCAAGGTCAATATCCGCAACGCCCGCCATGCGGAGGACATGCGCCCGCTCGACGAACAATCGAACTGCCCGGCGACGCGCGACTATTCCCGCGCCTATCTCCACCATCTCGTCCGCGCCAACGAAGCGCTCGGCGGCATGCTGCTTTCCTGGCACAATCTGAACTATTATCAGGAACTGATGCAGGGCATCCGCAAGGCGATTGCCGAAGGTCGCTTCGCCGATTTCATGGCGGAAACGATCGAGGAATGGGCGAGAGGCGATCTCGAACCGGTGTGATATCCCCGGCAAGGGCCGCCTGGCTACGACTCCTGTCTGCTAGCAAGATCGTACCGTACCGATATCGGTCAGCGAACAGGTGCGCAGCTTCCAACGTCAGCCGGCTTGACGCGGCCGGTCTGAAGGTCGCTCCATTGCGGTATCGACGGATCAGAACCGCCGATCGATGCCTCAAACGTGGCGCGGTCCAGTTTAATGAGCCTTCCATTCGAAAGGATGCTCATCATCTCTTTCTTGTTGACGTATGCCAAGCTGGCATTCAGCCGGCAAAAGAAACGCGTGCTGCCGTTTGAAAGGACCCAGCCATAACCGCCGGCTTTTCCTCTTGTGAGCTTGCCGATGGCATAATTCTGCTGCGTTAGCCTGGAAAAAGATTCTGCCTGAGCAATGCCGGCATGGCTGTAAAACCGATCGTCGCGACGGCGACCAGGCACTTGAAAGAAGCACGCATTGATTTCTATCCCCGGGGTAGAATGATATTGGCTCTCTACTCATAGGGGAAATCTGACGCAACGTTAAGATGCAGGGATGCTTAATGCCTAAATGCCCTTGCTGTCGGCGTTCGGCACGATCTGCACGCCGTTGATCTTGAAGCTGCCGTCCGGCTGACGAGCAACCTGATAAATCGCCGTCCAGTCCTTGCCGTCGCGGCCGGAAATCAGCACTTCCTGATAGATCATTGCACCGTCGTCGATCGATCTGCTGCGCCCGAAGGCATAGTTGCCCGGGTGATAGACCGGCTCGTAGCTTTTCTTCACCATCGCGAAGAAGACGTTTTTGTCTGGATACATGGCCTTGATGCCGGGCGCGGCGAAGGAATAGGCGGTATCCGCGTCGTCCTTGAGGAATGCCCTGATCTGCTCCTCGATCATTGTCTGTGTTGCCTGCACGGGATCTTCGGCGCGGGCCGCCATGCCTGACATCACGGATACAGCACACAGAACCAGCACTGCGAAGAAGGCGCGCATAGGATCATCTCCGGCTATGTCAGCAGAAGTGTAGGCTATTTTGCGCGCAAGGAAAGAGCCCGATAAACCAGGGCTCAGGACCAGCGACGGAAGAGAGCGCTGGCATTGACGCCGCCGAAGCCGAAGCCGTTGGTAATCGCATATTCCATCGCCACCTTGCGGGCCACCCTGCCCACGAGATCAATGCCTTCTGCTGCGGGATCGGCCGTCTCGAGATTGCGGGTCGGCGGGGCGAGCTGATCGCGCAGCGCGAGGATTGTGAAGATGGCTTCAAGCCCGCCGGCTGCACCCAGGAGATGGCCCGTCGCCGACTTGGTTGCGCTGATGGCGATGCCGCCGTCGCGACCGAAGACCGTACCGATTGCAGCGATCTCGCCCCTGTCGCCGACCGGTGTCGAGGTCGCATGGGCGTTGAGATGCTTCACCTCGGCGGCCGGGATCCTGGCTTGCCGCAATGCTGCTTCCATCGCCCGGCGGGCACCGTCGCCATCTTCCGGGCCTGCCGTCATGTGATAGGCGTCGGCGGCCGTGCCGTAGCCGACGAGTTCGGCGAGCGGCGTTGCGCCGCGCGCCAGCGCATGCTCAAGGGTTTCGATGACAAGAATTCCGGCTCCTTCGCCCATCACGAAACCATCGCGCGCTGTATCGAAGGGACGCGACGCAAGTTCGGGTCTGTCGTTGAAACCGCTCGAGAGTGCGCGCGCTGCTGCAAAACCGCCGAGACTCACCTTGTCGATGCAGGCTTCCGAGCCGCCGCAGATAGCGACGTCAGCCTCGCCGGAGCGGATCATCCGCGCCGCATCGCCGATCGCCTGAACACTTGCCGCGCAGGCCGTTACCGGCGCGCCCAATGGCCCCTTGAAGCCGTAGCGTATGCTGACCTGACCGGCCGCCAGGTTGACGAGGAAGGAAGGCACAGTAAAGGGCGACAGCCGTCGCACGCCGCGGGTCTCAGCCGTGCGCACTGCATCCGTTATTGCCGGAAAACCGCCGACACCCGACGCGATGATCGTGGCTGTCCGCTCGCGCGCATCGACGCTCTCGGGCATCCAGCCGGCCTGGCGCACCGCTTCGTCCGTCGCCATCATCGCAAACTGGATGAAGCGGTCCATCTTCTTCTGGTCCTTGGGCGGCACGGCGCGATCGGGATCGAAACCGGCTTCACTGTCCTCCTCGATGGAGGGAACGACGCCGCCGACCTTGGCGGCGAGATCGCCGACCACATTCTCCGGCAGCACGCGCAGGCCGGAACCACCGGCGACGAGCCGGTTCCATGCGGTCTCGACGCCAACGCCAAGCGGCGAAACAAGTCCCATACCGGTGACAACAATGCGTTCCATGGATTTGACCTTTCTAAAGCAATTCCAGTAAGAGCGCGAAGCGGGGTTGCGTCCGGAATTGCGTAAAAACTAAGAGTAAGAGCATTGGAAATGCTCTAGGCGTCGATGCCGAGGTAGTAGGCACGCATGCGGGCGATCCGTTCGCGGTCGCCCTCATCGGCAGCCGGTCCCGGCAGCAGGCAGGTGTTTTCGGGTTTCAATTCTTCGCCGCTGGCTGCATCCACCAGCATGGGCTGGCGTTCCTCGCCGGAAGCGGCATTGCCAAGCAGGAAGGCAAGATCTTCTTGCGGAACGTGCCGGCGTCCCCAGGAAAACAGGGCCATCAGAACGGGGAAGAAATCGCGTCCCTTGGCAGTCAGTACATATTCGTAGCGGGCAGGGCGCTCGTTGTAGAGGCGCTTCTCGAACAGTCCTTCATCGATCAGGTGCCCAAGGCGCCGCGTCAGGATGTTCGGCGCGATGCCGAGGCTCTTCTGGAATTCGTCAAAACGCGTCAGCCCGTGAAAGGCGTCGCGAAGGATCATCATGCTCCACCAGTCGCCGACGCTGTCGAGCGCGCGGGCGGCGGGGCATTTGAAATTGGCAAAGCTCGTTCGTTGCATGATGCAAGTCACTACAGAAGTTACTTGCATCATGCAAGCGACTTACGCGCGTAAGCGACTTGTCAGGCGTCATACCGCTCGAAGATCCGCGCCAGGAGAACGCCGGTTACGAGAACGCCGGCTGCTACAAAGACGGTGTCGCCCGGCGTCCCGATATAAAGCGGCCCGATATTGGCAAAGAGCAGGAAGGCGACGAGAAAATTGAACCAGCCCCAGACGACATTGGTGGCCGGAGAACTGAGCTTCGCCCCCTGCAGGCGAGCGAAAGGTGTACGAAAAGGCCGGCCGCTGACGCCATTGACGAAATGCGGCATGCCATTGGTCAGGAATGCGGCGGCGATGAAATGAATGATGTAGGCAGTCCAGGGCAACGGTCTCTCCGCTCGGCTGATGGGATCCTGCTGACAATGTTGGGCAGGACCGGCGCAGGACAAGAAAAAGGGGCTCCAAAAATGGAGCCCCATCCAGGACCGCCGCTTGAAGACGTCAGGTTCGGATGTCAAATGAACAGGAAATCATCGTGATGAAGCGCCGCCAGATTGGAGAGTGTCGCGATCTGTACGGCCGCGCCGCGCCCACTTCCGTCTGCATCGTAGAAAAGCTTTCCCGTTGTCTGGTCGTAGATCAAACGGTCGTTCGAATCCAAAGCCTTGGTGCCGAGCACGAAGTTTTCGGCCGAAAAACTCGCTGGATCGATGGCGGTGAAAATCTCGTGATCGAGCACGATCTTGTCACCGGTGCTTTCCGAGAAGTCCTCGATCTTGTCGATGTTGTTGTAAGCACTGGGCTTGAAGTCGAAGACGAAAGTATCGGCTCCAGCTCCGCCGTTCAGGACATCGTTGCCGTTGCCGCCGATGAGCTTGTCGTTTCCTGCGCCACCCGACAGGGTATTGGCTGCATTGTTGCCGGTCAGCACGTTATTTTCGCCGCTACCTGTGGCATTGATCGCCGATGAGCCTGTAAGCGTCAGGTTTTCAACTGTTCCAAGGGCATTCTCAAGATAGAAGGATATGGAGGCATTGACAGTGTCGATGCCACCGCCGCCCGTCTCGTCGACGATGTCGCCCGCCGAATCCACCTTATACGTGTCGTTGCCAAGGCCGCCGATCATTCGGTCTTCGCCCCTGCCGCCATCGAAATAATTGTCGCCGGAATTGCCTGTCAGAACGTTGTTCATGACATTGCCGGTCGCATTGATGTCGTCGGCACCCAACAGGGTCAGGTTTTCGACAGTTCCGGTCACGTGGTCCTTGTCCATCAGGCTGAGGGAGACATAGGACTTGATGGCGTCCTTGCCGGAGCCGCCAGCCTCGATGACCACATCATTGATGTTGTCGACGATATAGGTATCGTCACCACCGCCGCCCTTCATGGTGTCTGCGCCTGCGCCGCCATCCAGCACGTTGGCTCCGTAGTTGCCGACGAGAATATTGGCAAGGCTGTTGCCAGTCGCGTTGATATTGGCGTTGCCGGTCAGGGTCAGGTTTTCGATGGCGCCGATCGCATGTGCGGCATCGGCCAGACTGAAGCTGATCGATGACATGACGGTATCGGTTCCGCCGCCGCGGCTTTCATCGACAATGTCGGTCGGGGAGGTGACCGTAAACGTGTCGTCTCCGGTGCCGCCGTAGATGTGGCCGGGTTCCGGACGGGCGCCGCTACCTGCGGCTATATTGATAATGATGGGATGGTCGACAACGTCCAGGTTGAGCGAGGATATATTGCTGAAGCTTTTGACCGGCGTATCGCCCGCCAGCGGGTCGTAGACCTGCACGGTCCCGAAAGCTCCGCCCAGGTTGACGCTGACGTTGGTCGCAGCCGCCTGGATCGCCTTGTCGGTCGTCTGGTTCCATATATCCGGCTCGTTCCAGATGATGATCTGATAGCTTCCGTCGGATTTCTCCGTCAGGTAGCTGCGCGCCGTGGAAGGCAGCCCGTTGATTGAATAATTGAGCGTGCCCGGATTGAAGCTCGCCTGGGTCGCGCCGTCGTCTTCGAGAATTTCGGTCAGATTGTGGATCGCCATTGCTGCCGGTTTCGGCGTGTAATCCAGGCGAAACAGCCCGAAATGCTTTTCCTGATCGGAACCCTGCGGATCCGAATAGGCATCGAGAAGCTGGTAGATGAAGGTTCCCTTGGATCCCAGAAAGGCGCCGTCCATCAGAGTGTTGAGAAGCAGTTTTGCCTGCGTCGTCTCGTCGACGCCTTCCCATCCGCCGTTGGTGTCAGCGGTCAGCGACGTGTGATAGCCGATCTCGGTGATGGTAAGCGGCTTGCCGGGATCGGCCTGCATCTGGTTGCCGGATTCACGCGAGAGCCAGGAGAAGGGCTGGTCGCCCTCTTTCGCATAGGTGTGGATCGTCGTGTAATCGTTGGAAGAGGCAACCGTGTAACCGGTAAAACCGAGAACCGGAATATCCTTCAACAGCGGATCGGCATTGACTGCATTGAAGAGGTCCTTCTGGTAGGCAACTGCCGCAGCCTCTCCCGACAGACCTTTATAAGCCACCGGCCAGTTGTTGACCTCGTTCGGGCCTTCGATGCCGACGATCGAACCCGGATGCGCTTCGACGAAGGCATGCAGTCGCTGGACGACGGTGGCGGGAGTGTCATCTCGCCCGGAAACAAAAACGAATTTGACACCCGCATCGGCCGCATCCCCAAGATGGCCTTGACCGTAGGGGTCGGAGGCAGGGGTGGGGGCATGATCTCGAACTGTGTCGAGACCAAGGTAGCCCAGGGCTTTAACAACTTCCGCGATATTGGAATATTTCCCGTCGGTGTAGTCGATATGTGTGTCAATCCCGAATGAATCGATTACGTCAGTAATTCTAGTAGCTTGGGCCATTTCATCCTCCTCGCCTGGAAGTAGAAAACATTACTTCGATGGTATAGTGATTCCCTTCAAAAGTAGGGCCTGATTTACAGTAGAATCCGCCAAAGTTATGATTGCGTTAACCATATTGTATTGTTCGCAATATGATTGCTAAGCGCTGCGTTGGAGGCGATCCGATATTTGCGGACTCGGCATCTCGGCTGTCGGAGCGGCGGGAAGAGCCTTGTTGCCCAAAGCGATAAGGCTTGGTCGCAGAGCGGAAGAACGCCGCAGGCGATATCGATGATATCGTGCTCGGCCAGAGGGCCGGGGTCCGCTTCAATGCTATCGGTCAGGGGGTGATGCTGGAATTGAAGGCGAGGTCGTGTCGATTCGACCCGATGTAGTGGCCGCGCAGCACGGCGACGCAGATTACGCTCCAGTGCTCATCAAGCCGGAACCGGCAAGCTCGCAAGAGCTCGCCCACATCGCGCT
Organism: Rhizobium sp. BK512; assembly: GCF_014194915.1. Taxonomy (NCBI): domain Bacteria; kingdom Pseudomonadati; phylum Pseudomonadota; class Alphaproteobacteria; order Hyphomicrobiales; family Rhizobiaceae; genus Rhizobium; species Rhizobium sp. BK512. The sequence goes on along the minus strand of NZ_JACIAS010000002.1, from coordinate 677,065 downwards.
CTATTCAGGTGTCGGCGGAGGTCTTCATCAAAGTCGCGGATTGCTCCGTCATTTCATGCGTGACGACGCCGCTGATGACTGAGATCAGCCATACATTCTGTCAACAGTCGTTGGCTGGCGAGGATGTAGGGGGAGGCACGGTCGATCGTATTACCAAGAGGGAATGCCGGGGCGTTTCCGCCCCGGCACATCATATCGATCACGCCGCTTTGGCAATTGCGCCATGCGGGTCGAGAACGAATTTCGTCGCAGCACCCTGGTCGAAGCTCTCATAACCCTGGGCGGCATCCTCAAGCGAGATCACCTTGGCATTGACGATATCGGCAATGGGCAGCCGGTCGTGCAGGATCGCCTGCATGAGCTGGCGGTTGTATTTAAGCACAGGTGTCTGACCGGTGTGGAAGGACTGCGCCTTGGCCCAGCCGAGACCGAAACGCAACGACAGGCTGCCCTGCTTGGCCGCATTGTCCACCGCGCCCGGATCCTCCGTGACATAGAGGCCGGGAATGCCGATGGAGCCTGCGGCACGGGTGATTTCCATCATCTGGTTCAGAACGATCGCCGGCTGCTCGCCGCCGGAATGTCCACGTGCTTCGAAGCCGACGGCATCGATGGCGCTATCCACTTCATTCGTGCCGACCACCTCTGCGATCATGTCTCCGAGACGGTCGCTCTTCGAGAGATCGATGGCCTCGAAGCCGACGCGGCTGGCATGGGCGAGGCGATCCTTGTTGAAGTCGCCGATCATGACGACGGCCGCGCCGAGGATACGGGCTGATGCCGCCGCTGCGAGGCCGACCGGGCCGGCACCTGCGACATAGACGGTGGAGCCGACGCCGACGCCGGCTCTGACGGCACCGTGGAATCCGGTCGGCAGGATGTCGGAAAGCATGGTGAGATCACGGATCTTGGCCATTGCCTTGTCGCGGTCGGGGATTTTCAAGAGGTTGAAATCGGCATAGGGGATCGTGACATAACGGGCCTGACCGCCGATCCAGCCGCCCATGTCGACATAGCCGTAGGCGCCGCCGGCCCGCGACGGATTGACCGTCAGGCAGACGCCGGTGTCCTGTGATTTGCAGCAGCGGCAGCGCCCGCAGGCAACATTGAAGGGCACGGAGACGATGTCCCCGACATCGAGCATTTCGACGTCGATGCCTTTTTCGATGATCTCGCCGGTAATTTCATGTCCGAGCACCAGACCCGGCATGGCGGTGGTGCGGCCACGGACCATATGCTGGTCCGAACCGCAGATATTGGTGGAGATGACCTTCAGGATGACGCCATGTTCGATACGACGCCCGTCCGGTGCCTCGAGTTTCGGATCGTCAATGTCGCGGACTTCCACTTTTCCGGGCCGCAAGTAGACGACGCCACGGTTCTTGCTCATTTCCGTCTCCTCCGTTGAAATGCAGCAACGCGCCAGCAGCTCCTCCCGCAGCGGTTGCCTGTCACAGAGTAGACCAGAAAGATCTGAGCGCCGTCCCGAAAGCGACGCCTTGCGGGCGGAAACGGCAAAACCGGGTCAAAGGGCAGGGCGCTCGATACGGTCCGGCCACCCGCTTCGGCGGACTCGAAGACAGGTGGCCTTTCCCCGGCAGGCGGGGTGCGTCCTGCCAGGGCGCCGCATTAGCACCGTCGTGACGGATACAATATCAAAACGGTAGCTCCCTTTTGACGTGGGTTCCGCTATAGTTGCAGGGATAGAGCCTGGGGGCCATCATGACGCAGCGCGGCCGTGCCTTCGCAGACATCGTCTACACTATCCTGATCGTGGAGAAGGCCTATCCGGTAGAGGTCGTCGCGACCGCGCTGGGCATGAATTATGCGGCCTTTCACTCACGTCTGATCAGCCGAACATGTTTTTCCGCAGAGGAAATCCAAAATCTGCTGGAAGTCGTGCCGGATCCGCGCTTGGCATCCTATCTGTTCGAGAAGAGTATCTTTGTTGCGGCGGAGCGTTCTTCCGACTGGCAACAGCAGCAGCCTGCCGGGTCGCTGCAGCGGGGCGCCACCCGCGTGGTCATCGAGGCGACGGACGTGCTCGAAATTGTGGATGCCGCACTTGCCGGAGGCGGGATGGATCACCGCAAGCAGCGACTGGTGCTCAAGGAAATCGAGGATGCGGAGAGGGCGCTCGCATCCCTTCGCCTCTCTCTCAACGGCGCCTATGCCGGGCCGTCCTTGCGCATCAGTAAAAGATAGGCTTCACCCTCTTCCTCGAGCGAGAGCATCGCCTCGATGATCGTCAGGCGCGTCTCCTCAAGGAAGGACTTCCTGGCGCCGCCGGCGGTCGCCAGCTGCCGTTCCACGGAAAGAAGCCGAAGTTTCAAGAGGTTTTTCTGGCGCACAATGCGTGCATATTCCTGGAGGGGACGAGAATGGTCGGAAGACATGCGAAAGCCGGTGATTTTTGCTGACGCATCTAGCAAGCCCGACCGAGGCTTCGCCATCAAAACGATCCTGTCGTTTTTACGCGGGCCTACGAACAGATCGGAACAGATCCCGAAGCGACTGCGCGCTTCGGGATCCTGTCTTCAAACCTATCGAACCGCTGCCGGAAGTACCTCGAATTTCCAGAACTTGTCCGGCTGGAAGTAGGTCGTGGCAAACTGGCGAATGTCCTCGGCGGTGACTTTGTCATAGCCGGCAAGATTGTCGCGTATCCGTTCCAGACGGCGAGGGTCCGTTTGGGCGCCGTTCAGATATTGCACCCAATATTCGTTGCTCTGCTGCTGGTGTTTCAACGTCTCGATAATCGGTGCGCGAGCCCTGACCAGTTCGTCCGGCGAGACATCTTTCGATCTGAGGTCATTAGCGATCTTGTCCACGAGCGCATAGAAATTCTCGACCTTGTCCGGCGTTGTCTCGACATAGAGATAGGCGTAGCCATAGCCTGGAATGTCCCACGACAGATCCATCGCGCCCTGCGGACTGTAGGTCGCGCCTTCGGCAATCCGGAACTGGTCGATCAGCCTGTTTTCGAAGATCTGGCCGGCGATGTTGGCGACAAAGCCCCGCTGCATGTCCGAGAGCATATCGCCAACGGGGGCAGCGACAATCGCCGCGGCGTTGTCGCTCCGGCCGTTATGAGTCCGCATGACGGGTTTTTCGGTGGGGGCGGGGAAACGCACATCGTTTGCAACGTTGTCTGTTGTTGCATCCGGGCGAGCCGGCAAAGCCCCGAAGGTTTCAGCCGTCAGACGGATTGCTTCGTCCGCCGTTATGTCGCCGACAATGGTGATATCGATCGGGCCTGCGGAAATTTGCGGCCGGAACAGCGCTTCGAAATCTTCCAGTTTCGTGGCAGACAATTGCGCCTTGTCCGGGAAAGTCCAGCGCGGGTCGCCGGAATGCACAAGGCCTGCGAAATCGCGGCCGATGACGGCCCCTGGCGTCGCCTCATACTGATCGAGGTTGTTCAAATAGGCTTGCCGGACGCGCTTGAAAACTTCCGGCCGGTAGGTGGGATCGGAAGTGTAGGCGGCCATGATCTGCAGTTGCGTCGCCAGATCCCCCGTCTGTGTCTGGCCGGTGAACTGGAAGGAGCTGTCATCCACCGAGAAGTCGATGCCGGCGATTTTGGCGGCCAGCGCTTTCTGTAAATCCGGGTAATCCATTGCCTTGGTGCCCGACAGGACCACGGCCGGCGATGTCCAGATCGGCAGGGGACGGTCATTCGGCAGTCCGAGCCGGCCGTGACCAATATCCTCGCGTACCAGCACTTCGTTGGCGCGCAGCTTGGTCGGCTTGATGGTCAGCCGCACGCCGTTGGCAAAGCGCACCATGGTCAGGCCGAGATCCTCGACAACGCGGCGTTCGACAACAGCGCCGGGTTCGCCGAAATGGGTATAGGGCCAGGCGACCGCCGCTGCGGCGGACGGCGCAGTGACCGGAACGGCACGGGAAGCGTCATATGCCTGCCTGATGTCGCTGGCGCCACCCTTTGGCGCCTGAGCGGTCTGCAGGACGAGCTGCGGGCCGTTCCCGGAAAAGACGCGCGCGACAACCTCGTTGACCTCGGCCGCTGTCAGCCCCTTGGTGATCGTCTCGAACATCGAAAGATCTTCCGCGGGGGAGGTGAAGACCTCATTGTCGTCCACGCTGCTCGCCAGCATGGAGGCGATGTCGGTGCTTGTGCGCGTCGCAGCACCGGCGGCGGCGGCTTCAAGGAGAGAGCGATATTCGACGATTTCCCGGTCGAGCTCGGCCTGCTCGGCGCCGAATTGCTGGAAACGGCGCTGTTCCTGATCGATGGCCGCGAGCGCCTGCTGCCATTTGTCCGTCTCGGAATTTGCGGTGACGACAACGATATGGGCCGAGTCGAAAAGATCCTGAGAGCCGACGGCGGCGCTGATGAAGGGAGCATTGGCCCTGTTGGCCATGGCGCCTAGCCGACGTTTGAGTACCAGAAGACCGAGATCTTCGACCAGCTGCTGGCGACGCTTGGCAAAAGTGTCAGGCGAAGCATCATAGGGCCGCGTCCAGGCGATCTGAACATTCGTTGTGCCGCCCGGAACCGCGATGACCTCGGCGCTTTCGCTTTTCGGCTTCAGCGTGCCGAGATCGGGCTTTGGCGGGGCAGGGATGGCAACCTTCCAGTCGCCAAAGCGCTGCCTGATCTCCAGTTCCATGGCAGCGGGATCGACATCGCCCACCACGATCAGCGTGGCGCGATCGGGCCGATAATTCGCATGGTAAAAATCACGCAGCAGATCGACAGGGGCATTGCTGATGATGTCGACCTTGCCGATCGGCGCGCGCATCGTCACGCGCTGGCCGGCGAGCATGGAATTCGTGACGCCGATCGCCGCGCGGTATTGCGGCGTGTCGCGCAGCCGCTCTTCCGAAAGGATGACGCCGCGCTCGCGGTCGAAGGCGCCGGCATCGAGCGTCAGCTCGCTTGCCGTCTCGCGCATCAGCATCAGGCCGGTGGAAATCGTATCCGCGTCAACCTCGGGCAGATCGAGCGAATAGACGGTCTCGTCATAGGAGGTGTTGGCGTTGGTATCAGGCCCGAAGGCCAGGCCTTTGCGCTGCAGGATACGGATCATCTCGTCCTGTCCGACATGCGTCGAGCCCTTGAAAGCCATATGCTCGAGGAAATGCGCAAGCCCCTGCTGGTCATCTCTCTCGTCCAGCGAGCCGGCGCCAATCCGGAAACGGATGGCCGCTTGTCCAGTTGGCGTGGCATTGCGCATGATCGCAAACCGCATACCATTTTCGAGCGTGCCGAAGCGTATGCCGGGTTCAGCCGGCAGGTCGCTGATCGTCTGCGGCCACGGCGCGGATGGATTTTCCGCAAGGGCCGGTGAGCCTGAGATGAAGAGTGCGGCAAGCGAGGCCGCTGCCAGGAACCTAGAAAGAATAGGAAACCTCATATGTTTAAGGGGCATTTTGTCCTGGTGCCGAGCACGGGGTGTTTGACTTCGGCCGGACTATCAGACAGGTCGCGACTCGCATCAACGTCTATTTTCCGTCATGGATAAGAGTTGAGAAAATGCACCTATCTATAAAATCAGGAAAATTTGAGGAAGGTCGGTCGGACTTCGACTTTACCTGCGAGAAACGTACCAGCTTCCGGAGTTCAGCCCGCCGTTCTCAAGCCATTCATGCGCTGTCACACAGTAGCAGCCATTGAGATCCGGAATCAGCTTGTCGACGAATGTGTTGCGCTTGAGCTCACGAAAGATCGTAGATCGATGCCGTCCGGGCTTCTCGGCAATGATCTCGACAGCCGCGGCGCCAGCGGGCGATCTTGCGTCGTTCATCCACATCGATATGCGAGTAGGTAGGTTTCATCGCGTCTTCCTTGCGAGTGACAACCCATTGGTATCATTCGGAAGTCGCACTTTATCCTTGAACTCACCTCTTCGTACACAAAGATCGCATAAGATAGATTATGGAACTAAAACAGATACCCAAACCACATCACCCCTAATGCTAGCCCACTACTGCGCCGCCTGCATCTCCGGCTGCGGCCACCGCTGCAATGCGTCGCGTCCGGCCTCCGTCAGACCGTAGACGCCTCTGTCGAGCCGTTCGAACCAGCCATAGACATTGGACAGCAGGATCTTGCCAGCCTCCGGCACGCCGGATCGGATGTCACGTACGCGCAACGGACCTGATGCCAGTGCTGCTGCGCAGCCAAGCGCCTGCTGGCGATATGCCGTCATGACCGGAGCGCGCGTACTGCCGCCAAGCGCCGGATCTCCGCGTCGTTTCTGGTGCTCGCGCATCAGCCTCGAGCGTCGCTTCGGATTGGTCCGCGGCATCGGTGACACGGAGCCGACAATGACGCTGACGTCGCCGGTGTCGGAAATCCCGAGCATGCCGATGCCAAGCCGCCGGCAAAGGTCGCGGTAGCGTTTGTCTGCTTCCCGGCCTTTGCCCTTGGCTGAAATTCGCGCGGCGATCCAGACTTCGTCAGATACGGCCGCGCGATCGACGGCCTGCAGAATGAGCTCCAGATTGAAGCTCATCTTCAGCTCGCAGACGACGACAACAGGCGGATCGTCATCGCTCAGGCCGACGAGATCGCAGCCGGCGACTTCGCCCTTGACGACATAACCTGCCTTTTCGAGAAAGCCTTTCACGGGCAGATAAAGCGAAGTTTCCATGGGCCTGCAGATCGAAGAAGAGAATCGTTCCATAATCTACATCGATCCGCTGATACGGGACACCGCATCGATTGCCATCAGCCGGATTGCCTGGGATAGCGTGGATGGGCATTATCGCATCCCTTCCAAGGTTGACGGAAAACCCTCAAGACGCTAGCACGCTCGAAGCGTATTCCGGGGGTAATTCAATATGGATATTTTCACAGCGGCCGGTTTGACGGCTCTGCTGCAGGTCATTGCTATCGACCTTGTTCTCGCCGGCGACAATGCCGTCGTCATCGGCCTTGCTGCTGCCGGCCTGGAAGCCACGCAGCGTCGCAAGGCAATCATTGTCGGCATTCTGGCGGCAACGGTGCTCCGCATCCTGTTCGCATCCGTGGCCGTCTATCTGCTGGCAATCGTCGGATTGCTGCTCGCCGGCGGCCTGTTGCTGCTCTGGGTCTGCTGGAAGATGTGGCGTGAGCTGCGTGCCGGCCATGGTGAAGAACATGCGGCCGAGGCTGGCGCAGCTGCGCCGAGGAAGACCTTCTTTCAGGCTGCGACACAGATCGTCATCGCCGACGTTTCCATGTCGCTGGACAATGTTCTTGCCGTTGCCGGAGCCGCTCGCGAACATCCGAGCGTGCTGGTGCTGGGCCTCGGTCTTTCCATTGCGCTGATGGGCATCGCCGCGAACTTTATCGCCCGCCTGCTCAACAAACATCGCTGGATCGCCTATGTCGGCCTGCTGATCATTCTCTATGTTGCACTCGACATGATCCATCGCGGATATCTCGAAGTCGCGCCTTTTATCGGCGCCTAGAGCTCGACTTCGAAGCTCATCTGATCGAACGCCGGCACCACATGGTCCGGCGTTTCAGCCATAACCACGTCATAATCGAGCGGCGTATGCATATGCGTCAGGATTGCCCGTTTCGGCTTTAGCCGCTCGATCCAGTCCAGCGACTGTTCCAGTGAGAGATGGCTGGGGTGATAGGCATATTGCAGGGCATCGATGATCAGCATGTCGAGCTTTTGCAGCTTCTCGACCGTCTGCGGCGGAAAATCGCTGACATCGCTGCAATAAGCCACATTCCCGATGCGGAAGCCGAGCGAATGGATATCACCATGCTGTTGCAGATGCGGCATGAAGGCGATCGTTCCGCCCGGGCCATGGATTTCAACGGGCTTTTCCAGATCCTCGATCACGATTGGCAGCACGATCGGCGGATAATTGCTGCCCGGCGGTGTTTCCAGGCAGTAGCCGAATGCTTCCCGCAACCTGCCCATGGTGAACTGGTCGGCAAAGATCGGCACGCGGCGGCGGGTATTGTGGAAATAGCCGCGCAGATCGTCGATGCCGTGAATATGGTCGGCATGCGGATGCGTGTAGAGGACAGCGTCCACATGATCGACCCCTGCCCTGATCATCTGCTCGCGAAAATCCGGACCTGTGTCGATAACGACAGTCGTTGCCGCGCCGCTGGCCGAAAACTGCTGAACCATAAAGGCTGCGCGTGTTCTCTTATTCTTCGGATTGTTGGGGTTGCAGGCACCCCAGTCACCTGTAATGCGCGGCACGCCGGGTGATGACGAGCAGCCGAGAATGGTGAACCGCAGCCGCCGTGTCACGCCGCTAGATCCTCGGCATCTTTGAAAACAGGCGGAAAGCGTTGTCAGTCGTGATCCGTGCGACTTCCTCGTAGGGAAGGCCGATCGTATCGGCCAGTACCTCGGCCGTATTCACGACGTATGACGGCTCGTTGCGCTTGCCGCGCCAGCGTTTGGGCGCCAGATACGGCGCATCGGTTTCGACAAGCAGCCGGTCGTGCGGAATGGTCTTTGCGATCTCTCGCAGCTCTTCGGATTTCGGAAAGGTCAGGATGCCCGAAAAGGAGATATAGCCGCCGAGCTCGACGCCAGTCTTCGCAAGCTCCGGACCGGCCGAGAAGCAATGCAGGATGAAGGGGAAGGCCCCCTTCCCTGTCTCCTCGGTCAGGATCGCCGCCATGTCTGCATCGGCGCTGCGGCTATGGATGACGAGCGGAAGCTGTGTTTCCCGGGCAGCGGCAATATGGCGGCGAAAACCGGTCTGCTGGTCCTCCGGTTTCTGCGTGTCATAGAAATAGTCGAGACCGGCTTCACCGATTGCGACCACCTTCTGATGCGCGTTGGCAAGCCGCACCAGATCTTCCGTCTGAATATCCAGCTCGTCGCCCGCATTATTGGGATGCGTGCCGACGGAGCAGAAGACCGACGGATATTTCTCGGTGATGGCGAGCAGTCCGTCGAGCTTGCGCACGCGGGTGCAGATCGTCACCATCTGCGCCACACCGGCCCCATGGGCACGTGAAACGATCTCGTCGCGCTCCGCATCGAAATCGGCAAAGTCCAGATGGCAATGCGTATCGACCAGCACGGCTTTAAGCCTCCGGAGCCACGTAGCGCGGGAAGACCGGCGCCGGCGCCTCGATCGGCGTTCCTGGCACCAGGCGGCCCGCTTCGCCAAGGCTCGTGAAATCGCGCTTGTCGGCCGGAGCAGCCACGAGGTCGAGCAGCTTGCCGGCCGATTCCGGCACGAAGGGCTGCAGCAGGATCGCGATCTGGCGCACCACTTCTGCGGTTACATAGAGCACGGTACCCATGCGCACCGGATCGGTCTTCTTGAGCGCCCAAGGCTGCTGACCGGCGAAGTAGCGGTCGGTTTCCGAGACGACGGCAATGATAGAGGCCAACGCGCGGTGAATGAGCTGCTTGCCCATGTCTTCGCTTGTCGAGGCATGCAGCGCATCGGCCTGGGCCAGCATTGCCTTGTCCTCATCTGTCAGCGGTCCGCATTCCGGGATCTTGCCGTCGCAATTCTTGAAGATCATCGACAGCGAACGGCTGGCAAGATTGCCGATGCCATTGGCAAGATCGGAATTGATACGCGTGCCGATCGCCTCTTCGCTGTAGCTGCCGTCCTGTCCAAAGGAGACTTCGCGCAGGAAGAAGTAGCGCACCTGGTCGAGACCGAAATGGTTCACCAGATTGACCGGATCGACGACGTTGCCGAGCGACTTCGACATCTTCTCGCCCTTGTTGAGCAGGAAGCCGTGGGCGAAGACGCGCTTCGGCAGCGGCAGCTTCGCCGACATCAGGAAGGCCGGCCAGTACACGGCATGGAAACGGATGATGTCCTTGCCGATGATATGCACGTCGGCCGGCCAGTATTTCGCCCGCGGTCCGTTGCGGTCTTCGATATAGCCTGTAGCAGTGATGTAGTTCGTCAGCGCGTCGACCCAGACATACATGACATGGGCGGGATCGTTCGGTACCTTGATACCCCAGTCGAAGGTGGTGCGCGAAATCGACAGATCCTTGAGGCCCGATTTGACGAAGGAGATCACCTCGTTGCGGCGCTCGGCCGGGCCGATGAAATCGGGGTTTTCCTCATAGTGCTTCAGCAGCCGGTCCTGGTATTCGGAGAGCTTGAAGAAATAGCTCGCCTCTTCCACCCATTCGACTGGCGTACCCTGCGGCCCGTAGCGCACGCCGTCGGCGCGCAGCTCGGTTTCGTTTTCCTGGTAGTAGGCTTCGTCGCGCACGGAATACCAGCCGGCGTAGGAATCCTTGTAGACATCACCGTTGTCGGCCATCAGGTTCCAGATGTTGCGCGAAGTCTCGTGGTGACGCTCCTGCGTGGTGCGGATGAAGTCGTCGTTCGAAGCATTGAGCAGCTTCGCCATCGCCTGGAATTCACCGGAATTGCGGTCTGCAAGCGCCTGCGCCGTGATGCCTTCGGCGCGCGCCGTCTGCTGCATCTTCTGGCCGTGTTCGTCAGTCCCCGTCAGGAAGAAGACATCCTTGCCGTCGAGGCGCTGGTAGCGCGCCATGGCATCGGTCGCAATCAGCTCGTAGGCATGGCCGATATGCGGCTTGCCGTTGGGATAGGAGATCGCGGTCGTGATGTAGAAGGGGGTCTTGTCTGTCATGGCGGCCAATTCCGGCTTACTCTATAAATCGTCCGCCGCTCTTAGCGCATGTCTCGCACAAGCGAAACATCAAGTTTGGCGGCCGCCTACGATTTCACGGACGCTAGGCCTCGAACTTGACTCACGTTCGGGCGCCATCTACCCCTTGTCCGGCAACGGGGTGGGACAGACGCGAAGTGCCATTTTTCATCGATCGGAATAGTCATGGCCGCGCGCCTTCGGAGGCGCATATTTGACGTTCGAGCCTCTCTATTCCCTGTCCGGTCTCATGGTGGGAGCATTGGTCGGGATCACCGGCGTCGGCGGCGGTTCGCTGATGACGCCGCTACTCGTGCTCCTTTTCGGTGTCCACCCGGCAACCGCCGTCGGGACCGACCTTCTCTATGCAGCAATCACCAAGACGGCCGGCACGGCTGTTCACGGCATGCATGGACGCGTCAACTGGAAGATCGTCGGCAGTCTGGCGGCCGGCAGCGTGCCCGCCGCGCTGTCGATGCTCTGGCTCATGGCCGGCGTCGACCGTAAAAGCATTGGCGTCACGAATACCATCACCACCGCGCTCGGCTGGCTGCTGGTCATGACCGCAATCATGCTGATTTTCCGCAGTCAGATCCTTGAATTCGCCCGTCGTGCCATCGGTGAACGCATGCCGCCGAAGCCGGCAAGCATCGTCGCCTTCACCGTCGTTCTGGGCTTCGTGCTCGGTGTGCTCGTCACGCTGACATCGGTCGGCGCCGGCGCTCTGGGGGTGACGATCCTGCTGATCCTCTACCCCAGGCTCGACGTGCGTGAGATCGTCGGTTCGGATATCGTCCACGCCGTGCCGCTCACCCTGATCGGCGGTATGGGATACTGGTTCATCGGAGAGATCGACTGGGCAATGCTCCTTGCCCTGCTCGTCGGTTCCATTCCCGGCATCATCCTCGGCAGCCTGCTTGCGCCCAAACTGCACGAACGCACCATCCGCATTGTGCTCGCCATTACGTTGACGATTGTCGCCTGGAAGCTGTTGACGGGCTGACCGGAGGAATTCCTGCAAACTGTGCGGCGGTTTCGCGTCCGCAAATGCTTAAAAACAAAGACGCTTCAGGCGCGCGGTTGCTTGATTTCGGAAAGCACTTCCATGATCGTCTGCTTGCGATCGAGATTGTAAGCGCCGGAGATGGTCAGTTTCTCCGTGATTTCGGAATAGAGCCGCGCAAGGCGGTCGGCCGCCGCGATCTGTCCCTCCCCGGCAGCAAGGCGCGCGCGGTTCATCACATCATCGCCGACATGGCTTACGAAGAAATCAAAGATCGTCTCGGCTTCCCTGCCGGAAAGTGCATCTGCAAGCCGATGCATGGCCTTGCGTGCCGCAGGTCCCTCGGAGGACAGAACCTCGTTATAGGCCTGGATGATCTCGCCGCCGCCATAGTTCAGTAGTTTCAGAGCCTCACCGACACTGCCCTTTGCGGCAGAAAGCAGGGCGTGCCCCTCCCCCTCGATGCCGAGATGGGCAAGGGCTGAAACAAGGGCGCGATCGTCGAGCGGCGCAAGCTTCAGCGGCAGGCAACGCGAGCGGATCGTCGGCAGTAGCTTGCCCGGCGCATGCGACAGAACGAGGAACATTGCGCGCTTCGGCGGCTCCTCGAGGATCTTCAGAATGGCGTTTGCCGCATTCCGGTTCATGTCGTCGGCGGGATCGATGATGACGATACGCCAGTTGCCCGTGCCTGAGGTTTGCGAGAAGAATTTGCCGGCCCGGCGCACTTCGTCGATGGTGATTGCCGATTTGACCTTGCCGGTCTTCTCGTCGACAGGGCGGGAAAGATGCAGGAGATTGTGTGAGGCTCCCGAGGCGATCTGTCGGCTGACGGCCGAGGCCGGATCCGGATCGGCAATGCGCTCCGGTGCGCCCGCGGGATCGGGATGCGACAGAACGTGATTGGCGAAGCGGAAGGCCAGCGTCGCCTTGCCGATGCCCTCCGGCCCCTCGATCAGGATTGCATGATGTCCTTTGCCCGAGCGGTAGAATTGCGCCAGGAAATCCTCTGCCTCTTCATGGCCGAAGAGCTTCGTATTCTCGGCTGGCCATATGGCGCCGTCGAGCAGACCGGGCCTCTCCTCACTCATGATGGGCCGCTTCCGGCATCCGAACTTCGGCTGATGGTTTCAGCAATTGCCTGACGATGGTAAGGATCTCCGTGGCGATCGCCTCTTCCGTCTGCGTGGCATTGACGACATGGCAGCGTTCAGGCTCGCGCGCGGCGATGTCCAGATAGGCCTCGCGGCGCTTCTCGTGCGTTTCGAGCGTTTCCTTCTCGAACCGGTCGGGACCGTCGGCATTTCGCTTGCTGACGCGCTCCAATCCCTGCTTGGCCGGAATATCGAGGATCAGCGTACAGTCGGGCATCACGCCATTGATGGCGATGCGCTGCAGCGTCTCGATGAAATCAGGTTCCAGATTGCCGGTGACGCCTTGATAGACGCGCGAGGAATCCATGAAGCGGTCGCAGAGCACGATCTTGCCCGTGTAAAGCGCCGGGCGGATGATCTCTTCCACATGATCGTTGCGGGCGGCGGCAAAAAGGATCGCCTCCATGCGGGTGCCGAAGGCTTCCGCAGCGCCTGAAAGCAGCACATGGCGCACCGCTTCGGCGCCTGGCGAACCGCCCGGTTCCCTGGTCAGCAGCACGTCATGGCCATCGGCCTTCAATGCCTCGGCAAGTCGGCGGATCTGCGTGGACTTGCCCGCGCCCTCTCCGCCTTCAAACGTAACGAACAAACCCTTACCGGATGACAATGATACTTTCCCGCATTCTGAGCGCCGTGCTCTTTCTCTATCTATCCGAAGATAGTGCGCAGCGAAACCTTTTGCCGCGGCGACATATTCGCCTTCCCCGGCAAATTACGGCTATCTGCGCCCGAAAAGAAGCGTCAGCTCTGCTCGGACTTGTCCCATAGCCAGGAGAAGAACAGCGATTCGCCAAGCTCGAGCAGCGCATCGATCGCACGGCTGCTGAGCGAGCCCACCTCCACGGATTGCACCGTATAGAGCGGCACTTCTCGCAGCATCCTGTTGCCGGAAACGATCCGCAGCGTGCCGACTTCCGTATCCGCCTTGACTGGCGCCATCAGTGGCCAGTGATAGACGATGCGGGCAGCAAGCCGGTCCGGATTGTTGATCGGAATGTAAACGCTGACCGGCGCCTTGGCGACGAGATCAACTGTCCGCGCCGTGCCGCCATAGACACTTGCCGCTCCGATGACTTCCGTGTCTGCAAAGACCTGACGGCTCTCGAAGGCTGTCAGCCCCCATTCCAGCACGCGCTTGGCCTCTTCCGTGCGCTCCTTGTCGGAGGCGATGCCGGCAAGCGCCACGAAGAGCCGCCGTCCGTTGCGCTGCACGGAGGCGACGATTGAATAGCCCTCGCCTTCCGTGAAGCCGGTCGCGAGACCGTCCGCTCCGAGATCCATGCCGAGCAGTGGATTACGGTTGCGCTGGAAGATCTTGTTCCACTCGAAATCAGGCTGGGCGAAATAGGAATAGAGATTGGGATAGGATGTCTGCAGATTGGTGGCGAGCGTCACAAGTTCCTTGGCCGTCACCTTGCTCTTGCCATCCGGGATTCCGGTTGAATTGCCGAAGACGGCCTTGTCCATGCCGAGGTCGCGTGCGCGACGCGTCATCGATGCCGCAAACTGGTCTTCGCTGCCGCCCATGCCCTCGGCAAGGATGATGCAGCCATCATTGGCGCCCTGGATCGCCACACCCTTGATCAGATCCTCGACACGAACCCTCGATTTCAGCGCCGCAAACATCGTGGCGGCACGCGAAGGCGCGCCGCCCGTGCGCCAGGCGTATTCGGAGACGGGATATTCGGTATCGAGTGAAATCTGCCCCTTGCTGACGGCATCGAAAACGAGATCCATCGTCATCAGCTTCGCAAGCGCGGCGGGTGCGAAAACCTGGTTCTCGTTCTTGGCGAGAAGTACAGTGCCGGTCGAAGCTTCGATCATATAGGCCTGCGCGGCCTTGGTGACGAAACCGGCCTCGGTTCCCTCTGCCGCAACGGCAGTAGAAGCAGGCAAAAGCAGGCATGCAAGAAGGCGAAGCAACGGCTTCAACATCGCAATTCCCATTGATGGTGCGGGTTGACTCAGGAGGGTAAAGCGAGCCGGAAGCCGATGCAATTACACTTTATCGTTGGGCTTTATCGCGCCTTTGCGCTGCCGCCATTCTGGCGCTTGAAGGAGGCGAGAATGGATTCCTGCGTCAGACCGTCATTTCGCACCATCACGGCATCGAATGCGAGCGGAACCTTCACGGTGATCGCATCCTGATAGTTCATCGCAAGCGACGCGCCCTTCGACCAGCCGTTCGGGCGTTCAAGGGGAATGGGTCCGATTTCCGGCAGGACCACGGCCTGTTCCATCGCCTGCGCGCCATTGGCGAAAGCCGGGGGCGGCTGCAGGAAATGGCCGCCTGCCGGCGCCCGCATCGGCACGGGGGCCTGAGCCGGCGCCGCATTGTATTTGGCACTCGGCGAGTTGCCCGCATAGGCAGCGGACGAGAATGGCACCGGTACGCTGTCAGGCGAAGGGTCGGAATAGCCGCCGAGGCTCTGCAACTGGTCGCCGGTGATCTTCTTGCTGTTGGAGGCAACCATCACGCCGCTCGCGATCTGCCCACCGCCCGGATAGATGCCCGGAAGACGGCTGCCCTTCGGAACATAGGAAGCCATCAGATAGGGCATATCATGACCGTCGAGCGGCGCCTTGCCGACATACTGAACCCGAACGTTGCCCGTACCGCTGTGCTGCAGGTCGAGCATGGATGCGGTCTTGTTCGAAAGGTCGATGATGCGACCTTCGTGATAGGGACCACGGTCGTTGACGCGGACGATCACGGACGAACCGGTTTCAACGTTCGTCACACGCGCATAGCTCGGCAGCGGAAAGGTCGGATGCGCAGCGGAAAGATGCATCTGGTCATAGACTTCGCCGTTCGCAGTCAGGCGGCCGTGGAAGGCAGAGCCGTACCAGGAAGCGATGCCCACCTTGTTATAGGAGTAGTCCTCCCTCGGGTAATACATCTTGCCCTTCACCACATAGGGATCGCCCACCATGTAGCGGCCACCGCCCTTGGGGATATTGTTGCCGTTGGCAACACGCGGGCTGGCTTTGACGCCATACTCGCTTTCGGAGAAATATTCCTTGCCGTGGGATTTCTTCTTGGGAACCGCCTGCGTTGTGCCGCAAGCCGCCACCGTTGCGCACACCGCCGACAATGCCAGCCACCGTGCCGCCGTTGCGAAAGACGCCGCCCCGTAATTCAGTTTCATATGCCCCACGCCACCAAAGACCGTTATGGTTAAGGAACTCACTCGTGAATGAGTTGGAGTGCCTTATTCCGTGCCTTCCTAACGAGACTTTAATCTTGTGGATATCATGGCGAATTTGCGAACGATTTCGGCACGATAGCGATAATTCGAATGATTATGGTTAATATTTGGTTGATTTTAATCTGTGCGGGAATGAAATCGCGCATGTATTTCCGCATGTTGAACCGTTTCGGATCGTGACAGTACCTTTTGGCAACCACGATGGTCTGCCCCGCAGCAGGACACATTATGGCAGTTTATCCGTCCGAACTGTCAGAGCACATTGACGCTGAAGTCCGAACCGCTATAAAGCCAGCCGAACCGCGATTTGGCCGTCGGCGGGACGAGTCCTTGTCAAAACGAGGGCCTGTCAGCAAGGACGGACCGGATCAACTGGATGGAAGAGTGTCCGAGTGGTTTAAGGAACCGGTCTTGAAAACCGGCGTGCGGGAAACCGTACCGTGGGTTCGAATCCCACCTCTTCCGCCATCCGTTATTGAATCTATTGGCTGCTTTTCCTCCTGTCGCCGAGTTCCTCATCGCTTGTTCCGGCGAAGACGACCCGGGCCCGGCATCAAATCGTATTTCACCATCCTCTTGATTTTGGGATAGGTTCGCCCGAACGATATCTGAAAGCTGGATTGCGTTGTCCGGGCTCCCAAAACAGCGAGTTCAGTAACGCGGTTGGAGGATGGAGGGGAATTGCATGGCGGAGGTACTGGACCTCGACTGCGTCGTCGTGGGCGGAGGGGTCGTGGGGCTTGCGGTCGCGCGCGAACTTGCAATGTCCGGCCGCGATGTGGTTCTTCTCGAGGCGGAGCCGATAACCGGCAGCATTACATCGGCCCGCAACAGCGAGGTCATCCATGCCGGGCTCTACTATGCCACCGGCAGCTTGAAGGCTGAACTCTGCGTTGCCGGAAAACATCGGCTTTACGACTATTGCCGGGAGAGAAATATCCCCCACAGGGCCTGCGGCAAACTCGTTGTCGCGGCGAGTGAGGAGGAGGTTGGATATCTTGAAAAGCTGTCGAGGCAGGCTGCCGCCAATGGCGTCGAAGACTGCTATCTGATTGATGCTGCGGAGCTTGCTCTCAGGCAACCACAAATCAGGGGCTTTGCAGCACTTGTCTCGCCGTCAACCGGCATTATCGACAGCCATAACCTCATGCAGGCCTACATCACGGATATAGAGGCGAATGGCGGAGCCGTTATCTGCAATTCTCCAGTCATCGACGGTGAGTTCACTGCCGACAAGGTTCGCCTCGCAGTCGGCGGCCGCGACCCGGTAGAGATCGAAACACGCCTTGTGGTCAATGCGGCTGGCCTGAACGCCTGGGCCCTGTCAGAAAGCCTGGGCGGCCTGGACGCTGGCACGATCCCGCCGCGTCACTACGCCAAGGGATGTTATTTCGCTCTATCCGGCGGTGCGCCCGCATCGCAGCTGATCTACCCCGTCCCTGAGCCCGGCGGCCTCGGAGTGCATCTGACACTCGACCTTGCTGGCCAGGCACGTTTCGGCCCCGATGTCGAGTGGATCGAGACGATTGACTATAACGTCGATCCGCGTCGAGCAGACAAATTCTATTCCGCAATCCGCCGCTATTGGCCCAATCTGGCGGATGGCGCGCTGCAGCCCGCCTATTCGGGTATCCGTCCGAAAATCGCCGGACCGGCTGTGGGCGGCAGTGGTGACTTTGTGATCCAGGGGCCGGAGCAAACCGGTCACCCTGCCTATGTGGCACTCTACGGAATTGAAAGCCCCGGCCTGACCGCCTCGCTCGCCATCGGGCAGAGGGTGGCAAGACTTGCCGGATAGACAATCTTCTGTCGTCCGCCGGCTTTGATCGAGCGAGAGCCGTAGAGATCCTATCGACCAAAGTCTCTTCTCTGATAATGCAAATTGAGAATGCTCCGGTTCCAGGTGATTTAATATTAGGTGTAGCGCATGTAATGACGTGGCAATTTTACTTAAATTACATGCTTAACTACTTATTAATGAGCGGCTTGCGCAGTTGAGGCGATAAACTATGCTTGCTCCCAATAAAGGGAGGATATGATGTTCAATAAGAGCTTGCTGATGCCGGCTGGCTTTGCCGCATTGGCCTTTTCCGGCCTGATGTTTCAGATCGCGACACACGCACTCTCGACGCCAGTGACGGTGCTTCATCCCTGACGCCGCCAAACCGCTGCCGCGACGGAACTTATTTCGATTGTGCGCGTTTTATCTCACGTTTTGCCTAGGAGGGAGATCACTATGGAAAACGAAGGTGTGGGTTGGATTGCAGCCATCATCATCGGCGGCTTCGCCGGATGGCTGGCGGAGAAATTCATGAACAGCAACATGGGCGTGTTCATGAACATATTGCTCGGCATCATCGGCGCGATTGTCGCCAACTGGATTCTCGGTATCCTTCATATCCAGCCGTTGACCGGCTGGCTCGGATACCTGGTCACGGGTTTTGTCGGGGCATGCATCCTGATCGCGCTCGGGCGCCTCGTCCGCCGCTGACCTGACACGGAAAGATCGCTGGAAAGATTGAAAAGCCGGACGTCCTGCGTCCGGCTTTTTTCATTATCGGCGGCTGAGGAGACCGAAGAGATAGGCGACGCCTGCCGTGATGGCAATCGCGGTCAGGGGCTCTTCACGCACCTTGTCGCGGACGCGCTCGGTCATGACAGAGGCTTCGTCGGCCACTGCGGTCTTTGCGCCCTGCCCCAGAGCGATCACGCTCTCCGAAAGGCGGGCCAGATCCTCGCGCAACGCAGCAACCTGCGCGGACAGATCTTCGGCGGCAACTTCAGCCTTGACGCGCGCAGCGGTGGATTCGGCGGAAGCGGTTTTCAATTCGGCCATGGTCTGCTCCTGTTTGATGGAATGCCGCTTCAACGAAATGAAGACTGGAAAGGTTCCGCAATGTAGCATCTTTTGTCGCTCGCGGCGGGTCAGCGAGAGCGTGTGCAAGCCTCGCAAGCTTTTCGTGCGACAAGCCTTCATTTCCTCGCAGCTTTGTTTTATGGAACGACGAATGTCTGCCCTTCCGGGGCCAATGATAATGCGAGGTTTGCGTTTCCATGTTCCATTTTCTGAGAAGAGCTGCTCAGACCTGGGTTGCCAAGCTGCTCCTGCTCCTCCTCGTCGCCTCCTTCGGCATCTGGGGCGTGTCGCGTGAGCTGATAAGCGGCGGCAACAGCACGACGGTGGTCACCGTCGGCGACCAGCATGTGGACGTCAACGAATTCCGCCTCGCCTATCAGCGTCAGATTGCTTCTCTGAGCCAGCAGTTCGGCATGCGGCTCACACCCGAACAGGCGCGCGCTTTCGGCGTTGAACAGCAGGTCCTCGCCCAGCTCGTTGCCGGCGCCTCGCTCGATCAGCTTGCCGATGACATGGGGCTCGGTCTTTCCGAGGACCGTCTTGCCCAGCTGATCGGTGACGATCCGGCTTTCAAGGCAGTCAACGGCCAGTTCGACCGCTCGCTCTTCACCTCGCGTCTGCGCAATGCCGGCATTCGGGAAGACGACTATATCAAGGATCGCAGCAAGCAGGCTGTCCGCAGCCAGATCATCGAGGCCGTTGCCAACGGCTTCCAGGCGCCTGCGACGCTCGTCAACGCGCTGAAACTCTATGGCAGTGAGAGCCGCAGCGTCGATTACCTGCTGCTCACGAACGCCAATATCGAGCCGATCAAGGCGCCGGCCGATGACGTGCTCTCCAAATGGTTCGAAGATGCCAAGCAGCGCTATCGCGCACCGGAATACCGCAAGATCGCCTACCTGAAGCTTCAGCCGGATGATATCGCCGATCCCGCGACCGTCACCGACGACCAGATCAAGGAAGCTTTCGACAAGGCCAAGGCGGCTTACACGACGCCGGAAAGCCGCACGCTGGAACAGTTGACCTTTGCCAGCAAGGATCTCGCCAATGCGGCCGAGACCGCGCTGAAGACCGGTACGAGTTTCGATCAGCTCGTTACCGATCAGGGCAAGACTGCGGGCGACGTGCTGCTCGGAGAATTCACCAAGGACAAGGTTCCGGATCAGGCCGTTGCCGACGCCGCCTTCGCCGTCAAGACCGATGGCGGCACGACGCCTGTCGTCGACGGCAGCTTTGGACCTGTGATCCTGCGCGTGACCAACATCAAGCCGGAGACCACCAAAAGCTTCGACGAGGTCAAGGAAGAGCTCCGCAAGCAGCTTTCGGTCGCCAATGCTTCGCAGGAAGTGATCAACGTTCACGACCGTATCGAGGATATGCGCGCCGGCGGCACATCTCTTGAAGAGATCGCCAACCAGCTCAAGCTGAAGGCCGTCGTCATCGACGCCATCGACATGACGGGTGCCGACAAGGACGGCAATCCGGTCAAGGATATCCCGGCGCAGCAGCAGCTTCTGGCCGAAGCCTTCAAAACCGATGTCGGCGCCGATGCGGTTGCCATTTCCGTCGGCAATGACGGCTATGTCTGGTTTGATGTGCGCGACATCATGCCCGAGCGTGACCGCCCGCTTGCCGAAGTGCGCGACAAGGCCGTTCAGGACTGGACCGCCGAGCAGCAGAAGGCCGAGCTTGCCAAGAAGGCAGCCGAGTTGAAGACCGAGGCGCAGAAGGGCATGTCGCTTGCCGATATCGCCACGCCGCTCGGCATCGCCGTCGAAAGCAAGAGCGGCTTTACCCGCTCGACCGACGATCCGGTTCTCGGTCGCGCCGGCATCAACGCAGCCTTCTCGGGCCCTGTCGATACCGTCGCAGCAGCCGTTGGCGCCGATCCGAGCACCCAGATCCTGCTGAAGGTGACCGAGGTCAACGACCAACCGACGACCGATGCCCTTGATAACCGCGACCAGCAGATCACCGCCATGGCAAATGCCGCCGGCGACGATATTCTGGATCAGATGGTCAACCTGTTGCAGAGCCAGTACGGCACGCAGGTCAACCAGAAACTCGCCGAACAGGCGACCGTCCGCTAGGGGGAAGCGACGCATGACCGATCTGAAGCCGCTTCTGGCCAAGGCAGCAAGCCGCGAGCCCCTGACCCGTGACGAGGCCCGCCAGGCCTTCGATATCCTGATGTCCGGCCAGGCAACGCCTTCGCAGATCGGCGGCTTCCTGATGGCGCTTCGCGTTCGCGGAGAGACGGTCGACGAGATCGTTGGCGCTGTCACCACGATGCGCTCCAAGATGCTGCGGGTGGAAGCGCCTGCCGACGCGATCGATATTGTCGGCACAGGCGGTGATGCCAGCGGCACCTACAACATATCGACGCTGGCGGCGCTGATCGTCGCCGGCGCGGGCGTCCCGGTCGCCAAGCACGGAAACCGCGCGCTGAGCTCGAAATCCGGCGCCGCCGACAGCCTTGCGGCCCTTGGTGTCAATCTCGAGGTTACCCCGGAGATGATCACCCGCTGCATCGCAGAAGCCGGTGTCGGCTTCATGTTCGCGCAGCAGCATCATTCGGCCATGCGCCATGTCGGGCCGACGCGCGTCGAACTCGGAACGCGTACCATCTTCAACCTGCTCGGTCCCCTCTCCAATCCGGCCGGCGTCAAGCGCCAGCTTCTCGGCGTCTTCGCGCCGCAATGGGTGGTACCGCTTGCCGAAGTCATGCGCGACCTCGGCGCCGAGAGTGTGTGGGTCGTCCATGGCGACGGCCTTGATGAAATCACGACGACCGGCACGACCAGCGTTGCAGCGCTCGAAAACGGCAAAATCCGTACCTTCGAGCTTTCGCCTGCTGATTTCGGTGTGGCGCCTCGCGTGCTCGCCGAGATCAAGGGCGGCGACGGCACCGTCAATGCTGCAGCGCTGCGCGAGGTGCTCGGCGGCGCCAAGAACGCTTACCGCGATATTGCGCTCGCCAATGCCGCCGCGTCCCTCGTCATCGCAGGCAAGGCAGAGACGATCCGTGACGGCATGACGCTTGCAACGGAATCGCTCGATAGCGGCGCAACGGCATCTGCGCTCGATAAACTGATCGCCGTATCCAACGATATCGACTAGGATCGTCTCATGACCGATATCCTGAAGAAGATCGAAGCCTACAAGCGCGAGGAAATCGCTGCCGCCAAGGCAAGGACCTCGCTTGCCGATCTCAAGGCCATGCAGTCCGGGCAGTCCGCGCCGCGCGGTTTCCACAAGGCGCTCATCGCCAAGCGCGATGCCGGAGAATTCGGCCTGATCGCCGAGATCAAGAAGGCAAGCCCCTCCAAGGGGCTCATCCGTCCTGATTTCGATCCGCCTGCTCTCGCCAGGGCTTACGAAGCCGGTGGTGCTGCCTGCCTTTCCGTGCTGACCGATACGCCGAGCTTCCAGGGCGCACCGGAGTTTCTGACGGCAGCGCGCGCCGCCTGCGCACTGCCCGCACTGCGCAAGGATTTCATGTTCGAGACCTATCAGGTCCATGAAGCCCGCGCCTGGGGTGCCGACTGCATCCTGCTCATCATGGCCTCGCTCAGCGATGACGATGCCGAGCGCCTGCAGGACGAAGCCTTCTCGCTTGGCATGGATGTGCTGGTCGAAGTCCACGATGCGCCGGAAATGGAACGTGCGCTCAAGCTGTCTTCGCCGCTCGTCGGTATCAACAACCGCAACCTGCGCACCTTCGAAGTCAGCCTCGCTGTCAGCGAGACGCTGGCTGCAATGGTTCCTGACGATCGTCTTCTTGTCGGCGAAAGCGGCATCTTCACCCATGAGGATTGCAAGCGTCTGCAGGCCGTCAGGATCAATACCTTCCTCGTCGGCGAAAGCCTGATGCGCAAGGATGACGTCGCGGCCGCCACACGCACTCTCCTGACAGGCGAAGCCGCAATCGCGGCCGAATGAGCATGAGCGGCGAAAAGCCAGGCCTCACCCATATCGATGCCTCCGGCGAGGCGCATATGGTTGATGTTTCCGACAAGGCCGAGACCGTGCGCATCGCCACTGCCGAAGGCCACGTGAAAATGGCGCCGGACACGCTTTCGCTCATTCGTCAAGGCAATGCCAGGAAGGGCGACGTCATCGGTACCGCTCGCCTTGCCGGCATCATGGCCGCCAAGCGGACGGCCGACCTCATTCCTCTCTGCCATCCGCTTATGCTGACAAAGGTCACGGTCGAGATCGAGGAAGATGCCGACCTGCCCGGCCTGCGGGTCACGGCCACTGCCAAGCTCACCGGCAAGACCGGTGTGGAGATGGAAGCGCTGACTGCCGTCTCCGTCGCGTGCCTGACGATCTACGACATGGCCAAGGCCGCCGACAAGGCGATGGAGATCGGCGGTGTCAGGTTGCTTGAAAAATCCGGCGGCAAATCCGGAGATTTCCGCCATCCGGAGGCAAGATGAACCTTCTGCCGGTCGCCGAGGCCTTAAGCCGCCTGCTGTCCAGTGCCGCGCCCGTCATGGCGTCCGAAACGCTGCCGCTCGCAGAGGCTGAGGGTCGCGTTCTGGCCGCCGACCTCACGGCAGGTCTGACCCAACCGCCGTTCAACTCCTCCGCCATGGATGGCTATGCGCTGCGCCGTAAGGATGCGCCGGAGCCAGGCGCCGTTCTGAAGGTCATCGGCACATCGTCTGCCGGCCACGGTTTCGAAGGTAGCGTTGGTCCGGGCGAGGCCGTCCGCATTTTCACCGGCGCACCTGTACCGTCGGGTGCCGATAGCGTGTTGTTGCAGGAGGACGCGGAAAAGATCGAAGGCGGTATCAGAACCAATTTCCCGGTGCGGCAGAACCAGCATGTTCGCCCACGCGGTCAGGATTTCACCGAAGGCGAAATGGTATTGCCCGCCGGTACGATCCTCGATTTCTCGCGGCTGACGGTCGCGGCCGGCATGAACCGGCCCGATGTCGAGGTGTTGCGCCGTCCCCTCATCGCCATTCTTGCGACCGGTGACGAACTTCTGCCGCCCGGAAGCACCCCTGGTCCCTCACAGATCATCGCCTCCAACACCTTTGGCGTCGCGGCCCTTGCCCGCCGCGCCGGTGCCGACGTGCTCGATCTCGGCATCGTGCCTGATGACAAGGCGAAGATCACGGCAGCGATCGACAAGGCGCGCAATGCGAAAGTCGATGTGGTCGTCACCCTCGGTGGCGCCTCGGTCGGCGATCATGATCTGGTGCAGGCGACATTGATCGAAGCCGGCATGCAGCTCGATTTCTGGCGCATTGCCATGCGCCCCGGCAAACCGCTGATGGTCGGCAGCTTCGGAAAGACCCATGTTCTTGGCCTCCCCGGCAATCCCGTCTCGAGCCTCGTCTGCTCGCTGCTCTTTCTGGAGCCTCTGATCCGTAAGCTTGGCTCGCTGCCATCAGTTCCGCGCGAGACGATGGTGGAGGCCGCCGTCACGCTGCGTGCCAATGATCACCGTCAGGATTATGTGCGCGCCAAGCTCTCGAAATCCGCTGTCGGCGGCTGGCTTGTCGAACCCTTCGACAAGCAGGATTCATCGATGATGAAGACCTTCGCCCATTCGGACTGCCTCATCATTCGCCCGCCGCATGCGCCGGAATTGCCGGCGGGAGCCACCTGCCCGGTCATGCTTCTGCGGCCAGATCTCCTCGCCTGACATTTCTTGAGGCGACCGCAAGCCAGAAGCAGAGCTGTGCCAGCACGCTTGCGCCGAGGATGACGGTCGCCGCGGCAAGTCCGGGGTCACCGCCTATGCCCGAAAGCGCACTGCAGATAGCGCCGACGGCCATCTGCGTCGAGCCGTAAAGGCCGGAGGCCGAGCCGGTGACTTTCGGATTGACGCTGACGGCGAGCGTCAGCGCATTGGGCGAGGCCACGCCCGCGCCGATCGTATAGACCATGATCGCAGCCATCATCGGCAGAAGCGTTAGATGATGGCTCACGGCGAGGCCGAAGAAGACCAGTGCGGCAGCAATGCTGACGAGATTGGAAATCACCATCAGTCGCTTCATCGCAAACCGGCCGATCAGCCGCGTGGCGATCATGCTGCCGATCCAGTAGCCGAAGATCAACAGTGCAAGACAAATGCCGACCTCCGTTGCCGGGCGGCCAAGCTCGTTGATGACGATGAACGGGGCGGATGCCGTGAAGGCATACATGGAGGTCGTCGCGCAGCCGCCGCCGATGGCATAGCCGACGAATGAGCGCGACGCGAGCAGCCCCAGATAGTCACGGCTCAGTGACTTCATGGAGGTCTCGGAGTTGCGGGTGCCGGTTTCCGGCACCTTGCGCCATGTCAGCAGCAGATTGACGATGCCGAGCGCGCAGAGGGCCACGAAGATCGAACGCCAGCCGAGCGTAGAAGCAAGCGCGCCGCCGACGATCGGGGCAAGCCCCGGCCCGACCGTGACCATCAGGTTCATGATCGCAAGCCGTTTGGCCGTTTCATCGGGGCTGGAGGTGTCGCGTACGATGGCGCGGGCAATGACAAGCCCGGCGCAGCCACCGAAAGCCTGGAAGAGCCTGGCCGCGATCAGCGCATGCACGCCGGGCGAGACAAGCGCGGCGACGCCGGCGAGCGTATAGAGCACAAGCCCGCTCATCAGCACCGGCCGGCGTCCGTAGCGATCCGAAAGCGGACCATAAACGAGCTGACCGACGGCAAGGCCGAAAATGTAGAGACTGACGGTCAGTTGCATCTCGCCGATCGAGGCACCGAGATCGGTGGCCGCTGCCGGAAGCGCAGGCACGAAAATATGCATGGCCAGAGTGCCACTGAAGGTAATGAGCCCGAGCAGCCAGACCGGTATGCGACGCTTTGCGCCAAGTGGTCGCGCTTCGCTCATCGGGCCTGGATGCGTATTCACTGTTCTGGTTCCTCGAGCTGCCGGGCAAGTACGTCGCTGATGTGATCGAGCACGCGCCACGTGGTTTCGATGTCCTCGCGCGGCAGCAAGGCAAGCGCCTCCTCGCGGATGCCCTGCGCCACGCGTTCGACCGCCTCCACGGTCCTCCTGCCCTCTTCCGTCAGCAGGATTTCCTTTGCACGCCTGTCTTCGCCTTCTCGTCGCTCGACCAGTCCCGCCTTCTCCAGATTATCGATCAGGCGTACGACCGAGGAATTGTCGAGTGAGAGCGAGGCGGCCAGTTCCTTCTGGTGCATCGGGGTCGGCGAGCGGGCGATACGCAGCAGCGGCAGCCATGTCGCTTCCGTCAGCCCGAAAGGCTGCAAACGCAGATTGGCGACACGCCGCCAGTAGCGAGCGGTCTGGGAGATGAGGCTCCCGAATGAGGTTGTGATCTTGTCGTCGGTCATGTCAATATCGATGGGATAGCAATAAATGACATGTCATCTATTGTGGCGCAAGACGAAAGTGTGATTGGTGCGTCGTTTCAAGCGATGCACTTTTCTCGGTTCACTTCAGTCGGAAAACAGCGCTGTCGGCGGTCGAGAGGCTCTGGGCTCCGCCAAAATCCGGAACCGCATAGTTTGCAAGCCGCAGCAGTGAATACGTTGGAAGGGGCGCCCTGCCGGGATCGCCGACGAGCACATCGAGACCGGCCATGCGGCAGCGTTCGAGAAACGGCAGGACACGCCCCGCCAACGCCTCGTCATAGAAGATATCACCGGCCAGCATTACCTCGGCAGCAGGCGGAGCATCTCCCATGATGTCGCTGAGTTGCGTCTCGATCATCACACCATTCGCTGCAGCGTTCAGCAGCGTAGCAGCAATCGCCTTGTCATCTATATCAACGGCCAGCGCATGTGCTGCACCGCATTTCATTGCCGCAATAGCGACAAGACCGGAGCCGGTTCCGAGATCGATGATGCGTTTGCCGGCAACCGTTTCGGGATGGTCGAAGAGATAGCGCGCAAGCACGGCGCCACCTGCCCAGGGATAGGCCCAGTAGGGCGGCATCAGGTCGGAATCGTCAGCCATTGCAAGCCGATAGAGGCCGCTCCTCGGTGTCGCCGTATGCAGCCTGACCTTAGGTATGGAAGGCACTTCCGAAAGCGGCAGGTTCGCCTTGATGAAGGCCGTCAGGTCGAGACGATCATCTGTGGACGCCGGTCTCATCTGCTATCGATTGCCTCGTTGCGACAGGCCTTCAGGCTCTCCGGACGGCATAATACCTCGCTGGACCTTTGTATAGTTATGGAAGCCCGCGCCCCCGCGTAATTTCCACCCGCGATCCCCCAGGGTTCGCCCCTATTTCCCAAAGCTGGAGGAACTTATGCAACCGATCACCAGACGCTCATTCTCGGCCGCTCTCGTTGCAGGGGCCGCACTCAGCATGTTTCCGGCTGCCAGCCGGGCCGCCACCGTCGCCAAGGCAAAGAATGTCGTTCTCGTCCATGGCGCTTATGCCGATGCATCCTGCTGGCTGGATGTCATCCCTCATCTGCAGGCCGCCGGTCTGAACGTGATGGCCGTTCAAAACCCCCTCACCTCTTTTGCCGACGACGTCGAAGCCACCAAGCGTATCCTGGCGCTGATGGATGGTCCGACCGTGCTGGTCGGCCATTCCTATTCCGGCATGCTCGTCACCGAAGCTGGTGTCGATCCCAAGGTCACGGCACTCGTCTACATCGCCGCTCGCGCACCGGATGCCGGCGAGGATTATACCGCGCTTGCCAAGCAATATCCGACGCCGCCGGCCAGTGCCGGCCTTGTTCACAATGGCGGTTACGCCCAGTTGAGCGAGGAAGCTTTCGTGAGAGACTTCGCCGGCGATCTGCCGGTTGCCCGCGCCAAGGCGCTCTATGCCGTGCAGGGCCGCATTTCCGATACGCTGTTCACTGCCAAGACAACGGTTGCCGCCTGGCGCTCCAAGCCGTCATGGTACGCCGTTTCGAAGAACGACCGCACCATCAATCCCGATCTCGAACGCTTCATGGCAAAGCGCATGAATGCGACCACTGTGGAGCTCGACGCCAGCCACGTTTCGCTGATCTCGCAGCCGCGCGCCGTCGCCGATCTCATCCTCGCAGCAGCCGGTCAAGACGAACATATCTGAGACCTTCGCTGCATGCCGGCCGCATTGCCTTACCAGTGCGGCCGGCGACTGCGTTAGCGGTCCTTTTTCTTACCGAACTTGCCCTTGCCGCCTTCGAACTTGCCGCCTTCGAATTTCGGCTTCGGGCCTTTCTTCGTCCAGGGCTTGTCGTCCTGACGCTCGGCGCTGGCGGGCCTGTCCTTGCCGAACTTGCCCTTCGGCTTCTCGCCGCGGAAACGATCATCGCCACGATCCTCGAACGGCTTCTTGGCAAAGGGTTTGGCAGCCGGTTTGCTGAAATCGGGCATGCCGTTCAGCCTGACCACGCGGATACCGCGTTCCATCGTCTTGTTCGGGCCGAGCGCGCCGAGAAAACCATCGGCGCTATCAGCAGCAATTTCCACAAAGGTTTCATCCGGCTGCATCTTGATCGCGCCGATCTCACGCTTCGTGAGATTGCCGTTGCGGCAGAGCATCGGGATCAGCCAGCGCGGCTCGGCATTCTGCTTGCGGCCGACGGAGACCGAGAACCAGACGCTCGGACCGAAGTCGTCGCGCGGTCCCTTCTGCGCCGGAGCAAATTCGCGTGCCTCGCCGTTGTCGCGGCGTTTGCGGGCGCGGTCGTCCTGCACCGAAACCTCGATCAGGTCTTCCGGCGCCGATTGATTGGCGCGGTAGAGGCGCACGAAAGCGGCGGCAAGCGTCTCGGCACCATGGCTGGCGATCAGCTTCTGTACGAGATCCTGTTCTTCATCCTGCGGCTTGTCGGCAAAGATCGGATCTGCGAGCAGCCGCTCGTCGTCGCGTTCGGTCACTTCTTCGACGGACGGCGGACGTGCCCAGGTGGCATTGATGCCGGCATTTTCCAGCAGTCGCTCTGCCTTGCGGCGAACGTTGAGCGGCACGATGAGCGCGCTGACGCCCTTGCGTCCCGCACGGCCCGTACGGCCGCTGCGATGCAGCAGCGTTTCCGGATTGGTCGGCAGGTCGGCATGCACGACGAGATCGAGGCCCGGCAGGTCGATGCCGCGTGCGGCGACATCGGTCGCGATGCAGACGCGCGCGCGTCCGTCGCGCATGGCCTGCAGCGCATGGCTGCGCTCGTTCTGGGTCAATTCGCCGGAGAGTGCCACGACATTGAAATTGCGGTTGTGGAACCGTGCCGTCAGGTGATTGACGGCCGCACGCGTCGAACAGAAGACGATCGCATTGCGCGCCTCGTAATAACGCAGCACGTTGATGATGGCGTTTTCACGGTCGCTTGGAGAAACGACGAGCGCGCGGTAGTCGATATCGATATGCTGCTTCTCTTCCGCCTGCGTGCTGATGCGCACGGCATCGCGTTGATAGCTCTTGGCGAGCTTGGCGATCGCAGCTGGAACCGTTGCCGAGAACATCAGGGTACGGCGCTCATCGGGCGCCGCTTCGAGGATGAATTCCAGATCTTCGCGGAAGCCGAGATCGAGCATCTCGTCTGCCTCATCCAGCACGGCAGCCTTGAGCTCGCTCATGTCGAGCGCATGGCGGCGGATGTGGTCGCAGAGACGTCCCGGCGTGCCAACGACGATATGCGCACCGCGTTCCAGCGCACGGCGCTCGCTGCGGATATCCATGCCGCCGACGCAGCTGACGATCACGGCGCCCGCCATTTCGTAAAGCCATTCCAGCTCGCGCTTGACCTGCAGTGCCAGTTCGCGCGTCGGCGCGATCACGAGAGCAAGAGGTGCGGCGGCTGGCCCGAAACGCTCGGCGCCTTCAAGCAGCGTCGGCGCAAGCGCCAGGCCGAAGGCAACGGTCTTGCCCGAGCCGGTCTGGGCGGAAACGAGAGCGTCAGATTCTGCGAGCGCCGGATCGAGCATCGCCTTCTGGACGGGGGTAAGCTCTGTATAGCCGCGCTTCTGCAACGCCTTGGCGATCGCCGGAGAGACGCCGTTATAGTCAGTCATTTGTTCGATCTTTCGGAGCTGTCAGGCGCAGCGAGCGCCGTAGCCGGAAACGTCCGGCCGAAGAGTTGGCCGTTCCTACTCGCTCCGGCTGCGAATGTCAAAGTGTCTCGCCGCGCCATGTGTAGATGGCGATGCCGCCGGAGCGGCCGCGAAGCTTCGTATCGAACGGTCCGGCCAACCGGCCCGTGTGCAAGGGAATGGCATCGGGACCGGCGGCGTCGAGCAGTCCCGCGCTGAGCGCAAGCTCCGCACCGCGGCTTGCCGCCACTTCCATCAGCCGCTGCGCGACATTGACGGTATCGCCCGTCGCGGTGATCTGCTGCCGGTCGCCGGTGCCAAGACGCGAAGCGACGATCGGGCCGCAATGGGCGCCGAGCTTGAAGCCTATCTTCCTGCGCCGAAGCTCAGGATGGCCTGCAAGGAAGAGGCGCGTGCGATCGGCAAGCCGTATGGCGCAGGCTGCGGCCCGCGCCGCATCGTCCGCCGCCGGTGCCGGCAATCCGAAGAGGATCATGGCGCCGTCGCCCATGAAGCTGGTGATCGCCCCGCCGAGAAGCCGTACTTCCTCATCGATCAGTTCAAAGAAGCTGCTGAGGATCTCGCGCACCATGGCCGGTCCAACCGCTTCGCTGAGGCCGGTGAAGCCCGAGAGATCGATGAAGACGACGGAAGCATTCTGCCGCACGGGCTCGGCCAGGAATGCCGGGTCGCGCGCCAGCCACTCCCCGAGGCCGGGCGCCTCGATGCGCTGCAGGCGCTCGGATTGATCGGCAAAGTGCCGCGCACGGCGGCGATCGCGCCAGAGTTCTGCGGCGCCGAAAATAATCGCAGGCGGGAGTGCAGCCGCAATCGGCAATGCAGCACTCAGCCAGTAACCGTTCGCGAAAGCGGCAAGGTTGAGCATCGCCCAGGCAATGACCGTGAGGCATATGATGATGGAGCCGAGAGCGCTGCGGCGCCACGCGACCAGCGCGACCAGGAGAACAGGCAAGGCCGTCGCAATGCCGGCATCCGCCTGCCGTGTTCTGCTGTCGCGGACCATGCCATCGCCGGCGATCAGATGGGTGATTGCCGTCGACATGACTTCGACACCCGGCAGGATGGGATCGAACGGTGTGGGAAAGACATCGCCGCCGCCGGTGACTGTTGCGCCGATCACCACAACCTTGCCGGTGATGGCATCCGCCGGCAGCTTGCCATCGAGCGCATCGGCAGCGCTGAAGGTGCTGATGCTGCCCGCAGGACCATAGAACGTCAGCGGCAGGCGCTGGCCCGTATCCGTTGGAATGCGGTGAGCACCGAGCCGGATGCCATCGTTTTCGATCAAGGGTTCGGCCCCGAGCGCAATCGAGGCCGCGCGCAAAGGAAAGGCTGCGTCCAGACGGTCGGCGGCGCGAGAAAACAGCGGGATGAAACGCGGCACGCCGCTCTGGTCCGTCGCGACATTGACGATGCCGAGCGGCGCAGCCTCCGCGAAGCGCGGCTGCGGCAGCAGAAGCTGCTGTGCCTCGGGAACCGTTGCAAGCGGATCCTCGGCATTTGCTGTCACCGACTGGAGACTTTGTGGAAAGGTCGCGGCACCGGCGATGATGCTGGGCGCGGATTTGATCGCCGTTGCGAGCGCCGCATCCCCCTCTTCCGTGCCGGGATCGACGAGCAGTATATCGAGAGCCAGCGCCCTTGGTTTCAACGCCCCGATGGTGGTTACGAGTTGTGCAAGCGTCTCTCGCTTGAGAGGATAGCCATGTGCTGCGGCGGTGCGGTCATCGATCGCGATAATGGAAACGATATCGGGCGGAGACCGGACACCGACGATCATGCTGCGCAGATCGACAAGCGTGGCTTCCACACGCTCGATCAGGCCGGAGTTCGACTGCTGCTGCAGATGGAAATAGCCGAGGGCAGCGCCCCACAGACCGGCGAGCAGCAGTGCGATCACTGTCGGAAGCCGGTGGTTCATGAGACCGCTTATTGACCGAGGCGTGAAAGAAGAGCCGCGACGCGGGGCGCCGGCCAGGTGCGAACAGTGAGCGCAGCCGTTCCGCGCGTCACGTCCACACCCTCGCCCGGTCCAAGCACGACGGCTGCCCCTGCCGGACGGCGTACGCCGACGCGGCCGCGTGTGACCAGTACGGAGGTCGTGCTGCCTTTGACATCGACGGCCCATTGGGTGCCGCGAACGGCCGCGATCGCCTGCGGCGTCACCACCTGGAAACCGCCGCGATGCTGGCTGCTGTCCACGTCGACAAGGGCAGCCTTGCTGCGCAATGACAGCGAATCCGGGCTGCCGTCGCGATTGCGATCGATGAGTGTGAACGATGCTCCGCGTTCGGCGGTGATATTGACGCCGCCAGGGCAGCGGAAGATCTGGTTGCCATTCGCCGCCCGCGAAATCGCGCAGCTGGCGGACTGGGCATAAGCTGCTCCCTGAGGCAGGAGCCCGATGGTCAGGACAGCGAAAAACAGGCTGAGGGAGATTGCTGGGATGGCTTTCATGATCCGCCTCTCATGACCGCCGGTACATCCTCGAAGGCGCCGGCCGGTCGATACTAGCTGAATTCGCCGGTTTCCCTATGCAAAAATCGGAGGCCGTGCAAGCCATTCGGAAACATTCAGGGTCCGCTCGGTGACGGCCCGATGTAGCGAGCGCGAGGGCGGATCAGATGGCCGCTTTCGATCTGCTCCATCGCATGCGCCAGCCAGCCGGCTGTGCGCGCCAGTGCGAAGATGATGATCGGCGCCTCCTCCGGCAGGTTGAAGGCGGCCGTCATGGCGGCAAGCGCGAAATCGGCGTTGACCGGCTCGCCCACCATCTCTTCGCCCGCCCGCTGAACATCGCGGAAGATTGGCGGCACGTCGAAAGACGAGAGCAGAACGCGTGCCCGCACATCGCCGTCGGGATAAAGCGGATGTCCGAAGGCCCCCAGCCTGCTTCCCCGCAGCAACTGGTGGCGGATCGCGCGCTCCGCCCCGATGCTGGATGCGGCTTCGACAAGGGCATCGATACTCCGCCACGCCGAGCCATGCAGTGGGCCGGTCAGCGTCGAGAGACCCGAGAGCACGGCCGCAGAAAGTGCCGCTCCCGTCGAAACCGTGACGCGGACAGCGAAGGTCGAGGCATTCAGCTCATGATCGGCGAACATGACGAGCGCCCGACGCAGGCAATCGGCGGCCTCCGGCCTGCCCCAGCAGGCAGCAAGACGGTGATGCAGGGAATGGTCCGTCGGGCCTGGCGCCAGCGCATCGGCAATGGTGGAAAGCACGCTGCATGCTTCCATCTGCAAGGCGGGGCGCGCACGTCCGAGCGACGGCAGATCTGCGCTCACCCGTCCTGCCAGCGCCATAAGTGCAGCCTGAATGGCAGGCGCTGCCGGCTCTGGGGCGCGCGGTGGCACGCAGGTAAAACTTTCCGCATTCCAAAGGAGCAGCGCAGTCTCCTCCAGCGTCGCATGCACTGAAAGCTCCGCCGCATCCCGCCCCCGATAAAGCAATCGTCCCGCGGCAATGGTTGAGATCGCGGATGCCAGCACGGGATCGCCCCAGCTGATTGCCTCGGCGGCGACCGTCTCGCTCTTACGTCGGCCGGCATGCCGCTCGGCAAGCCGTTTGACGTCGCTTTGCTGATAGAGGCTGCGGCGCGGGTCGGCTGGGTCGGCCTTGGCGCGGATGCGACCCCGGCTGACATTGGCATAAAGCGTCTGCGGCTTGGTGCCGAGTTCCGCCAGCGCTTCCTCTGCTGTCACCCAGGTCATCGCAACCTCATATTGATCAATTACATCAAGATTGACGTCAACCAAACTAGGTCCGATCTTTCCTCTGGTAAAGGAGAAAACCCATGAAAAATGGTTTGGAAGATGTCATTGCCGCTGAAACACAGCTCTCGGATGTCGACGGCGAAGCGGGCCGGCTGATCATCCGCGGCATATCCCTGGATCATCTGGCCGGGCGCAGTACCTATGAAGATGTCGCCGCGCTGCTGCTGGATGGATTGATCGAACCGCATCTCGATGCAACCGAGTTGCGCCGCCGGCTTGGCCAGGCGCGACGGGAAGTTTTCGCGGAAATCAAAGCCGCCGATTCCCGCTTGCTGGCGCTGCCGCCGGTCGATGCGATGCGAGCACTCGTCGCCCGGTTGCCGGACGGTGAAGATATCGATACTGCGCTTCGCCTGCTTGCAGCACCCGCTGTCTTCCTGCCGGCGGTTCTGCGCCTGCAGCGCGGCGAGAAGCCGATAAAGCCCGATGCCGGCTCGTCGCAGTCAGCCGATATCCTGCGGATGCTATCGGGCACGGTGCCGAGCGCCGAGCAGACGGGTGCACTCGACACCTATCTCGTAACGATCTCCGATCACGGCCTCAACGCCTCGACCTTCGCATCGCGCGTCATCGCCTCCACCCGCGCCGGCCTCACCTCCTCGGTGCTGGCGGCGATCAGCGCACTGAAGGGGCCGCTGCATGGGGGCGCGCCGGGGCCGGTGCTCGATATGCTTGACGGTATCGGGAGCGATGCCAATGCCGGCCCCTGGCTGCGCTCGGCGCTCGATCGCGGCGAACGGCTGATGGGCTTCGGCCACCGTGTTTACCGCGTGCGCGACCCGCGTGCCGATGCGCTGAAAAATGCGCTGAAGCCGCTTGTTGCCGCAGGTCAGGTGAATACCGGCCGCATCGCGCTTGCCGAAGCCGTTGAGCAGGCAGCGCTCGCGATCCTGAAGGAGCGCAAGCCAGACCGACCACTGGATGTGAATGTGGAATTCTATACCGCGTTGCTTCTGGAAAGCCTCGGCTTCCCGCGCGATGCCTTTACCGGCGTCTTTGCGATCGGCCGCACTGTCGGCTGGGTCGCCCATGCCCGCGAACAGGGGCTGGAAGGTCGTCTCATTCGTCCCCGCTCGGTCTACGTGGGACCGCTGCCGCAGGCGGCGTGACGGAATGAAAAAAGCCGCTCCCTCGTTTCGGAGGGAGCGGCTGGAATTGTGTAACAGCGAAGAATTAGACCAATCGGCTCTGTTCCGTCGCCGCTTCGATGAAGCTTGCAAAGAGCGGATGCGGATCGAGCGGGCGGGACTTCAGTTCAGGATGGTACTGAACGCCGATGAACCAGGGATGGTCGGGATATTCGATCGTCTCAGGCAGGACACCGTCAGGCGACATGCCCGAGAAGACGAGGCCGCAGTTTTCCAGCCGGTCCTTGTAGTCGATATTGACTTCGTAGCGATGGCGGTGACGCTCGGAAATATCGGTCGAGCCGTATATATCCGAAATCTTCGTGCCCTTCTTCAGGGACGCCTTGTAGGCACCGAGACGCATCGTGCCGCCGAGATCGCCCGCTGCCGTGCGCTTCTGCAACTCGTTGCCCTTCACCCATTCCGTCATCAGGCCGACAACCGGCTCCGGCGTCGGGCCGAATTCGGTCGAGGAGGCGTTCGAGACATCGGCGAGGTTGCGCGCAGCCTCGATGACGGCCATCTGCATGCCGAAGCAGATACCGAAATACGGCACCTTGCGCTCACGGGCAAAACGCGCAGCATGGATCTTGCCTTCCGAACCGCGCTCGCCGAAGCCGCCCGGCACCAGAATGCCGTGCACCTTCTCGAGATACGGTGCCGGATCTTCCTTTTCGAAGACCTCCGACTCGATCCATTCGAGCTTGACCTTGACGCGGTTGGCGATGCCACCGTGATGCAGCGCTTCGATCAGCGACTTATAGGCATCCTTGAGGCCGGTATATTTGCCGACGATCGCGATCGTGACCTCACCTTCCGGCGTACGGATGCGGTTGCAGACCTCTTCCCACTGGTCGAGGCGCGGCTTGGGAGCCGGCTCGATGCCGAAGGCGGCAAGCACTTCGTCGTCGAGGCCTTCCTTGTGATAGGCCATCGGCACGTCGTAGATATTGGCAACGTCGAGTGCCTGAATGACGGCGGAAGGGCGCACGTTGCAGAACAGCGACAGCTTGCGGCGTTCGGCTTCCGGGATTTCCCGGTCGGCGCGCACCAGCAGGATATCGGGATGAATGCCGAGCGCCTGCAGTTCCTTGACGGAATGCTGCGTCGGCTTGGTCTTCAGCTCGCCCGCTGCCGGAATGTACGGCATCAGGGTCAGGTGGACGTAGATTGCGGTGCCGCGCGGCAGGTCGTTGCCGAGCTGGCGGATCGCTTCCATGAAAGGCATCGCCTCGATATCGCCGACCGTGCCGCCGATTTCGCAGATGACGAAATCATAGTCGTCATTGCCTTCGATGACGAAATCCTTGATCTCGTTGGTGACGTGCGGGATGACCTGAACGGTCGCGCCGAGATAGTCACCGCGGCGTTCCTTGTCGATGATGTTCTTGTAGATTCGGCCGGTGGTGATGTTGTCGGTCTTGGTCGCCGAGCGTCCGGTAAAACGCTCGTAGTGGCCGAGATCGAGGTCGGTCTCCGCGCCGTCGTCGGTGACGAAGACTTCGCCGTGCTGGGTCGGGCTCATAGTGCCCGGATCCACGTTCAGATAGGGGTCAAGTTTGCGAAGCCGGACCCGATAACCACGGGCCTGCAACAACGCTCCGAGAGCCGCGGCCGCAATTCCTTTTCCGAGGGAAGAAACCACGCCGCCAGTGATGAATACGTATCGCGCCATGGGAGTCACCGGATACCTTTTCAAAAACGATTCCACCAGCCCAAAAATTCTTTTCCAGAACTTTTGGTGCGTGGCGCAGGAATCTGAACAAAAGAAAACCGGCAGACCCGAGGGCCTGCCGGCGGTTTATTTTCTGGACCGGCTTATTGTCCCGTGGGGACGCCGGAAGGCTGTGCCGGCGCGGTCGCGGCCGGAGCCTCAGGCTGAGCCGGAGCCGTCGTCGTCGTCGGAGCAGCCGGAGCGGTCACCGCAGGGGCGCTTGCAGCCGGTGCCTGAGTTGCAGGAGCTTGCGTTGCCGGGGCAGCCGGTGCCGGAGCCGCAGCGCCGCCATTCGGAATGCCGCTGTTATCGGCAGGCTGAGCCGGAGCCGGCGTGTTGCCACCGCCGAGCGAATCGAGAATGCCGTTGCCCTGCCCGCTCGTTGCCGGAATGCGATTGAGAATATCGGTCGGGCGGCTTTCGTAACGGGTCAGGATGCCGAGGCCGAGCGAAGTAAGGAAAAACAGCGTCGCCAGGATCGCCGTCGTGCGCGTCAGCGCATTGGCCGTGCCGCGGGCCGACATGAAGCCCGATCCGCCGCCGATACCGAGACCGCCGCCTTCGGAGCGCTGGATGAGCACGACGCCGACGAGCGCGAGCACGATCATGAGATGGATGACAATCAATACGGTCTGCATGGGTCCAGTCCTGCCCGTCTGAGGACGGACATAAAGTAATAATCTGGCGGCTCTTTACATGAGGTCATCAGCTATTCCAAGCCCTTCGGCCAGGAATATGCAATCGACTCAGGCGAGCAGCGCCTCGTATGTGCCGTAGATGGCGAGGAAGTCGGTGGCTTTCAAGCTCGCCCCGCCGATCAGCGCGCCATCGACATTGTCGACGGCAAGCAGTTCGCGGGCATTGCCGGGCTTGACCGAGCCGCCATAGAGAATGCGCATGCCCTTGCCCTCATCACCGAAGCGGTGGACGAGTTCGGAGCGGATGAAGGCATGGGCGATTTCCACATCCTTTGCCGTCGGTGTCAGCCCGGTGCCGATCGCCCAGACGGGCTCATAGGCAATGACGGTATTGTCAGCAGTTGCTTCCCCCGGCAGCGAGCCGGAAAGCTGGCGCTTGAGAATGTCGAGCGTCTGATAGGCGTCGCGCTCTTCGCCGGTCTCGCCGACGCAGACGATCGCCGTCAGGTCCGCCTGATAGGCGGCTTGTGCCTTGCCGCGGATCATATGGTCGGTCTCGGCATGGTCGATGCGCCGTTCCGAATGGCCAACGATCACGTAAGTGCCGAAGCAATCGGCGATCATGTCGGCCGAAATATCGCCAGTATGCGCGCCGGACTGGGCCTGATGGCAATCCTGTCCGCCGATCGCAAGTGGGCTGTCGGTCGCAAGCGCGGTCGAGACGTAAAGCAGTGTCGCCGGCGGGCAGATCAGCGTTTCGACCTTGTCGGACAAGGGAACCATGACGCCCTGGGCAATCGCCTTGATCTGGTCCAATGAATCGCGCGTGCCGTTCATCTTCCAGTTCCCCGCCACGAGCGGGCGTACGTCAGGTGTCATGCTGCTCTCCCAAAATCCGCATATCCGGCGGCCTTAGCAAAAGCGTGGCTCAAAGGAAAGCGCCTGGGGTGGCCTCGGCGAAATATGATGGCCTGAAAGCCCTATGTGACCTGGAATCTGCCCGCTCAGGACGCCAGAACCCAGTTCAGCACTCTGCGCCAGTCGATCATGCGGATCGGCGTCCCATGATTGCCATTCTGGAAGAGCGTGAAATGCGTCGGGTATTTTGCCTTGTGGAGCTTTTCGTACAGCGCCTGCTGGTCGGTGGCGGCATAGACAGGGTCACGGCTGCCATGGGCAAACCACAGCGGCAGCTTGGCCTTGTAGAATGGGCTTTTCGCAAAATCCGGGTCCGAGACGCCGCTCATGATCAGCATCCCCTTCAGCCGTTTGACGCTCTCGGCGTCACGGGTGATGCCCCAGCAGATCTGGCTGC
This sequence comes from Rhizobium sp. BK512, assembly GCF_014194915.1. NCBI lineage: Bacteria > Pseudomonadati > Pseudomonadota > Alphaproteobacteria > Hyphomicrobiales > Rhizobiaceae > Rhizobium > Rhizobium sp. BK512. Next base: position 638,693 of record NZ_JACIAS010000002.1, on the reverse strand, counting down.
CCATCGAGGCGCAGCTGAGAATGACCGGGCGGCCGGGAGACTGCGCGTTTGCATAGCGGATGAGCCCGGCAATGGCGGTCACGCCAGTGGCGTCGAAGGTTTTGACCGTCGGCGAATAGTAGACGCCCCCATTACCGGCCGTAAGGTTCTTCAGCCGGTTGAAATTGCCGCCGAAGGAATAGTCGTTGGCGCCGAGGCGCCGGTCGCCGTCGCGGCCGTGTATGAAGATGACCGTGAAGGCGGCATTCTCAGCCGGTCCCACCCTGGTGACATCGAGCTTAACGCCGTCGAGCGACAGCGTTTCGTCCGCCTGCAGTTTCTTGATGCCGAGCGAGACATATTTCTGCTGTACCCGCTTTTGAGGGATCTGGTCGCGCCCATTAATGTCGCGCATCTCGTCGTAATCGATCACTTCCGATGCGCCGTCATCGCCCGTCTGCAGCACTTTCTGCGTCGAAAACAGATCGTCCTTGTAGGGCGGCAACGTCTCGGCCGAGGTGGTCGTGACAGCCGCGGACAGGAAAAAGGCCGCAATTGCAGTGATTATGGTGCAATGACTTGTGGACATCGGCATGCAGATGGTTCCCAAAGAGCTGCCGCGACTTGCCATTCGGCGCCCGGCAACGCAAATCACATCTTGAAAAGCTCCGCAAATCCGGGGCGCGTCGCGTATCGGGGCGCTTTCTGTCAGAATTCCCCTGATTCGCAAACGCGATACGGACCGCGACTATTGTGGGCCAGCGGCGGCCCTTCACGAGAATGAAGATCTGAACGGTTCCATGGAAGACAGCAACGACCTCTTTTCCGGAATGCCCCTCGCGCAAAAGCAGGAGGAGGCTGCAAAGCCTGCGGCACCTGCCGAACGGCCCGCCGCGGCTGCGGCACCCGCTGCCGCGCGCCCTGCCCCGGCAACGTCGAACGGCGATGATTATGGCGCCTCATCGATCCGTGTTCTGGAAGGTCTGGAACCGGTGCGCATGCGCCCCGGCATGTATATCGGCGGTACCGACGAAAAGGCACTGCACCACCTCTTTGCCGAAGTCATCGACAACTCGATGGACGAAGCGGTGGCCGGCCATGCCGATTTCATCGACGTGCATCTCGATATTCAGGGTTATCTGACTGTCACCGACAACGGCCGCGGCATTCCGGTCGAGAACCATCCGCAGGTTCCCGGCAAGTCGACGCTCGAAGTCATCATGACCAAGCTTCATGCCGGCGGTAAGTTCGACGGCAAGGCCTATGAGACCTCTGGCGGTCTGCACGGCGTCGGCGTCTCCGTCGTCAATGCACTGTCGGATGTTCTCGAAGTCGAAGTCGCTCGCAACCGCAAGCTCTACCGCCAGCGCTTCTCACGCGGCGTGCCGCAGGGTGGCATCGAGGAGCTGGGTGATGTGCACAATCGCCGCGGCACCAAGGTTCGCTTCCACCCCGACCCGCAGATCTTTGGCGACCACGCGAAGTTCGATGCGGGCCGAGTCTTCCGCATGGCCCGGTCGAAAGCCTATCTCTTCGGCGGCGTCGAGATCCGCTGGAGCTGCGATCCGGGCGTGCTGCCCGAAGGCTCCGACGTGCCTGACAAGGCCGTCTTCCACTTCCCCGGCGGCCTGAAGGATTACCTGCAGGCGACGATGGGCAAGGAATTCACCGTCACCCGCGAAATCTTCGCTGGCAAGAGCGAAAAGGTTGCCGGCCACGGTGCGCTGGAATGGGCGATCACTTGGTATGGCGGCGATCCGCAGGTTCACTCCTATTGCAACACCATTCCGACACCCGAAGGTGGCACGCATGAGGCGGGTCTGCGCATCGCGCTGACCAAGGGCCTGAAGAGTTATGCCGAATTGACGCAGAACAAGCGCGCTGCACAGATCACCACCGACGACGTGATGATTTCGGCCGTCGGCATGCTCTCGGTCTTCATCCGCGAACCGGAATTTGTCGGCCAGACGAAGGATCGACTGGCGACGGTCGAAGCCCAGCGCCTTGTCGAAAACACTCTGCGTGACCCGTTCGATCACTATCTCGCCGATAATCCGGGTGAAGCCGAGAAGCTTCTCGACTGGGTGATCGAGCGAGCCGAAGAGCGCCTGCGCCGCCGCAAGGAGAAGGAAGTCAACCGCAAGACCGCGGTTCGCAAGCTGCGCCTGCCCGGCAAACTTGCCGATTGCTCGCAGAACACCGCTGAAGGCGCCGAACTTTTTCTGGTCGAGGGTGACTCGGCAGGTGGCTCCGCCAAGCAGGCGCGCAATCGCGCCAATCAGGCGATCCTGCCGCTGCGCGGCAAGATCCTCAACGTTGCCAGCGCCGGCCGCGAGAAGCTCGGAGCCAACCAGCAGATCTCCGATCTCGTCCAGGCGCTCGGCTGCGGCACGCGCTCGAAATATCGCGAAGAGGATCTTCGCTACGAACGCATCATCGTCATGACCGATGCCGACGTCGACGGCGCGCATATCGCTTCGCTGCTCATCACCTTCTTCTATCAGGAGATGCCGGAGCTTGTGCGCGGCGGTCATCTCTTCCTCGCCGTGCCGCCGCTCTACAAGATCACGCAGGGCGCAAAATCTGCCTATGCCCGTGACGATGAGCATCGCGCCGAACTCATGGAGACGGAATTCAAGGGCAAGGCCAAGATCGAGATCAGCCGCTTCAAAGGTCTCGGCGAAATGCTGCCCGCCCAGCTCAAGGAAACCACCATGGACCCGTCTAAGCGCACGCTTCTGCGCGTGCTGATCGACGAGGTGGATTTCGAAGGCACGCGCAATGCCGTCGACGACCTGATGGGGACAAAGGCCGAGGCACGCTTCCGTTTCATCCAGGAACGTGCAGCTTTCGCCGAAGACCTCGATATTTAAGCCTTGGCGAATTCATAGAACTGACGAAGAACCGTTACGCTTCCGTCAAAATACCGGCGCAATAGAACGGCCGGCGCTCTGCCCTCCCGAGAGGTCACTGCAGCGCCGGCCCTCTTGTTTCAACCCTTTGCCGGATATTTGCCATGACCAAGCGTTTTCTCGCGACTGCCGCTTTCGTTTTCCTGTCCAGCACCGCTTCCGTTTTCGCAACCGATATTGGCGCGACCGTCGAGACCGCCTGCCCCTTCGGCGATTGCGCCGCTGCGATCTCCCTTTCCTATCTCGGTGAATTCGTCATCCCGACCGGTCAGATGGAAAACGGCGTTGAATTCGGCGGCATTTCCGGCCTCGATTTCGATGCCGCCACTGGCCATTACATTGCCATCAGCGACGATCGCTCCGAAAAGGCCCCGGCCCGCTTCTACGATCTTGATATCGATGTCGGCGCCGCCGGCCTGAAGGGCGTCACCGTCGTCAAGCATGTCACCCTCCAGGACAAGAACGGCCAGCCTTTTGCCTCGCGCACCGTCGATCCTGAATCCATCCGCTTCGGCAAGGACGGCATTTACTGGGGTAGCGAAGGCGACGCTAAGGCGCTGATCGCCCCCTTCGTGCGCGTCACCTCTCCTGATGGCGCCTTCGTGCGCGAGTTCAAGTTGCCCGACGGTTTTGCACCGACCGCCGACAAGTCGACCGGCATCCGCGACAATCTCGCTTTCGAGGATATCGCAGTGTCTCCATCCGGTGATGTCTTCGTCGGCGTAGAGGCAGCCCTCTATCAGGACGGCCCGAATCCCAGCCTGACGACAGGCAGCCTGTCGCGCATTATCCGCTATGACGGCGCAACCGGGGAGCCGAAGACTCAGTATGTCTATCCGGTCTCGCCAATCCCGCAGGCCGCCACGAAGGCCGACGGCGGCAACGACAACGGCATGTCGGAAATGATTGCGCTCGATGATCACCGCCTGCTTGCCGTCGAGCGCAGCTATGCCCAGGGCTTCGGCAACAACGTCAAGCTTTTCATGATGGATCTCGACGGCGCGACCGATGTCTCCGCCATCGCCTCGCTTGCCAAGAGCGACCAGCGCGTCGTCCCGGCCCGCAAAAGCCAGGTGCTGGATCTGCGCGCCATCGGCCTGACGCCCGACAACATCGAGGCCATGGCAATCGGCAAGGCGAAGGACGGTACTGATGTCCTGATCCTCGGTTCGGACAATAATTTCTCGACCGGCCAGAAGAGTCAGTTCTACGCCTTCAAGATCAACCACCGCCCTCAATAATATCGAGGCGATCGGAAGCTAAAAACAGCCACGCTTTGTATACGCTTTATCCGGGCGGACCTTGAAACCGCCCGGTTCATAGCCCATAAACTAGGACAACAATAAAAAGAGGCGCGCGTGGGTGTGTTTGACCGTCAGAAAACCAATACGGAGCCGCGATGGCTGGGGCCATCGGCGACGATACGTACGCCGCTGATACCCTCCATTTCGGCTGCTCGCTGGCTGCTCGTGCTCGTTGCCGCGGCCGGCGTCTACTTCTTCTACGGCTTCGTGGTGCCGGTGCTTGCAGCCCTCGTCATCGGCTTTGCGAGCTGGCCGCTTTACCGCAAGCTCCTCGCCCGCGTGGGCGGCAATACGACCATTGCCGCGACCATCGCAATCATCCTTATTCTCACCTTCCTCGTCATTCCGATCGGCCTTGCCGTTGCCTATACGACCGGTGAAGTGCGCACCTGGGTTGCCTGGGCGATTCACGCCAACCGCTTCGGGGCGGAAACGCCGCAATGGATCATCGCGCTGCCGTTCGCCGGTCCCTATCTCGATGAGCTCTGGACGAAATATATCGGCAGCCCCGGCGCCATGGGTGAACTCATCCAGGCCGTCAGCGGCGCTCATATCGGCAACATTTACCGCGCGGTTCTGGCGGCGGGCGGCGGCGCCTTCCACCTGCTCCTGACGCTGCTGTTCATGCTGATTGCGCTCTTCTTCGTCTATCGCGACGGCTTCTCCTTCTCAAAGCAGATCGACATGCTGGGCGAGCGCATCCTGCCGAACCGCTGGGAGCGTATTTCCCGCGTCGTGCCTGCCACGATCAGTTCGACCGTCATGGGCATGACGCTGATTGCCATCGGTGAAGGCATCGTGCTCGGCGTCGCCTATTGGATCGCCGGCGTGCCCTCTCCGGTCACGCTTGGCGTGCTGACCGGCGTCATGGCGCTGATCCCGGGTGGCGCGCCGCTCTCCTTCACGCTGGTATCCGTCTATCTGCTCGCCAGCGGTTCGCATGTCGCCGGTATCGGCCTCTTCGTCTGGGGCACGGTCGAACTCTTCATCGTCGACAAGACGCTACGCCCGAAGCTCGTCGGCGGACCGATCAAGCTGCCGTTCCTGCCGACTTTCTTCGGTCTGGTCGGCGGCGTGAAGACGATGGGCTTCCTTGGCCTCTTCATCGGCCCGGTGCTGATGGCGCTCCTGGTCGCTATCTGGCGGGAATGGATACATGAGGTCCGCACCGCCGATACGGGCCCGCAGATCCTCCTCGACGAGCAAGCCCCCCCGGTGCAACGCGCCGCCGAGGGCTGATTTCCCCGTCGGCGAAGGTCGTCAGACAGTCAGCCGTTTTTCCATGAACAGGCTGAGCGGATCTGGCTGATAGGAGCCGAAGGGCTCGATTTCGATGTATCCGTATTTCCTGTAGAGGCCGATCGCCTCGGGCTGGGAGATGCCGGTTTCCAGACGCACTGCTGCAAACCCTTTCTCCAAGCCAATTTCCTCCAATCGGTCCATCAGCCGGCTTGCGACCTTCAGGCCCCGCGCTTGCGGGTCGACGAACATGCGCTTGATCTCGGCCGTGCCGTCGCCCGCCTCGACCAGCGCGCAGCAGCCCACGATCTCGTCGTCGTTGCGCGCCACGAGGAAGCTCACCGACGGCTTTTCCAGCGTCGAGATATCGACGAGATGGTTGCTCTCGGGCGGATAGAGCGACTGCGCATACGCATCGGAGAGATCAAGAAGGCGGATCACGCCATCCTGGCGCGGCGATTCCAGAGCGATGGTGACAGGCATTTTCTCTCCTTTTGCGACGAAGGGCGCAAATTTTCCCGGATGACGGGGAGTTAACGTCGCTGCCTTCATTCCGTTGGAATTGTGCTGTCGAAGGTGATGACACGCTCAATAGCCATGGAGGCAATATATGCAAGCCGTCCTCATCGCCATGACGATCCTCGGTTGCGACGATTCCGTCAGCCAATGCAATTATGTGGCCACGGTGGACAAGCACTGGGAAACCGTCGTCGCCTGCGATGCCGAGGCTGAACAACGGCTGAAAAACTACGCCAATGCCAGCTATCCGACGGTCATTGCGGTCTGCGAGGCGCCGAAATCCCTTGCCGCTGCCGAACCGGCCAAGCCGGCACCATCCGCTCCAACAGCGCCCGAGGTCGCCGAACAACAGGATGGCATTGGCGCTTTCGTGGACAATGTTGCCGGGCGTGTTCGCGCCAATCTGCCTTCCGGTCAGGATGTGAAGAATACCCTGGCGAAGCCATTGCATTTCGTCTCAGCGAGCTATTCCTGGGCCGCTGCTCGCTTTACCGACTAGGCAGCAGCCAGCGACGCATAGACACGGGCCGAACGGCGCTGCTCGGCCACATGCAGCTTCTCCACCATATCGAGCAGCTCGCCGACGGCATCATGCTGCCCTACCCGGCCGTGGAATTTCTGAAGCAGACGCCCGCAGATGCTGCCGAGCAGCGAGGTCGATGTCTTGCGGGAAGCCTCACGCCATAGGAACGTCGCTTCCACGAAGATGATGCTGATATCCCGCGGCAGACCTGCCGATTCATAGAGCGCGCGCACGGCATGCATGCGGCCGGTGGCAAGGATTGCCCGTACGCGCCGGTCGCTGCATCCGGACAGATTGACGATGGCGCAGGCGAAGAACTCCACCTTGCCGCAGCAGAGTGCGTGCATGAGGAAGGACGGCGTCAGACGGTCGTTCAGGCGAAGATGTTCGACCAGATCAGGCACTTCGATGGGCGCGATATCTCCGGCAATGGAAACGATTGCCGCTTCGGTCGCTTCACGGCTGATGCGCTGCAGCCTCTGCAGGCCGATTGCCGCCTGCGCCAGCGGCAGGCCGACCAGCGCATTGCTGACATGCTGTGTCAGAAGCTGGCGGGCATCTGCCGGTAGGTCGATGCGGTCGAGAAGCAGGTTTCTGATGCCGCTGACATCGCCAAGCCGTTCGGCAATCCGTTTCAGGGACTGGGTGGAAATCGTGGCGCCATCATTTTCCAGGAGGCAGAGAACTTCGTCCTCATCGCCAACCTCGGCAAGTGCTGCGGAAACCGGGCGCGTCACATGGGCGCGTGCCGCAATCAGCATCCGTGTCGTGCCACTGCCGCGTGCTGCGAGATCGACGAGATCGGCGTCGGTCAGGATGGGCGAGCAGGTGACCGCATGGCAGGCGATCTCCGGCTGGTCTTCGGCGAGCGAAAGAATGATGTTGCGCGGTGCATGCGGCGCCCAGGCGATCGCTTCGGCGAGCGCTAAGCGCACACGCGGCGACGGATCGTCGAGCAGATAGGTCATTGCCTTCTCAGCTGCGTCGCGCCGCTCATCCGACATTTCGCATCTGAGGTAGACGCGTCCGAGGGCATTTGCAGCGGCCGCCCTGTCGGCGGTCTTGGCCGTCTCGGCCCAACGAAGAAATGCCTCTATGATCACGACCACGCCCCAGCACTGAACGCGATTCCTTCGCGTCTCATTCAATACAGCGACGGTAGCCTGAAAAAGTTTATGATTGGTTCACCATATTTATTAGGGTTTGCGCGGCCTTACGTGGAAACTGTCAGATCTTCGGCCTGAACATCTCGAAGACCTCGCTTCCTTCGCAATAGTCCATATAGCCCATGCGCGCGACCGGGCGCGCCAGCGCCTCGTCGAACCGGCCATTGCTGATGATAGCCTCATCGATATGGATGCCGACGACCTGCCCGAAAACGAAGACATTCTCGGTCGGCTCGCCGGACAGCGTCTTCGGCTCGATGATCTCGGTCACCTTGCATTCCAGCACGGCAAAAGCCCCAGCCACATAGGGCGCATCGATCAGTTCGGCCTGCTTCGGTGTCAATCCTGCGAATTCGAATTCGCTCGTACCGTAGGGTAGTGCTGCCGAGGAAAGGTTCATCTTCTCCGCCAGATTACGGCTGACGAAATTGCACGTGAAAACACCGGTCTCCTTGGCATTTCGCTGGCTGTGCTTGTGCCCAATCGACGAAAACATCACCAGCTTCGGCTTGTCGGCTACCGCGTTGAAGAAGGAATAGGGCGCAAGATTGAGCGTTCCGTCCCTGCCCTTGCTGCCGATCCAGCCGATCGGGCGTGGTGCCACGATCGCCTTGAAGGGATCATGCGCCAGCCCGTGCCGATTGGTGTCCGTCGTATAGAACATCAGTCTTCCCCGCCGACCCAGGTGACCGTTTCGCTCAGTTCAGGGCGCGGACGCTCGACGGGCGGAAAGGTCGTCGAACCGATATGGATGAAGCCGGCAACCTTTTCTCCCGGCTGGACGCCGAGCAGTGGATAGGCGCGCTCGTCGAAGGCGAACCATTCCGTCAGCCAGTTGGCGACATAGCCGTGCGCATTGGCGGCCAGGATGACATTGAGGCATAGCGCGCCCGCCGACATGATCTGCTCCCATTCCGGGATTTTGAAATGCGGGCCAGCCTTGCTGACGATGCCGACAATGACGGGCGCACGGGTAAAGCGCGTACGCTCCACCTGGATCATTTCCTCGGACAGATCGGGTTTTGCTTCGAGGGCAAGCTTCAGCAGTTCTTCGCCAAGCCGCACGCGTTCCTCGCCGCGATAGACGATGAAGCGCCAGGGGGCGAGCTTGCCGTGATCGGGAACGCGTGAAGCAAGGCGCAGGATTTCTTCGATTTCCGGCTTCTCCGGTCCAGGTTCGCACATCTGGAACGCGGGGATGGAGCGGCGCACGGAGAGGTAATCGATCAGCTTGATATCGGATTTCATGCGGGGGAAACTCTCATTTGTATGCAGAGGGAGGCCGGAGGTCTTGAATTTGCCACGGCATTGGTCTTGAAGTGGACTTTGCGATTTCAGAAGTCAATCGGTTCACGAACAGGATGTCTGGCATTTTGCCTTTTGCACGGATCGGCCTTGCTCTTGCCCTGATGCTGACGCCGTTTGGCGCTGCCGCCCAGGATGCCTTCAAGGAATTCAAGCAGCTTGAATCCACGCCCAAAATGCCGAAGCTCAACGCGTTCATCGCGCCGGGTGCGGCTCAGGAAGGCGTGCGCCTGCGTGATGTCTCGCTGGAAGCCAAATTGACGGCCGATGGCGCGCCGGTTGAAGACGGGCTTTCCTGGTATGTATTCAGCCCTGTTGCTGGAAATGACGGCAAGCTGCCGCTGATCGCCAGTTCTCGTGGCGGCACTGCGGCCTTCCAGCTCGCTGCCGGAGATTATTTCGTCAATGTTTCCTTCGGCCGCGCCGGCGTCACCAAGAAGCTGACGGTGCCGGATGATGGCGAGGTCGATAAACAGGTCATGGTTCTCGATGCCGGCGGGCTGCTGCTCAATGCCGTCTCCGGCTCCGACGTCCGTATTCGCCCGGATCAGCTGAGCTTCTCGATCTATTCCGCCGAGGTGCGCGACGATGGCGAACGCGGCCTTGTCATGGCCGATGTGCCGCCGAATACGGTCGTGCGTCTCAACGCCGGCACCTATCATGTCGTTTCCGAATACGGCGACGTGAACGCGAGCATCCGGGCCGACATCCAGGTGGAGGCGGGCAAGCTCACCGAAGCGACGATCCAGCACAGGGCGGCACAGATCAATTTCAAGCTGGTTTCGGAAACCGGTGGCGAAGCGATAGCCGATACGGCCTGGTCGATCCTGACGGCAGCAGGCGACAGCGTCGGCGAAAGCGTGAGCGCCTTTCCGACCATGGTCCTGTCCGAAGGTGAGTATACGGCGGTCGCCCGCAACAAGGACAAGATCTATCAGCGTGACTTCACCGTCGCTGCCGGCGTCAATACCGATGTCGAAGTGCTGATGAAGAACCAGCAGGCCCAGCAGCCGATTGCCCCGGCTGCGACAGCCTTATCCCCGGGACCGGCCGCCGCCGGGCCGAAGGGCGTGCCGCAGCCCGGCGGTGAGATTCCGCCGCAGCCGGCTTTGCCGTCCTATGAGGATCTTCAAAACGGCGATGGCGCCAGCCTCGACTGACGTCGCCGCATCCGAACGATCGGGAAATTTCAGCTTGCGCGCTTGAGGAAGGCTTTCTTCTTCGGCGCCATCGAGAAGACAGCGTCAAAGAGGCGGACGAGCAGATCCTTGCGGTCGCTGCCGCTGCTCAATTCTTCCCAGGACAATACCCTGCCGACATGCGCCGTGATCGTGCTGCCTGAGAGACGGCGAAATTCGCGGATCAGCAGCGACAGACGCAGCGTCATCGAAACCCGGCTGGCGAGATGGAAGAGGCGGCCGTTCTGGCCCTCGAAATAGATCGGCAGCACGCTGGCGCGCGCCGCCTGGATGAGCTTGGCCGGGAACATTTTCCAAGGCAGGTCCTCGGCGCGGCCGAAACCCTTCTTTGCTGTAGCGACACCACCGGCCGGAAACACCACGATGGTCGTACCTTCCTTCAGCAGGCGGACAGCCTCGTGACGGCTCTTCATGTTCATTGCCATCGCTTCCTTTGTCTCCTCGAAGGAGATCGGCAGCGAGTAAGGGGCCATTTCCGGCACCTTCAGGAGATCATTGTGGATCAGCACCCGGAACGGGCGGCCAAGCTGCTCGGCAAGCGCCAGTACCGCAATGCCGTCGCCGATGCCGAAGGGATGGTTCGCGACGATGACGATGGGCTCGGTCGGCACCGGCTCAAGCGGCCAGTTGCCCTTCACCTCGACTTCCACATTGATGAGATCGAGCATCTTGCCGAAGACGCGGTCGCTCTTGCCGACGATGTCGCGGCGCCAGATGTCATAGAGCCGTACGTAACGGTCACGACCGGAAAGGCCCTCGATGGAGCGGATGAGCCAACGCTTCAGGCGCGGATCCCGTTCGTTCGCGTAGGAAAGCTCTTTGAAGCGCACTCTAATGCCTGCCGGGATAAACCCGTCCCCTGTTTTGTGGCGGCTATATTACTGTTGCATGTCAGATTTCTGACAGCGCCGGACAGATAGATGCCGGGCGCTGCCATTGTCCAAGAAGGCAGTTTCAGGCTGCTTTGGCCTTCTTTGCCTCGAGCTTACGACGGATATCGGGCGCAGTTGCCTCCAGGGCAAGGCTTTCGATCGCCGAATCCAGCGACATCGACGTTTGCTCCTGGCTGCCGAGCCGGCGGATATTGACCGTGCGCTCTTCCGCTTCCTTCTTGCCGCAAACGATGATGACGGGAACTTTCGTAACGGAATGTTCGCGGATCTTGTAGTTGATCTTCTCGTTACGGAAGTCGGTCTCGACATGCAGACCGGCGTCGCGGAGCGCATCGGCCACTTCCTGGCCGTAAGCATCGGCTTCCGAAGTGATCGTGGCGACAACCACCTGCAGCGGCGAGACCCACAGCGGCAGATGGCCGGCGAAGTTCTCGATCAGGATGCCAAGGAAGCGTTCCATCGAGCCGCAGATGGCGCGATGGATCATCACCGGCTGCGTCTTTTCCGAATTGCTGTCGATATAGAAGGCGCCGAAACGTTCCGGCAGGTTGAAGTCGACCTGCGTCGTGCCGCATTGCCATTCACGGCCGATGGCGTCCTTCAGCGTATATTCGAACTTCGGCCCGTAGAAAGCACCCTCGCCCGGCAGAATGCCGGTCTTGATGCGTCCTTCGGACTGCGCCTCGATCGTCTTCAACACATCGGTCATCACGGCTTCCGCCCGATCCCACAGCGCATCGGAGCCGACGCGCTTTTCCGGACGGGTGGAAAGCTTCACGACGATTTCCTTGAAGCCGAAGTCTTCATAGACCGACAGGATCAGGTCGTTGATCTTCAGGCATTCAGCGGCCATCTGCTCGTCGGTGCAGAAGATATGCGCGTCGTCCTGCGTGAAGCCGCGCACGCGCATCAGGCCGTGCAACGCGCCCGAAGGCTCGTAGCGATGCACGAGACCGAATTCGGCAAGACGGATCGGCAGTTCGCGATAGGACTTCAAGCCATGCTTGAAGATCTGCACGTGGCCGGGGCAGTTCATCGGCTTCAGGGCAAAGACACGGTTATCCGCTTCCTTGTCTTCCGGATGCGTCATCGCATGCGCCGATTTCACGGCGAACATGTTTTCCTGATACCAGCCCCAGTGCCCCGACGTTTCCCAGAGCGCGGTGTCGAGAACCTGCGGTGCGTTGACTTCTTCATAGTCGACGGCGAGCCGGCGACGCATGTAGGAGACCAGCGACTGGAAGATGCGCCAGCCCTTGCCGTGCCAGAAGACGACGCCCGGCCCCTCTTCCTGGAAATGGAACAGGTCCATTTCGCGGCCGAGCTTGCGGTGGTCGCGCTTTTCAGCCTCGGCCAGCATGTGCAGGTAGTTGTCGAGATCGGCCTGATCAGCCCACGCCGTACCGTAGATGCGCGACAGCATGGCATTGTTGCTATCGCCACGCCAATAGGCGCCGGCAACCTTCATCAGCTTGAAGGCACTGCCGATCTGGCCGGTGGAGGCCATGTGCGGACCACGGCAAAGGTCGAACCATTCGCCTTGATTGTAGATCTTCAGATCCTGGCCTGCAGGGATCGCGTCGACGAGTTCGACCTTGTACTGCTCGCCCTTGGCGGCAAACACTTCCTTGGCCTTTTCGCGCGACCAGATCTGCTTGGTGAAGGGCGCATTGCGGGCAATGATCTCCTTCATCTTCTTTTCGATCTTCGGCAGATCGTCGGGTGTGAACGGTTCGTTCTTGGCGAAATCGTAATAGAAGCCGTTCTCGATGACCGGGCCGATCGTCACCTGCGTGCCGGGCCACAGTTCCTGCACGGCTTCTGCCATCACGTGCGCAGCGTCATGCCGGATAAGCTCCAGCGCGCGCGGGTCCTTGCGCGTGACAATCTCTATCTTGCCGTCGGTCACGGCATCGGAAAGGTCTTGCACGTTACCGTCGATCGCAATGGCGACGGCGCTCTTGGCAAGCGATTTGGAAATGGATTCGGCGACATCCTTACCGGTCGCGCCAGCCGGGAAGCTGCGCACCGAACCATCGGGAAATGTCAGGGAAACGGATTGGGACATTCAAATTCTCCTTGTCCAGTCCCGCCAACGAATGCGGGTGGTTGAAACGGAAGCGTCATCTGCTCGGGATGCCGCTGCCGCCTGATACTGATATTTGGTGTCTGAGTAAAGGAAAAGCGAGGCACTTCCGACGCAGAGACGGGAGGGAGCGCCTATCCGCCATAGCTATTCCTATAGTTCTTGAGGGCCGATTTCAGAGGCTGATCGATCTCATCGTCCATTGGGCCATCGTAGAGACCGCGTCGCGACAGGCTTCTTTTCAGCGCCGTGCGCGTGAAGGGCGAAAACGATTTCAGCTCATCGGCAATCTGTCCGTCGCCCTGCCGGATTGCCAGAAGGATGTTCTCCGCTGCATTATCGGAGCTGAAAGTCACGTCATAAGCATAGGCAAGTCGATAGGCGGCTCTTTTGTAGCCCATGTCTGCCGCTCGCAGATACCATTTGATGGCTTCCTGCCGGTTGACGTCAGTGCCTAGCCCATCATCGTAGAACCGCCCAAGCGCGAACATGCCCTCGGCCGAATTGAGTTCGGCTGATTTCTTGTAATAGTTGAAAGCGATCGCTTGATCCTGATCCTTGCCGCTTTCGTAGTACCACGCGAGATTGAGGGCACCGGCCGCAGATCCGGCGTCGGCCGCCTTCTGATACCAGTCGCGAGCGATGGTCTGGTTCTCTTCCGTGGCGATGCCATTCTGATAATAGTAGCCGACGGCATTCATCGCGTCGGGGTATTGCTTGAAGGCTGCCATCATGAACCAGCTGAGCGCCTTGGAGCGGTCAATGGGCACGCCCTGCCCATACTCGTACATATCGCCCAGGGAATATTGTGCTTTCGCATTGCCGTTGGCGCCGGCCTTCGTCAACCATTCGAGGGCCTTGCCATAGTCCTTCTGGTTTCCATCCGCCAGGCGATAGAGTGTCCCGAGCCTATACATCGCGTCGGCGGATTTCTTGTTGGCCGCAGCTTCGTACCACTCGATCGCTTTGGCATAGTCTCGGGCGACCCCATCGCCATCCTCATATTTGATCCCGAGCAGGATCATCGCCGTAGCGTTGCCGGCGGCGGCACCCTTTTCCAGATAGTCGGTCGACTTGCCGTCGTCCCGCGGCAGCGTGGCATCATTGGCGTACATTTCACCAAGCTCGACAAAGGCCTCGGCATATCCGTTCTCTGCCGCGACCTTGAACCAGTGCACCGCCTCTCTGGAATCCTGGGTTGTCCCCTCGCCTCTGCCGTATAAAAGCCCGACGGAATATTGCGCCTTGGCCGAGCCACTTTCCGCCGCCTTGAGATACCAGACAAAGGATTTTTTGACGTCGGCCGTCGTCCCGGCGCCGCTATAGAAGCAGTCGGCGACCTCGATAAATGCCTCGGTATCTCCCGCGTCAGCCGCTTTATGGAACCATTCGAAGGCTTTTACCGCATCCTTTGGGAGGCCGTTACCCTTTTCATAGGAATAGGCGAGCGCCCGCATGGCATAGGTGTCGTTGTAGGCCGCAGCTTTTTCCAGCCATTTTACGCCAGTCGCGATGTCGCGGGGGCCGCCTATTCCGAAATAGAGCGCGTCGCCGAAACGCCGGGCGCCGGCAGTACTTCCAAGCTTGGCAGCTCTCTCATACCAGATGCGCGCTTCACTTTCGTCCGCCAGCACACCGTTGCCGCCCTCGTAGAGCATGCCCACATACGCCATGGCAGAGGCGTCGCCACGACCGGCAGCTTCCTTCAGCCAATACATGGCCTCGCCATAGCGCCGATCAGGCATCTTAAGAAACAGCATGCCCTTGCCATAGTATGCGGCCAGCGTTCCCTGTCCTATTGCTTCATCCAGCAGGCTTTCGGCCTTGGCGAAGTCGCGCGGCAACTCCTTGCCCGCGATATAGACATCCGCCAGCTGCTTCATGGCATCGCCGTCACCAAGCGCGACCGCTTTCTCAAGCAGTTCCACGGCAGTCTTTTTCTGGATTTTGTCGCCGTCTCTCAAATAGTATCGCGCAAGCCTTCTCATACCTTCGACAGAGCCGCTTCGTACCATATCGTCGAACATGGCGACGGCGCGCGTAACGTTCTTCTCCGTGCCGATGCCCCTGGCGGAAAGATACGCCAACTCCGCTGCTGCGACATCGTTGCCTTGTTGCGCCGCTATGGAAAGCAGCTCGAAACCTCGCTTGGGGTTGATTGGAACGCCAGCCCCGTCAATATAAAACCACGCAAGCGAACGTTTGGCAGGGATGTAGCCGAGTTCATCTGCAAGCTCGAAATAGAAGCGCGCCGTCGCGAAATCCTGAGCAACACCCCACCCCAGCCTATACATCTCTCCCAGATATTCGGCCGAGCGCGCGTCACCGGTTTTCCATGCCTTTCTCAACCAAGACAACGCCACGTCGAAGTCTTGCTGGCGCCCTTTGCCGTTCGCATAAGCGGTCGCAAGATAGACCATCGAGGGCGCGTGCCCCTGTGCCGCCAGGGCTTCGAAACCGGCAAGCGCCGGCTCGTATTGCTGAAGGTTGAACTGGCTGGCGAGCGTGAAATAACGAGCATCCCTAGAGTCGGGGGCCGCCTTTAAATAGGTCTGGCAGGCGGCAAGCGCGTCCCGCCAATGGGCGAGATAAGCGACATCGACGTCGTCCCCTGCCAGACGGCGGCACTCGGTCCTGGTGGTGTCGGTCACATTTGCAGCGTGTGCCGAAAAACTGGCGATGGAGCAGGCAAGAAAGAGCGACGCGGTCGCGAAATATTGAAAGAGTTTCATGAGCGCAAAATTTGAAAAACGGGGCGGGAAACACAGTGATATCCCCAAGTTTTTCAACTGCAAGTATATTTTTTGCCGAGAGGCGAAAAGCGCGGGTGGCGTGCTCTTCAGGCGGCGCCTAGACCACCATTTCAAAAAGGCCGCGCACGGTGTTCCAGTTGCGCATCGTGCCGACGCCCATGCGCTTGGTCGTGAGCGCCGAAAGCAGTTTCGACTGGCTCGGCTTGCCGTGAAAATCGATCCAGAGATCGCAGCCGACCAGCTTCATTCGTTGTCCCTCGACAAGAAGCTGCTTCAGTGCCTCCACCTTTTCCGGGTCGATCGGCAGGCGGTTGACGCGCACGATCACCTGATCCCCGATACCGTCCTTGAAGGGATTGGCACCGCAGAGCGCCATCCAGGTGCAGTCGCTGCGCACGATAATATCGACATGCTTGCCGAACTTTTCTTCAAAAGCCTCTTCCAACTGCTCTTCGACCTCATGCGGCCGCATTCCGTCCGCCTCGAAAACGAGGTTGCCGGTGGACACCAATGTGCGGGGATCGCGATAGCCGAGTTCTTTGGCGAGCGTGCGCAGATCCTCCATGATGACGCGTCGCTCGGAGGTGAGGACGATGCTGTGCAGAAGTGCGATGAAGGTACACATCTTATGCCTCCTTCCGCCCAAGGGCGAAATAACGCCAGGGCGTGAACCAGCGGAAACGGGATGCGAGAATGTCCGGCACCGGGTCGAGCCCGCTTGTGCCGCCGGGGCCGCATCGGCCGACGCGGAAAAGCGTCATCCAGCCGCCGGCCCACAGCCCGTGGCGCGCAACCGCCTCATAGCCATATTCGGAACAGGTCGGGATATGCCGGCAGGAATTGCCGATGAAGCCTGAGAGTGTCAGCTGGTAGAGACGGATCAACCCCATGCCAAGCAGGCGGTCCGGCGTCTTGCGGAACGGACCCCGGTAGTTGCGCGAGAATGTTTTCTGCGGCTCGGCGCGAGGCTTCGGGGCGGCGGCACCGCCCTCGTCCTCCTCCTCACGTAGCAGACAGAATTCGCACATGGCTCACGCCTCGACGGTTTCAGCGCGTCTTGCCTCTATCTGTCCGATGGCGTCCACGACGGCATCGAAGGTCAGCATGGTGGAGGCGTGACGCGCCTTGTAATCACGCACGGGAAGAAGATAGCGCATGTCGGCGAACCGTCCATCCGGACCTTCACCATCTTCTTTCAGCATGGCGAGCATATCCCGGCGCGCCTTGCGCACTTCGCCCGATGTCGCGCCGACGACATGGCGGGCCATGATCGAGGAGGACGCCTGGCCGAGCGCACAGGCCTTCACGTCATGCGAAAAGGCGCTGATCGTATCGCCATCCATTTTCAGCCAGATGCGCACTTTCGAACCGCACAGTCTCGAATGCGCCTGGGCGCTCGCATCCGCGTCGTCAAGCGTGCCAGTCAGCGTGATATTGCCGGCAAATTCGAGGATTTTGCTGTTATAGATGTCGTCCATGACGGATTTGGCTCCAAAAACGCCTAAAAGCGACGCTAATTCCTATGTGATTGTCGTGTAAACAAAAAACACACAGTCAAACGACAGCATACTTACATACCGGGGTCGTCTTCCTATATGTATGTCGTTCGAGGGTCATCGAAATGCAATGGCCCCGAACAACTTTGATTGGAGAACCAATAAGTTTGCCAATCGGGTTTGACTGGGAAACCGTGCCGGAAGGGTTCGAGAAAAACGAGCCTGGAAAGCCCCGGAACCTGCCAAAGGTGCAAGAATTCCCGCTTGGGGTACCAGTGGCTAGTCCGACTACGGTCCGCGTTGCGGGCAGGAGACCATTGAATATGGACGCCATCGTCAAGAATTTTCCGCATACCGTCCACGAATCCGATCGCCCTTCCCAGCAGGAAGCAGAGGACGCAGTTCGCGTCCTGTTGCGCTGGGCCGGTGACGACCCGTCGCGTGAGGGCCTGCTGGATACGCCTGCCCGTGTTGCCAAATCCTATCGCGAGCTCTTCGCCGGTTACGAGATGAGCCCGGAAGACGTGCTCGGCCGGACCTTCGAGGAGGTTGCCGGTTATGACGACATGGTGCTGGTGAAGGACATTCCCTTCTTCTCCCACTGCGAGCATCACATGGTGCCGATCATCGGCAAGGCGCATGTCGCCTATATGCCTGACGGCCGCGTGCTCGGCCTTTCCAAAATTGCTCGTGTCGTCGAAATCTACGGCCGCCGCCTGCAGACGCAGGAAACGATGACCTCGCAGATCGCCAAGGCCATCGACGAAACGCTGCGTCCGCGCGGTGTCGCCGTCATGATCGAGGCCGAACATATGTGCATGGCCATGCGCGGCGTTCAGAAGCAGGGCTCGACCACATTGACGACAACCTTTACAGGAACGTTCAAGACTGAGCCGGCCGATCAGGTCCGATTCATGACAATGGTAAGGGGCCGCTGAGACCGGCTCCCTCAGGAGGGCCGCGATGAGTGAACTGATTTTCAATCAGCCATCGGACGATAAATCCGAGCTGGAGGACGCTGGCGATTTCACGCCGCGCTTCGACGATCGCGGCCTGATCACAGCCATCGTCACCGATGCCGGCGACGGCGAACTGCTGATGGTCGCCCACATGAATGCCAATGCGCTGGCGCTGACCATCCAGACCGGCATCGCCCACTACTTCAGCCGCTCGCGCGGCAAGATCTGGAAGAAGGGCGAAACCTCGGGCAACCTCCAGACCGTCAAGGAAATCCGCACCGATTGCGACCAGGACGCCATCTGGCTGAAGGTCGAGGTCGCCGGTCATGACGCGACCTGTCACACCGGCCGCCGCTCCTGCTTCTACCGCACCATCACCCTGGAGGATGGAAAGCCCATGCTGACCATTGTCGATGACGACCTGCATTTCGATCCCAAGGATGTGTACGGAAAATAGACCGAATCCCCGTCACCTGCCCCTTATTGCGACGCAAGTCGGTTCCATATACCCTTTGGAAAGGGTTCGGGGCTGTTAATTGGAACCCGAGTGTTCTGCCGGGAGGGAGGAACGCCATGCTGGGCTGGAATATGCATCGTCAAAGCGCCGAGGGCGGAGGTTCTGCCACAACAGCGCTCCAGGATACGGCAATTCCCCCAGTCGAAACCCCCTCAGAAAAGAAAGCAAAGCTTGCCCTGGCGCTCGGCGGCGGCGCCGCGCGGGGCTGGGCGCATATCGGCGTATTGCGTGCGCTCGACGAGGCCGGCATCGAGATCGGCATGATCGCCGGCACCTCGATCGGCGCGCTCGTCGGCGGCTGTTATCTCGCCGGCAAGCTCGACGAGCTGGAAAGCTTCGCCCGTTCGCTCACCATGCGCCGCATCGCAAGCCTTCTCGACCTGACGATCGGTGGCTCCGGTCTCTTCGGCGGCATGCGGCTGACCAAGCGCATGCAGGAACATCTGGAAGGCCTGACGATCGAGGAACTCGAGCGGCCCTTCGTCGCCGTCGCGGCAGAGGTCAACACGGGCCACGAAGTCTGGATTGCCAATGGCTCGCTGATCACGGCGATCCGTGCCTCCTACGCCCTGCCCGGCATTTTCGAGCCGGTGCGCAGCAATAACCGCACTTTGGTCGACGGCGCGCTCGTCAATCCCGTGCCGGTTTCTGTTTGCCGCAGCTACGAGCAACCGCTCGTCGTCGCCGTCAATCTCAATTATGATCTCTACGGCCGCTCGGCCGTCGTCCGCCACAATGCCAGCCTCTCGCCCGCCGAAGTGCAGCAGCAGAAGCAGGCTCCCTATTCCGCGCGTATGGGCATGACCGGCGTCATGGTGCAGGCCTTCAACATCATCCAGGATCGTATCGCGCGGGCCCGACTTGCCGGCGACCCGCCGGACATTTCACTGCAGCCGCGCCTGTCGGACATCGGCCTGTCGGAGTTCCATCGTGCGGGGGAAGCCATCGAACGTGGCTATGAAGAAGCCCGGGCGAGGCTGCCCGAGCTGCAGCGAATGCAGGAACTTTACGCCAGGCACCCCTAGTGCCCGGTGCGAAGCCTTATTGCCTTAACTAGCAATATAAGCCTTGATCTCTTCGGCTTCGCGCTCGACTTCGGCGATGCGTGATTTCACGACGTCACCGATCGAAATGATGCCGGCAAGCTTGCCGTTGGCTTCCACGGGAATGTGGCGGAAACGCTTGCTGGTCATCAGCTCCATGAGCTCGTTGACCGAGGTCTGCTCGTTGCAGCGAAAGACCTTCGAGGTCATGACGGAAGAAAGCGTCTGATCGAGCCCGTCCTTGCCGGACTTGGCGATGACATGCACGAGATCGCGCTCGGTGAACATGCCGGAAATCTTGTTCTCCATGCCGACGACGACGATCGCGCCGATCTTCTTCTTGCTGAGAATCGCGGCAGCTTCCGAAACCGTGGTATTCGGCCCGGTAGTGACGACGTCACGACCCTTCAGATCGAGTATTGCTTTGACGGAACTGGCCATATGGACCTCCTATGGAGAAAGTGAAACACTTCTCGGAAACACAGGTTCCGCGGCGGTCTCTCCTCCCATCGCGGAGATCAATCGTGCACTCGTTGGGTCAGGATTGCAACTCGTCGTCCGGCCAAGGCTGTTGGAAATTCTCCTGCGGCGGCTTCCGGTCGAAGAGCCCGAAAAGGAAGAAGCCGAAGACGAAACCGCCAATATGCGCATCCCAGGCAATCTCCTGGCTGCCATCGCCGACGAGCGGAATGCCGACGGCGATAAGCGCGTTGCCGACCAGCCAGAGCAGCATGAAGATGATCACCGTGCGGCTCTGCATTGCCTGCAGCACCGACAGTCGCGGATTGAGATGCGCGGGACGAACCATCTGTCGCCCGGAGGGAAAGGCAAAGCGGCAGGCCGCGCCCATGAGGCCGGAGACGACACCGGATGCACCGATGAGCGGCCCATCGCTGCCCCAGTTCAGCGCCGCATGCAGCGCCGCCGAAGCGATGGCGGAAAGAATCCAGAAGATGATGAAGCGGAACGTGCCGATGCGGCGCACGACCGGCGCGCCGAAGGCCATCAGCCAAAGGCCGTTGAAGACGATGTGCTCGACGCTTCCGTGCAGCAGCGAATAGGTGACCGGCGTCCAGTAGAGCTGCGGCCCCTGCTCAGCAAGTGAAATGGCATAGCGCAGCGGAATGAAGCCGAAATTCAACTGAAACCAGTAAAGCCCGTCGGGAGACAGCAGCGACTGCCCGGCATAGATCAGGATCAGAAGCAGAAGCGTGGCAAACAGTGCGGGCGGAAGATTGAAAACCGGCTGGCGCGGCGGCCTGGCCGGCGGTTCGGGCTGCATCGGCTGGAATGCCTGATCAGGCCCGGACGTCTGTTCGTTCATGCTCATCTCGCCTCGTTGCAGGCCACAGCCATACAGGAGCCGGCTTCAAAAAAAAAGCCGTCCGGAACTGGCCGGACGGCTCGCCTGGGTTCCCCGAAGGATGGCCCCTCCCCTGGCAGTCTTGTGCAGAACTTCACTGTTTGAAGTGATGGAGAGACGGTCTCACGACAGGCCTTGGCGCTCAAGCGAAACCCTTCCTTAACCTTAACTCGCCGGATTTGGCATGAAATCCGCAAGGTAGAAGGTGAAGGGGCGAAAACCGCCCGCCAATGAACCGAAATGAGACATTGCCATGCGCCTTCAGATCACGATCGACATTTTCGACTACTGGAATGCTCTGCGCGGCGGGCGCGATGCGCCGCTGAAATCGCAGATCGAGCCTGGTGCGATCCCACATCTCCTGTCGAGCCTCTTCATTCTGGAGATGGAGGAAGACCGACATATCCGCTTCCGTCTCGCTGGCACGAAAATCTGCGATCTCTTCGGCCGTGATCTGCGCGGCGAGCGTTTCTCCGCCCTCTGGGCCAACGGCCAGCACGAGGATATCGAAAAGACAGCGCAGGGCGTCATGGCGCACGCCATCCCGACGCTTTTCAACGCGACGGGCTACAGCACCGCCGGCCATCACGCGGCCTTCGAAATCATCATGATGCCGCTGCGTTCGCCGGAGGGCGGCTGCGACCGGCTCCTCGGCGCCATCGCGCCTGCGGCCGCCGCAAGCTGGCTGGAGATCGTACCGCTCGAGCTGCTCGCGCTTGATCGCAGCCGCCTGCTGCACGACAAGTTCGGCCGCACGCTCGAGGCCGAACCGCGCCGTCCCGTCGAGATCGCCGTGGAAAAACAGGCAACGTTCGGCCAGGCCATGCTGCGTGTCATGTCGCATTTCCTGCATGGAGCAGCCGCTCGCTGACTGTTGCGTTTTGGGTCGCCGCCCCTAGTACTTTAGGGTTAGGCGCTGCCTGTTTCCACAACCTTCTGTTAAGGGATTGCGGGTAAGGATTGGGCTCAGCGATTTCATAAAGAAGCCCTTTGATGCACTCGTTCCAGCCCGCTCAGACGCACCGACCTGCGCCGCGCCCAGAACAGGGAGTGTTCCAGCGCGTGCCCATCAATATGCAGGGCCGCCTGATGCTTGCGAGCTACGAAGAATTCGAATGCATGGTGATCGATATGTCGCCCGGCGACATGTATGTCACCTGTGCCGGCCGCCCGCGCGCCAATGAACGTGTCGTCGCCTATATTGACCACCTCGGCCGCGTCGAAGGTCATGTGCAGACAGTCGACATGCGCGGCTTCACGATGTCGATCAACGCCACCGAGCGCAAGCGCGAGAAGCTCGCCGCCCAGCTCACCTGGCTTGCCAACAAGCACGAGCTCGGTCTGCCGGAAGATCGCCGTCACGATCGTCTGACCCCGCGCGAGACCAAGACCGAACTCACGCTGGAGGACGGCACGCGCTACATGTGCCGCATCATGGACCTGTCGCTTTCCGGCGCCGCCGTCGATGTCGAAGTGCGCCCGACGCTCGGCACGCCCGTTCGTCTCGGCAACATGCGCGGTCGCGTCGTTCGTCATTTCTCGGAAGGCGTTGCGATCGAATTCCTGTCAGTCCAGTCGCGCGAGACGCTCCGCGAATTTCTCTAGAGCAATTCCAGAAAAAGTGCGCAGCGGTTTTTCGTCCGGAATTGCGCCAAACCAAAAAGCAATTCCAGAAAAAGTGCGCAGCGGTTTTTCGTCCGGTTTCGGGCCTGTCAGCCTGCGGCACGGCAGATCCGTCATCTATCCGTCACAGACTTGAAGGATACAGCGCGCCTCAACCAAGGCACGGTCATGTCAGTCCTCTTTCCCGAAATCGAACCGCATGAACATGGCTTGCTCGACACCGGTGACGGCAACCTCGTCTATTGGGAAGCTTGCGGCAATCCGTCGGGCAAGCCCGCGCTCGTCCTGCATGGCGGACCGGGGTCCGGCTGCTCGACAACGGCACGACGCTATTTCGATCCTTCGGTCTACCGCATCATCCTCTTCGATCAGCGCAATTGCGGACGTAGCCTGCCGAACGCCGCCGACGCCGCAACAGACCTCTCGCGAAACACGACTGCCCATCTCATCGAGGACATAGAGCAGCTGCGCAGCCTCTTCGGCGTGGAAAAGTGGACGATCTTCGGAAATTCCTGGGGCTCGACGCTGGCGCTCGCCTATGCGCAAACCCACCCCGCCCATGTCAACGGCATCGTCATTTCGGGCGTTACGACGACGCGCCGCTCCGAAATCGACTGGCTCTATCGCGGCATGGCGCCGCTCTTCCCCGAGGAATGGCAGAGGTTCGGCGAGGCGCTGCCGCCGGCGTTGCGTAGCAGCGATCGGGTGAGCGCCTACCATCAACTGCTCAATCATCCCGAGGAACAGGTGAGGCTGCAGGCCGCGCACGACTGGCATGAATGGGAAGCTGCCACGATCCTGCTTGCCGACGCCGCTGGCCTGCCCCGGCGCTGGTCCGATCCGCTCTATCGTCTGGCACGTGCCCGTATCATCACGCACTATTTCCTCGAGGGCGCCTGGCTCGAGGACGGCATACTCCTGAAGAATGCCGGGCGTCTCGCAGGCATTCCTGGCGTCCTGATCCACGGACGTTTCGACATAGAGGCACCACTTGTCACCGCATGGGAACTTGCGCGCGCATGGCCCGGTGTCGAGCTCGTGGTGCTGCCAAAGGCCGCCCATTCCACCGAAAACGCTGATATTGCCGCCGCGATCGTGGCTGCGACGAACAGATTTCGTGATCTCTGACGAAATTATTTTTTCGCCGGCACATACGGACATGAGCCGGAATCGGCTTTTGGAGAAGCGATTCAGCCCATTTGGGCACTGCGGCCGGATTTGCTCCAACTACCGTTCTCGCCACAGGCCGCTGCAGAATTTTATCCGGCTTACCAGATTTCGTTAACGGCCTGCCCGATTTTCGGTCATTTCCGGTCCAAAAGTCTTTTTCCCAAACCTTCAATTTTAATCGAATTTGCGACGAATGCGTCTTTAATTTTAGTCGTATTCGAGATGGATTTGATTCAACTTCGCTGCGTATTTGAATCAACTAAGCCATTAATTTGATTGCGTAATTTTGCGTGAGATAAAAACGTCCGTGTCATTGTCGTCCTCATAACGGGGAGACGATAATGTCAATTCGAAATCTACTGAAGAGCGGCCTTCTGGCCGTCGGCATGATAGCGGCAATGGCGGGCGCAGGACAGGCATCACCCGCCAGCATGACGCTTGCAGGCAATGCGAGCCCGCCAATCGGGCACTATGAATTCTGCCAGGCCAATCCGAAAGAATGCGCCTATGCCGGCGGCGATGCCGGCCCTGCGATCCTCACCGAGGATCGCTGGAAAAAAATCCTTGAGATCAACTATACCGTCAATTCCACCATCCAGCCGATGACGGACATGGAGATCTATGGTGTCGAGGAGCGCTGGGCCTATCCGAAGACCGCTGGCGACTGTGAGGACTTCGCGCTCCTGAAGCGCAAGATGCTGATCGACGCCGGCTTCTCTCCGTCCGATACGCTGATGACCGTCGTGCTGCAGCCGAATGGTGAGGGCCATGCCGTGCTGACGGTGCGTACCGACCACGGCGACTTCATTCTCGACAACATGCGCAACAAGGTGCTGCTGTGGTCGGATACCGAATACACCTACCTGAAGCGCCAGTCCGCCGATGATCCGGCCCGCTGGACGAAGCTGCAGGACGGCCGCGCCGTCGCAGTCGGTAGCGTGAAGTAACAGGCATACCGGCTCCGGTCAGTCCCCGCATCCCCGTCCCGACCGGCGCCCAGAGCCGTTCCCGCTGTCCCGGGAACGGCTCGCTTCTTTTGTGGTGCATCCTTTTGGTTGAGTTAACGACCCGTTAACTCCCGCTATTCCATCATCTCCCCGAGATTCATCACCGGCACCGACGACTCGCGTTCTTCTTACGGCGGCCCGATATCCGAGGACGACGATGAGCCATTCCGCCGTGGGCCATCCTGCCGAGCAACCCCTTCTCTCGACCCGGTTCCTGGTCCGTGTCACCGCGACGATTGCGGTTCTGGCGCTGCTGACGGTTGCGATCAGCATTGCCGGTCGCTGGTTCGGCCGTCACATCTCGCTTGCCGGCAATACGGAAAACACCGATGGGATCACACTCACAATCGGCCGCGATACGATCGGCCTGCCCGCCAACACGATTCGCTTCCCCAGCGAACGGCATGACGGCGCCGCCGAACGGGTCGATCTTTACCTCACCTGGCCGGAAATGCAGGGCTACAGCAAGGAAACGCGCCAGCGTTTCGATGATATCGCCCAATCGTCAGGCCTGATTTTCCTGCAGATCACGCAAGGCACGATGTCGCGGGACATGTCGGGCCGGCTGGAGCCGATCTATTCGCATCTGATGGATGGCGCCGCCGAACCCTTCTCGCATGGCTTGACGCTGCACCGCCTGCGGGCCGATGCCGGCTACAACGGTGAGATATTGTTGACCGCATCGCGTGAAGGGGCTGCAGATTATGTGGTTCGCTGTGTCTTGCCCTCGTCTGCCGAGGTCGCGACCAGCGGCGATTGCCAGCGCGATATCAAGGTCGGCAAAGATTTAAGTGTGCTTTACCGGTTCTCAAGTCGTCATTTGGCCGACTGGGACCATATTGATGCCGCGATCAGGACCTTTGTGGAAACCCGGCTTGTGAGCCGGTCTGCAACACCCCGCTAAAATCCCCGCAAATGTCTGAAGAAACGATTCATCATAAACGGATTGGTAACGCTGAACCGGTAGTTTTCCAAGACAGCCGGTTACGCAGTAGGGGGTGCGTGGCCCGCCAAACATCCGAAATGCAAGCGAAGAGTGGAATAGTGTCAAGGTCAATTTCCTCCGTATCATCGCCGCGGTCTGCCGGTTTCCTCGCAAAGGTGCTGACGATCCTTTCGATGGCTATCGCGATCGTCGCGGTCGACTCGGTCAATGCCGAAGCGGAAGCTGCAAATCCGAAATATGCTGGCATCGTCGTCGATGCCCGGACGGGAAATGTTCTCTACAGCGAGAATGCCGACCGTCTGCAGTATCCGGCGTCGCTCACGAAGATGATGACGCTCTACATGACCTTCGAGGCACTCGAGCAAGGCCGCATCCGCCTCGATACGCCCGTCCCCTTCTCTGCTCACGCATCCGCTCAGGCGCCGACCAAGCTCGGTGTGCGCGCCGGCGGCACGATTACTGTCGAACAGGGCATCCTCGGTCTCGTGACGTTGTCTGCCAATGACGCGGCGACCGCGCTCGGTGAAATGCTCGGCGGCTCGGAAGATCGTTTCGCCCAGATGATGACGGCCAAGGCGCATGCGCTCGGCATGACGCGCACGACCTATCGCAATGCCAATGGCCTGCCGAATACCGCGCAGATGACGACGGCCCGCGATCAGGCTCGCCTCGGCATCGCTCTTCGGCAGCATTTCCCGCAATATTACGGCTATTTCAATACGCGCGCCTTCAAGTTCGGCAATCGCGTCATTCGCAGCCATAACCGCCTCGTCGGCTCCGTCCGTGGCGTCGATGGCATCAAGACCGGTTATACCCGCGCTGCCGGCTTCAATCTGGTCAGTTCCCTGCAGGTCGACGGCAAGTCGATCGTCGGCGTGGTTCTCGGCGGTGCCTCCACCCCCGCCCGCGACTCGCAGATGCGCAGGCTGCTCGATGCCTATCTGCCAAAGGCCGCCACCAGCGGCGGCACGCTCGTCGCCCAGTCGAAGCAGATGCCCGAGATGATCGAAACGCCCGCTCCGGTTTCTCCTGCCAAGGTTGCCCAGGTCGCGGAAAAGAAAACAATCCCAGCCAATCAGCCGCCAGTCGCGGCAGCCGCTGCCGATCTCGGTCTGCCGCACAAGGGGCCGCTTCCGGATAGCCGTTATCAGACTGCAAGCACCGAAGTTGCCTATGCGGAAACCGCCGCACCGAAGACAGGCAATCCCTTGCTGGCGCAGCCGATGCCGTCTCCGACCAAGGTAAAGACCGTCGCGATCAAGCAGCAGCAAGCCTCCGCCGCCGTCCCGACGCCGGCAGCTGCCTATGTGCCGCCGGAACAGGGTGACACCTCCGTCGACGAATTGACGACGGCCTCCACCAAGGTCGCCCCTGCAAAGGACGTTGCCGCCAAGGAAGTGCCGCAGCCGTCCGGCTGGGTCGTCCAGATCGGTGTCTCGTCCAGCCGGGAAATGGCGATGGACCTTCTGGCAAGCGCCAAGGCCAAGGGTGGCAAGGCGCTGAACTCCGCCAAGCCTTTCGCCGTCGCCTATGCCAGCGGAGCCGATCAGGTCTACCGCGCCCGTTTCGGCGGTTTCGACGACCAGCGTGATGCCGTCAATGCCTGCAAGGCCCTCAAGAAGGCCGGCGTGAAGTGCTGGGCGGCCGCACAATGAGATATCTGGCGCTGCCTGTCACTGACTTGGCGGCGCTCCCGCCTGCCGGCTGCGATGTTCGCGCCGCCGGCAGTCTATCCTAGTCGATTTGTATTGCGTACGGGGAAGATGATGTCGATCAACGAGAATGTACCAAATGCGCCTGCGGGGCGCCGGGCGGTCAATAAGGGACGCTCCGGCCTGCACCCGCTGCACGAGGCAGCACTCCGCCTCGCCGAAATCGGCCTGCAGCGCCCGAAGGCGAAATCGCCGAAGACCCGTGATCTCATCAACCTGCTGCTATGCCACGGCGCGCGCGCCTGGCGCTACTCACAGCCGGAGGCGCATATTCACCTGCACATCACCTCGCCTGACGGCAATTCGCCGGTCGTGCTGCGCTTGCGGTAGAAGCAATTTCAGCTAGGGTGTGCAGCCCTTTCCGGAGCCGCTAAGGACAAGAAACCTTACAGCAATCCGAGTTCCGAAAGCTCGCGGCGCAGATCCGCGGGCATTTCCGCAATGCCGGCGCCGAGACTGTGGAGATCGCGCGGCACGTCCTCATCAGGATAATAACGCCAGCCCTGGAAGGCACGCTTCGGCTGAACCGAAGTTTCGATCACTTCGGGCCCGAGGACGAGATGGCAGCGTCCAATGCCCTCACCGTCGGTAAACGTCTGAACGTCCAGGATTTTCTGCCGCGCCTGAACCTGCCCCTTGATTACCCAATAGAGGGAGCCGCCATCGAGCAGCTCGTCCACGCGCTTCGGTACCATGCGGGTCGTATGGACCGAGTGCGGTTCCAATCCGGCGGCAATGGCGCGCAGCGAACGCTCGGCCACCCATTCGCGCAGGTCTTCGATCGAGTCGCAGCCGACGCAGAGCTTGATGAGATTTAATGCCATGCTGCCGTTGAAATCCTTTTGGCCGGCAGCGTCAAGCGGCTAACGCAAGTCGAGCAAAAGTGTGCAACGGTTTTGCGTCAACGACATGCGCGAAATAAAGCATGTCGAGCAAAAGTGTGCAGCGGTTTTGCGTCAACGAGATGCCTAAAACAAAGCCTTAAACGTCCGCAAGCTCAGCATTCGACGACATTGACGGCAAGGCCCCCTGTCGAGGTCTCCTTGTATTTCTCGCTCATGTCGTTGCCGGTCTGGCGCATGGTTTCGATACAGGCATCGAGCGGCACGAAATGCTGGCCATCGCCCTTCACAGCGAGCGATGCGGCTGTGACCGCCTTAACCGCACCCAGCGCATTGCGTTCGATACAGGGCACCTGCACGAGGCCGCCGACTGGATCGCAGGTCATGCCGAGATGGTGTTCGAGTGCGATCTCGGCGGCATTTTCGATCTGTGCAGGCGTGCCGCCCATGACGGCTGCGAGGCCGGCGGCTGCCATGGCGGCAGCCGAGCCGACCTCGCCCTGACAGCCGACTTCCGCGCCCGAGATCGAGGCATTGTGCTTGATGATGCCGCCGATCGCCGCTGCGGTCAGAAGATAGTCATGGATCCCCTTCCGGTCCCAATCCTCGTGGAAATGCTCGTAGTAGCGGATCGTTGCCGGGATGACGCCGGCCGCGCCATTGGTCGGAGCCGTGACGACGCGCCCGCCTGCGGCATTCTCCTCGTTGACCGCCATCGCGTAGACGCTCAGCCAGTCGTTGGCGAGCAGCGGGTTGACGCGGTTGCTGCGCCATTCTTCCTGAAGCTTGTCGTGGATGTGCTTGGCCCGGCGCCGGACGTTGAGGCCGCCGGGCATGATGCCCTCGACCTTCAGCCCGCGCTCGATGCAGGAGCGCATTGCTTCCCAGATGCGGTCGAGACCGGTATCCAGTTCTTCACGGCTGCGCTGGCTTTCCTCATTGGCGCGTTTCATTTGCGCAATCGACAGGCCGGAGCGCTCGGCCATATCAAGCATCTGCTTGGCGCTGGCGAAGGGGTAAGGCACCTTGTAATTGCCTTGTTGCGCCTTCTTGCGCGCCCGCATCTGTTCGAGCTCCGTATCGGTGACGACGAAGCCGCCGCCGACGGAATAATAGATGCGCTTGACGAGAAGCCGTCCGTCCTTGTCATAGGCGGAGAAACTCATGCCGTTGGCGTGGCCTGGCAGCGGCTGCTTCTTGTCGAAAATCAGATCCGTCTTCGGCTGAAACTGGTAGCCCGGGTGGCCCTCCGGCGTGATCCGGCCGCTCTTTTCCACGCCATCGATAGTGGCGTCCATATGATCCGGGTCGACCTTGTCGGGCGCCTCGCCCATCAGGCCGAGGATGACCGCCCTGCCCGTACCATGGCCGATGCCCGTATGGGCGAGCGAACCGTGCAGGCTCACCTTGATGGCGGCGACCTGAGCGCCGATGGAAGGACGCGGCCATTCATCGGACAAGATAAGGTCGAGGAATCGGTTGGCAGCCGTCATCGGTCCCATCGTATGCGAGCTCGACGGGCCGACACCGATCTTGAACACATCGAATACCGAAAGAAACATGGAGGCGCCTTCTAAAATTCACGATGCAGACTATGCGAGCCCGGCTCGACATCCGCGTGGCGGACCGACATCGCCTTGAACCGGTGCGACATCAGGCCGGACACTAATTGGAAGCCGCTCATCTTGCCAGTGATTCTCATCTTGCCGGTCATTGCAGCATTCGAATGCATCTGTAGAGTGGCCGCATTTATACGGGAACTGACTCGCTGATGATGACGACCGCGGATTATATCGCGCTTGCCTTCTTTATTTTTATCTGGATGGGCTATTCCTGGCTGCTGCGCGGCCGGACTTTCTTCGGGCGCACGAGCCTGACCCATGCCATGGCGGAGCGGCGGCGTGAATGGATATATAATTCCCTGCGCCGTGATTTGAAGATGATCGACACCCAGATCATGGCCGGGCTGCAGAACGGGACGGCCTTTTTTGCCTCGACCTCCATTTTTGCCATCGGCAGCTGTTTTGCGCTTCTCGGCGCAACGGAAAAGGTCGATGCAGTCTTTGCCGACTTGCCTTTCGTCTTTCATAGCGGCCATGCCGTCTTCGAAATGAAGGTCGGCGGCCTTGCTGCCTTGTTCGGCTATGCCTTCTTCAAGTTCGGCTGGTCTTACCGTCTCTTCAATTATTGCACCATCCTGTTCGGCTCCATGCCCATGATGCACGATACCGACAAGGATATCATCGCCGCCGAACGTGCCGCCGAACGTGTCATCCGCATGAACGTCCTTGCCGGCAGCCACTTCAACGAGGGGCTTAGGGCTATCTTTCTGTCGATCGGCTACCTCGGTTGGTTCATCAATCCCTATGTCTTCATGGGAACGACATCGATTGTCGTCTTCGTGCTCACCCGCCGGCAGTTCTTTTCGGCAGAGCGGCTGGCGATCATGGAGCCGCAAGTGCCACCAAATCTCCATCTTTCTCCTGTTCTGCCCAATACGCCTTCACCGACTGACGGCGACGAATTGTCCGGGAGATTGTGAATGACATTGCCGGCAACGGAAGCGGCGCCTTATGCAAAACCGCCGCGCATCGGCCTCGTGGACACGGCGCGGGGTGCGGCGCTCATTGCCATGGCCACCTATCATTTCAGCTGGGATCTCGAATTCATGGGCTATCTGCAGCCTGGAACGGCCGAGACCGGCTGGCTGAAGATTTATGCCCGGGCGATCGCCGCCACCTTCCTGTTCATCGTGGGTGTCAGCCTCGTGCTCGCCAGCCGGCCGGACATTCGCTGGCCCTCCTTCTGGAAGCGTTTTGGCATGATCGCCGCTGCGGCCGTGCTCATATCGGCGGCGACCGCCTATCTTGTGCCCGGGGAATGGATTTACTTCGGCATCCTGCATTCCATTGCGGTTCTGAGCCTCATCGGCGTGGTCTTCCTGCGCCTGCCCTTGCCTTTGACGCTGCTCGTCACGCTGGCACTGCTAGTCGGCTGGATTGCTGATATTTTCGTGATGCCGGGCGTGCTCGGTTCGCACCTGTTCGATCCGAAATATCTTGCCTGGCTCGGCTTTGCGGCCACGCCCGATCGCTCCAATGATTTTGTGCCGCTCTTCCCCTGGGCGACACCCTTCTTCCTCGGCATGAGCCTTGCGCGCCTTGCCTTCCGGACGAACCTGCCGCATCGGCTGGCGGCGTTGGGTACAGGCGGCACATGGCTTGCGCGCCTCGGCCGCCACAGCCTCGCCTTTTACCTCATTCACCAGCCGGTGCTGATCGCGATCGCTTACGGTCTGACATTCATTATCGCGCCGCCGAAGCCCGATCCGGTCGCGACCTATCTGCGCCAGTGCAACACGTCCTGCACCGTCGAACAGGGTGAAGCGGTCTGCCGCAGCTTCTGCCAGTGCACGCTCGAGCAGCTGCAGGCGCAGCAGCTCTTCACGCTGTTTCAGGCAGGTCAGGTCAAAGCCGACGATGAGAGGATCATGGCGCTTGCCGGCCAGTGCAGCGCCCAAATCGAGCCCGAGCCGCAGCCCGAGCCCCAACAGTGATCAAACAATGATCAGGTGGTGACGCCGATTTCTGCGAGGCGGCCGAGGCAGGCCTCTTCGATATTGTCGAGCTCGGTGATCGTTTCGTCGATATCCTTGCGCTTCTGGCGCAGGTCTTCACGCTTTTCGTCCACGCGTTTCATCAGGAGCTTGAGCTGACCGAGCTCACCCGGCGGCTCCTTGTAGACCTGGATGATTTCGCGGATTTCGGCAATGGTGAAGCCGATACGCCGGCCCCGCAGGATTTCCTGGATGAGGCGCCGGTCGGCAGGTCGAAACAGGCGCGTGCGTCCGCGACGTTCCGGATGGATCAATCCCTCATCTTCATAGAAGCGAAGCGTGCGCGTCGACACTCCGAATTCGCGCGTCAGCTCCGTTATGGTATAGTATTTGTTCACTAGCATCTCATCCCCGTCATCGACCTGACATATTATTGACTTTTACGTAATAGTCAATTTCGGCGGGTTTCAGATGCCGAACCACCATGTCGCGAGGCCGAGGAAGGCGAAGAAGCCGGTGCAGTCGGTCACGGTCGTGACGAAAACGGATGAAGCGATCGCCGGGTCGGCTCCCATCTTGTCGAGAAGCAGCGGCAGCAGGATGCCGGCAAGCGCCGCCGCCATCAGATTGATGATCATGGCTGCTCCGATGACGGCGCCGAGCTGGTAGTTGTGGAACCAGGTGCCGGCGATGGCGCCGAGCAGGATGGCGAAGAGAATGCCGTTCAGAATGCCGACGCCCGCTTCTCTTCGGATGATGCGCCCCGCATTATAGATATCGAGATCGCGGGTCGCGAGCGCGCGCACCGTCACGGTCATGGTCTGTGTGCCGGCATTGCCACCCATGGAGGCAACGATCGGCATCAGCACCGCGAGTGCGATCATCTTCTCGATCGAACCGTCGAACAGGCCGATGACACTGGCCGACAGCATCGCCGTACCGAGGTTGATCAGCAGCCACAGGAAGCGCGAGCGCACGGTCGAGATCACATTGTCGGACAGTTCTTCGTCGCCGACACCGCCGAGGCGCTTGATATCCTCGTCCGCCTCTTCATGGATCACGTCGACCACGTCGTCGATGGTGAGCACGCCGACGAGGCGTTCGTTCTCGTCGACGACGGCAGCGGAAAGAAGGTCATACTGTTCGAAGAGCTGGGCCGCCTCTTCCTGGTCCATCTCGGCCGGAATCGGATGGTTCGTCTCCCGCATGATGGCTTCGATCTTTGACTGCCGCTTGGTGCGCAGGATCTGGTCGAGATCGACGGCGCCGAGCAGCTTGAAGGTCGGGTCGATCACGAAGATCTGCGAAAAGGAATAGGGCAGATCCTCTTCGTCGCGCATATAGTCGATCGTCTGCCCGACAGTCCAGAATGGCGGCACGGCGACGAATTCCGTCTGCATGCGTCGGCCGGCGGAGCTTTCAGGGTAATCAAGCGCGCGGCGAAGGCGAACCCGCTCCGTGAATGGCAGTTGCGCGAGAATCTCTTCGCGGTCTTCCTGGTCGAGATCTTCGAGAATGTAGACGGCGTCGTCGGAATCCAGTTCGCCAATCGCCGCGGCAATCTGTTCGTTCGGCATCTGATCGACGATTTCGCGGCGGATCGTCTCGTCCACCTCGGTCAGCGCCGTCATGTCGAAATCGTCGCCGAGCAGATGCACCAGTGCCAGACGCTGATCCGGCTGGATCGATTCGAGCAGGTCGCCTATTTCCGATTCGTGGAGTCGCGCGACATTCTGGCGGAGAAAGAGCGTGTCGCGATCGGCAATGGCGGCGCCGAGGCGCACGAGGAAATCGCTGCGCACATTGCCGTCTTCATTATAGATATCGACGTCTTCGTCTGCCGGACGTTTGCGATTGCGGTCTTCGGTATCGGTCGTCGTCATATGCCGCCCTCGCATTTCTGTCAGATTTCAACGACTGTCGCGCCGCATTCGAAAATGTCGGCTGAAAATGCATTGTCAACAAGCGGATAAGCGAATTCCGCCCTGCCCTTTTGGTCGCCGGAATGCACATCGACCTGCTAGCCGAAAGCATTTCTGCCGTAAAGCGCAAACCCATGCTTTCTGATGACAATGCCTGTGGCCAGCTATAGTTTCCGCTGCCATTTATCGAAAGGAAGCTCAGCCGTGCCGATCCGCCCGATTCTCCGCTATCCGCATCCCGGCCTGAAGACGGTCTGCACGCCCGTGACCGCATTCGATTCGGCCCTTTCCGCCCTTGCCGAAGATCTGCTGCAGACGATGCGCGCGGCACCCGGCGTCGGCATCACCGCTGCCCATATCGGCGTCTTCCAGCGCCTGACGGTGCTGGAACTCGACAAGGCGGACGGCGTGCGCATCTACGCCAATCCGGAGATCACGTGGTTTTCGGATCAGACGATGGTTCATATGGAAGGCAGCGTCTCCATGCCGGGGGCGACGGACGAGGTCACGCGGCCGAGCGCGGTTCGTTTCCGCTATCAGGATCTGGATGGCCATCAGCATGAAGAAGAGGCCACCGGCTTCCTCGCCATTTGCATCCAGCATGAGATCGATCAGCTCGACGGCATTTTCTGGCTGCAGCGTCTGTCGCGGCTCAAACGTGACCGGCTGATCAGGAAATGGGAAAAGACGAAAAGCTGAGTCGCGCTATTAAACGTGCGAACCAAGTGCGCCCTTCCGACGTTTGCCTTGCAGTGAAACCGGAAGGAGACGGAAATGCCTGGCAAGAACGACAAGTCCTCGCTTTCCCGCGAGGAAGACTACCGCGACTTCGAAGAGCGCAATCTGGACGACGGCTGGCCCTACGCGGACGGCAGCGGCGCCAAGGCTGCCGGCACTGAAAACCGTGCCTACGGCGAAACCTCGGCCAATTTCGACCGCGACCGCAATAGCGGCTTCCGCATCGACGGTACGGACGAGGACGGCAACGAGAATCGCCTGAAGGATTCGCTTGAGCCTGACACGATCGACCGCGACGAAAGCGACGATCTCGAAGCCCGCGTGACCGAGAACCTGGAGAATATCCCCGAGGTCGATATCGACAGTGTGGAAGTTCACGCCGACGGCCATACCGTGACGCTGGAGGGTTCTGTCGAAACGATCGGGATTGCCCGCAAGGTCGAACTTGGCGCCCTGTCGGTAGACGGTGTCCATCATGTCCGCAACCACCTGCACACAACCGGTGTCGATGCCCATATCCCGAACGAGGATTGAGGCGAAAAACACAAAGTCGCCACATTTGAAAACCGGAAAGCGGCCTGCTTTCCGGTTTTGCTGTCTCTAAAATTAAAAATAGTTAATCAATCAAAGATTGCAGTATTGTAATCTTTCGGAAAGCGCTGACATCTCAGGCAATTAACTGTGCCGGCTAAGGTAACGTGCCCGTCAAAAACGTTGACAAATATGTGATTTTATTTGGACAAAACGCCGCAACGCAGCTGTCATCTTTCTCACAAAATCGCCCAAATTGGAGCGCGAACTTATCGTGCCGAGGGTTGGATTTACGTTGTTGAATTCAACAATAGATTGAGGAGATAGACCCATGCGTATGAAGTTCGCCGTCGCCGCCACCCTGTTTGCTGTCAGCATGGCAAGTGCCGCTTTTGCACAGCCGAAATTTATGGACGACTACTCCAACAATGGTGATGGCCTCTACCAGACGCCGGTCGCGCCGGCAAAGCCCGTCCACTATCCGACGCGTGTGGCCCCCCCGGCCTATTCGAGCGACTATACCAATGATAGCGACGGCTTCGCACCGGCCGCGATGGCCAAGCCCGCGAAAGTCGACAACACCGCGACCGCCAGCATCAAGCCGCTTCCGGATTGCCACAGCATGATCGGCCCGAAAGGCTCTCGCCAGAAAGGTGCCGATAGCGGTGCAAGCCGCACAGAGGCATGCCGCGCAATGCATTGACATGATCCAAGAAAGGGCCGGTTTCCGGCCCTTTTCTCTTGTAAATTCAATGTCCCGCTCGGCGTAATCCACACCTCGGGCAAGCTTTTAAAAAAAACTGTCACATCGCGCTTGTGTCCGTCAGAGGCTTTTGCTACATGCTGCCTCGCCGACGCAAATCGGCCTACCACGATGCGGTCGTGGCGGAATTGGTAGACGCGCAGCGTTGAGGTCGCTGTGGGGCAACCCGTGGAAGTTCGAGTCTTCTCGACCGCACCAAAGAAACCCGCTTCGGCGGGTTTTTTCTTTTTTGGCCAAAGGTTTAGTTCGCCGGTCCTGACTGCCTCGCCGCAAGAAGTAGCGCGCGGCAGCCCTTTCCCGCCGATATCGCCCCTGGTGGATATCACAGCAAAGCCAGCCGGTACTTGCCGCAATTCTGGTGCGCAATCTGCCGCTTGACTTCCATCTGGAATTGAGAACATAGATGGAACGCTTAGGGGTTCAGGGGTGTTCCTTTCATGAAAATTATTTCGATCGGCAATTTTTGACGTTTCGCTAGAAGAACTAGCTTCCGCTGATGCCGGTTCCTGCGTGAGGTAACTCACGCTCGCTGGCAATCCAGCCTTTCTCATACATTCGAACGCAAGCCGGACATTTCGGCTTGGCGCTTATTCGCTTTGCCCGCGCATTTGCATCGCGCCTAACCATGGGGGACGGCATGACATCGGAAGATCGCTACGAGTACGTCAAGGGCGGCGTAGCACTCGCGATTCTCGGAACCCTCGTTATCGGCCTTTACATCGACTCGCTGTATCACGGCGATACCGAGACGGCGGCCTACAAGACGGTCGATGACTGCCTTAAGGACAACAAGTTCGGTCCTGACGACTGCAAAAGCAGCTTCGCGATCGCTCGCGATGAACATCTGAAAAGCTCCCCCTCCTACGATAAACGCGAGGATTGCGAGGAGGAATTCGGCGACGGCCGTTGTGAGCAGACCTCTTCGGTCCATGCCTCCGGAGGAGGACATTTCAGCCCATATCTCGGCGGGTATCTCGTTGGTCAACCCGATAAGAAGGTCAATGGCGTCTACTATCCGGCTGTGCCCGCATCGGCGTTGTACGAGAGCCGCCATGTTCCGGGTTTCGTGGACGCTCGGGGCATTCTGGTCACCAACAAGGTCGGCGGCTTCAAGATGGCCTATCAATCCGCCGCTCACTATAAGCCCGCAGCCCCCACGACGACGCTCGCCCGCTCCGGTTTTGGCGCCCGCCACTTTGCTGCGTCCTGAGGGCTCAAGATGAAGCGCATCGCGACCGGCGAAAGACCTGACTGGGTGCGGAAACTCGAAGACCTCGATTTCACCATCCACCACATGTATGGCGAACTTTATTGGGATGAGCGCAATGCCTACCAATTCACGCTCGCTGAGATCGAGGATGGTCTCGAGGATCCGACCAACGAGATTCTGCAGCTCTGCTACAAAGCGGTCGATCGCATTTGCGCCGATCCCGCATTGATGACGCGCATGGCGATCCCGGCCGAGTTCCACGCCGCCGTCAGTAGATCCTGGAAATGGTCCGATCGTGATATCTACGGCCGCTTCGACCTGCGTTACGATGGCAAGGGTCCGGCAAAACTCTTCGAATTCAATGCCGATACGCCGACCTCACTCTTCGAAAGCGCTGTTATCCAGTGGGAATGGCTCCAAGACATGAAGCGCCTTGGCCGGTTGAGCACCGATGCCGATCAGTTCAATTCGATCCACGAGAAGCTCATTGGCGCTTTCCAGTATTTCAAGAATGCCAGCGACAGCGGCGTCTTCCATTTCGGCTGCATCACCGACAATGAGGAAGACTATCTGACGACCAAATATCTCGCCGACGTTGCCTTCCAGGCGGGCTTCGAAGTTGTGGTGCTCGATATGGAAGAGATCGGCATCGATCCCGAGAACTGGTTCACCGATCTCGAAGACCGCCGGATGGAGAATCTCTTCAAGCTCTACCCGCTGGAATTCATGGTGCACGAGGAGTTTGGCGCACATCTCATCTCCACGCCCACAAAGATCCACGAGCCGCTGTGGAAGATGACGCTGTCGAACAAGGGCCTCCTCGCCGTCCTCTGGGAAATGGCGCCCAACCATCCGAACCTGCTGCCCGCCTATTTCGCCGACGATCCGCAGGCGCTGCGTCTGGAAAACGCCGTCAGAAAACCGCTCCTGTCGCGCGAAGGCGCAAATGTCACGCTGACGTCGGGGGAAACGATAATCGCGGTGGATGGCGAATATGGCGCAGAGGGCTACATTGTGCAGGAAACCTGCCTGCTCCCGCAGTTCGGCGAGGATTATGCCGTGATCGGCTCCTGGGTCGTCGCCGGCGAAGCCTGCGGCATCTGCATCCGCGAGGACAAATCGCCTATTACCCAGAACCTCTCCCGTTTTGTCCCGCATTTCATTATGGATTGATTGCACGGGGCTGCATCTCCAGGATGGCTGATCGCCACAAAGAGCGATTGAATCGCTCTTCGCCCAAGTCCATATAGAAGCCCGCGCCCGCCCCCTCCATTTTTGCGGATTGCGCCAAGGACTGCCATGCTACGCACCGATCTCGATTTTTCCATGCTCCCGAAACTCGGCTCACGCCCCGTACGCTGGCGCATCTCAGACGGGCTCGTTCCCTATGAGGAAGCGGTGGAGACGATGGAGCGGGAGGTTGCATTGATTTCCGAAGGCGGGGACGAGCTTGTCTGGCTGCTGGAACATCCGCCGCTTTATACAGCCGGCACCAGCGCCGACGCGAAGGATCTCGTCCAGCCGGATCGTTTTCCGGTCTTCGCCACCGGACGTGGCGGCGAATACACCTATCATGGCCCCGGCCAGCGCGTTGCCTATGTCATGCTCGATCTCAAGCGCCGCAGGCAGGATGTGCGCGCCTTCGTGGCAGCGCTCGAAGAGGTCATCATCCGCACGCTCGATTCGATGAATATCCGCGGCGAACGCCGCGAGGATCGTGTGGGCGTCTGGGTCCGACGGCCGGAGAGACCGTTGCTGCCTGACGGCACCATGGCGGAAGACAAGATCGCGGCACTCGGCATCCGTCTTCGCAAATGGGTGACCTTCCACGGACTGTCGTTGAACGTCGATCCCGATCTCGATCATTTCGGCGGCATCGTGCCCTGCGGCATCTCGGCCTATGGCGTCACCAGCCTCGTCGATCTCGGCCTGCTCGTGACGATGGTCGATGCCGACATCCGCCTGCGCGCCGCCTTCGAAGAGATATTCGGCGAAACCGTCAACGATACAGCACTCTGTCCCTGATTGCCGTCCTTGATTGCCCGGGCTTCCTGTGGTTGATGACATCATCCGCAAGAAGCAGCCGTCATGTCCGAATCTCCCTCCACCCAGAATCCCCTCCGGGGCATGGCCATCATGGCCGGCGCCATGGCCATCCTGCCGACGATGGATGCGATTGCAAAATATATGGCGACCTTTGAGGGCATGTCGCCCGGGCAGGTAACCTTCTACCGCTTCTTCTTCCAGCTCGTCTGTACCCTGCCGATCCTTTTTGCCATGTTCGGTAAGCGGGCTCTGTCGGCCAAGCGCCCATGGATGAACCTGCTTCGCGGCGCGCTGCATGGTGCGGCAAGCCTGCTCTTCTTCGTCGCCGTCAAATACATGCCGCTCGCCGATGTCTTCGCCATCTATTTCGTCGAGCCCTTCATGCTGACGGCGCTTTCGGCGCTCTTCCTCGGCGACAAGGTCGGCTGGCGGCGCTGGACGGCAATCGTCGTCGGGTTCGGCGGCGCCATGATCGTCATCCAGCCGAGCTACGAGATTTTCGGCCTGAAGGCGCTGCTGCCGGTCTTCTGCGCCTTCCTCTTCTCGCTCTATCTCTTCCTCAACCGCGCCATCGGCGAGGCAGATTCGCCGCTGACGATGCAGACCATGTCCGGTATTGGCGGTACGATCTTCATGGCGGGCGCAATGTTTGTCGGAAACAGCTTCGGCAATGCCGACTTCACGCCCTCCCTGCCGGCCTCTTGGCTCGGCCTCGTCCTGCTGCTGATCCTGGGCACGATTTCGGGCTATGCGCACATGCTGGTTGTTAAGGCTTTCCGGCTCGCGCCACTGTCGCTGCTGGCACCCTTCCAATATTTCGAAATCATTTCGGCGACCGTGCTCGGTTACGCCCTCTTCGGTGATTTTCCTAATTTTTCCAAATGGATAGGCATCGCAATTATCGTTGCATCGGGGCTCTTCATCATCTGGCGCGAGCGCGTGCAGGCGCGATCATTAAAATCCGCGTGAAATCCCCAAACTGCAGTTAACCCTTCTTCTTGAGGGATCTTCAATTCGGCACCGATAAAACCATTTCCGGCTTCATGATGAAGTCTGGAGATAAAACATGAGTGAGTTCCGTCTCGCTTTTCCGGCGTGTGTCATCGCCGGGAAGCATCGGCTGACGGCCGAAGACATTGTGCTTTTGCGCAAACACACCTTCCCGGAGGGAATCCGGACTTCCGATCATGTCGTAGTGTTGTTGGCGCTCAATAATTCCTGCCCCGAAAAATGCCCCGAGTGGAACACGTTTTTCATCGAACAGCTGGCAGGCTTCATCGTCGATTACACCTATCCGCAGGGCTCGCTGGACGAGATCAATGTCGCATGGATCATGCGCATGTTCACGACCGACGGCGTCGTCAATTCCGCCCTCGAGCTGGAGCTCATCCTGCATGTCATGGAGCTCAGCGCCCACGTACCCGATGAGCTGCGCGCCCTGGCGCTCGATCAGCTCCGCCTGGCGCTCTCAGAGGATCTCGGCGGCTACAAGCTGACCCGCGCGACCGACCGCAAGAGCATCACGCGGCAGGATGTGGATTACCTGATGCGTGTTTTGAGAAACGTCAGCGACGGCGGCGTCATCGGCGTGTCGCCGGTCGAATATGGCGTGCTGCAGCGCATTGATGCGGTAACCCAGCCTGGCGCCAATCATCAGCGCTGGGGCGAGATCATGGCCGCGGTCGAACTCAGGGACTATGCCCAGCCGAGGCGGAGCCGCTGGCTTCGTATTATCGATGAAGAGCCGGTTGCCGCTGCCGCAGTTGCCTGATCTGCCGGTGATTTCTCAGCCCGATTGTGCGTTCCGGCTTTTTATGCGTAAAACTCCGGAGCGCATTTCCTGGGTGGAGACTCGATGTTCAAGAAGATCCTGATCGCGAATCGCGGCGAGATTGCCTGCCGCGTGATCAAAACCGCTCGCCGCATGGGCATTGCCACCGTTGCGGTCTATTCGGATGCGGATCGGGATGCCCTGCATGTCGAAATGGCCGATGAGGCTGTCCATATCGGCCCTGCTCCGGCAGCCGAAAGCTATCTCGTCGCCGACAAGATCATCGCCGCCTGCAAGGAAACCGGTGCTGAAGCCGTGCATCCCGGCTACGGCTTCCTTTCCGAGCGCGCTTCATTCTGCGAGGCCTTGGAAAAGCAGGGCATCGTCTTCATCGGTCCGAAACCCAAGGCCATCATGGCGATGGGCGACAAGATCGAATCGAAGAAATTCGCGAATGCGGCAAAGGTCTCCACGGTGCCGGGCTATCTCGGCGTGATCGAGGATGCGGCGCATGCCGAAAAGATCGCCGGCGAGATCGGCTATCCCGTGATGATCAAGGCGTCGGCTGGCGGCGGCGGCAAGGGCATGCGCATTGCCTGGAACCAGGCAGAAGTGCGAGATGGTTTCGACCGCGCCCGTTCGGAAGCCAAGAGTTCCTTCGGCGATGATCGCGTCTTCATCGAGAAATACGTCGTCGATCCGCGCCATATCGAAATCCAGGTTCTGGCGGATGCGCATGGCAACGTCGTCTATCTCGGCGAGCGCGAATGTTCCATCCAGCGCCGGAACCAGAAGGTCGCCGAAGAAGCGCCCTCGCCTTTCCTCGACGAGAAGACCCGCGCTGCCATGGGCGAGCAGTCTGTGGCGCTGGCCAAGGCCGTCGATTACCAGAGCGCCGGCACGGTGGAATTCATCGTCGACCGCGACCGCAATTTCTATTTCCTCGAAATGAATACCCGTCTGCAGGTCGAGCATCCTGTGACGGAGCTGGTGACCGGCATCGATCTCGTCGAGCAGATGATCCGCGTTGCTGCCGGGGAAAAGCTGCCCTTCGCGCAGAAGGATATCAAGCTCAACGGCTGGGCGGTGGAAAGCCGCCTCTATGCCGAAGATCCCTACCGCAACTTCCTGCCCTCGATCGGCCGCCTGACGCGCTACCGTCCGCCGGCGGAAGGCCGCACCGGCGACATCATCATACGCAACGATACCGGCGTTTTCGAAGGCGCTGAAATCTCCATGTACTACGACCCGATGATCGCCAAGCTCTGCACCTGGGCGCCGAGCCGCCTGCAGGCGGTGGAAGCCATGGGACAGGCGCTGGATGCTTTCTTGGTCGATGGCATCGAGCACAATGTTCCCTTCCTCTCGGCCCTCATGAAACATCCGCGCTGGCGCGAAGGCCGCCTCTCCACCGGCTTCATTGCCGAGGAATATCCCGAGGGCTTCGCGCCGATGGCGCCGGATGCGGCGGAAGAGGCAGCCCTTGCCGCCATCGCGCTCTCCGTTTCCCTGATCGAGGCCGGCCGCCGCGAAGGTTTTGCCGATCGTCTGCGGCAGGCAAGCGGCCCGTTGCGCGAAGAATGGGTCGTCAAGCTCGGCGGTAATTATGTACCGGTGAAACTGGTCGATGGCCTCGTCACCATCCCCTTCGAGATGGAAATGGAGGTTGCCGGCCGCACCGAAACCGTTGTCACCGATTGGAGACCGGGCGACCCGGTCTGGCATGGCAGGATTGCCAGCCGCCCGGTAACCGCGCAGATCCGA
Organism: Rhizobium sp. BK512; assembly: GCF_014194915.1. NCBI lineage: Bacteria > Pseudomonadati > Pseudomonadota > Alphaproteobacteria > Hyphomicrobiales > Rhizobiaceae > Rhizobium > Rhizobium sp. BK512. The sequence continues at coordinate 595,836 of NZ_JACIAS010000002.1, read as the reverse complement.
CCTGTTCTCAATGGCCTGCGCATCGACTGGCAGGGTCTATCGGTCAAGGCGCGCGTCTTCACCCCTCGCCATGCCGAGCTCGACCGCCTGATGCCGGTCAAGCTGCCGCCGGATACGTCCAAGTTCCTGCTCTGCCCCATGCCCGGCCTCGTCGTCTCGATTGCCGTCGCCGAGGGCCAGGAGGTCAAGGCTGGAGAGACGCTTGCCATCGTCGAAGCTATGAAGATGGAAAATGTGCTGCGCGCCGAGCGCGATCTCGTCGTCGGCAAGATCAAGGCCGCGCCCGGCGAGAGCCTCGCTGTCGATGCCGTCATCATGGAATTCGCCTGAAGCATCGACCACGATTTCCGGATGGCCCTCTAAGCCTTTTTTGTGCTTGAGCCACCCTTGCGGAGCGTGCAAGAGTCCGCCACGCAAATCACGAGGAGATCGAAGATGGATGTTCGCGCCGCCGTTGCCGTTCAGGCAGGAAAACCCCTTGAGGTCATGACCGTTCAGCTCGACGGCCCGAAGGCCGGCGAAGTGCTGATCGAGGTCAAGGCGACGGGCATCTGCCACACCGATGATTTCACACTGTCGGGCGCCGATCCGGAAGGTCTCTTCCCGGCGATCCTCGGCCATGAAGGTGCGGGCATCGTCGTCGATGTCGGCCCGGGCGTCACATCGCTCAAGAAGGGCGATCATGTCATTCCGCTCTACACGCCGGAATGCCGCGAATGCTATTCCTGCACCTCGCGCAAGACCAATCTCTGCACCTCGATCCGCGCAACCCAGGGCCAGGGCGTCATGCCTGACGGCACCTCGCGCTTCTCGATCGGCAAGGACAAGATCCACCACTATATGGGCTGCTCGACCTTCGCGAACTTCACCGTTCTGCCGGAGATCGCGCTGGCGAAGATCAATCCCGACGCCCCCTTCGACAAGGTCTGCTATATCGGCTGCGGTGTCACGACGGGCATCGGCGCAGTCATCAACACGGCCAAGGTCGAGATCGGCTCGACGGCCATCGTCTTCGGCCTCGGCGGCATCGGCCTCAACGTTCTTCAGGGCCTGCGACTTGCCGGTGCCGACATGATCATCGGCGTCGATATCAATCCCGACCGCAAGGCATGGGGCGAGAAGTTCGGCATGACGCATTTCGTCAACCCGAAGGAGGTCGGCGATGACATCGTGCCCCATCTCGTCAACATGACGAAGCGCCATGGCGACCTGATCGGCGGCGCCGATTACACCTTCGATTGCACCGGCAACACCAAGGTCATGCGCCAGGCGCTGGAAGCCAGCCACCGCGGCTGGGGCAAGTCCGTCATCATCGGCGTTGCCGGCGCCGGCCAGGAGATCTCGACGCGTCCCTTCCAGCTCGTCACCGGCCGCAACTGGATGGGCACGGCCTTCGGCGGCGCCCGTGGCCGCACAGACGTGCCGAAGATCGTCGACTGGTACATGGAAGGCAAGATCCAGATCGACCCGATGATCACCCACACCATGCCGCTCGAAGACATCAACAAGGGCTTCGATCTCATGCACAAGGGTGAGAGCATCCGCGGCGTCGTGGTTTACTAGTCGTCCATGGATCTGCTGAAGAACTGGAAATTGAAATTGAGATACGGAAAGCTGAAAACGGCTTTCCGCCATTTCACGGTTATCGCCGACGGGGAAATCGCCGAGGCCAATCCGGATTTCGAGACCACCTTCGGCATGGCCGCCTTCTTTACTATCAAAGCGTGGGCTACCGACGGCGACGAAGCCACGGATATGGTCGTCAGCATAGGAAGACACGTCGGTTTCAATGCCACCGGCCGCATTTATCTTTACTCGACTGATCCGCAGCAGCCTCCGCAAGACAAGCCATTTGCTTACGACTTGGATTTTCACCAATATAAGCGTGGCGACGACGATGTAGAGGAAGATCCACCTCTACCAGATAGCGGCATTCATTGATTTATCTTGTCGAGAGCCGCCGTGCCATCCTTGCGAAATTTCTATGAGGGCTCTGCGCTCATGTGTTCCATTATATCTATCTCTACTGGGGTTTTGTATCGATGACTGCGCCTAGCTACACAGTCGATCTCAAGGGTCTCGATGAGCTCTCCGCGCGAGAGCTCTACGACCTCCTGCGGATGCGTGTGGATGTCTTCGTCGTCGAGCAGAACTGCCCCTATCCGGAACTGGACGGCAAGGATATCGATGCCTTGCATCTGCGGCTCATGGAGGGCGGCGAACTGCTCGGCTCGACACGGCTCTTGAAGCCCTACGGTGCGCAAGATCCGGCAAAGGTCGGCCGCGTCGTCGTCTCTCCCGCTCATCGCGGCAAGCGACTTGGCGATGCGCTGATGAGCGAATCGATCGCGGCCTGCGAAAGGCTTTATCCGGCAAATCCGATTGCCCTCTCCGCGCAGGCGCATTTGAGCCGCTTCTATGAGTCCTTCGGTTTCGTGAAAATCTCGGAGGAATATCTCGAAGACGGCATTCCCCATATCGATATGGTCCGTCCGCTGGCCACCGAGCCCGCTTGAAGATATCGCCATGATCTATGTCGATGCCGATGCCTGCCCCGTCAAACCCGAAATCCTGAAGGTGGCCGAACGCCTCGGAATGGAAGTGACCTTCGTCGCCAATTCGGGCCTGCGCCCGTCCCGCGACCCGATGGTGCGCAACGTCATCGTCTCCAACGCCTTCGACGCTGCCGATAACTGGATTGCCGACAATACCGGCCCGACAGATGTCGTCGTCACCGCCGATGTGCCGCTTGCGGTCCGCTGTGTCGCCAAGGGCTCCTTCGTGACCGGTCCGACGGGCCGTGTCTTCGACGAAACGAATATCGGCATGGCAAGCGCCATGCGCGATCTCGGCGCGCATCTGCGTGAAACCGGTGAGAGCAAGGGCTACAACGCCGTCTTCAGCCCCAAGGACCGGTCGCGTTTTCTCGAAACGTTCGATCGTCTTTGCCGCCGCGCCAAGAACGCCTGACTTCATTCTCCGGGCGCTGGAATCGGGTGGCATGGCAGCTATGCCAATTCCTAGCTTGAAGTCAGCCGTTCCCTCGTCCATATGAAGTGCGACGCAGACGACTGCGGCGCTCGGGTTTGCCCGGGTCGCAAAAGTCGCGGGGACGGCCTCGCTCTTGATATGGAGAGTATGATGGCCTGGTTCCTGCTTTTTCTCGCTGGCCTTTTTGAATGTGGTTGGGCAATCGGTCTGAAATATACCGATGGCTTCACTCGTCCTATGCCGACCATCCTCACGGTGATTTCGATGGTCATCAGCGTCGTTCTGCTTGGTCTTGCCGTTAAAACCCTGCCGATCGGCACGGCCTACGCGATCTGGACCGGTATCGGCACGGTCGGCACAGTCCTGCTCGGTGTCTGGCTTCTGGGCGATGCCGCAAGCGCCTCGCGCCTGATCTGCATTGCTCTTATTGTTGCAGGCATCGCCGGTCTCAAGCTGACGGCCTGAAGGCAATCATCAGAAATAAACAGGGCCGCGGGAAGAAAACCCGTGGCCCAAACCAATGCCCTCAACCCGAAATTCCTTAACCCTCAAGCCTGGCGGCCGAGGGTTTGATTTTACCCGATCTTCTCAGGAGAGTACCATGCCTGCCAGCTTGGTGGCGAAGGCGCTCTCCCCGCATTTAAGCTGTAATTCGTTTCCTTTGCGGCCTCATCCGCAGTTGCCGGAAGTTTCGCGTCCGGATGGGAAACGATTGATCGATGCATCAACAAGACGTCGTATTCTTGACTATCAGCGAGCACGCTCTCGGCGTTTTTCGACGGGCTGCCTCCAAGGAGGTATGCAATGACAACAGGGACTTCGACAGTATTTCTGGCCGCAACAGCGGCAATCCTGGCCAGCATGTCGGATAGAACCGACGCTCATGAGACAGAGAGCGGCTGGACCTACCCACCTGCCTGTTGCAAGTCTGATCAACTACACCGGGATTGTGATGCCATTCCAACGCTGGATGTCAGGCCAGGGCATCGCGGTTTTTCCGTCTTTCTGCGTGCCGGAGATCATCCGCTTGCCACCAGACCGCATCTCTTTTTCATTCCGTACGGGGATGAGATTCCGTCCGGAGACGGCCGTTATCACATCTGTCTTCATCCGACGGAAAACGACGTGAACTGCTTTTTTGCGCCTCCTGGCAATATCTAGACAGACGTCCGAATGTGGAAGCGCCTGCTAGGCGCTTCCACATCCAGGCCGAGGGCTAAGACGTCACGCTGATGCGTTTCGGTTATCGACGGACCATGCACCGGCGCCGGCAAAGAACAGGTAGAGGAAGATGAAGCAGAACAGCACCGCGCCGTCGCCCTGGTTGAGAGCCGGGAAGAAGCTGTGCGGCATATGCGCCATGAAATAGGCGATCGCCATTTCGCCCGACAGCAGGAAGGCTACCGGTCGTGTTGCGAAGCCGATGAGAATGAGGATACCGCCAAAGGTTTCCAGCAATGCTGCAATCAGGAATAAGGTGGACAGCGGCCCGTCGCCTTGGGCGGCCGGGAAGCCGAAAAGCTTCATCGTACCGTGCTCGATGAACAGAAGCGCGGTCATGATTCTGAGAGCGGCCAGACCATAGGGGCGGTAGGCAGATAGACGCTCGAAAGTTGACATAAAGACTCTCCTTAAGGGTGTACTGCCGAGCGTTATCGTGTCTCTATCGACGACTGAAGACACAATTTGCTGACAGGCGTTCACAACTTTGACTGTGGATAAACACTTGAATAGGCTATTTTATTCGATCATAGCGGAATGTTGTCGTGCTTCTTCCACGGATTGCTGAGGTCCTTGTTCTTCAACATCTTCAGCCCGCGCGCCAGCCGCCGCCGTGTCGAATGCGGCATGATCACCTCATCGACATAGCCGCGTTCAGCGGCCACGAAAGGTGACAGGAAACGGTCCTCGTACATCTTCGTGTGCGCAGCGATCTTTTCGGGATCGGCGATATCCTTGCGGAATATGATCTCGACAGCACCCTTGGCACCCATGACGGCGATCTGCGCCGTCGGCCAGGCATAATTCAAATCGCCGCGCAGATGCTTGGACGCCATCACGTCATAGGCGCCGCCGAAGGCCTTGCGGGTAATGACCGTCAGCTTCGGCACCGTAGCCTCCGCATAGGCAAAAAGCAGCTTGGCGCCGTGCTTGATGAGCCCGCCATATTCCTGTGCCGTGCCCGGCAGGAAACCCGGTACGTCGACGAAAGTAACGATCGGAATGTTGAAGCAGTCGCAGAAGCGCACGAAGCGCGCCGCCTTCCGCGAGGCGTCGCTGTCGAGCACGCCGGCAAGCACCATCGGCTGATTGGCGACGAAGCCGACCGTCGAACCCTCGATACGCCCGAAACCGCAGACGATATTCTTGGCAAAGCTCGCCTGGATCTCGAAGAAATCCCCCTCGTCCGCCACCTTCTGGATCAGTTCCTTGATGTCGTAGGGCTTGTTCGCATTGGCGGGGATCAGCGTGTCCAGCGAATTGTCCGCGTCCGTCACCGACTGGTACCATTCGATTTCCGGCACCGGCGACGTGTTCGACTGCGGCAGGAAGTCGATGAGGCGTCGCACCTGGCTGAGCGTATCGACATCATTGTCATAGGCGCCGTCGGCGATCGACGAGCGTGTCGTGTGCACGCTGGCGCCGCCGAGTTCCTCCGACGTCACGGTCTCGTTGGTGACCGTCTTGACCACATCGGGACCGGTGACGAACATGTAGGACGTGTCGCGCACCATGAAGATGAAGTCCGTCATGGCGGGCGAATAGACGTCGCCACCGGCGCATGGTCCCATGATGACGGAGATCTGCGGAATGACGCCGGAAGCCAGCACGTTACGCTGGAAGACCTCCGCATATCCGCCAAGCGCTGCGACCCCCTCCTGGATGCGCGCGCCGCCCGCATCATAGATGCCGATGATAGGGGCGCGGTTCTTCAGCGCCATATCCTGCACCTTGATGATTTTCTCGGCATGGGCTTCCGAGAGCGAGCCGCCGAAGACGGTGAAATCCTTGGCAAAGACGAAGACGGTCCGGCCGTTGACCGTGCCCCAGCCGGTCACCACGCCGTCGCCGGCGATGCGGCTCTTGTCCATGCCGAAATCGGTGGAGCGGTGCTCGACGAACATGTCGAACTCTTCGAAAGAGCCTTCGTCGAGGAAAAGATCGATGCGCTCGCGCGCCGTCAGCTTGCCGCGCTGGTGCTGCGCGTCGATACGCTGCTGGCCACCGCCGAGACGGGCAATACCGCGGCGGCGTTCGAGTTCTTCAAGAATATCCTTCATGATTTCCCCTCGCCGCTTGCAACGGCCGATTTTACAGCTCGGGCAATTCCAGCAAAACTGCGCAGCGGTTTTGCATGCGGAATTGCGTTAAAACAAAGAGATAGATCATTTCCGGATTCGACGAGAAACGGAAATGATCTATCGCCCGCTGAGTGCGAAGGCGGAGCGCACGCGTGCCGCGATATCTTCCGCAAGAATTTGGTCCGCCAGATCAGGATCTGCGGTCAGGCTGGTGACCTCAAAGGATGTAACTGCAATGACGGATCCGTCCTCCACGGAAGCGGCATCGATACTGACCTTGGCGACGTTGCGGTCCTTCTGGAAGCCGAGACCCTTGACGACAGAAACGATGCGAATCGTCAGCACCACGCGCGGCAGTTCGGTCGTGCGCACCGTTGCACGGATGGCCGCGTTGACGCGATCGTTGATGCCGGAGAGCAGCTCTGCCGACATGGTCGTGCTGGACAGAACCACGGCACTGCGCACGTCATAGACGGGCTTTTCCTGCTTCTTCGGCATAAGGCTGGCACAGGCCGTCAGCGCCACGCAAACAAGCGCCATCAGGCAAATTCTCGACCTCAGCCACGCCATTCCAAATTCCCGCAAATCCCCGTCCGGAGTCGCAGATTTGGTCATAAAGCCCATCAAAGCAATATGATTCAGGCTCTTAGCGCGAAAAAAACATCCGTTGCCGCTTTGAAATCCTCAAAACGCTTGGCCCGGCGCTGCTCGGCTTCTTCGTCGCTTCCCCAATGTTCGATGGTCCAGTCCTCATCGAGATGGGCGAGCGACCAGGCTTCGTCCGGCGTGATCGCAGTCTCGGCAATGGCAAGCGCCAGCAGCGCCGAACCGGTGATCGTCGTCATCGTGTGGAGAGCTGCGAGCTCAAGGGCACTGTCGTGGCGGCGCAGTGCCGAGCCGAAGGCAGCGATCGCCTCGCGCGGCTGCTCATGATGCATCACGCCTTCGACAAGGATGAAGCGTGCGCCGAGATCGGCGGCTGCCCAGTCGAGCACCGGATCCCAGCGTTCCATCTGTCGTTCGACCAGCTTTTCCGGACCATCGGCGCGATAGCAGAGCAGATCGCTTGACGAAAAGCGCAGAATATCCTCGAAGACGGCCTGCGTGTCTGTCGCAACACCGTCGATCGCCGTGTTGACGAGGCGCGTTGCCGGCATCAGCGAGGGATCGATGACCTCGCGCTGTGCGTCCCATTCGGCGGCCACGAGCTTTGCCAGCGCTTCGCTCGGCACGGCCAGGATCTGGCGGGCCGGCGTGCGCACGGCCTTGCCGTCGAGCATGATGGCGAAACCGTCCTCATTCGGTTCGACTGAAACAGCCTGATAGAAACGCTTCGGCAGCGGCTTCTTCATCTGGATCTGCGCGCGGCGGATCGGATCGGGATGGCTCAGGTCTTCGGAAAGGTCGTTCAGCAGGTCGCGCATGGGCTCACCTCAGGAAAAATGGTGCAAGATCTCGTCAGGATGATAGGCGATCGCATCGGCGCCGTTGGCGATCAGCTCATCCACGCTGGCATATCCCCAGGCAACGCCGATCGCCTTGGCGCCGGCGGCCTTTGCCATCTGCATATCGTAAATCGCGTCACCAATGACAATGGCATCGGCCGCATCCATGCCGGTTTCGTCGCAGCATTCGCTCACCATGGCCGGATGCGGCTTGGAGGGGCAATCGTCGGCGGTGCGTGCGACGACGAAATGCTTGTCGAAGCCGTGCGTCTCCATCACCAGCTTCAGCCCGCGCCGGGACTTGCCGGTCACCGCACCGATCAGCAGATCCTCGCGCCCGGTAAGCGCATCGATCATCTCGCGAATGCCAGGAAAGAGCGGCTCGCGATAATCGAGATCCTGACGCACGACCGAAAACAGAGATTTGTAATGCGCGGTCATGTCGACATCTTCCTGCTCGACATGCGGCTTGCCCTGCATGCGGGCAATGGCGATATCGAGCGTCAGGCCGATGATCGCCTTGGTGTCCTCGAAGCGCGGCTCGGGCTTGCCGAATTTTTCGAAGGTGCGGCGCATGGTTTCATGGATCAGCCCGGCACTGTCGACCAGCGTGCCGTCACAGTCAAAAAGCGCGAGTTTCATTCGTCGTCTCTCTCAGCCCCGGCAAGGTCGAGACCGAGCAGGTTCCATGTCTGTACCATGTGCGGTGGCAGCGGCGCACTGACGCGCAAGCGCCCGCCGGAAGGGTGCGGGATATCGATATGGCGTGCGTGCAGATGCAGCTTCTTCTGGATGCCGCCGGGGAAATCCCAGTTTGGATCTTCGTCGTAATATTTCGGATCGCCGATGATCGGGTGGCCGATATGCAGCGCGTGGACGCGCAGCTGGTGGGTGCGCCCCGTATAGGGCTCCATCTCAAGCCAGGCCAGGTTCTGGGCCGCCGTCTCGCGCACGCGGTAGAAGGAAATCGCGTGATCGGCGCCCTCCTCGCCGTGCTTGGCGATGCGCATGCGATCACCGTCGGCCGTCGGCTCCTTGACGAGCCAGGTCGAGATCCTGTCCTCGTGCTTGCGCGGCACGCCCTTGACCAGCGCCCAGTAGGTCTTCTTGGTATCGCGCTCGCGGAAGGCAGCCGTCAGCTTCTGCGCGGCACCGCGGGTGCGCGCAATCACGAGCACGCCCGACGTATCGCGGTCGAGGCGGTGAACGAGGCGCGGCTTCTCACCCTTCGGGCTGGTCCAGGCTTCGAGCATCTGATCGATATGCCGGGCGACACCGGAGCCGCCTTGCACTGCAAGGCCGGGTGGCTTGTTGAGCACGATGACCTTCTCGTCCTCGTGCAGCACCATTCGCGAGAGCAGTTCGAAATCGCTCGAATGCTTGAGATCCTTGCCGGCGATCGGTCCGGCCTTCGCCTTGGCATCGACATCGAGCGGCGGTATGCGCACCATCTGACCGGGTTGCACGCGGGCATCCGACTTGACGCGGCCGCCATCGATACGCACCTGGCCGGAGCGCAAGAGCTTCTGCAACGGGCCGAAGCCGAGACCCGGGTAGTGGATCTTGAACCAGCGGTCGAGCCGCATGCCCGCTTCATCGGGCTCCACCTTGATGTGTTCTATACCTGCCATGGAATTCTTTCGGAAAATATGGGCGCGATCGAAGCCGGCGCCTCTCTTGCCGCTGCCTTTAGAGCATTTTTCACAAAACGGAAATCGGAATCGAAATCAGATGAGCGCGCGCATCAGACCGAGGCCGGCCATGACAGCCACCATCGAGAGCCCGACGCTTGCTGCGATATAGATGCCGCCGGCAAAGACCTCGCCGCGCTCGAAGAGCGTGATGGCATCCAGCGAGAAGGCGGAGAAGGTGGTAAAGCCGCCAAGAAAACCGGTGATCAGCAGCAGCCGCAGTTCCACCGAAGCATTGAAACGGCGCATGGTCATCTCGGCAAAGACACCGATAATGAAGCAGCCGACGACGTTGACGATGAGCGTTCCCCACGGGAAGCCCGGCCCCATGAGCCGCAGAGAGCCGAGGCCGACATAATAGCGCAGAAGCGAACCGATTGCGCCGCCGACCGCGACGAGCAGAGCCTGGAACATGCCTCCGGTTTATTGCGATTCCGCCCTGATTCCAATCGCGGCCGCGGAATTCTTACCATCCGGTAAAATGTGAGTGATTTTCTTAAGCCGAATGCGAAGATCGCACAGGTATGACAGGCGCATGACACAGGTCGTTTCCATATCCGCGAATACCGCGGCTGTCGCCTTCGAATCCCTGCGGATCCCGCAGCGCGTGGCAACGGGTACGGCCGCGCGCGAGGCTCGGAAGATCGCGGAACGCCAGCTCAATCAGAGCGGCGAAGATCCCGAGGAAGTGACCAACATCATCCAGAATACCGAAATCGCGCTCGATCTCATGACGAAAGGTTATCGCCAGCCGCAGGCCGGCTTGCAGCAGGCCCTGCAGTCCTACGAGGACGTCTGAGATTTAAAGATTGCTGGGAGGAGCAAAGCCCGCGCCCTGTCGCGGGCTTTTTCTTTGCGGGATCGATTGCCCGATCTTACTTGCCTTGGGCCGATAGTACGTTCAGCACCAGATCGACCTTGCCAGCCTTCTCGAAGGTCAGCGTGACGGGCACCTTGTCGCCCTGCTTGAAGGGCGTCTTCACCTTCTGGAACATCAGATGCAGATTGCCGGGCGAAAGCTCCACGGTTTTGCCGGCCGGTATGGCAATACCATCCTTCAGCTGACGCATCTTCATGACATTATCCTGCATGGCCATTTCGTGGATCTGCACTTCGCCTGACGTGGGAGATGTGACAGAAACGAGCCGGTCCTCTGTCGCACCATTGTTCTTCACGGTGAAGCCGCCGCCGCCAACGGGCTGGCCGGGGAGCATGGCCTTGCAAACCCGCCGGAAACTTCAAGATCGCCGACCTTCACCGTGTCGGCATCCGATGACATGTTCATGGAGCCCATGTTGCCCATGTCCATGCCCTGCATGTGCTGGTGGTCCTGACCGATAGCCGATCCGGCAAAGCCGCAGGCGCAAAGAAGTGCCGCAAAAGCCGATGTCCTGACAATGCTCATGGAATATCTCCTCGCTCCAGAGCCTTTCCTGACCGGAGTGTTCCGATCTGATCAGGAAAATGCTCTCGGCTGCCGTTAGCCAATTTCGCCGCCAAATGCAAAAGCCCTTTTGCCGCTGCCACCATCGCCATTCCAAAGCCGCGACAAAAATTTGTGCGGTCGCGACATTTTGCTTGCCAAGGCCTGTCACCCCCGGATAATTGCCGCAACCTTGTTGGGAGAAGCCGGTACGCTGATGCCGGTGCCGAAGGAGCAACCGCCCCGGAAACTCTCAGGCAAAAGGACCACAAGGGGCAGACGGAACTCTGGAGAGAGGCGTTCTCGAAACGTCCGCCGAAGGGATAACAATCTCAGGCACAGGGACAGAGGGGGCTCAAGGAGACAAGGCGCAGCCGCGCCTTCAGTTTTGAGCCCGCGCTCGGAATTTCCGGCGCAAACCCCGGAGGCGTCGTTTGGACGATACTGCTGCCCTCAAGAAAACCCCGCTTCACGCGCTGCATCTGTCGCTCGGCGCCCGCATGGTGCCCTTCGCAGGCTATGACATGCCGGTGCAATACCCGGCCGGCGTGATGAAGGAACACTTGCAGACCCGCACCGCCGCCGGTCTTTTCGATGTCTCCCATATGGGCCAGGTCATCATCAAGGCGAAGTCCGGCAAGTACGAGGACGTGGCGCTCGCGCTCGAAAGCCTCGTGCCGGTCGATATTCTTGGCCTTGCCGAGGGACGCCAGCGCTACGGTTTCTTCACGGATGAGAATGGCGGCATCCTCGACGACCTGATGATCACCCATCTCGACGACCATCTCTTCGTCGTCGTCAACGCTGCCTGCAAGGATGAGGACGTCGCGCATCTGCAGAAGCATCTGTCTGACACCTGCGACATCACCGTGCTCGACCGCGCCCTGATCGCCCTGCAAGGCCCGCGCGCCGTCGAAGCACTTGCCGAACTCTGGGCCGATGTCGCCGCCATGAAATTCATGGACGTGCGCCACTGCCGTCTGCACGACGTTTCCTGTCTCGTCTCGCGTTCTGGCTATTCCGGCGAGGACGGCTTTGAAATCTCCATTCCCGCCGACAAGGCCGTGGATGTCACCAACCGGTTGCTCGAGCATCCCGATGTCGAGCCGATCGGCCTCGGCGCCCGTGACTCGCTGCGCCTTGAAGCCGGCCTCTGCCTCTATGGCAACGATATCGACACGACCACGTCGCCGGTCGAAGCGGCCATCGAATGGGGCATGCAGAAGGCCCGCCGCACCGGTGGCGCCCGCGCCGGCGGTTTCCCGGGTGCCGAGCGTATCCTCGGCGAACTGGACAAGGGCGTTTCCCGCAAGCGCGTCGGCCTGAAGCCGGAGGGCAAGGCGCCGGTGCGCGGCCATGCCAAGCTCTATGCCGATGCCGAAGGCAAGGCTGAGATCGGCGAAGTCACCTCGGGTGGTTTCGGCCCTTCCGTCGAAGGCCCCGTCGCCATGGGCTATGTGCCGGTTTCCCACACGGCACCGGGCACGCAGATCTACGCGGAAGTGCGCGGCAAATATCTGCCCATCACCGTTTCCGCCCTTCCCTTCATCACGCCGACCTACAAACGCTGACCCTTATTGCGAGAGGATTTTTCCATGCTGAAATTTACCCAGGAACATGAATGGCTGAAGCTCGAAGGCGATGTCGCGACCGTCGGCATCACCACTTACGCTGTCGAGCAGCTCGGTGACCTCGTTTTTGTGGAACTGCCTGAGGTCGGCGCCACCTTCTCCAAGGATGGCAATGCCGCGACCGTCGAATCCGTCAAGGCGGCTTCGGATGTCTACTGCCCGCTCGATGGCGAGATCGTCGAAGTCAATCCGGCTATCGTTGCCGATCCGTCGCTCGTCAATTCCGATCCGCAGGGTGCTGGCTGGTTCTTCAAGCTCAAGCTCAAGAACCTCTCCGATGCCGATGGCCTGCTCGACGAAGCAGCCTACAAGGAGCTGACTGCGTAATGACGACGCCTACCGAATTCCAGTTCACCGACTATCAGCCCTATGACTTCGCAAACCGTCGTCATATCGGCCCCTCGCCGTCTGAAATGTCGGATATGCTCGGCGTCATCGGCTACAAGAGCCTCGATGCGCTGATCGACGCAACCGTGCCGCCCGCCATCCGCCAGAAGGCGCCGCTCCTCTGGGGCGCGCCGATGACGGAGCGCGAGGCGCTCGACAAGCTGCGCGAAACCGCCAACAAGAACAAGGTTCTGACCTCGCTGATCGGCCAGGGCTACTACGGCACGATCACGCCGCCGGTCATCCAGCGCAACATCCTGGAAAACCCTGCCTGGTACACGGCCTACACGCCCTACCAGCCGGAAATCTCTCAAGGACGCCTCGAAGCGCTCCTGAACTACCAGACGATGATCTGCGACCTGACCGGCCTCGACGTCGCCAACGCCTCGCTGCTCGATGAAGCCACCGCCGCTGCCGAAGGCATGGCGATGGCAGAGCGCGTCTCCAAGTCGAAGGCCAAGGCCTTCTTCGTCGATGCCGACTGCCATCCGCAGACGATCGAGCTGATCAAGACCCGTGCCGAGCCGCTTGGCTGGTCTGTTGTCGTCGGCGACCCCTTCAAGGACCTCGATCCGGTCGATGTCTTCGGCGCGATCTTCCAGTATCCGGGCACGCACGGCCATGTGCGCGATTTCACCGGCCTGATCTCCCGCCTGCACCAGACGGGCGCGATCGCCGTCGTTGCCGCCGATATTCTGTCGCTGACGCTTCTGAAATCGCCGGGCGAAATGGGCGCCGACATCGCCATCGGTTCCTCGCAGCGTTTCGGCGTTCCGGTCGGCTACGGTGGTCCGCACGCGGCCTACATGTCGGTCAAGGATGCCATCAAGCGCTCCATGCCCGGCCGTCTCGTCGGCGTTTCCGTCGATGCCCGCGGCAACCGCGCCTATCGCCTGTCGCTGCAGACGCGCGAACAGCATATCCGCCGCGAGAAGGCGACGTCGAACATCTGCACCGCGCAGGTTCTGCTCGCCGTCATGGCCTCCATGTACGCCGTCTTCCACGGTCCGAAGGGCATCAAGGCGATCGCCCAGCAGGTCCACCAGAAGGCCGTGCTGATGGCCAAGGGCCTGGAAAAGCTCGGCTATAAGGTCGAGCCGGACACCTTCTTCGACACGATCACCGTCGATGTCGGACATATGCAGGGTCTCATCCTGCGCGCAGCCGTCGCCGAAGGTGTCAACCTGCGCAAGGTCGGTCAGACGAAGATCGGCATGTCGCTCGACGAGCGCACCCGCCCGGCAACGCTCGAAGCCGTCTGGCGCGCCTTCGGCGGCAATTTCCAGATCGCCGATTTCGAGCCGTCCTATCGCCTGCCGAAGGATCTCTTGCGCACCAGCGAATACCTGACGCATCCGATCTTCCACATGAACCGCGCCGAAAGCGAAATGACCCGCTACATCCGCCGGCTCTCCGACCGCGATCTGGCGCTCGACCGCTCGATGATCCCGCTCGGCTCCTGCACGATGAAGCTGAACGCCACGGCGGAAATGCTGCCGATCACCTGGCCGGAATTTTCCGACATCCATCCTTTCGTGCCGGCCGATCAGGCGCTCGGCTACCGCGAAATGATCGATGACCTGACGGAAAAGCTCTGCGCCGTCACTGGCTATGACGCATTCTCCATGCAGCCGAATTCCGGCGCGCAGGGCGAATATGCGGGCCTGCTGACCATCCGCAATTACCACATTGCCAACGGCCAGGGTCACCGCGACGTCTGCCTCATCCCGACCTCGGCGCATGGCACCAACCCGGCCTCGGCCCAGATGGTCGGCATGAAGGTCGTGGTCGTCAAGGTACGTGAAAACGGCGATATCGATCTCGACGATTTCCGCGCCAAGGCAGAAGAACATGCGGCAAACCTTTCCTGCTGCATGATCACCTACCCCTCGACGCATGGCGTGTTCGAGGAAACCGTCAAGGAAATCTGCGATCTCGTGCATCAGCACGGCGGCCAGGTCTATCTCGACGGCGCCAACATGAACGCCATGGTCGGCTTGTCCCGTCCTGGTGACATCGGCTCCGACGTCTCGCACCTCAACCTGCACAAGACCTTCTGCATCCCGCATGGCGGCGGCGGTCCCGGCATGGGCCCGATCGGCGTCAAGTCGCATCTGGCGCCTCACCTGCCCGGCCATCCTGAAACGGACGGTCGTTCGGGTGCGGTTTCCGCAGCGGCCTTTGGCTCGGCGTCCATCCTGCCGATCTCCTGGAGCTACTGCCTGATGATGGGAGGCGAAGGCCTGACGCAGGCAACGAAGGTGGCGATCCTGAACGCCAACTATATCGCTGCCCGCCTGAAGGGCGCTTACGACGTGCTCTACAAGTCGGCTGCCGGCCGTGTGGCGCATGAATGCATCATCGACACGCGTCCGCTGGTCGATAGCTGCGGCGTGACCGTCGACGACGTCGCCAAGCGCCTGATCGATTGCGGCTTCCATGCGCCGACCATGAGTTGGCCGGTTGCCGGCACGCTGATGATCGAGCCGACCGAGTCCGAAACCAAGGCCGAACTCGACCGTTTCTGCGAAGCGATGCTGGCGATCCGTCAGGAAGCCCGCGATATCGAGGAAGGCCGTTCGGACAAGCAGAACAACCCGCTGAAGAACGCCCCGCATACGGTGGAAGACCTCGTCGGCGAATGGGATCGCCCCTATTCGCGCGAACAGGCCTGCTTCCCCCCCGGTGCCTTCCGCGTCGACAAGTACTGGTCGCCGGTCAACCGCGTCGATAACGTCTTCGGCGACCGCAACCTGATCTGCACCTGCCCGCCCGTCGAGGCCTACGCAGAGGCAGCCGAGTAGCGGCCAAGCCAGCTGCCCGAAGCGCAAGTGAAGGGCCGAGCGATCAAAGCCCCTTCCATCATGGGAGGGGCTTTCCTAATTCTGATGGAAATGCGCGAAGGAAATTCACACCATGTCTCAGGATCAAAGCGAAGCAAGAATGCAGGCGCCCTGGTCGAAGCCCGTGCTCGTCGCCCTCGAAGAGCCCGGCCAATATGAGACCATCGCCAATACCCAGGCGGCCTCCTGGGCGATGATCGAGGACTGGCCGACGGAAGATGGTGCCGCACTGGATCAGGCGCTGCTGATCTGCGCCGATGTCATCAAGGGCAAGCGCACCGGCGAGGATGCGCGCAAGGCTTTCATCGCCGCCGCAGTCGAAGCTGGCCTCGACATCAAGGCCTGAGCAGCGGCGATTGGCAAAGAGCCGCGAGATTGGACGATGCGCGGCTCTGCTTTCCCGGCGATGAGGGCGTTGAGACTTTTTCGGGACTTTTGTCCGCACCGGTGAACCATTTTCGATTCTCTGCGTAATCATTCATGCTGGATGCTTTAACGACCAGCTGGGAGAAGGGCTGCCTGCCCCTGTACCGGGCGCCCTTCTCCTGTATCCGCCATCTGCGGCAGGTTAACCTTACTGCCTAACCGTCTGTTGAAGCTCCGTTCGCCTGCGGACGTCGTTTCTGGCATAAAGACACCACGCCCCTCGTAGCTCAACGTCAGAGCAGCTGTCTGGTTTGCAGCCGATCCAGGTTCAATTCCTCGGCAGGGGCACCAGTCTCCCGGCCCCCTGCTCTCTGTCGTTGGCGAAGCGTGGGTTTGCTGCCTAGAAGCGCTCGCCAACCATTTCTTCACTCCTGGCCCACAATGCCTTCGCCGTTTCGGGATCGAGCGCATAGGAGCGTACGCCCTCGGAAATCGGGCTGATCTCCGCGTCCGTCACGTGCGAGACGTGGCAATTCTCGCAATATTTGCCGCCGATCGCGTCTGCCGGGGCGACGAAACCGGCCCACACGGAAGTCGCTGCACCCTGCGGTATTGTCTTCCACTCGAAGCCCGACTTGCCCTCGGCAGCAAGTGCCGCATTGATCTGCGCCAGCATGCCTTCGATCATGCCGGGGTCGAGATGACGGCCGAGCTCAGTCTGGATGCCGCCGGGATGCAATGCCGTTGCGCGGATGCCGCGCTCCCCGAGGCGCCGGTCGAGCTCCACCGCGAAGAGGATATTTGCGGTTTTCGACTGGGCATAGGCCGCCCAGGGCTCATAGGTCTTGCTCTCGAAATTGAGGTCGTCGAGGCTGAAAGGTGCCATGCGATGGCCTGAGGATGCGACGATCACCACGCGGCCACCGGATTTGACGAGCGGCGCGATGCGGTTGACCAGCACGAAATGACCGAGATGATTGGTGCCGAACTGTGTTTCGAAACCGTCTGCCGTGCGGCCGAAGGGAGCGGCCATGACACCGGCATTGGCAATGACAACGTCGAAGGGCCGCCC
This sequence comes from Rhizobium sp. BK512, assembly GCF_014194915.1. NCBI lineage: Bacteria > Pseudomonadati > Pseudomonadota > Alphaproteobacteria > Hyphomicrobiales > Rhizobiaceae > Rhizobium > Rhizobium sp. BK512. Next base: position 578,685 of record NZ_JACIAS010000002.1, on the reverse strand, counting down.
ATCCGCAATGAGCGCATCGGCGCAGGCTCGTACGCTTGCCAGAGAAGCAAGATCGAGCTCGACGATCTCAAGGCCGCCTCCATCGGCTGCACCGGCGCGCACGACCTCCGTTGCCACCCTTGCCTTTGCGAGATCGCGTGCCGTACCAACGACTTGTGCTCCATGGGCTGCCAGCACGCGCGCGGTTTCCACACCGAGACCGGCCGAAACACCTGTCACGAAAACACGCTTGCCCTTGAGATCGACGCCGGAAAGCACCTCGTCGGTGGTCGATGTCGTGCCAAAAAGTCCACTCATGATTATCTCCTTGATCATGGACGCACCGCTCCGGGCTGGTGGACCATTGCCCGCCGGCCTCTGATGGAATAAAAGGAGGATGCCTCCAGATAAATACGGAGGGACCCTCCGTTTATCAAGGGGACGTCTCGAAAAATGGCCGGAAAAAGTGACGGGCCTGCCGTCCGAAAGCCGCGTGCGGATGCCGAACGCAATCGCCTGCTGTTGATGGAAACGGCAAAGACCGTCTTCGCCGATAAGGGCTCCAGCGCCAGCCTGGAGGAAATCGCCCGCCTAGCCGGCGTTGGCATTGGTACACTCTATCGCCATTTCCCGACGCGCGATGCGCTGATTTCCGCCGTCTATCGCAACGAGACTGCCCAGCTTGCGGCTGCGGCCGGGAGCTTGTCCGAAACGCATCCGCCGGTCGAAGCGCTTCGCCTGTGGCTGGTGCAGTTCGTCGACTATGTGGTGACCAAACACGGCATGTCCGAACTGCTGGATTCACTTGTTGGAGGTACGTCGCAGCTCTATGCCGATTCCGTTACCCCGATCACCGATGCCGTCAATCTGCTGATCGACCGCGCCACTGAGGCCGGCGAGATCCGCCTCACCATGGACCCGCTCGACCTTCTTCGGGCACTTGCCGGTGGTGCAAGCATCAGCTGCGGCCCGGCCTGGAGGCAAGCGGCCCGCCAGCTCATCGATATCCTGATCGCGGGCATGAGGGCCAATCGCTAAGGCCGCGTGCCATTCCGGCACAACCGTTCAATCACCCTCGCCTTTCGCTAACCGAAGCCGTTCAGCATTCCCTAAATCCTTGCCGATACAACGCTGGTGTCCGGAACAGGGAAACGGTCGATGAGCATTTCTGCAATCACGCATACGGCTCTCTCGGGAATGCTGGCGCAGACGAAGCGCGCAGGCGCGATCGCCAACAATGTCGCCAATGCGAGCACGCCGGGCTACGGCCGGCTGGACACGAGCTTCCAGTCTGTTGAACCGACGGGTGTTCAGGCAAGCGTCACCGCGACCGACCAGGACGTGGATTTCGCCACCGAACTGACCGACCTCGTCGAAACCGAACAGAGCTACAAGGCCAATGCCGCGGTCTTCGAAACCGGCGCCGATCTCTGGGACGTGCTGATGAGCATCAAGCGCGATTAACGCGCTCTCCTGCTCTATACGATCGAATAAGCCACCGAACCGAGCGCCACCGCGCCGAAGGCGATCAGCATGTAGCTTGTCGCTCGGCCGACCTTGGCCGTGAAATCGGTCGACAGCCGGTCCCTGGCGAGGCTGACGGCGCCGCTCAGGCAGAACCACCAGAGCAGCGATCCCATGAAGACGCCCGAGACGATCATTGCCGAACTGAACCGGCGCGTCTCCTCCGTCAGGCCGAGGCCGGCAAACAGTGCGCCGAACGAGAGGATCGTTGCCGGATTGGAAATGGTCAGCAGGAAGGTCGAGATGGTCGTGTGCAGGAAATCGGCCGCATTGATCTTTGCCGCCTTGATCTTTCCCTTGTTTTTCAGCCCGCGCCAGCCGAGCCAGAGCAGCATCAGGCCACCCCCAAGCGCCAGCGGCATGGTGGCCATCGACATGGTTTCGGAGAAAACGGCAATCCCGGCGACAGCGACCAGCGCATAGCTTGCATCCCCGAGCGCGGTCCCTAGTCCGCCGGAAAAGCCATACCAGAACCCCTTCTCGAGGCTGCGGTTGATGCAGAGCGTTCCGATCGGCCCGAGCGGCGCAGTGATGATAACACCCAGGAGGGCGCCCTTGAGGAACAGGAGGAGCATTGTCCGCTTCGTTTCTTCTTGGTCGCTTGTCGATCTCGGACAGGCTCGTCAAAATCAAAAGGCCGCCAATTATGGCGGCCATCAGGCAATTTCAATGGAAAACTGTTAATGCTGAGCCGGAACCACGGCATCGCCGCGCGCGGCAAGGGCTGCGAGATCGGCGGGCTTCAGCTCGACAGATTCACCACATCCGCAGGCCGAGGTCTGATTTGGATTGGTAAAGATGAAGCCGGAGCGCAGCGTGGTCGTTTCAAAGCCGAGTTCGGTGCCGAGCAGGTAGAGAACGGCCGAAGGCTCGATCCAGACCCGGGCGCCGTCGCGCTCGATCAGGTCGTCCTTGGCATTGGGTTCTGTCACCATGTCGATGGTATATTCCATCCCGGCGCAGCCACCCTTCTTGATGCCGACGCGAATGCCTTTGGCATCCGGCCCGCCATTTTCGACGATCGCCTTCACGCGGTCCGCGGCGGCTGTCGTCATGCTCATTACTGCAAAGCCCATGGGCCAAATCTCCTTCCACGACCGGGGTCAAGATCCGGCGCTTCATGAATCAATGTAAGGCGAGCACCTTAAGCGATCAATACCACGGTACCGTATCAGTACCAGCCAACCGCGACCTGCGCTTCTTCAGACATGCGGTCCGGCGTCCACGGTGGATCGAAGGTCATGGAAACCTCGACGCCCGAAACACCTTCGACTGCGCCCACGGCATTTTCCACCCAGCCCGGCATTTCGCCGGCAACCGGGCAGCCCGGAGCCGTCAGCGTCATCATGATCTTCACCATGCGGTCATCTTCGATATCGATCTTGTAGACGAGGCCGAGCTCAAAGATGTCTGCGGGAATTTCCGGGTCGTAGACGGTCTTGAGAGCGCCGATCACGTCCTCGCTGAGCCGCGCCAGTTCCGCTTCCGGAATGCTGGAATGCACGATGCCCTCGCGCACGTCGATCTTTTCTTCATCCAGGCTCATGGCTTCTTCCTCAAGCAAAGAACTTGCGCGCATAGTCGAGCGCATCGGCCAGCGCATCCACTTCGGCGCGGGTATTATACATGCCGAAGGATGCACGGCATGTGGAGGTCACGCCGAAGCGTTTCAAGAGCGGCATGGCGCAATGCGTGCCCGCGCGCACGGCAACACCCTGTCGGTCGATTACCATCGAGACGTCATGGGCGTGGATGCCTGCAAGCTCGAAGGAGAAGATCGCGCCCTTGCCAGGCGCATTGCCGAAGACGCGCAGCGAATTGACCGCCTTCAGCCGCTCTTCCGCATAGGCCGTCAAATCAGCCTCATGGGCGGCGATATTCTCGCGGCCGATCTTGTCCATGTAGTCGAGCGCATAGCCGAGCCCGATCGCCTGCACGATCGGCGGGGTGCCGGCTTCGAAGCGATGCGGCGGATCGTTGTAGGTGACGATGTCTTCGCTGACTTCGAAGATCATCTCGCCGCCACCCTGGAACGGCCGCATCTCCTTCAGCCGGTCCTTCTTTCCATAGAGCACGCCAATGCCGGAGGGGCCATAGAGCTTGTGGCCGGTCATGACATACCAGTCGCAATCGATATCCTGCACGTCGACGGGCAGATGCACAGCACCCTGCGAACCGTCGATCAGCACCGGAATGCCACGCTCATGGGCGATGCGGCAGACTTCCTTGACCGGGACGATGGTGCCGAGCGCATTCGACATATGGGTGATCGCGACGAGCTTGGTCTTGTCGGTCAGGCTCTTCTCGAAATCCTCGATATGGAAGGCGCCCTCATCATCGACAGGCACCCAGACGAGCTTGGCGCCCTGCCTCTCCCGAATGAAATGCCAGGGCACGATATTGGAGTGGTGCTCCATGATCGTCAGCACGATCTCGTCACCCTCGCCGATCTTGGGCATGCCCCAGCCGTAGGCGACGGTATTGATCGCCTCGGTCGAGTTTTTGGTGAAGACGATATCGTCTACAGAAGGCGCATTCAGGAAGCGGCGAACCTTTTCGCGCGCCGCTTCATAGGCTTCCGTCGCCGCATTGGAAAGGTAATGCAGGCCGCGATGCACATTGGCATATTCATGGCTGTAGGCATGCGAGATCGCGTCGATCACCGCCTGCGGCTTCTGGGCGGAAGCGCCGTTGTCCAGATAGACCAGCGGCTTGCCATGCACCTTCTCCGCAAGGATCGGGAAATCCCTGCGGATGGCTTCGACATCATAGGCGGTTGCCGGTACGATCTTGTCCATGGCGTTTTCCGATCAGGCGTGCTTTTCCAGCCAGGCCGAGATGACGCCTTCCAGCGCCTCGACCAGGGCTTCGTCTTCCAGTTCCTCGACAATCTCGGCAACGAAGGCGTTGACGAGCATGGCGCGCGCCTTGTTCTCCGGGATGCCGCGAGCCATCAGGTAGTAGAGATGGTTGTGGTCGATATCGGCAACCGTCGCGCCGTGGCCGCACTGAACGTCGTCGGCGAAGATTTCGAGCTCGGGCTTGACCGAGAACTCTGCATCATCGGACATCAGCAGCGTGTTGCAGGCCATCTTGGCATCGGTCTTCTGGGCATCGGGTGCAACCCGGATCATGCCCTGGAAGACACCCTTGGCGCGGTCGAAAACGACGTTGCGGATGACTTCCGTCGAGCCGGTATGCGGCACGTTGTGGCCGAGAACCATCGTCACATCGGTATGCGTCTCGCCGCCGAGCAGGTTGATGCCGCGCAGCGTCAGATCGGCGCCCTCGCCGCTCACCTTGATGTTCAGCTCCTGGCGCACAAGCTTGCCGCCGGCATTGATGACGAAGAGCTTCAGCTTTGCGTCAGGGCCGAGATCGACGCGGATCTGGCCAAGATGCGTATCCTCGGCGCCCTGCTGCTGCAGGATGATCCAGGTCAGCTCCGTGCCCTGCCCGACCGCGATCTCGCTGACATGCGACACAAGCGCGGCATTGTCGGTCACCGACTGGTGACGCTCGATGACGACACCCTTCACATTCGCGCCAAAGGCAACCGGCAGGCGGGTATGAACGTCGCCGCCAGCATGGATGAACTGGATTTCCAGCGGCTCTTCAAGCTCGGTGCCCTCGGGCACTTCGACGACATAGCCGTCCTTGACGAAGCTGCCATTGATACGGCCGACCGCGTCGTCATTGCCGAGCGCATCAAGGCCTGCAGCGGCAGAACCGTCGATCAGTTTTTCGGAATAGGGAAAAACCTGGACATCGCCAGCCGAAGCCTTGTTGGCTGCCTTGCCCTGGATGACGGACAGAACCGGAGACCCTTCGACCAGCGGCTCCAGCGCTTCCGAACCGGCGTCACCCGCCTGGACCGGAACATTGCGCAAGAGATTCTTGAGGTCGGTATAGTGCCAGGCCTCGATACGGCGCGTCGGCAGGCCTTGCTTCTTCAGGTCGTCGAGCAGCCGGTCACGCAGCGCGGTGACAGCGCCATTGCCCGGCAATTCGCCGATCTTCTCGTTGAAGGCTTCGATCAGCGCCGATTCGGCCGCGGTCAGGCGGCTCGTCGTTTGCATATTCATGGACGTCGTCCTTTCCGCCACGCTCAGGCTGCGGCGCCGATGATATCGGCGTAACCGTTGGCTTCCAGCTCATGAGCCAGCGTCTTGTCGCCGGACTTGATGACCTGGCCCTTGTAGAGGACGTGGACCGTGTCGGGCACGATGTAATCGAGCAGGCGCTGGTAGTGGGTGATGACGATAACGGCACGGTCGGGCGAACGCAGCGCGTTGACGCCGTCGGCAACGATCTTCAGCGCGTCGATGTCGAGGCCGGAATCGGTTTCGTCGAGCACGCACAGCTGCGGCTCGAGCAGCGCCATCTGCAGGATCTCGGCGCGCTTCTTTTCACCGCCGGAGAAGCCGACGTTCAGCGGGCGCTTCAGCATGTCGGTGTTGATCTGCAGCTTGGCGGCAGCGTCCTTGACGCGGCGCATGAAATCGGGCGTCGTCAGCTCGTCTTCGCCGCGCGCCTTGCGCTGCTCGTTCATCGCAACCTTCAGGAACTGCATGGTGGCGACACCGGGGATTTCGACCGGGTATTGGAAAGCGAGGAAGATGCCCTTGGCCGCACGCTCGGCCGGATCGAGCTCGAGAATGCTCTCGCCATTATAAAGGATGTCGCCCTCGGTCACTTCATAATCTTCACGACCGGACAGCACATAGGAGAGCGTCGACTTGCCGGAGCCGTTCGGGCCCATGATGGCGGCAACTTCGCCAGCCTTCACGGTCAGGTTCAGGCCACGGATGATCTCGGTGCCGTCTTCGGCGATGCGGGCATGAAGGTTCTTGATTTCAAGCATCTTTGGTTCCTGCGTTTTGTCTGCGTAGCTCATCGGAGCCTCGCGTAATTTCTAAGGGCATTGACATGTTGTGCACGGCGCTACCGCCAAAAGAAACGAATGACACGGAAAATGGCGGCCGTTACGAGCGAAAGCCCCTCAAGATCCGGGCTATCCGCAATCATCCCTCCCGGTTTTGCCATTTTTTCCATGCGCTGCCGGAGAAACACATAGGGTCGCCCCGGCGGCCTTTCCGTCTCGTATCTTTGCTCGCGGGGGCCTATCTTCGACAGGATCTCCCCGCGCATATTCGTCAGGCGTTCAAGAATTCGCTTCTTGTCCGCCTCGCTCATGTCAGCCGACCGAGCCTTCCAGCGAGATGCTGATCAGCTTCTGTGCCTCGACGGCGAATTCCATCGGCAGTTCCTGCAGGACTTCCTTGACGAAGCCGTTGACGATCAGCGCGATCGCCGCTTCGGTCGGAATGCCACGCTGCAGGCAGTAGAACAGCTGGTCTTCGGAGATCTTCGAGGTGGTTGCCTCATGCTCGAACTGTGCCGTCGAGTTCTTGGCCTCGATATAGGGCACCGTATGAGCACCGCACTTGTCGCCGATCAAGAGCGAGTCGCACTGCGTGAAGTTGCGGGCGTTCGATGCCTTGCGGTGAGCCGAAACCTGGCCGCGATAGGTGTTCTGCGAAACGCCGGCAGCAATGCCCTTGGAGACGATGCGGCTCGACGTGTTCTTGCCGAGATGGATCATCTTGGTGCCGCTGTCGATCTGCTGATGGCCGTTGGAAACGGCGATCGAGTAGAACTCGCCTCGGGAGTCATCGCCGCGCAGAATGCAGGACGGATATTTCCAGGTGATGGCAGAGCCGGTTTCGACCTGCGTCCAGGAAATCTTCGAGCGGTCGCCGCGGCAATCGCCGCGCTTGGTGACGAAGTTGTAGATGCCGCCCTTGCCGTCCTTGTCGCCCGGATACCAGTTCTGGACGGTCGAATATTTGATCTCGGCATCATCGAGGGCGACGAGCTCGACCACGGCGGCATGCAGCTGGTTTTCATCGCGCTGCGGTGCTGTGCAGCCCTCGAGGTAGGAGACGTAGGCGCCTTCCTCGGCAATGATCAGCGTGCGCTCGAACTGGCCGGTGTTCTTCTCGTTGATGCGGAAGTAGGTGGAAAGCTCCATCGGGCAACGCACGCCCTTCGGCACAAAGACGAAGGAACCGTCGGTGAAGACAGCCGAGTTCAGCGTCGCATAATAGTTGTCGGTCGTCGGAACGACGGAGCCGAGATATTTCTGCACGAGATCCGGATGCTCGCGGATGGCTTCCGAGATCGACATGAAGATCACGCCGGCCTTCTTCAGCTCTTCCTTGAAGGTCGTCACGACCGAGACGGAATCGAACACAGCATCGACGGCGATCTTCGGCCTCTCGACGCCGGCGAGGATCTCCTGTTCCTTCAGCGGAATGCCGAGCTTCTCATAGACCTTGAGAATTTCAGGATCGACTTCGTCCAGCGACTTCGGGCCTGGCGTGCTCTTCGGCGCCGCGTAGTAGTGGATCGCGTTGAAATCGATCTTCGGATAGTCGACGCGCGCCCAGGTGGGCTCTTCCATCGTCAGCCAGCGCTTGTAGGCTTCGAGACGCCATTCGAGCATCCATTCCGGCTCCTGCTTCTTGGAGGAGATCAACCGGATGATGTCTTCGGAAAGGCCCTTGGGTGCCTTATCCATTTCGATGACGGTTTCGAAGCCGTATTTGTACTGGTCCACGTCGATCTGGCGGACGCGATCGACTGTTTCCTGGACAGCAGGCATGTCACTCTCCAATCTCGCCGGAGAAAAGGTCCGGCAGCTTGTCAGTGGGGCTATTTTTCTTTGCCCCTGATGTAAGTGGCCAAAAGGGACTTTTCAGCCCTGATGGCAAGTAGAAATTTGCGTTTCCGCAAGATTATGAGGCGTTCAGGCTGCCTCGCCCGCCAGCTTTCGCCGGGAGGCAATTTTCGCAAAGGCCACAATCGCCCGATCCACGTCGTCTTCCGTCGTCGAAAAGCCGAGCGATATGCGCAAGGCCCCGAGCTTCGGATCGCGGCCCATCGCCGTTAGCACATGGCTTTCGCCGACCCTGCCGGAGGAGCAGGCAGACCCCGCCGAAAGCGCCACCCCTTCGAGATCGAAGGCGATCTGGCCGGTCTCTGCCTTCATGGAAGGAAGCGTGAAGAAGATCGTGTTGGCAACGCGCGGACCGTCCGCGCCGTGGATGATGACATCGGGCGCGGCAGCACGCATGCCGGCTTCCAGCCGGTCTCGTAACGCTGCAATTGCCGCATTCCGTTCCTCAAGGTTCTGCAGGGCGGCGTCTGCAGCGGCGCCAAAGCCGATCAGCGCCAGTGAATTCTGTGTCCCCGAGCGGTGACCCTTCTCCTGCCCGCCACCACGGATCAGCGCCTTCGGCATCAGCGCCTCGCCGCGGGCAATCAGTGCGCCGGCACCCTTCGGGCCGCCGATCTTGTGGGAGGATATGATCATGAAATCCGCGCCGATCCGTTCGATCTCTATCGGCAGACGGCCGGCCGCCTGAACGGCATCGACGACGAAGAGCCCGCCATGGGCGCGCACGATCCTGCCCGCCTCCTCGACCGGCTGGACAATGCCCGTCTCGTTGTTGACGAACATGATCGCCACCATCGGCAGGCCGCTCGCCTTGTCGTGAGCGTCGAGAAGAGCGGCCAGCGCCTTCAGATCGACGATGCCGGCGTCGGTGACCGGAATTTCCGTCGTTTTTTCTTTCGGGAAGCGTCCGCCTTCGCGCACGGCCAGATGCTCGACGGCCGAATGATAGAGACGGCCGAGTTTCAGCGGCGTGCGGCCCATGCTGAATTCCGGCGTCAGGACCATATTGGCGGCTTCGGTTGCACCGCTCGTAAAGATCACATTGGCGGAATCAGTGCCTGACAAAAGCGCGATCTTGCGGCGTGCGCCCTCGATGGCTGCACGCGCAGCACGGCCTTCGCCGTGCACGGAATTGGGATTGCCGAAGACATCCACGGCGCGCATGACCGCGTCACGCGCAGCAGGGTGCATCGGCGATGTTGCGTTCCAATCGAGATAAAGGCGTGGCGGCGCCATTGTCTTCGGTCCTGCGCTTGACGAGCTTGCTCGGGCGCGGCGGTGCATTTTTCTTGAAATTTCCGCCGGGCTTGCCGTATGACACGTTCCACGCTGCGTGGATCGCCATGCAAGTTTCGAATTGTTCTAAACTGCGTTTTAGAAAAGCTGACAACCGTCGTCAAGTCATGTTGTCGCCAAACGTAGCGTGAACGCGAAATAAAACCGGAGTACCGATGCCCGAAGTTATTTTCAACGGCCCAGCCGGCCGTCTTGAAGGCCGCTACCAGCCCTCCAAGGAAAAAAGCGCACCGATCGCCGTCATTCTGCACCCGCACCCGCAGTTTGGTGGCACGATGAACAACCAGATCGTCTACCAGCTCTTCTACATGTTCCAGAAGCGCGGCTTTACGACACTGCGCTTCAATTTCCGGGGAATCGGCCGCAGCCAGGGCGAATTCGACCACGGTGCGGGCGAGCTTTCGGATGCCGCCTCCGCTCTCGACTGGGTGCAGAGCCTGCATCCCGATTCGAAGACCTGTTGGGTTGCCGGTTATTCCTTCGGCTCCTGGATCGGCATGCAGCTTCTGATGCGCCGCCCGGAAATCGAAGGTTTCATGTCGATCGCGCCGCAGCCGAACACCTACGACTTCTCGTTCCTGGCACCCTGCCCCTCCTCCGGCTTGATCATCAATGGCGAGGCGGACAAGGTGGCACCTGAAAAGGACGTCAATGGTCTCGTCGAGAAGCTGAAGACCCAGAAGGGTATTTTGATCACCCACCGCACGGTGCCGGGCGCCAACCACTTCTTCAACGGCCAGGTTGATACGCTTATGGCCGAATGCGAGGATTACCTCGACCGCCGCCTGAATGGCGAACTCGTGCCGGAACCGGCCGCCAAGCGCATCAGGTAACGGCTTGCCGCATGGCGGCCGTCATCTCGAATTCTACGCCCTTGACACCTTCGATAAAGATCGGCCCGCGCTCCCGCATGCCGATCTTTTTCAATATGTGCTGCGAGACGAGATTGTCCGGGTGGGTGAAGGCCACGAAATGCGGCGCGATGCCTTCGGCGAAGAACCAGTCCGCGAGCCCCGCTGCGATTTCGCTCGCATATCCCTTGCCCCATTCGCCGGCGTAAAACGCATAGCCCATTTCATGTTCGCCGGTATGAAAGAGCGAAATACCGGCTCGCCCGATGAAGCGGCCGTCCTCGCGGCTGACGATCTTGTATTTTGTCGTGCCGTCGCGCGCTTGCTCGGCAAAATAGGATCGCAGCCGCTCCTCGCATTTTTCACGTGACCACGGGGCCGCTCCAGACATGTAGCGCGTCGTCTCGATCGTCGAATGCAGGTCCTGGATCAGATCAGCATCGCCGTTTTCCCACATCCGGGCGACAAGGCGCGGCGTTCGGAAAATAACGTCGCCGCTCATCTTTCGGGCTCCGACAGCACGCCGCCGCTCACCGGCTGGCTGACACCTGTGGTGCCGGGATAGGTCAGCGGCAGGCCCTCCAGCGAGCGGACGGCGAGATAGGCCCAGGCTTCTGCCTCCATGGCATCCCCATCGAAACCGGCCTCTTCGGCACTCATGACACGAGAGCCGTTCTTGCCGGCCATGTCGGCGAACTCAGCCATGATCGTGCCATTCAGCCGTCCGCCACCGCAAACGATGTAGACTGACGGTCTGTCAGGCAGATAACCGGCCGATTTGATGATCGAGCCCGCAGCGACATGCGCCAACGTGCGCGCGCCATCCTCGAGGGTCGCTTCACCGTGCGCCAGTGGCTTGAAATCGCCGCGATCAAGCGAGCGGCGGATATTGCCGCTGAAAAACGGGCTACCGAGGTAGCGCGCGGCGAGGTCAGGCACCACCTGCCCGCGCCTCGCGATCTCGCCGCCCGGATCGTAAGTCCTGCCCGTGTGCATCTCCACCCACTGGTCGATCAGCGTATTGCCGGGGCCGCTGTCGAAGGCAGCGATGCGCCCCTCCGCGCCGATATAGGTGAGGTTTGAAATTCCACCGATATTGACGAAGCAGACGGCCTGTCCATCCTTCTGGAAGCGGCCGGCGAGCGCCGCGTGGTAAGCAGGCACCAGCGGCGCGCCCTGCCCGCCATGCACCATGTCGTTGGCGCGCATGTCATGGACGACGGGAATGCCGGATCGTTCGGCCAGAAGCGCACCATCGCCGATCTGGATGGTCAGCGCATCATCGGGCCGGTGCAGCACGGTCTGGCCGTGGAAGCCCAGCACGTCGATATCGCCCCTGACGAGGCCGAACTTCTCTAGAAATGCCGTAACGGCATTTGCGTGACGCAGGGTCAGTTCGACCTCGATCTTGCGCAGCTCGTCCGGCCGCGCGCTGCGATCGGTCAGCGGGCGCGCCAGATCAAGCGCCCGCTTCAGCTCCTCGCGAAAGCCGCCGTCATAGGCCACGCCCAGAAACGGACCGCGCTCGATGAAGCCTCGTCCGTCTGTCCGGAGCAGTGCCACATCGATGCCGTCCATCGAGGTGCCGCTCATCAAGCCGACCGCAGTCCTGACGATATCCATTGCGCCGCGCGCCTTTCATGCGATTCCCGGATGCACTTTTGGAAAAACAGTGCTAAACGCGCCGCGACGGTTCAACAAGCGTCAATCCCATTCCCGTTCGACGTTCAAGAGACGAAGCCCATGCCCGAGTTCAAGTCCGATTTCCTCCGCACGCTGCAAGAGCGCGGCTTCATTCATCAGATTTCCGATGAAAGCGGCCTCGACGATCTTTTCGCCAAGGAAACCGTGACGGCCTATATCGGCTTCGATCCGACCGCGCCCAGCCTGCATGCCGGATCGCTGATCCAGATCATGATGCTGCACTGGATGCAGAAGACCGGTCACCGCGCCATCTCGCTGATGGGCGGCGGCACGGGCATGGTCGGCGACCCCTCCTTCAAGGAGGAGGCCCGCCAGCTGATGACCGTCGATACGATCGAAGGCAATATCGCTTCCATCAATCGCGTCTTCTCGAACTACCTCAATTACGGCGACGGCCCCAAGGACGCGCTGATGATCAACAATGCCGAATGGCTGCGTTCGCTGAACTACCTTGAGTTCCTGCGCGATGTCGGCAAGCATTTCTCGGTCAACCGCATGCTGTCCTTCGACAGCGTCAAGACGCGCCTCGACCGCGAACAGTCGCTTTCCTTTCTGGAATTCAACTACATGATCCTCCAGGCCTACGATTTCGTCGAGCTTGCCAAGCGCTATGATTGCCGCCTGCAGATGGGCGGTTCGGACCAGTGGGGCAACATCGTCAACGGCATCGACCTCGGTCACCGCATGGGGACGAAACAGCTCTACGCATTGACCTCGCCGCTGCTGACGACCTCCTCCGGTGCCAAGATGGGCAAGTCGGCCACGGGTGCCGTCTGGCTGAATGCCGACATGCTCTCGGCCTACGATTTCTGGCAGTACTGGCGCAATACGGAAGACGCTGATGTCTCGCGCTTCCTGAAGCTCTACACCACGCTGCCGATGGATGAGATTGCCCGCCTCTCGGCACTCGCCGGTTCCGAGATCAACGAGGTGAAGAAGATCCTGGCGACCGAGGTCACTGCGATCCTGCACGGCCGTGAAGCCGCCGAACAGGCTGCCGAGACGGCCCGCAAGACTTTCGAGGAAGGCGGCCTCTCCGACAACCTGCCATCGGTCGAGGTTCCCGCCTCCGAACTCGATGCCGGCATCGGCCTTCTGTCGCTGATCGTCCGCGCCGGTCTTGCCGCGTCGAACGGCGAAGCCCGCCGTCACGTCCAGGGCGGCGCCGTGCGCATCAATGACCAGGCCGTCAGCGACGAACGCAAGATGATCGGCAGCGGCGAGATCACCGCAGATGGCGTCATCAAGTTGTCGCTCGGCAAGAAGAAGCACATCCTGATCCGCCGCGCGGCCTGAGCCGCGCAAGCGATACGAAAAGAAAAGCCGGCCGTCGCGCCGGCTTTTTCTTTGCCGCCTGTCAGCATGACGGCGGGTAGATTTTCTCCGTCATGACACTATCAGGCAGCGCTGGTCCCCAGCGGATTACTGGAATTCGAAGATCTGACGGAAGACGCCGGGCGCGATCACCGAGAGCGGATTGATCTGCAGGTTCGGCTGATCGAATTTTCCGGTCAGCTTGAAGGTGATGCCGATCAGGCCGCGGTCCGAACCATTGCCGAGGATGACGCCGATCAGCGGCAATTCGGCGAAAAGCCGGTTGAGACCGTAAGCCGGCATGAAAGTGCCGGTCATGTCCATATTGCCCTTCCGGTCGCGCACCATTCCCTGGAACGTGGCGCCGATCTGATCACCGCGCAGCACGCCGTTTTCGATGGAGATCGTCCCCCCGCGTGAGACGACACGGGCAAAGCCACGCTGGAAGCGCTGCGAGGAGGTATCGATATCCCGCTTCACGGCTTCGCTGAGACTGCGCTGGTCCGATCCGACCGGTGTGGAGACGATAGACCGCAGGCGTTGTTCGTTGACGATCGAGAAGCGGCGCACGTCGACCGATCCATCCCAGCCGCTGCCTGCGCTGAGGCGGATAGCCAGGTTGAGAAGCCCGCCCTGCATATGCTGGTAAAGATCAGCAAAGCGTGACACTGAGCCGGCATCGCCGCTGGTGATATTGATGACGCCCCCACCCTGCATCCGGCTGACGACCGCCTCGCCGCTATCGGTGATGCCGGAGAAATTCAGCGATTGCAGCCGGCTGCCGCTCAGGGCGATCTGTGCCTGGAAATTGCCGATCTTCTCGTCGTTGAAGCCGATGATGTTCTGCAGCTTTGCCCGCACGCTTACGCTGGTGTCGTCGCTGCCACTACTGTCCGAATCCGATTTCAGCCTGGCGATGATCGGTCGCGCATCGGCGCTGGCGCCGGCTATGGAAATATCGAAGCCGCCTTTGCTGCGCTTCAGCGACAACCCGAAATCATCGACGGAAGACAGCTTCACACTATCGAAATCTGCCGATATCAGGCCGCTCTTGCCGATCATGAGTGCTCCGGTCGCCCCGAAGCCATCGCCCTTCAGGCGGAAATTCTTGACCTGCGTATTGTCAGGCGGGCCTGAAACCTCGAATTCGGCATTGGCAGGAATACCGACACCTTTCGACCAGCCGATCCAGGGAAGATCGAGCGATGCTTTGCCGAGGTCGAGCTGCACGTCCTGCCGGTTTTCGTCCAGCCGTGTCAGCACCAGTTTGACGCTGCCGCCAAGAATGCTGGACAGGCCAGGCAGCAGCCTGTCGCGCTGGTCGCCGTTGAGTGTTGCCGAAATCACGCGCTGCGGCTCGATGCCGGAAGATTTGTCGACGGGCTCCAGCATGTCGATATCGGCGGAGACGCCATCGATGTCGGCGTTGCCCTTGACCTTTATCTGCTGCGGATCGGCATCGAGCGTGCCGTCAAGATCGGTGATCATGCGTCCCGAAAATGGCTTGGCAAGTGCGACATCGGTGAGCTTCATCTGCGCCTGCCATTCGGGGGGCGGCGGGTTCTGCGAGGACAGAAGTCCGAAATGCGCCTTCACATGCGCGTCGATATTGCCCTTGAGGTCGTCAGGCACGAAGCCCGCGCGCTGCAATACCTTGATCGGCTTGTAGGTCAGAAGCTCGCCGACCGCATCCGCTGAACCTGAGACGGAAATGTCGGCGTCCGCCATCAATGGCTTGTCGTAGGTCGATGGCAGCACGAAGGTGCTCGGCTGCAGCGTCACGGAACGCCCCGACGGAAAATAGGAAGTGCCGCTCTTGAGGGAGATGGTCGCCCGCCCGCCCGACAGGTCGAAATGCGCCGCGGTATCGCGCACCGGCGGTATCTCGCCGGCGACATTCAGGCGAGTCCCGTCGATGTCGAAAGCGATGCGGAGCTGATTTTCGTCGAGCCGCAGCCCACGGCCTTCTGCCGCCTCGTCCAGGCGCCCTGGCGGGATGTAGACGGAAATGGAGGCATCGGTCACCAGGCCGCCGAAGAGGTTTGCCAGCACCCACACCCGCGCTTTGGACGCCATCCAGAAGGGCCAGAGCTGCTTGATCGCGGTCGTTTGCATCTGCTGCGATTGCCCGGCAAAGCTGATCTCCGGTGATTTCTCGTTCAGCCGGATATGCAGAGCCCCATAGAGGGAGCCAAGCGGCGAGGAAGCCACCATATTCGTGAACTGGAATTCGCGGCCGGCGACAAGATAGCGTCCGGTCGCCTGCAGATCGAAGGACAGCGGCTGCTCGCCGGAATTGGGTGCTGCCGTGCCGCCGCTGATCAGCGCGTCGATGCCGAACCCCTTGCCGGCATTCGGATCGAGCTTGTCGAGATCGATGACCGCGCCGCTGATCGGCAGCACTGTCGGCCCGAGATGGAGCTGCGATTTGGCAATCTCCAATGTCTGCTTGTCGAAGTCATAGGCCAGATTGACTTGCCCATCCGTCAGCTGCTGAGAATCGCCGTCGACATAGATAAGGCCCGGATCGAGCTTGAGAGCGGCATTGAGAAGCGGCTTGGCGCCGTCGGCTGCCCTGACCGCGGAAATGGTAAGATCGCCGAAGGTGTTGAGCCCCTGGCGGATCTCGCCCTGTTCATTGCGCTTCAGCGTAAACGGCGTCAGGTCACCGTGTGATAATGTGGCGATGAGCCGGGTTGCATGCCCCCCCGCCTGCTCCGTGATTACATTGAGATCGGCCGTCTCGCCGTTGATGGAAATCTGGCCGCTCAGCTGCAGCGAGTTCGGCCCGGCATGTTCGAAGGCGAGATTGTTGACGACGAGCGAAAGCGGCCCGTTTGCTGTATCCGCAAGCTTGATATCGATCCCGGAGAAGCGCACGGAATCGGTGGCCCCGCGTTCGATGAAGTTCTCGAACAGGTCGAGATGGGAAAAGATCGTCTCCATTGCCGCCGGGATGGCATCGACGCGCAGATCGTCAAGCTTGATGGGGGCGCTGGATGGAAGCAGCGAGGTGTCGAGGGCGATATCGTCCGCTTCGACCGATGATATGGCGATGCGGCCGCGGAAGAGTTGCAGCGGATCGAGCGCCATGCGCATGGAAGCTGTGGTCGAAAGATGCTGACCGCTCTGTTGGTCGATCATGTTGACGTCCCGCGCTTCGAGCGCCAGCCGCATGCCGGAGGTGAAGCGGATGACGGTGGAGCCGACTTCGGCGCGGTATCGCGGCCCGAGCGCACTGTTCAGCGCCGACTGCGCCTGCTGCGACAGGGGCGCGTCGATGATCCCGCTTTCGATGGTAAAGACGATCGCCGCCAGGATGAGCAGGATGACTGCGCAGAAACCGCCGGTAGCCTTCGCCGTGCCGCGCATGCGGGAGCGCGGCGGCGGGCAATGCACGATAAGAGGATCCTGCACCTGCGCTGAAGGCAGGTTGTGCAAGGCGACGATGTCCTTCTTTCGGAACGTGACCTTTTCGCCGCGGATGGCTGACATGCGCCTTGGGAAACTCCTGAGTTTGGTTTGAATCACTCTGTGCGGGACGCCGTTTCGTCCACTATATACCGGTTCGATATAGTATCTCTCCTAAACCCGGCAAAAGAAAGTTTTGAGATGTCCGCACCCGGTATTGGCTCCCGTGCTCCCGATTTCAGCCTCCCGCGCGACGGCGGCGGGCATATTTCGCTCTCCGATTATCATGGCAAGCCGGTGGTGCTTTTCTTCTACCCCAAGGACGACACGACGGGCTGCACGACGGAATCTCTGGATTTTACCGCACTTGCAGATGAGTTTGCAGCCGCCGGCGCTGCCATCGTCGGCATGTCGCCCGATTCGGCCGCCTGCCACGACCGCTTCATCAAGAAGCACAAGCTGACGGTGGCACTCGCATCGGACGAGGATAAGACGGTGCTGCAGGCCTATGGCGTGTGGAAGGAAAAGAAGATGTATGGCCGCACCTTCATGGGCGTCGAACGTACCACGTTCCTGATCCGCAGGGACGGCACCATCGCCACCATCTGGCAGAAGGTGAAGGTCGCGGGGCACGCCGAAACGGTGCTGGCAGCCGTCAGGAACCTCGCTGCGTGACGGCGATCACCTCGCTGCGCGGTGGCGCGATCGATGCAATCCGTTCGGCAGATCTCGACCGCAAGACGGAACTGGCGCAGGAAAGTGCTAACAGGTGGTTCGCCCGGCGCATCTCGCTGCGCTCGCCGCTGGATGCACCGCTGCCCGAGCGCCCCGGCAGGCCGGAAAAGCCTCTGCTGGTGCCGCCGACCCAGGTCGAGAAGCGCTCGCTGCATACCGTGCCTGGCCGTATCGCCCTGCTCCACGCGATTGCCCATATCGAGCTCAATGCCGTCGACCTGGCACTCGACATCGTGGCTCGATTTGCCTCGGCGCATGTGCCGAACTCTTTCTTCGACGGCTGGATGCAGGTTGCCTTTGAAGAGGCCAAGCATTTCCGCATGGTGCGCAAGCGCCTCAATGATCTCGGCGCCGACTATGGCGATCTGCCAGCCCACGATGGCCTTTGGCAGGCAGCGCACTCGACCCGCAACGATCTCACCGCCCGCCTTGCCGTCGTGCCGCTGATTCTCGAGGCGCGCGGACTGGATGTCACGCCTGCCCTGCAGGCCAAGATGCGCGAAACCGGCGATCTCGAAAGCGCGGCGGTGCTCGACGTCATCTACAATGACGAGAAGGGCCATGTCGCCGTCGGCGCCAAATGGTTCCGCTTCCTCTGCGCCCGTGAAAAGCGTGATCCGGCAAGGACTTTTCAGGAACTGGTGCGTGCCAATTTCCGCGGTCCGCTGAAGGCGCCGTTCAATGATGTGGCGCGCGCCGAAGCCGGGCTGACGCCCTCCTTCTACAGGGCACTGACCTCGACCAGCCAGAGCTGATTGGTAAGCTCTGGCTTGCTGACGTAAACCGGCTGTTAACCATAAAAGTATGTAATCATCTCCCAATGGGGCAGGCGCTAAAAAGCGAATCTTCGGGGGATCCTCGGTGACGAACGGACATCACAGTCGGGTATTCGGCAAGAGGTCGCAGGAACACGTCCTTATTCTTGCGAGTGGCGACAAGGTGCGTCACATGACGGTCAAACCCTGGATGGCGGCATTGGCTTTCTGCTTCGTCGGGGTCTTTTCGATCGGCTACCTGCTCGCCACCTCCTACCTCGTGCTGCGCGACGATCTGATCGGCGCGACCATGGCCCGCCAGGCCCGTATGCAGCACGACTATGAGGATCGCATCGCGGCACTGCGTGCCCAGGTCGACCGCATCACCTCCCGCCAGCTTCTCGATCAGCAGGTCGTCGAGGACAAGGTCGACAAGCTGATGGAGCAGCAGATGGCGCTGACCTCGCGCCACGGAAAGCTCGACAACCTGCTTGACCGCGCCGAAAGCTCCGGTCTGACGAGCAAGGATGCTCCGGCGACCGATATCCCGGCGCAGTCCTATGCGCCTGACATCAAGGACAAACGTGCGTCGCTGACCGGCGGCGCGCTGGCAATTGAAAAGATGCTGGCAGGCGACGGCAAACCGGCCGACGCCGAAACCCCCGACAATTCCACGCTTGCCTTTGTTCCCGCAGAAGAAACCGTCGGCGACCGCGCCGACCGCATCTTTTCGAAGGTCACGATCTCGCTGAAGACCGTCGAGCAGGATCAGAAGAGCCGCATCGACCAGCTGACGAGTGACGCCGGCAACGCCGCCAATACGATCGAAGGCGTGCTGGACCGCTTCCATATCGCCGTTCCGGCCGAGACGATCGCCGCCAAGGAAGACGAAGACGCAGTTGGTGGCCCATATGTGGAGCCCGAAAGCAACGACGATTTCAACAATTCGCTGATCCAGCTCGATGGCGCGCTGACGCGTCTGGAAGCGGTGCGCAGCACCGCGGAATCCCTGCCCTTCCGCAATCCGGCCATCGGCAAGGAAGTCACCAGCCCCTTCGGCAACCGGCGCGATCCCTTCCTCGGCCGGCTTGCGCTTCATTCCGGCATCGACTTCCGCTTCTCGCCGGGGGAAAGGATCCGCCCGACCGCGCCGGGCAAGGTGATTGCAGCCGGCTGGACCGGAGGCTACGGCAACATGGTCGAGGTCGATCATGGCAACGGCATTTCGACGCGCTACGGCCATATGTCGGAAATTCTGGTCAAGGTCGGCGATACGGTTGGCCGCAACAATGTCATCGGGCTTGCCGGCAGCACGGGCCGTTCAACGGGTACGCATCTGCATTATGAGGTGCGCCAGGATGGACATGCGGTCGATCCGATCTATTTCATGAATGCCGGCCTTAAACTTGCCACTTATATAAAATAGCCGGTCGCGGTAACGAATGCTTCACCTCGCTACCTGGGGTGGAGACGCTATTCCTTGACTTGCCGGCCGTTTCGGAATATGTCGCCCACATTGCGGCATGCAATCCTGCCGACTCGCCAGAGACCGGCCGAACGAAACGGAAACAGTTTTCCCTTTGACGACATTTGCTGAACTTGGTTTGAGCCCCAAAGTGCTCTCCGCTGTTACCGATGCGGGCTACACGATCCCCACTCCCATTCAGGCCGGGGCAATTCCCTTCGCGCTGGAGCGCCGCGATATCTGCGGTATCGCGCAGACCGGCACCGGCAAGACGGCTTCCTTCGTTCTTCCCATGTTGTCGCTTCTGGAAAAAGGCCGTGCCCGCGCCCGCATGCCCCGGACCCTGATCCTGGAGCCGACCCGCGAACTGGCCGCCCAGGTTGCCGAAAATTTCGAAAAATACGGTAAGAACCACCGCCTCAACGTCGCCCTGCTCATTGGCGGCGTTTCCTTTGAAGATCAGGACCGCAAGCTGGAGCGCGGCGCGGACGTGCTGATCTGCACCCCCGGCCGACTTCTCGACCATTTCGAGCGCGGCAAGCTCCTGATGAGCGGTGTTGAAATTCTCGTCATCGATGAAGCCGACCGCATGCTCGACATGGGCTTCATTCCCGATATCGAACGCATCGCCAAGCTGATCCCCTTCACCCGCCAGACGCTGTTCTTCTCGGCCACCATGCCGCCGGAAATCCAGAAGCTCGCGGACCGCTTCCTGCAGAATCCGGAGCGTATCGAGGTCTCCAAGCCGGCCTCGGCATCGAGCACGATCACGCAGCGCTTCGTCGCCTCGCACGACAAGGATTACGAGAAGCGCGCCGTCCTGCGCGATCTCATCCGCGCCCAGGAAGATCTCAAGAATGCGATCATCTTCTGCAACCGCAAGAAGGATGTCGCCGAACTCTTCCGTTCGCTGGACCGCCACGGCTTCTCCGTCGGCGCCCTGCACGGCGACATGGACCAGCGCTCGCGCATGACCATGCTTTCCAATTTCAAGGACGGCAACATCAAGCTGCTCGTTGCCTCCGACGTCGCCGCCCGCGGCCTCGATATTCCCGATGTCAGCCACGTCTTCAATTTCGACGTGCCGATTCACTCCGAAGACTATGTTCACCGCATTGGCCGTACCGGCCGCGCCGGTCGTTTAGGGGCCTCCTTCACCATCGTCACGCGCCGCGACCAGAAACATGCCGACGCGATCGAAAAGCTGATCGGCGAAAAGGTCGAATGGCTGAGCGGCGATCTCGCCGCCCTGCCGCCGGCCGAAGAGAGCCGCGACAGCGAGCGCTCTCCCCGTCGCGGCAAGGGCCGTGAGCGGGATAAGGATCGTGGCCGCGAGCGCCGGTCTTCGAGTCATAAATCTGATATCAACGCCGAAGATAATGGTGGCGAAGTCGTGGAAGCAGCAGCAAAGGCCGACAGCGTGAAGAACGAGCGCAAAGCAGAACAGAAGCCGCAGAACAATGCGCGCGGCGGTCGGCCCTATCCGGCAAACGACGACAATCGCGAGCGTCGCCGTCACCGTGATCATGACGATGGCCCCACACCGGTCGGGTTCGGCGACGACATTCCTGCCTTCATGCTGATCGCGGCCAACGCCAAGATCTGAGACCCTCAATGGGCAAGCCCGGCATTGATTTCCCAGGCCTCGGTGTAGGTCTGGTGATTTTGCGCGACGGCAAGATCCTTCTCTACAAGCGCGTGAATCCGCCTGAAGCTGGCTACTGGAATATCGTCGGCGGCAAGGTCGACCATATGGAGCCCGCTGAGGAAGCCGCGCGCCGCGAAGCCGAAGAAGAAACGGGCCTCACAATCGGCCGCGTCGAGCGGATCGGCTCTACCGAGCAGATCATCGATGCCGACCGCCAGCACTGGATTTCCCTTCTCTATATCGCCCGCGAAGTAACGGGTGAACCGCAACTGACGGAACCGGACAAGCTGTCGGATTTTGGCTGGTTCGGTCTTGCCGACCTGCCGGAGCCGCTGTCGGCTTTCACGAAGGCCGCGATCGCTGCTTTGCCAGCAGCGGAACGCGGCATGGAACTAGATGAACGGCTGCCGCCCGGATAAGAATAATCAGTCCTCCTCCTGAGTATGACGACCAGGTTGCAATTGCGATAGTCGTCATATAGCCGTTGTATATAAGACTGATGCGCTTTCAGGACGGTTCCATGTCTGTTTATTTTATACGGTCTTTGCTTTTGCTAGGAATCTCCGGTTTCGCTTTTGAAGCGACGTCTACTGGGCAAGCGTTACACCCGACGCAACAGAATATGCCGTCGTCTGGCGATGCAATACTGACTTCCAACCAGAAAAGTGTTTTTAATTCGCAGAGCCTTCTCATTTTATTTTCATCCCAGCAAACTGAAGATGATTCAATAATAGAAGAGGCTAATCGTATTTTTGATACAATCACATCAACGAGTGTCGATTTGGATTATACGATCACGCCAGATATGGCTTACTTCAAGTTTCTTGCCAAAAATTTTTCATTCTTTCGTAGCCGTTCCACACAGTGGGATAATGGAATTTACGACTACAGATTGCCGACATCGGGTTACCTCCATCTTAAAACTTTTCGCTTTGTGGTTGACTCCGTCGATCAAAAACTCAGATTTGTTGTGGCGATGTCATCTTTTTTATAAATGATTTCATATGGATGGATTTCGCTTAAGCGGAATCTATCCATATGAAAACTTGGAACGACTACATCATAAAGTGGCACTGGCGGTCGTGCAGATAAAGGCCTGGGAATATTGAATTAGGCCTTTCAATCGAAGAAAAGGTACCGCTTCTTCCGTAAACGCCCCGTGATGCAGAATTGCAGCTATTCGGCCCGCAGCGCAGCTTCGTAGGCAAGCCGCACCCAGCGCGCCATGACATCTGGGTCGTCATAGGCTTCGTCGGGGATGCTCCAGTAGGGCATCTTCACCGGAGCGCCCTTCTTGCCCTCGTAGAACCATTGGCTGGCGCCTGCCGCGGCAAATTCCGGCGCGCTCTCTTCATCGGCCTTCAGCAGGATTTCGTCGCGCACCTCGAGCGCCAGGATACGGCCGAGATGGTAGATGCCCTTGCCGCCGAACATGCGCTTGATGGTGACGGGTCCAAGCGACTGAAACATTTCCTCGATGCCGGCATTGTCCATCGCTTCAGACCTATACCGAGTGATAGCCGCGGTTCAGATAAAGCAGTGCCGGATGTATTTCGGTAAAGCGCACGGCAGCGACCTCGCCGAAAATGACATTGTGGGTCGGCATTTCCTTGATATCGGTCACCCGGCAATCGAAAACGGCAAGTGCATCGGCAAGGACTGGCGCGCCCGTTACCAGCGTCTCGAAGCGGGCGCTCTGAAAACGCTCGTCGTTTTCGAGCTGCGTACGGCCCGAAAAGGCATCGGCAACGCCTTCATGGTGGGCGCCGAGCGAGTTCAGCGCGAAGATGCCGCTGCGCCAGAAGATCTCGTTCTTCACATTGGTATTGTTGAGGCAGACGAGAACCGAAGCCGGATTGTCGGAGACCGAGCAGGCGGCCGTGATCGTGACCCCGCGCCGCGCTTCGCCGAGCGCCGTAGTCACCAGCTGCACATGGCCTGCATAGCGGCTCATGGCATCGCGATAGAGGCCGGGATCGATATGCTGCCTGTTCAACACATGCTTCTCCACAATCAGTGTCTTGTTTTTGTTATTTTCCCAATATGGCGGGCATCGGTTACATTTTCTACAATAGCACCCGCCAAAAGCTGCAGAATACGCTTGTTTTTCTTTGACGATTGCCGCCGTGCGGATAAAAGGGCATGGACAAGACGAGAGACCTGCACCTTTCATGATGAGCCTGCGTGTCATAGCCGCCCTTCTGTCGCTCATGGCGTTGACGGCCGAAAGCCGCGCGGCCGGCGTGACGATTGGCGTTGTCGCGCCACAGGACGGCACTTTTGCCTCGCTTGGCGCCCAGATTTTTTCCGGCGCGAATTTCCAGATCCGACAGGCGGGCGATACGGTCGTTCCTGTCCCCGAAACTTGCCAGGACAATAGCGGCCAGGCGGTCGCCGATGCACTGATCGCAGCCAAGGTCCAGGTCGCTATCGGCTTCCTTTGCAGCGAGACGCTGGAAGGCGCCCTGCCGAAGCTGAAGGACGCCAATATTCCCGTCATCACGGTGTCCGTGCGCTCGCGCATCCTGATGGAGGATTCGCTGAAGAACGGCTGGCCCCTCTTCCGTCTGGGCCCGCAGGACAGCGATGAAGCCGCCAAGGTCATCCAGATCATCCTGCAGCAATGGACGGCGTCTCCGATCGCCCTTATCGAGGACGGCACGATCCACGGCCGCGAACTGACGGAAGCCGTGCGCAACGCGCTCGAAGAAAATGGCCTGAAGCCCGTTTTTACCGACACCTACCGGCCGGGACAGGAGCAGCAGATCGGCCTCGTGCGCCGCCTGAAGCGGGCCGGTGCCACCAAGGTCTTCATCGGCGGGGACAGAAACGATGTCGCCACCATCGCCCGTGACGCGAAGGCCGAAAACATCGCGCTCGACATTCTGAGCGGCGATGCGATGCGCGCGGCAAACCAGCCGCTCGCGCTGGCAGATGGCGTGCGTGCCGTCGTCATCCCCGAATATGCGCTTCTGCCGGATGCAGCCGCGGCCGCCGGGGCCCTGCGCGCCGCGGGGACCGAGCCGGAAGGTTATGTCCTGCCGGCCGCAGCCGCAGCGCTGATTGCCGATCAGGCTGTGCAGCCGGCGGTGGCTGAGGGCAAGCCGGTGGCGGAAAAGCTGATCGGGACGCAATTCAATACGCCGATCGGCCCAGTGACCTTCACACCGGCCCATGAGCTGGCGCAAAATCCCTATCGTCTTCTCGAATGGCGCGGCGATGCTTTCGTTCCGCCGACCGACGGGACGGACTGACCTGTTGAAACTTGCCGTGAGGCGGCGCGCCTGCTGACGGTTGAGATGGAGATCCAGACCCATGACGACACTGCCCATCCGCATCGCCCCATCGATCCTGGCCGCCGATTTCGCAAAGCTCGGCGAGGAAGTGCGCAACGTTACCGCGGCCGGCGCCGACTGGATCCATCTCGACGTCATGGACGGCCATTTCGTGCCGAACATTTCCTTCGGCCCCGATGTCATCAAGTCGCTGCGTTCCTATACGGATGCGACCTTCGACTGCCATCTGATGATTTCGCCTGCAGACCCCTACCTGGAAGCCTTCGCAAAGGCCGGCTGTGACCGCATCACCGTGCATGCGGAGGCCGGACCACACCTGCACCGCTCGCTGCAGACGATCCGCCATCTCGGCAAGAAGGTCGGCGTCACGCTCAATCCGGCAACGCCGCTCTCGGTGGTCGAGAACGTGCTTGACGATGTCGACCTCATTCTCATTATGTCCGTCAACCCCGGTTTCGGCGGCCAGAAATTCATTCCGGCAATGGTAGACAAGATCGCTGCGGCAAAGTCACTGATCGGTGACCGCCCGATCGAGCTTGAGGTGGATGGCGGCGTGACGGTCGATACCGCACCTGCCGTGGCAAAGGCCGGCGGCAACGTGCTCGTTGCCGGATCGGCAATTTTCAAGGGCGGCTCGGTCGAGGCCTATCGCCAGGCCATTACCGCCCTTCGCAACGCGGCTGAGGGGGCTCGCTGATGACGAAGCGCATGTTCATGGGTGGATTTCTTGCCGCCCTGCTGACCGGCATGGCTGCCACGGCCTCAGCCGGCGATATCGCCAATGTGCAGCCCGTCGGCTTTTCCGCGGATGGCAAGGTCTTTGCCTTCCAGGAATTCGGCATGAAGGATGGCAAGGTCCCCTATTCGGATACCTATTTCATCGATACCGACACCGGTGCCGATCTCGAGGGCACGCCCTTCCATCTGGAATTGACGGACAAGGATGCCGATCTGTCCAAGGCCCGCCGCCAGAACCTGACGGCAGCACGCCAGCAGATGGACAAATACGACCTTCTGACCAATCCGGGCCTGATCGCCGCCTTCAACCCGCCGACCGAGCTCGGCTCGCCGATGAAGACGATCCGCTATACGACGCTTGCAACCGACGGTCCTGCGCGTGGAGCCTATACGCTGCTGCTGGGCGATGCCCAGGTCGCGACGCCCGATGCCTGCAAGGGCATGAACCACGTCGTCGGCTTTACGCTGCAGCTCATCGAGAAGGACGGTGCACCGAACCGCCAGCTCGTCCACGAGGACAAGGCTATCCCGGCCGACCGCGGCTGCCCGGTGGAATACCGCATGGGCGGCGCCCTCGTCTATCAGCCTGAATCGGGCAAGCCCGTCCATATCGCCCTCATCCTGGCGCTGAGTGCATCTCCTGACGGCCGCAACGGCCGCTGGATCGCCGTTCCGGTACACCCCTGAGAATGAACCGTCTGCGGGCGGCGTGGCCGCCCTTATCCGAACTTTTCATCGGCGCCCCGCTCTGGGGCGCCCAGATGCTGGTCTCGGCAATGGCCGGGCTCTACCTGCGCAATGGCATGGAGACGAGCCATGTGCTCGATCTGGCGCTGCTCTATTTCGGCGGCGGCCTGCTTTCCTGGCCCTTCAATCTGATCGCCGGGCGCTACTTCGCGCTCCGTCGAGATATGGAGACGCGTTTCGCAGCCTTCTTCCTGGCGATGACGACAGGCACGATCCTCATGACGGCCTTTCTCTTCGCCATGGACTACCGGATCTTTTATTCCCGCTGGCATTCGCCGCTCGGTTCCGTCATCTGGATGTTCCAGTTCGTCTTCACCGGTGCAAGTGCCGTCTACCAGTTCCTCGTTCTCGGTCTGGGACTGTTTTTGCCCGTCGGTTTGGTCTGTTTGCTTGCCACCAGCTACGCTCTTGCCAAACGCATGCGTTGAGATTGCCGGCCGTCTTTGCTACAGGGGCCGCAGCTACTGTCACGAAATGAAGGCGCTCGCCCATGATCCCTCGTTATTCCCGGCCCGAGATGGTCGCCATCTGGTCTCCCGAAACCAAGTTCCGCATCTGGTTCGAGATCGAGGCTCATGCCTGTGATGCGCTTGCGGACCTCGGTGTGATCCCGAAATCGGCCGCCGCCACCATCTGGGAAAAAGGTGGCAAGGCGACCTTCGATGTTGCCCGCATCGATGAGATCGAGGCCGTGACCAAGCATGACGTCATCGCCTTCCTCACCCATCTTGCCGAAATCGTCGGCCCCGACGCCCGTTTCGTCCACCAGGGCATGACCTCGTCGGACGTGCTCGACACCACCCTGAACATCCAGCTCGTGCGCGCTGCCGATATACTGCTCGCCGACATGGACCGCGTTCTCGCCGCCCTGAAGGCCCGTGCCTTCGAGCACAAGGATACGATTCGCATCGGCCGCAGCCATGGCATTCACGCCGAGCCGACGACGATGGGCCTCACCTTCGCTCGCTTCTATGCCGAGATGAGCCGCAACCGCGCCCGCCTCGTCGCTGCCCGTGCGGAAATCGCGACCGGCGCCATTTCCGGCGCCGTCGGCACCTTCGCCAACATCGATCCTGTCGTCGAAGAGCATGTCTGCGCCGCCCTCGGCCTCGTTCCGGAGCCTGTCTCCACGCAGGTCATCCCGCGTGACCGCCATGCGATGTTCTTCGCCACGCTCGGTGTCATCGGCTCATCGATCGAAAATGTGGCGATCGAGATCCGCCACATGCAGCGCACCGAAGTGCTGGAAGCCGAGGAGTTCTTCTCGCCAGGCCAGAAGGGCTCGTCGGCCATGCCGCACAAGCGCAACCCGGTCCTGACCGAAAACCTGACGGGCCTTGCTCGCCTCGTACGCATGTCGGTTGTTCCCGCAATGGAAAACGTGGCGCTCTGGCACGAGCGCGATATCAGCCATTCGAGCGTCGAGCGCGCCATCGGCCCGGATACGACCATCACCCTCGATTTCGCACTCAACCGTCTGGCCGGCGTCATCGAAAAGCTCGTGGTCTACCCCGAGAACATGATGAAGAACCTCGACAAGTTCCGCGGCCTTGTGCATTCGCAGCGCGTTCTCCTGGCGCTGACGCAGGCCGGCACCTCCCGCGAGGATGCCTATCGCCTCGTGCAGCGCAATGCGATGAAGGTCTGGGAACAGGGCAAGGATTTCCTTGAGGAGCTGCTGGCCGACGCCGAGGTGCGTGCCGCGCTCTCCCAGGCGGATCTGCGTGAGAAGTTCGATCTCGGTTATCACACCAAGCATGTCGACACGATCTTCCGCCGCGTTTTTGGCGAAGCTTGATCGACACAACACATGTCATGAGACGGCGCCCGTGAGGCGCCGTTTTCATTTTCGCTTCCGGGATGAGGTCGCCGGTGCAGCGCGCTTCTTTTTCTCCGGCTTTTCCACCGGCGTATCGGCCGGCTCTTCCGATATCTCGCAAATCTCTGTCGCGCCCCGGCCTTTGGCGGCCTTCGCCACCAGGCGGTCGAGATGCTTGAGGTCCTCCTCGTCGAGATTTTCGATGCCGATGAAGCGGTTCTCGGCGTGGCTCGTGAGGATGATTTCGTTGAGCTTCGCCTGGATGGCCCGTGTATCGCGTGTCTGCGCATTCTGCAGCACGAAGACCATCAGGAAGGTAATGATCGTCGTGCCGGTGTTGATCACCAGCTGCCAGGTTTCCGAATAGCCGAAGACAGGGCCGAGGGCAGCCCAGATGATCACCGCGATGAGTGCCAGAATGAAGGTTACCGGCTTGCCCGCCCACTCCGATATCTTCGTGGCGAAGCGGGCGAATGCATGGCGTACAGTCACCTTGAAATCCTCCTTCGAAGTCGGCGCAAAACAAACTCCAGGGAGGGTTCCGAGGTTCCAGCCTATATCGAAAATCCGGGGTATCGCGTGAATTCGCCATACCCCGGGAATGCTGGCGTCACATGGCTTCGCGGCTGATCAGCTTGCGGTAAAGATGCCAGGTCGCATGGCCGAGGATGGGGATGACGAGTGCGAGGCCGATGAAGAGCGGGATCGTGCCGATGACGAGTGCCACCGCTACGATCAGGCCCCAGAGCAGCACCGGTATCGGATTGATGAAGGTTGCCCGGACCGAAGCGACCATCGCAGCCACCGCCCCGCAATCCCTGTCGAGCAGCATCGGGAAGGTGACGACGGTGATCGCCAGAACGACGAGGGCAAAGCCGAGGCCAACCAGATTGCCCCACAGGATCAGCTGCATGCCTTCCGGCGTACCGAATACCTGCTGAACGAAGAGCGACATGGAGCGCGGGAAGACCTCTCCGAGGAGGTTTGCGTAGATGGTCTGCGCCGTGACCAGCCAGACGGTGAACATCCCAAACAGCAGGAGGCCGACGGCGATGATCGACGGCAGAGCCGGCGAATGGCGCACGTCGAGTGCATGTGTCCAGGAGGAATCGAGCCCGGCCTCGCGCCGGCGGCTGATTTCGTAGAGGCCGATCGCGGCAATTGGCCCGATCAGCACGAAGCCCGACATCAGCGGAAAGATCATCGGTGCGAGATTGGCGCCCGAACTCAGCATCGTCAGGAAGATGCCGGCGATCGGATACATGAGACACAGGAAAACGTAGTGCGAAGGCTTCTCGCGGAAATCCTCGAAACCGAGCCTGAGCGCGTCGAAGACGTCGGCAATGCTGATCCTGTTAACCACGGGCCGTGCGAAGTTCTCACCGGCACCCGTCATGACATGAAATGTCGTCATGGCTTTCTCCTCCTCAGCCAAGATGAGCCGGAGGCGAATGTGGCGGCACAAAGCGGGCCGACACGAGAACGCAACCGGCATGCAGCCACCATAGCAAATTTCTTGAGCTAAGTCGCTCTTTCCCTTGACATCGCGGTCAAGCTTTCTCACATCGGCGACATTATGAGAGCTTCAGACGCAGATATCCTCATCATTCCCGGCTACACCAACTCCGGTCCCGACCATTGGCAGAGCCGCTGGGAGGCAAAATTGAGCACCGCGCGCCGCGTGGAGCAGGCGGAATGGTCCAAGCCCGTGCGCGAGGATTGGAGCGTCCGCATCGCCGAAGCGGTCAATGCTTCCACTCGCCCCGTGGTACTCGTTGCCCATTCCCTCGGCGTGCCCTCGGTGATCCATGCAATCCCGATGTTTCAGAAGCGCGTTGCCGGCGCCTTCTTCGTGGCGCCGCCCGATGTCGCCAATCCCGATATTCGTCCGAAGCATCTCATGACCTTCGGTCCCTACCCGCGCGATCCGCTGCCCTTCCCCTCGATCACTGTCGCCAGCCGCAACGATCCTTTCGGCACTTACGAGCATGCCGATGATATCGCAAATAGCTGGGGTTCCTTCTTGGTGGATGCCGGCGAGTCCGGCCACATCAATGCCGAATCTGGTCACGGCCCCTGGCCGGAAGGCACGATGGTCTTTGCCCAGTTTCTGAGCCGCCTGCCCGGCTGAGGAAGCCAAAAAATCCGGCATTTCCAGTGAATTAAGCGATCGCTTTCTAAGCATTTCTTAATGGAAAGACCGCAGACTGCGCTGACGCCAGAAAAGCGAGAGCGCGCCCCGTGAAGCAAAGCCATCCGCCCAAAACCGCCGCCGATGTCAATCGCGACGAACAGGCTGCTGACGGGTTCGCAAGCTACACGGACGATTCAGATATCAACGAGCGCGAAAGCCGATGGAACTACGCGCTCGTCGGTTCCGGCCTCGGCGTCTGGGACCACAATTATCGTCTCGACAAGAAATACTATTCGCAGACCTGGAAGAGTATTCGCGGCATGGCCCCTGACGAGGAGGCCGACGGCGAGTACGAAGCCTGGCTGCAACTCGTCCATCCCGACGATCGCGATTTTGTCGTCGACGCCATCGAGCGCCAGAATGCCGGTGATCCGGATTATCATGTCTTCGAGTATCGCGAGCGCCACAAGGACGGCCACTGGGTCTGGATCGAGTGCCGCGGCGCGCCAGTCGAATGGGATGAGAACGGCACAGCCCAGCGCGTCGTCGGCACGGATACCGACATCACCGCACGCAAGGAAACGCAGGAGATGCTGGCGCAGCTCTCCCGCCGCCTCGACCTTGCTTTGCAGATCAGCGACATCGGCGTTTTCGAGGCCGACATCGACCACGGGACCGTCGAATGGGACGAGCGTCTCATTGCCATCTACGGCCTGAAGGGCATCGATCATCTCTCGGCCGTAACTGCATGGCCTGACGCAATCCATCCCGAGGATCGCGAGCGCGTGCTTGGCACTGTCGAGCGCCATGTCCGCGACCAGACCGGCTTCAATCACGAATTCCGAATCATCAGGGGTGACGGTGCCTTGCGCATCATTCGCGCCCGTGGTGCCTTCTTCGTCGACGGCAATGGCTGCCGCAAGCTGATCGGCGCCAATTGGGACGTCACGGAGGAAGTGGCGCTGCGCAACGAGTTGCGGCGCGCCAAGGATCTTGCCGAAGCCCGCAACCGTGAACTCGAAGCCGCCAAGGAAAGCATCGAGCATCTGGCGTTCCACGACTATCTGACCGGCCTGCCGAACCGCCGCTATCTCGACAAGATGCTGGAGGAACGCTCCGCCCATTGTCGCGAGGAAGGTCTGGCGCTTGCCGTCCTTCATATCGATCTCGACCGCTTCAAGCAGATCAACGACACGCTCGGCCACCGCGCCGGCGATCATATGCTGAAACACGCCGCCAAGGTGCTGCGCGACTCCATTCGTGCCACCGACTTCGTCGCCCGCATCGGTGGCGATGAATTCGTCGTTCTCTGCATCGTCGACACCGCGTCCAAGAAGATCGCCACCGTCGCCGAGCGCATCATCCGCGAGCTGCGCAAGCCCATCAAATACGAGGGACATGATTGCCGCTTCGGTGCCAGCATCGGTATCGCGATCGACAGCGGCCCCAAGCTCGATGAAAAACAGCTCCTGCTCAACGCCGATATCGCCCTCTACCGGGCGAAAGGCTCCGGCCGTAACCGCCACGAATTCTTCTCCAATGCAGCGCGCCGCACGATCCTGACGGCCAAGCGCCTGGCCGATGAAATCCTGATCGGCCTGGAGCGCAATGAATTCGTGCCCTTTTACCAGCCGCAGTTCGATGCCCGCACGCTCGATATCGCGGGTATCGAGACGCTGGCTCGCTGGCAGCATCCCGAACATGGCCTGCTCGCCCCCGATCGCTTCCTCGACATTGCCGAAGACCTCGACGTCGTCTCCATCATCGATGCGCTCATCCTGGAACAGGCAATCGCCGACCGGAAAACCTGGATCCGCGAAGGCTTCGCCATTCCCCGCATCTCCGTCAATGTCTCCGGCCGGAGACTATCCGATCCGCAGCTCGGCAAGAAGCTGCGTTCCCTCAAGATCGAGCCCGGCACGGTCTCCTTCGAACTGCTGGAATCGATCTCGCTCGATGATTGCGACGAGGCGGTTACCGCCAATCTCAAGAAGCTGAAGAAGCTCGGTATCGATATCGAGGTCGATGATTTCGGCACCGGCCATGCCTCGATCGTCAGTCTGCTGCGGTTGAGCCCGAAAACACTGAAGATCGACCGCGAACTCATCAGCCGGCTGCCGCAATCGGGCGAGCAGCGCAAGCTCGTTCGCTCGATCATCGACATCGGCCGCTCGTTGAATATTCTCGTTACCGCAGAAGGCGTCGAGACGGTCGATCACGTCCGCATCCTTCAGGAGCTCGGCTGCGACATGCTGCAGGGTTACGCCCTCGCCCGGCCGATGTCCGGCCTGCAGATTCCGGCTTTCATCCGTGGCGAAAGCTGGCGGCGGTCGGAGGGGGAAGCGCGCGCGCTGCAGAGGGATCTGCGCCGCTCGGTCGATCGGCCTGTCTCCAAGACGGCCTCCAGATAAAGCCCTGTATAAACCCTCCGAGATTTTGCCTTCATTCCACCGTAAAGAAAAAGGCGGTAGTCTCCTCCTGGCAAGATTTCGATTCTCTTTGCGGTTTTCCCGCCCAAGGCCGGAAACCGGGGAAGGAGTGACAGGCGGATTGTGAAACTCTCTCTTTTCCTTTAAGGGGACGCCACGAGATCGATCCACGCGCACTATCCCAAGAGCGCCAACAGTTAGAGAATAACCACAATGAACCGTCGCCGCCGTATCTACGAGGGCAAGGCAAAGATTCTGTATGAGGGACCTGAACCGGGCACGCTGATCCAGTTCTTCAAGGACGATGCCACTGCTTTCAACAAGAAGAAACACGAAGTCATTGATGGCAAGGGCGTCCTCAACAACCGTATTTCTGAATATATCTTCAGCCATCTGAACAAGATCGGCATTCCCACCCACTTCATCCGCCGGCTCAACATGCGCGAGCAGCTGATCAAGGAAGTGGAGATGATCCCGCTCGAGATCGTCGTGCGCAATGTCGCTGCCGGCTCGCTCGCCAAGCGTCTCGGCATCGAGGAAGGCGTGGTCCTGCCGCGTTCGATCATCGAATTCTATTACAAGTCGGATGCGCTCGAGGACCCGATGGTCTCCGAAGAGCACATCACCGCCTTCGGCTGGGCCAATCCGGCTGAGCTCGATGACATCATGGCGCTCGCCATCCGCGTCAACGACTTCATGACCGGCCTCTTCCTCGGCGTCGGCATCCAGCTCGTCGATTTCAAGATCGAATGCGGCCGCCTCTTCGAAGGCGACATGATGCGCATCATCCTGGCTGACGAAATCTCGCCTGACAGCTGCCGCCTATGGGATATCGAGACACACAAGAAGATGGACAAGGACCTCTTCCGCCGCGATATGGGCGGTCTGCTGGAAGCCTATTCCGAAGTTGCCCGCCGTCTCGGCATCATCAATGAAAACGAGCCCGTGCGCGGCACAGGCCCCGTTCTGGTCAAGTAAGTAAAAGCAGGGAAAAACACGTGATCAAGGCTCGCGTCACCGTCACGCTGAAAAACGGCGTTCTCGATCCTCAGGGCAAGGCCATCGAAGGCGCGCTCGGCGCCCTCGGCTTCGGCGGCGTCGGCCATGTCCGCCAGGGCAAGGTTTTCGACCTCGAGCTCGAAGGCACCGACAAGGCCAAGGCTGAGGCGGATCTCAAGGCCATGTGCGAAAAGCTGCTCGCAAACACGGTCATCGAGAATTACGCGATCGCGATCGACTGACGATCATAGGCCCGCCGCATGGGCGGGCCTTCAGGATGAAGCGTCATGCAGGCAAAGCTGGAGACGGAAGTCTCGAAATTCATGAGCTATGTTTTGCGCCATGCGCCGGAAGCCGCAGGCCTGATGCTCGATGCCGAGGGATGGGTATCCTTCGATGATTTCGAAAAGGCGGTGACATCGAAATTCGACGTGATCCGCGACGATATTATCGGGATCATCGAAAACAGCCCGAAGAAGCGCTTTGCGCTGGTCGATAACAGAATTCGCGCCAATCAGGGCCATAGTGTCGAAGTCGATCTGGCATTGAAGGCGGTCGAGCCGCCGGCAATACTCTTTCACGGCACGTCGCTGCTGAACTGGCCGCTGATCGAGCGCGAAGGCCTGAAGAAGATGGAACGGCATCACGTCCATCTCTCTGCGGATGCGCAGACGGCGAAGGTCGTCGCGACGCGCCGCAAGGGCGACCATATAATCCTGCGTGTAGACGCAGCCCGCATGTTTTCAGAAGGTCATTCTTTCTTTGTCTCGGACAATGGAGTATGGCTCGCCGAAAGCGTTCCAGTTCAATATCTTTCGCCAAATGCGGGGACCTTATGAAATCAGCCGTCGTTCAACTTCCGGGCCTCAATCGCGATCGTGACATGATCGCCGCTCTCACCAAGATCTCCGGGCACCAGCCGGTGACGATCTGGCAGACGGAGACGGAAATCCCTGACGTCGACCTGATCGTTATTCCCGGCGGCTTCTCCTACGGTGATTATCTGCGTTGCGGCGCCATTGCTGCCCGCATGCCGGTCATGCAGGCAATCATCGAGAAGGCGAACCAGGGCGTGAAGGTGCTGGGTGTCTGCAACGGCTTCCAGATCCTCGTCGAGGCCGGCCTGCTGCCGGGCGCGTTGATGCGCAACGCCTCGCTGAAATTCGTCTGCCGCGAGATCAAGCTCGAAGTCGTCAATGCCGAAACGGATTTCTCCCGTGCCTATGCAAAGGGCCAGATCATCCGTTGCCCCGTCGCCCATCACGACGGCAACTATTTTGCCGATACGGAAACGCTGGCCGCCATCGAGGGCAACGGCCAGGTCGTTTTCCGCTATGCCGATGGCACCAACCCGAATGGTTCGGTCAACGATATCGCCGGCGTCATGAATACCGAGGGCAATGTTCTCGGCATGATGCCGCATCCGGAAAATCTCATCGAAGCCGCCCATGGCGGTTCGGATGGCCGCGGCCTCTTCGCCTCGGCGCTCGACGTCATCGCCGCCTAATTTCTGTCGAAGAGCAAGATAGATGCGCCCTCGCCTTTTCGCAGCCATCACTAACGCCGCTGCCTTTGCCGCCCTTGCCGCGCTCGTCGCTGCCTGCCAGTCCTCGACACCCGTAAAGGGGCCGGACCGCAGTGCGTTGTCGACCATGGAACGTGTGGCGCTCGGCGCCAATAGCTGCTGGTTCAAGTCGGGCGACGCAGCTTTCGCCGCTTACAGGCTCGCACCGGAACTCAATTCCTTCTCCGGCCGCCCGCGCATCCTCGTGGTGCACAAGGGCAGCCCGGAAAGCCGGCCGCTGCTCGTGGTGCAGGCCGAAGGCAATCCGGCCAAGATGCAGGCTTTCGGTCCGATGATGTCCGAGCCGGTCGCCGGCCGCATCGCTGCCGATGTCACCCGCTGGTCGGGCGGCAACCGCGCCTGCAGCTAGAGCAATTCAGCAAAATCGCGCAGCGGTTTTGCGCCCGGTATTGCTTGAAGTAATGGATGGAGCATTTCCCGTTTTCGAGAAAAGGGAAATGCTTCAGCCTTGATCCCAGAAAAACGACTTGCTGACCTCGCGTGCGGCGTCGGAGCGCGACAGGCCGATATCCTTGAGCTGATCCGCCGTCAGTCCGCGTAGCGCCCGGCGTCCCTCCCGCTTCTGGCGCCACAGAAGCAAGCTTGCCCACAAGCGGCCGAGCTGAGTCGTGGCCGGCGCCTGCCTCGGGAGGACAATTTCGTGCGGGCTATCGATAGAGACAATCGATACAATATCACCCTTCATTTGAGGTACAACGGACATCCCTTGCTCCTGTTGTTTCCGTCTTCGTGATTGTCACATAGTCTTGACAGTGTGAGGGTGACAATCTATTCATTGTCACCATGACAAATTGGCTCCCAGATCTCTCGCAGGGCTCCGGCCCGGTCTATATGCGGCTCGCGGACAATATCGAATCCGCCATTGCTTCCGGTGCATTGCCGGCAGGCAGCAAGCTGCCGCCGCAGCGAAATCTTGCCTATGACATCGGGGTGACAATCGGAACAATCGGTCGTGCCTATGCACTGGTCCATGAGCGCGGTCTCGTCGCCGGCGAAGTTGGCCGCGGCACCTATGTCCTCGACCGCGCCGATACACCGCCGAGCGAACAGGTGGATCCCGTTACACTTTCGCTGAGTGGCACCCGCATTGCGGATGCTCCGGCGAACAAGCTTCGCTTCGACACGACCGCCGCCCCCGATCTCGGTCAGGGCAAGATCATCGCCGGCATCATGGCAGAGATCGGCGAGCAGCATCTGGCGGAAATCTCCTCCTATTCGCGCAGCTTCCCGCGCAACTGGTTCGAAGCCGGCCGCCTGTGGCTGGCCCGTGCCGGCTGGTCGCCGGACGTCGAAAACGTTGTTCCGACGCTCGGCGCGCATGCAGCCGCCATATCGGTCATAGCCGCCGTGTCTGCGCCCGGTGACAAGATCGTCTTCGAGAACCTCACCTATACGCAGGTCAGCCGCAGCGTCCGCCTCCTCGGCCGGCGCACGCTGACTGTGGAGTCGGATGAGAACGGTGTCATTCCCGAGGATTTCGAGCGGCTCTGCCTGCAGCAGCATCCGAAGCTGATCTTCCTGATGCCGACGGTCCACAATCCGACGCTTGCGATCATGCCCTATGAACGGCGCGTCGCCATTGCCGATATCGCCAGGCGGCATGGTGTATGGATCATCGAGGATGATCTCTATGGCGGCATGGCCAATGACGCTACGCCGTTGCTCGCGGCAATCGCGCCCGATCGCACTTTCCTGGTCAACGGCCTGTCGAAGTCGGTTGCCGCCGGCGTGCGTGGCGGCTGGGTCGCCTGCCCGCCGCATTTCGCCCAGCGCATCAAGGTCACCCACAAGATGGTCACGGGCGGCCTGCCCTTCATTCTGGCCGAAACATGCGCGCGGCTGATCCAGAGCGGGAAGGCGCACGAGATCCGCAATGCAAGCGTTGCAGAGCTGTCAGTCCGTGTGAAGCTTGCGCGCGAGCAGTTGCAGGGTTTCGAGTTCGAATCCCATCCGCATGCGCCCTTCCTGTGGCTGAAACTTCCCGAGCCCTGGATGTCCGGCACGTTCAAGAACGCCGCCTACCGGGATGGCGTTCTGGTAGACGATGAGGATGAGTTCAAGGCGGCCCGTGGAGAGAAGGTCTATCACCGCGTGCGCATCGGAATCTCCTCGCCGAAGGATAGAAACGAGATGTTGTCAGGGCTTATGATATTGAAACGTCTACTGGAAAACGGCGGCTCCGCCTATGATGGGGAAATCTGACCTGTTGCAATTTGGTGTCAGGGCCGTGGAAACGACCATAACTGGAACACCCGCGCTTTACCGCTGACACCCGGATGTTACCTCTGTCCCATTCCGCTGTTTAAGCGGGAATCAAAGGACAGCAGATGAAATCCGATTTCCGTTCATGCCTGCTACGCCTGTCGAGTATCGCGTCAGCCGCAGTTGTTGCCAGCAGCTTGGGAATGTCATCGGCGCATGCCGCAGGCAGGATCTTCGACGAATTGCGCTTCGGCGCCTCCGCCTCCGTTCAAGGTGGTCATTCCCGAGAAGACGGCGTTTTCCCGGAGATTACGGCCCTCTTCGATCCCTTCGGTTTCGAGCAGGCCACAGGCTGGAAGCAGCAGCTCATGCATCCGCGCGTCCATGTCGGCACGTCGATCGGCACTGAGGGCGAAGCCACGCAGTTTTTCGCCGGTTTCACCTGGACCGTCGATCTCAGCGACAAGATCTTTGCCGAAGCCGGTTTCGGCGGCGTCATCCATACCGGTGATATCAGGGGAAATGACGACGGTCCTGATCTCGGCTGTCGCGTGCTCTTCCACGAATATCTCGGCGCCGGCTATCGTTTTACCAGCAATTGGAACCTGATGGCGCAGCTTGCGCATTCCTCGAATGCCAATCTCTGCGACGGTCCGAACGACGGCATGACCCGCGCCGGACTGATGGTCGGCTACAAATTCTGATCGGCCGCGACCGTTCACGACATGGCTGCAAATTCCTTGATGCCTGCCCTCTGTTGATGGCAGGCATTTTCCTGTCGCGCGCACTTCCTACATAAGCTAAAGACACGACAAACGCGCTGGGGCATGTCTGTTTTCCGTAAATCACAGGCACGCTCCATCTCTTTGTTTTCACGCAATCCGAATGCAAAACCGCTGCGCACTTTTGCTGGATTGCTCTAGGCAGGGATTTTCGAGAGCTCATGACCATTCCAAACACCATCCAGATCACGCCGGAACTCATCGCTTCCCACGGCCTCAAGCCGGATGAATACCAGCGCATTCTGGATTTGATCGGCCGCGAACCGAGTTTTACCGAGCTTGGCATCTTCTCGGCCATGTGGAACGAGCACTGCTCCTACAAATCCTCCAAGAAGTGGCTGCGCACCTTGCCGACCAAGGGACCGCGCGTCATCCAGGGCCCGGGCGAAAATGCTGGTGTCGTCGATATCGATGACGGCGACTGCGTCGTCTTCAAGATGGAGAGCCACAACCACCCCTCCTATATCGAGCCCTATCAGGGTGCTGCGACCGGTGTCGGCGGCATCCTGCGCGACGTCTTCACCATGGGCGCGCGCCCGATCGCTGCCATGAACGCGCTGCGTTTCGGCGAACCGGATCATCCGAAGACCCGCCATCTCGTCGCCGGCGTCGTTGCTGGTGTCGGCGGCTACGGCAATTCTTTCGGCGTGCCGACGGTCGGCGGCGAAGTGGAATTCGACGCCCGCTATAACGGCAACATCCTCGTCAATGCCTTTGCCGCCGGTCTCGCAAAGTCCAACGCGATCTTCCTGTCGGAAGCCAAGGGTGTGGGCCTGCCCGTCGTTTATCTCGGCGCCAAGACCGGCCGCGACGGTGTCGGCGGCGCCACCATGGCTTCGGCCGAATTCGACGAGTCGATCGAAGAGAAGCGGCCGACCGTTCAGGTCGGCGACCCCTTCACCGAAAAGTGCCTGCTCGAAGCCTGCCTCGAACTGATGAAGACCGGCGCCGTCATCGCCATCCAGGACATGGGTGCCGCCGGCCTCACCTGCTCGGCCGTCGAAATGGGCGCCAAGGGCGACCTCGGTATCCTGCTCGAACTCGACAAGGTGCCGGTGCGCGAAGAACGCATGACCGCCTATGAGATGATGCTGTCGGAAAGCCAGGAGCGTATGCTCATGGTTCTGCAGCCGGAAAAGGAAGAGGAAGCCAAGGCGATTTTCGTCAAATGGGGCCTCGATTTTGCGATCGTCGGTAAGACCACGGACGATCTGCGTTTCCGCGTCATCCATCAGGGCGAGGAAGTCGCGAACCTGCCGATCAAGGATCTCGGCGATCAGGCGCCGGAATATGACCGCCCGTGGCGCGAATCCGACAAGCGCGCGCCCCTGCCCGCCAACCTCGTCGCCGCTCCCGGGAATTACAACGAAGCGCTGCTGCAACTCGTCGGTTCCGCCAACCAGTCCAGTCGCCGCTGGGTCTACGAACAGTATGACACGCTGATCCAGGGCAATTCGCTGCAGCTCCCCGGCGGCGACGCCGGCGTCGTGCGCGTCGAGGGTCATCCGCTGAAGGCGCTGGCCTTCTCCTCCGACGTCACCCCGCGCTACGTCGAGGCCGATCCGTTCGAAGGCGGTAAGCAGGCTGTGGCTGAATGCTGGCGCAACATTACCGCAACCGGCGCCCTGCCGCTGGCGGCTACCGACAACCTCAATTTCGGCAATCCCGAAAAGCCCGAAATCATGGGTCAGTTCGTCGGCGCCGTGAAGGGCATCGGCGAAGCCTGCCGTGCACTCGATTTCCCGATCGTCTCCGGTAACGTCTCGCTCTATAACGAGACCAATGGTGTCGCGATCCTCCCGACCCCGACCATTGCCGGCGTAGGCCTGATGCCCGACTGGCGCAAGATGGCCCGCATCGGCAGCGCTGCCGAAGGCGACAAGGTTGTTCTTATCGGCACCGACGGCAGCCATCTCGGCCAGTCGATCTATCTGCGCGATATCGTCGGCAGCACCGAAGGTCCGGCTCCCGAAGTCGATCTCTTCGCTGAACGCCGCAACGGCGATTTCGTCCGCTCGGTCATCCGCAATGGCCAGGCGACCGCCTGCCACGATATTTCCTCCGGCGGCCTCGTGCTGGCGCTCGCTGAAATGGCGATGGCCTCGGGCAAGGGCCTCGACATCAGCCTCAGCGAAGGCAAGGGTGCGGCCCATGCCCTGCTCTTCGGCGAGGATCAGGCGCGTTACGTTCTGACGGTTCCTGGTGATGTCGCCGATTTCGTCTGTGCCAATGCCGAAGGCGCCGGCGTGCCCTTCCGCCGCCTCGGCACCGTCAAGGGCGATGCCCTCGTCGTCGACGATCTGATTGCACTGCCGATTCAGCAATTGCGCGATGCACATGAATCGTGGTTCCCTAATTTCATGGATGGCCGCGGCGAGCTTGTCGCTGCGGAATAATGTGCAAGGAGTAACGATCATGGCCATGAAACCCGGTGACATCGAAGACATGATCAAGGCCGGGATTCCCGGTGCCAAGGTAACGATCCGCGATCTGGCGGGTGACGGCGATCATTACGCTGCCGAAGTCGTCGCGGAAGCCTTTCGCGGCAAGAGCCGCGTACAGCAGCACCAGATGGTCTATGAGGCGCTGAAGGGCAATATGGGCGGTGTCCTGCATGCCCTCGCCCTGCAAACCTCGGCGCCGGATTGACATGCTGGCTTCGGCCGACTGAGGATCTGAAATGAACAGACCCGGCTGGAAGGCTTCTTCCGCCGGGTCTCTTTGTTTTGAAACGGAAGCGATCGGTTTCGAAAGTACGCCTCTTCGCCCTTCTTTGCTGAGCTCTCAGGCCGGCAACTTGTCGTGCTCGGGATCGGCAAAGACCGATGCCGGCATCGGGCCAGCGGTCAGCAGCGTGAAATCGAAGGAGGATTTTTTGTCCGGACCCAGCACATACTGGCGATGAACGCGTAACTGATCCTTGCGGATCTTCTTGTAGTGCTCCGCTGTCAGCATCTGCCGCACGCGGATATGGATCATGCGCGCCTGCGGCGCGTCCGGATGGCCGGACACGCTGACGACAGGCACCTTGTAGAAATTGATTGAGTCCGTCAGGCACTGCACATCGAGCCAGAAAATATCCGGGCACCGCGCAATCAGCCCGACGCGCGAGCGCAGGAGTGTAGCAGACGACATCAGCGCGCATTGCAGGATCGCACAGCCGAGTGTCGCAAAGACCACGCGTTTCCCCTTGAAGACATCCGGCTCCCGCTCCAGCAGAATGCCGACGACATGGGCCGCAACGCTGGAGCCCATGCTGTGCGAAGAGATGACATATTCATCGGCCTCTTCGTTGAGTGCTGCCCGCATCGATGTCGCGCATTGTTCCAGCCAGTCGTTGAAAACAGGCTTGTCCATGCGTGCGAGCGCCACGGCCATCTCCCAGTCAGCAAAAAGATGCAGCGTGTGGAAGCGCTCCGAGAACGGCAGGAAGCCGAAGATGAAGAAGATTGCCGCGAGCGGCGCGCTCCAGCCGATGTGCCAGACGGGAAGTCCGAGCAAATATTGCAGCGTCAGGATCTGCAGCGTGACGACGATTGCGAGAGCCGTCAGCAGGAAGGGAAAGATGAAGAAGAGGCCAAAGCGCCAGGCATGCCGGAAATAGCCGGCCATGCCGCCCTCGCGCACAACCTGCCAGAAGCTTGCAAAGCCCGCCGCGATGCGGCTTGCCGTATTACCGGCGCGCAGCCGCTGCACCAGCTCGTCATGGTCGAAGACATGGACGCGGGTCTGTGTCTGCCAGTTATCGGCGCCGGCACCGACATCGAAGGAAACATAGGAACCGGCATCGGCGGTACCCGTCTCGATGTTATAGCCCCAGACGGATGCGCTTTGCCTTGCAGTACGTTCATACCGCGCCCGGTGCGCTGCGCCATCGAGTGGTTCAAATCCGGGGAAATGTAGCACAACCCGCTTGTCGATCAGTTTCATAGTCTTTTTCTTCTTTCCGGCGGGTTGAGTGCGCCGTTGCCAGGATGACGGGTTCGCCTGAAAATACGGCGAAAAACCGGATAAAACCGTCGAGCCGTCTTGCTAAGCGAACTCTTCCGGAATTCAATAGGGTAGCTGCGTTTCGGCAGGGTCGAGGGGGATTTTGTGGGCAATCTCGTGAATGAACTGGTGTCAGGCGTCGTCAATAGCGTGCTGAAGGAAATCCTGAAGAAGACAACGGGCCGTACCACCACAACCAAGCGCAAGCGCCGCAAGGCAGCGTCTGCAACGGCGAGCCGCACCACCCGCAAGGCAACGCCGGCGAGTCGCAAGCCTGCTCGCAAGCAGGTCAGCAAGCGCCGCACGGCAGCAGGCCGCAGCAGGCAGCGCCGCGCCTAGAGCCTTTTCCACCGATACCGGGATTGAGCCGATCAAGATCTATCGCAATGAGGCGTAACGCATAGGCAACAACCTGTGCCGCTAAGTGTCGCGGATTGGTCTTTTTTTGGTTTTCGCGGGTGGAATTCCGGCTTCCACATGCTATCTAAGGAAAACGATTGAAACGGCGGGCCTTTAACCTGCCTGTTGAAAGGATTAGGTCCCATGAGCGGTATCAACGAATTCATCGAAAACGAGATCAAGAGCAACGACGTCGTCCTCTTCATGAAGGGCACGCCGCAGTTTCCGCAGTGCGGCTTCTCCGGTCAGGTCGTCCAGATCCTCGATTACATCGGTGTCGACTACAAGGGCATCAACGTGCTCGCCGATTCGGAAATCCGCCAGGGCATCAAGGATTACTCCAACTGGCCGACGATCCCCCAGCTCTACGTCAAGGGCGAGTTCATCGGCGGCTGCGACATCGTCCGGGAAATGTTCCAGGCCGGTGAGCTCCAGCAGCACCTCCAGGAAAACGGCGTCACGGTCAAGACCGCCGTCGCCTGATCGGTCACCGGGCGTCCGTCCGGTTTCCAAATCTGTATCTTGAGTTCGAGGCGCTGCGCCAAGCAGCGCCTTGACCTGTTTATGGGAATTTCATTGTGACAGATTCATCACAAGCCATGTCCGCGGGTCGGCTGCCCATGGGCAAGCTGGAATTTATCGCGCTTGCGGCTTTCCTGATGGCAGTCAACTCGCTGGCCATCGACATCATGCTGCCCGCACTGCAGCAGATCGGCTCCAGCCTCGGCGTCGAGAACGAAAATCATCGCCAGTATGTCGTTTCCGCCTATCTTTTCGGT
This sequence comes from Rhizobium sp. BK512, assembly GCF_014194915.1. NCBI lineage: Bacteria > Pseudomonadati > Pseudomonadota > Alphaproteobacteria > Hyphomicrobiales > Rhizobiaceae > Rhizobium > Rhizobium sp. BK512. The sequence goes on along the minus strand of NZ_JACIAS010000002.1, from coordinate 535,362 downwards.
TTCGGACTCGCCCAGCTTTTCTACGGCCCCCTTTCCGATCGCTTCGGCCGCCGTGTTCCGCTGCTGATCGGCCTCGGCATTTACGTCGTTGCCGCCTTCGGCATCGCTGTGGTCCCGACGTTTGCCGGGCTTCTGACGCTCCGCTTCATTCAGGGGCTCGGTTCTGCCGCCACCCGCGTCATTACTATTTCCATCGTCCGCGATGTCTACGGCGGAAGGCAGATGGCGGAAGTCATGTCGCTTATCATGATGGTCTTCATGGTCGTGCCGGTCATTGCGCCGGGCAGCGGCCAGATCATCATGCTCGTGAGCACCTGGCACATGATCTTCGTCTTCATCGGCACCATGGCGACGGCCGTCGGCATCTGGATGTATCTGCGCCTGCCGGAAACGCTGGATCCCGCCAATGTCCGTCCGTTCACGGTCCGCTCGGTGGCGCAGGGCTTTGCGATCTTCTTTTCCAACCGCATCGCCCTCTGTTACACCATTGCCAGCACGATCCTCTTCGGCGCGCTGTTCGGCTTCATCAACTCTGCCCAGCAGATCTATGTCGGCATCTACGGTCTCGGCGTCTACATGCCCGTCGCCTTTGCCGGAGTGGCGCTGTTCATGGCCTTCTCGTCCTTCATCAATTCCCAGCTGGTCGGCCGTTTCGGCATGCGCCGCCTCTCGCACGCATCCCTTCTCGGTTTCTGCGGCTTGAGTTTCATCTGGCTGATGGTGCAGATATCAGGGCCGCAGCCGATGCCTTTCCCGATCTTCATCGTCTTCTTCGCGCTGGTGATGTTCCAGTTCGGCTGGATCGGCTCTAACTTCAATTCGCTCGCCATGGAGCCGCTCGGCCATCTCGCCGGCACGGCTTCCTCTGTCATCGGCTTCATGAGCACGATCGGCGGCGCATTGATCGGAGCCATGGTCGGACAGGCCTTTGACGGCACGGCAACGCCGATGATCGCCGGCTACTTCGGCGTCTCGCTGATCGGTATCGTCTTCGTGTTGATCGCAGAAAAGGGCCGGCTGTTCAGGGCGCAGCATGCGCCGCTGTCGAAGGACGCATCACTTTCCAGCTTCAGCGATATCGGGCACTGAGATCAGGCGCCCATATCAGCACTGAAGCTTTCAGACACATCAGGCGGCGGCACATTTTGGTAGGGGTTCGCCGCCCTCCCACAATATTCGGCCGCTTTCCGGCCGCTCTTCCGTCATTCAGGGGGATACGGATGACTCCGACGCACAAACCGCACACGGAAAACCAGGGTTCTGCCCGCATTGGCATGGGCTTCTTCGAATTCGTGGTGACCATCGCCATCATGACCGCCAGCATTGCCATGGCGATCGACAGCATGCTGCCGGCGCTGCCCAATATCGGCCATTCGCTGGGTGTTACCAGCAACAATGATGCGCAGCTCGTCATCGGCGTCTTCTTCTTGGGCTTCGGCGCCTCCCAGATCATTTTCGGCAGTCTGTCGGATGCCTTCGGCCGCCGCAACATCCTGCTTGGCGGCCTTGCCTGCTACGTGGTCGGCATGTTTGCCGCTGCGGCCACCGGCAGTTTCGAAATGCTGCTGATCATGCGCTTCGTTCAGGGCATCGGCGGCGCGGCCGTGCGCATCACCACCATGGCGATCGTCCGCGATTGCTTCGGTGGCCGTGAGATGGCGCGAGTCATGTCCTATGTCATGATCGTCTTCATGATCGTGCCGATCGTCGCCCCCTCTGTCGGCCAGCTCATTATCACCTATGCGCATTGGAACTGGATTTTCATCCTGCTCGGCATCGTCGCGACGATTCTCTTCGTCTGGGCGCTGCTGCGCCTCAAGGAATCGCTGCCGCCGGAAGAGCGCATTCCGCTGTCCGTTGGTGCTGCCGCCGATGGCTTCAAGACGGTTCTCACCAACCGCATCACCTGCGGCTACATGATCGGGCTCACCATGTTCACCGGCGTCATCAGCGCCTATGTGATCTCGGTTCAGCAGGTCTTCGGCGAGGTTTACGGCCTCGGCGACTGGCTGCCGATCGCCTTTGCCGCTACGGCAGGCGGCATCGCCGTTGCCAACTTCCTGAACGGCATGCTGGTGCGCACCTTCGGCATGCGCCGCATCTCCCATGCCGCCATGCTGCTTTTCACCATCGTCTCGGCGATAGGCTTTGTCGCAGCACTTGGCGGCACGCCGTCCTTTGCCTTCTCCTACGCCCTCTTCTCGATCCTGCTGATGATGTTTGCTGTCATCGCGACCAATTTCACCGCGATCAGCCTGGAGCCGATGGGCAATCTCGCCGGCACGGCAACGGCCGTCACCGGTTTCGTGTCGACGACGTTCGGCGCCCTCCTCGGCGGCGGCGTTGGCCAGCTGTTCAACGGCACGGTCCAGCCGTTGTTCGGCGGTTTCGCGCTCTTCGGCGCGGTCACCGTCGTCATGGTTCTCTGGGCGGAAAAGGGCAAGCTGTTCACCCATCCCGGCGACAGTCCGCAACTCGACCCCGGTGCGGTTCACATGTAATGCTGCTTGAGGCCTAAAGTGTGCAGCGATCATTCAGCTTCGCTTGCCACGTTTTAGGCTTTTGTTTTCGCAGTCGCTCTCGCAAGGCCGCTGCACGTTTATGCGCGACATGTCTTTGACCGGAAGTACACGATGAGCCGTTTCTGGAGCCCCCTTGTTCAATCCCTGACACCTTACGTGGCGGGCGAACAGCCTGTCATCGAAGGGCTGGTGAAGCTCAACACCAATGAGAATCCTTACGGCCCTTCGCCGCGTGCCTTGGCGGCAATCTCGCAAGCCGTCAACGACACGCTGCGGCTCTATCCCGAGCCGACCGGCCTGAAACTGCGCCAGGCGATTGCCTCGAGCCATGATCTCGATCCCGGCGAAGTCTTCGTCGGCAATGGCTCGGACGAGGTTCTGGCCCATACGTTTCAGGCACTCCTGAAGCACGAGCTGCCCCTGCTCTATCCCGATATCACCTACAGCTTCTACCCGACCTATTGCGGTCTCTACGGCATCACCTTCCGCGAGATTCCGCTGGACGAGAAGATGCGGGTGCGCATCGAGGACTACCGCCAGCCCTGCGGCGCGATCATCCTGCCGAACCCGAATGCGCCGACCGGCACGGCGTTGCCGCTTGCGGCGATCGAGGCGCTGGTACAGGAACATCCGGATCAGGTCGTCGTCATCGATGAGGCCTATGTGGATTTCGGCGGCCAGAGTGCCATTCCGCTTGTGCGGAAATATCCGAACCTGCTCGTCATCCAGACCTTCTCCAAATCGCGCGGCCTTGCCGGCCTGCGCGTCGGTTTCGCCGTCGGCCAGCGGCCGCTGATCGATGCGCTGGAACGGGTCAAGGACAGCTTCAATTCCTATCCGCTGGACAGGCTGACACAGGCCGGCGCCGTGGCCTCCTGGGAGGATCAGGACTGGTTCGAGAAACATTGCGCGCTGATCGTCGCAAGCCGCGAGCGGTTGACCGCCGCCCTCGGCGAGCTCGGCTTCGAGGTTCTGCCCTCCTCCGCCAATTTCGTCTTCGCTCGCCACAGCACCCGCGGCGGCGCGGAACTGGCTGCGGAGCTGCGCCGACGTGCGGTGCTGGTCAGGAATTTCCGCGGGCAGCGCATCCAGGATTTCCTGCGCATCACCATCGGCACCGATGCCGAATGCGACACGCTCCTTGATGCATTGAAACAGATATTGGCCTGAGTTCGAACTCAGGCCAGTTCAGGCTTAGACCGTCGCGACCTCGCGGCGGAAGATTTCCCAGCTCTCCTTGTCCGGCGTAATCAGCAACCCGCCGGTCACATGATGCGGCAGATAGGCCGAACCGTCGAAACGGGCGGCATAGGCGCCGGCTTCCTGGCAGATCAGCGTGCCGGCCAGGTGATCCCAAGGCATCAGCTTGTTGTACATCAGGTAGTGCACATGCCCGCCGGCAAAGGTGCGGTATTCATGTGCCGCGCAGCGGTAGTTGGTGAGGAAGCGAACCTTGGCGAGATTGCCAAGGATTTCGGCGCGCTTTTCCTGCGGCAGGTAGCCGGTGGAAGCCATGCCGACCATCTGGTCGAGAGCGACAGGTTCTGCCACTCGCAACCGTTGCGCCTCGCCATCCGGCCGGCGCAGCCAGGCGCCGCCGCCCTTCTCAGCCATCACCCAGTCATCGCCCATCGGATCATAGATGATGCCGGCAACCGTCTCGCCCTTGGAGACGACCGATGCCATGACGCCGAAGGCCGGAATGCCGGAAGCAAAGTTGAAGGTGCCGTCGACGGGATCGACGACGATGGCGAGATCGGCACCTTCGAGCTTGTCCAGAAGTGCTTCGTCAGCGGCAACCGATTCCTCACCGATGAACAATGCCTCCGGCCAGAGGCGCGCGGCCTCGGCTTTCATCATCCTTTCGGCCTGCTCATCGGCCTCGGTCACGAGGTCGGTCGCTTCCGTCTTGGCGCGCACATCGCTGCTGCCCAGTCGGCGAAAGCGCGGCAGGATCTCGGCTTTCGCTGCCTGCCGCAGGAGATCGGCAAGCTTCATCGTATCTATGGCAGTCGTCATGGCGGTTCCTTTCGGTTTATCGGTAGCCGACGATCTCGTTTCGGATCATCTGCCAGCTTTCCTTATCGGGAGCAGAGATGATGCCGCCGGAAATCTCGCCGGGCCTGTAGGGCGTTCCGTCGAATTTGGCGGTATGGCCGCCGGCTTCCTGATGGGTCAGCACGCCGGCCAGATGATCCCACGGCATCAGCTTGGGGTGGCCGATGAAATGCAGCTTGCCCGAGGACACCATCCAATATTCGTAAGCCGAGCAATTGAACGCGAAGGTCATCTTGACCTTCGCCATATTGCCGGCAACGCGCGAACGATCCGGCTCTACCATATGGCTGCAGGCCATGGCGCCGATCATGAGGCCCAGCTCCAGAGGTTCCGCGACCTTGAGGCGGACAGGCTCGCAATTGCGTCTCTTCTGGAAGGCGCCGGCGCCCTTGAGGGAAACAACCGTGTCGCCGAGGACCGGATCGTGAATGATGCCGGCAACCGTTTCTCCCCTAACCGTCACGGCAAGGATCGTACCGAAAACCGGCATGCCGGCCGCAAAATTGAACGTGCCGTCGACGGGATCGATGACGAAGGCAAGATCGGCATCGGCAAGCGCCGGCACGACCGAACGATCCGCCTCATAGGCTTCCTCGCCGACAATGAGTGCCGAGGGAAAACGCTCGCGGATTGCTGCCGTAAGGTAAGCCTCGGAGCGCAGGTCGGCTTGCGTTACGAGATCGACGGAAGACGTCTTTTCGGAAACATTGGCCGCAGCCGCATTGCGGAAGCGCGGCATGATCTCTTCTTCGGCGACATGCCTGAGGCAATCACCGAGGAACTCTATGTCTTTGTCTGAGAAAATCATTTTGGACTCGTTGCATGGAACTGCTGAGGCTCATAGCAAGTCCATTATGACGTTTGGGTGACGGCCAGCGCAGAAAAGTCGAAAAGTTTCGGATCGAGCAGGTGTGACGGGTTCACGTGCGCGAGCGCACGCAGCATCGTGTCCTTGCGGCCGGGCATGCGGCGCTCGATATCGGCGAGCATATCCTTCATCGCATTGCGCTGGAGACCATCCTGAGAGCCGCAGAGATCGCAGGGAATGATCGGAAACTGCATGGCAGCGGCAAACTTGGCCATGTCGTCCTCGGCGCAATAGGCGAGCGGCCTGAGCACCATCAGATTGCCTTCGTCGTTCAGAAGCTTCGCCGGCATCGCGGCCATCCGCCCACCGTGGAAGAAATTCATGAAGAAGGTTTCGAGAATGTCTTCCCGATGATGGCCGAGCACCAGCGCGTCGCAGCCTTCTTCCTTGGCAATCCGGTAGAGATTGCCGCGGCGCAGGCGCGAGCAGAGCGAACAGTAGGTCGCTCCCTCCGGTACCTTCTCCTTCACGATCGAATAGGTGTCGCGATATTCGATGCGATGTTTGACGCCGATCTTTGAAAGGTATTCCGGCAGCACATGTTTCGGGAAATTCGGCTGGCCCTGATCGAGGTTGCAGGCGATCAGCTCCACCGGCAGCAGCCCGCGCCATTGCAGATCGAGCAGCAGCGCCAGCAGGCCATAGGAATCCTTGCCGCCGGATATGCCGATCAGCCAGCGTTTCTGGCCCTTCAGCATGTCGAAATCTTCGAAGGCCTGACGCACCTGCCGCAGCAGGCGCTTGCGCAGCTTGTTGAAGGAGACCGAATGGGGCGCATCGGCAAACAGCGCGTGGCCGATGCCGGCTTCCGCCGTTTCCAGATCGTCGGCAATATTGGCTGCGATATTCATCTTGCTACCTGTCTGATGTGCCTGCCCTGCTTAGCAGAAAGCCGCCGGCCAACACAGCCTCAATCGCCGAAAACGGACCAGCCCGTACGCGCCGCCAGCATCTCCAGCGCCACGGCGCCAAGCTGAGAATTGCCGACCTTGTTAAGCCCCGGCGACCAGACCGCGATCGAAGCGATGCCGGGTGCCACCGCAAAGATGCCGCCGCCGACACCGCTCTTGCCCGGGAGGCCGACATGATAGGCGAAGTCGCCCGATCCGTCGTAATGGCCGCAGGTCAGCATCAGCGCATTGATGCGCCGCGCCCGTTTCGGCGACACGACCGAATGGCCGGTCAGCGGATTGCCGCCGCGTGCCGCAAGGAACAGGCCGGCGCGGGCCAGCTGCTCGCAGGTCATCGAGAGCGCACATTGGTGGAAATAGACGCCGAGCACATGATCGACGGGATGATCGAGATTGCGGTAGGAGCGCATGAAATTGGCGAGCGCGAAATTACGATAGCCGGTCGCCGTCTCCGAGCGTGCCACGTTGTCATCGATGGTGATGGATTCGTCGTCAGCGAGGTAGCGCACGAAGCGCAGCAACTCGCCGATCGCCTCGCGCGGCGCATGGCCGGCCATGACGACATCGCTGACGGCGATCGCGCCGGCATTGATGAAGGGATTGCGCGGGATCCCGTGCTCATGCTCGAGCTGGACGATGGAATTGAAGGCTGAGCCCGATGGCTCGCGGCCGACGCGTTTCCACAGCCCCTCGCCCACCTTGCCGAGCGCCAGCGTCAGCATGAAGACCTTGGAAATGCTCTGGATGGAAAAGGCGACATCGGCATGGCCGACGCTGTAGACCTTGCCGTCGACGGTGATGATCGACATGCCGAACTGGTTCGGATCGACCTTGGCAAGTTCGGGAATATAATCCGCGACCTTGCCCTCGCCGATGCGGGGCGTCAGCTCCTTGTAGATGCTGTCGAGGACTGCCTGCAAATCCACCATCTTCCCTCCGGATACGAAAAAGCCGCCCCGAGAGGCGGCTTTTCCAGAATGCGAAAACGCCTCTCGCGATTAGCGAGAATAGAATTCGACGACCAGATGCGGTTCCATGACAACCGGGTACGGAACGTCGGCAAGCGTCGGAACGCGTGCGAAAGTGGCAACCATCTTGTTGTGGTCGACTTCGACGTAGTCAGGAACGTCGCGCTCTGCGAGCGAAACCGATTCCAGAACCGTAACGAGCTGCTTGGAGCGCTCACGAACTTCGATGACGTCGCCGACCTTGCAACGGTAAGAACCGATGTTGACGCGGACGCCGTTGACAGTAACGTGGCCATGGTTGACGAACTGACGGGCAGCAAAGACCGTCGGAACGAACTTGGCGCGGTAGACGATCGCGTCGAGGCGGGACTCCAGAAGACCGATCAGGTTTTCCGAGGTGTCGCCCTTGCGGCGGTCAGCTTCAGCGAAGATCGCGCGGAACTGCTTCTCGCGCAGGTCACCGTAGTAACCCTTCAGCTTCTGCTTGGCGCGCAGCTGCACGCCGAAGTCGGAAAGCTTGCCCTTGCGGCGCTGGCCGTGCTGGCCCGGGCCGTATTCGCGGCGGTTCACCGGGGACTTCGGACGGCCCCAGATGTTTTCGCCCATACGGCGGTCGATCTTGTACTTGGACGATTCGCGCTTGCTCATCGTATTTCCTTTCAAAGTGTTAGGGCGGTTTGTTGCCAAACCGCGCGAAGGAAACACGCCCTCCTTTGATCCCGTTTCCGGGAGCCGACAGGATCTTTCCATTACGCGAACGGATCTGATCCACGGGACATGTCAAATGAAACACCGGACATTGCTGCCCGGTGCTGGGGCGGTCTTTAGGGATAAGTCACAGGATTGTCAAACAGAATCTGCCACGGCGAGGCCGTTATCGCCGGTTCGCTCAAGGGAACCTGCGAGCTTGCGCAGCAGAGCGGCAAGCGCGCGGCGCTCGCTTTCCTCAAGCCCGCCGAGATGGGCGAGCTCCCGCTTCATATCTTCGCGGAAGGCGGCTTCTGCGCGTTCGATGCCCTCATCCGTGAGCGCTACCTCGAAGCTGCGCTTGTCCTGGGCAGAGCGCTCCCGCCGGATCAGCCCCGATTTCTCCAGCCTGTCCAGCCGATGCGTCAGCCCGCCCGACGAGATCAGCAGAAGGCTGTAGAGCTCGGTCGGCGTCATCCTGTAGGGCGGCCCTGCCCTGCGAATCGTCGCAATCACGTCGAACTCGCCCCGGTCGAGATTGAATTCGGCGAATGTCGCCTCGATGGAGGGCCGCACCAGATTGGAGAGCCGGTAGATGCGTCCGAGGATGCTCATGGGCGTCGTGTCGAGATCGGGCAACTCTTTTGCCCAAAGGGTGCGTAGGCGATCGACGTGATCTTCCGTTTCCATCATGGCTCCAAACTATCTTGACGAGAAGATAAATTGGGTAAAGTATCTTCTCGAGAAGATAAATTCATAGCGAAGTCCGTAGCGTGATCCAAGGAGGAAATCATGTTCCATGTCATACCGCGTGAAAGCCAGCAGCAATTCGCCAACCGGACCATTCGCTTCGAGGGCCGGGACTTCGGCGCCCCGGTCTCGATCTTCCTGATCGACAACGAGCCTGGCCAGGGCCCGGACCTGCATGTTCACCCCTATACGGAAATGTGGATCGTGCGCTCCGGCAAAGCGCGTTTCACCGTTGGCGAAGAGACGCTGGAGCCCAATCCCGGCGATATAGTCATCGTGAATGCGGAGACGCCCCACTGCTTCAAGAATGTGGGAACGACGCGGCTGGAGCTCACCTGCATCCATGCCAGCCCCGAGATCATCCAGAGCTGGGTCTGATGCTTATTCTGCGGCGCTCTTCAGGGCCTCGGTGTCAGGCGCATCGGCCGAACCCGGCGCGGTCTCAGCCTGCAGGTCCGGGAAGGCGACGATGCGTTTGCCGGTAAAGTCCGTGTGGACGACGATAAGCCCCTGCTCTTCGAAATAGCCAAGCAGCCGGCGCGCGCGCCGGGCCGAATGCGTGCCATAAGCGCGGGCAATGCGGGCATCGGACGGGCAGGCCTCGCCGCCGATCGCGGCCTTCGCCATCATCAGGAACACACCCTGAAGATCGTCGGTGACGCCATTGGAGAGCGAAAGCGCCGTCGCCCAGGCTTCCCCTGCGGCCATGTCGGGATCGACGCCGGAGCGGGAAACCGCCACGCGCCGCCGGAAATCCTGCAAGGACATCGGCGCTCCCGGAACACGGCGCATGCGCAGCCGCACCAGGAATTCCTGATAGAGGACTGCATCCGTGCGGAAACCGGAGCCCGGATCGTCGAGGATCTCGGAGAGCACGCCGGAAAGCCGCTCCTCGCGCTCTTCGGCCGACAGTTCCGGCTGGGCCACACGCGGCTCGGCGGCCTGCATGGGGCTGGCGGCCGGCGTCGAGCGCGAGAGCTCGGCCAGGATATCGGTGGTCGGGCGCGGCGCCGGTGGAGCACGCCGTACGATCGGCCGCTGGAACTCTTCCGGATCCGGCGTGAAGATCAGGTCTTCGACATCCTGTGGCGAATCCGGCAGCGGCATCAGCTTCGGGCTGGAAGAACGCGCCGATGTCTCGACATTGCCGATCTGGATCGGCAGCGGCCGACGCGACAGCGCCGGTCCAAGGGCGACGAAATGACCGCGCTTCAGATCTCGGAACATTTCCGCCTGACGGCGGTCCATGCCGAGCAGATCAGCGGCGCGCGCCATGTCGATATCGAGGAAGGTGCGGCCCATCAGGAAGTTCGAGGCTTCGGCCGCGACGTTTTTTGCAAGCTTGGCGAGACGCTGCGTGGCGATGACGCCGGCAAGCCCGCGTTTACGTCCACGGCACATCAGGTTGGTCATGGCGCCGAGCGACGCCTTGCGCGCATCTTCCGAGACATCGCCGCCGACCGAGGGCGCAAACATCTGCGCTTCGTCGACGACGACAAGAACTGGATACCAATATTCGCGATCGGCATCGAACATGCCGTTGAGGAAGGCCGCAGCCGCCCGCATCTGCTGCTCGATATCGAGCCCTTCCAGCGTCAGCACGCAGGAAACGCGGTGCTGGCGGATACGGTTGGCAATGCCGGCAAGCTCGGCTTCGGTGCGCTCGCCATCGACGACGACATGGCCGAACCGGTCGGACAGCGTGACGAAATCACCTTCGGGATCGATGATGACCTGCTGTACCCATTGGGCCGATTGCTCGAGGAGGCGGCGCAGCAGATGCGATTTGCCGGAGCCGGAATTGCCCTGCACGAGCAGACGCGTCGCCAGCAATTCCTCGATATCGAGCGTCGCCGGGTTGCCGGACGCCATTCCCATATCGATGCCAACCTGCACGCCCAATTCCCCTTACAAATTCCAGCCCCCGTCTCTAGCAGATTCGCAGGCGCTGTTGTCGTCAAACCTTTAAAAACCCACAGGGAAAGTCAGGCCTGGAAAGACGTCCTACACCGCCTCGCGCTCGACGAGATCGCCCGCCATGTCGTTTTGCGTCGGAATCAGCAAACGGGTGCAGAGCAGGCTGACAAAGAGTGGCACCAGCAGGACCGCGAGCCCGACCCGCAAGCCCAGGAGTTCGCCGAGAAAACCGATGATCGGCGGCCCGATGAGAAAACCGCTGAGCGCCGCGAAGGAGAGTATGGCAACGCTTGAAGCAGGTGGTCGGTCGGTCAGCGAAGCGACGGCCGTCACCGCAAGCGGAAATCCGACCGAGACACCGACACCGACGGCTGCAAAGCCAAGCAGGGCAAGCGGCGTCGCCGGCGCAAGGAGAACGACGAGCATGCCCGCAAGCGAGGCGATGCCGCAGCCGCGGGCAATCGCAACTGCGCCGAAACGGCCTTTCATGTAGTCACCGCTGAAGCGCCCCGCCGCAACCATGAAAGCGAAAACCGAATAACCGAGACCGGTTTGGGCACCTTCGGCATTCATGACATCGCGGAGATAGACCGCCGACCAGTCGGCGATCGCACCCTCGGTCATCGTCACGCCGAAGACGAAGGCGCAGATCCCCAGCAGGGCAAGGCTTGGCGGCTTGAAGCCGGTCTTTGTCTGCGAATTCTCCGCATGGTGACTTTCAGGCAATTTCGGCAGGCGCAGGCTGGCGACCAGCGCGATCGGCAGGACGATGATCGCCGTGATCAGGATCGACCAGTGCGGTGAAAGCCCGATGGCGATGGCGCCAACGCCGATCAGGCTGCCGGCCATGATGCCGAAGCTCCAGAAGCCATGGCAGCGGCTCATGATGATCAGCCCCGTCGCCTTCTCCGTCACATCCGCCTCGACATTCATGCCGAGTTCCACCGTGGAAAGCGCGACCCCGACGATCATCAGGGCAAGGAAAAGAAGCAAGGCGCTGGGCGCGAAGGCCGGCAGCGAAACCACCGCAAGAAAGAAGATGAACCCATAGATGATCGCCATGCGCCCGCCGATGCGCGAGACGATCCGGCCGGCAAACGGGAGCGTGATCAGCGTACCAATAGGCAATCCCAGAAGGGCTACCGCGAGATCGGCAGTGCCAAGTTCAAGCTTCGCCTGGATATCGGGAATGCGCGGTAACCAGGCGCCAAAGGCGATCGGTTGCAGAAAGAAGATCAGCATCACAAGTCTTTGCAGCGGCACGGCGCATCCCTTTGCATCTTGAGCGGCAAACACCTGCTCGCGATTCCCCGCGGGGATCTTGCGTGATGAGACAGGGGAAATAAAGCGCGCAGTGCCCTATCGCGTGCTCAGGCCGAAACCTTGCATCAGCCGCCGCGTGGCAAAATCCGGATTGCCCGAGGTGAAGACGGCAAAGTCGAAATTGTCAGGATGAACGGCGTCCGCAACATGCGGTACCAGCGTGCGAGCGCGCCGCGCAATGGCTTCCGCCGGATCCAACCAGTCCACCGGCCAAGGCGCCAGCCTGCGAAACATATTCGCCATGAAGGGATAATGCGTGCAGGCGAGCACGACGATGTCGGTCTTGCGCCCATCCTTCTCGACGAAACATTGGTCAATCTCGGTGAGCACTGCCTCGTCAGAAACGACGTCACCGCGGATATAGGCTTCAGCCATGCGCGCCAGGTTTTCCGAGCCGACCAGCCGCACATGGCATTGCTGCGCGAAGGACTGGATGAGGTCGCGTGTATAGGCGCGTCTGACCGTGCCGGGGGTCGCCAGCACCGAGACGAGCCCTGAGCGTGTGCGCTCGGCAGCAGGCTTTATCGCCGGCACAGTGCCGACGAATGTCATCTGCGGAAAGGCGGCGCGCAGGTCGGCGCCCACAAGCGTAAAAGCCGTATTGCAGGCAATGATGCAGACCTCGGGATCGTAATCTTCGAGCAGCTTGGCGAAGAGGCCGATAATCCGCTCCTTCAGCGCCTGCTCCTCCCATCCACCATAGGGAAACCCGGCATCGTCGGCGATATAGATGAAGCCGCGCTCCGGCATCAGCACGCGCGCCTCGCGCAGCACGGTGAGCCCCCCTATGCCTGAATCGAAGACGAGGACGGGTTTCAGCTCATTCGTCGGCGCTGTCATCGGTGGGCGCTTCCTTGCGGGATCTGGTGGAACCGCCCTTGCGCGGGCTATTGCGCGAGAAGCGGTCGAGAGAGGAGATGACGCCGCGCAGCACGCTGATTTCCTGCTCCGTGAAGGCCCGGCGGGAGAGAACTGCGCGCAGGTTGTCGACCATTTTCGGCTTTTTCGAGGGCGGATGGAAATAGTTGCGGGAATCGAGCGCCTCTTCCAGCTGGTCGAACAGGCCGAACAGCTGTTCCTTGGTGGAGGGTCGCTGTTCAAGCGCCTGGAACGGCACCGCCTCCAGATCCTCCATGCCGGATTTCATCCATTCATAGGACATGAGCAGCACCGCCTGGGCGATGTTGAGCGATGCAAAGGCCGGATTGACCGGAAAGGTGACGATCTCGTCGGCAAGCGCCACTTCCTCATTGGTCAGTCCCCAGCGCTCGCGGCCGAACAGGATACCCGTCGCCTCGCCTGCCCTGAAGCGGCTGCGCAGGTTTCCGGCGGCAAAGACCGGTGAGCGCACCGGCTTGTAATTGTCACGGCTGCGCGCCGTCGTCGCATAGACGAAGTTGAGATCGGCAATCGCCTCCTCGAGTGTCGCGAAGACCTTCGTGCCTTCGATGACGTGATCGGCCTTGGAGGCTGCGGCCTGCGCCTTCTCGTTCGGCCAGCCGTCACGCGGATTGACGAGGCGAAGATCGGCAAGGCCGAAATTCGCCATGGCGCGCGCCACCATGCCGATATTCTCGCCCATCTGCGGCTCGACCAGAATGATAACAGGCCCTTCGGCCAGAAGTTGACGCTCGCTGTTGGTGCCCGCCATGGTGCTTATTTGTGCTTCCTATTCCTGATTTACGGGCGCAATAGCTTTGCCGGCCGCAAACGGCAAGTCCTGCGTCTCTGTCGGATAGAGCCGTTCGATGGTCGAGCCGATCATTTCGACGGCGAGCCGCGCCCCTTCCTGCCACAGTGGCAGGTGACGGCTGACGTGCCGCATCTGCTTGCGGGTGACGAGGAAACACTCCGAGCCGCGCGGCGTAAATCTGTCCAGAAGGCCAATATCTGCGGTGATCCGTCCCTTGAGATCCTCGTCGACGGCATCGGCGGCGTTATTGCGGGCCAGAATGCGCGACCAATAGGTAACCGAGAGGAAAATCGCCAGCGTCTGGCGAATTTGTCCCGGCCTGGTGACAATGGACCAGGTCGAGCCGAGCGGGCGCGCCGAAAGCGTGATGTCGCGATAGCAGGCATCGACCTTCTGCGAGATGACGATGAGCTCCGGCTGGCTCTTCTTTTCCGATACGGCCAGGAGCAGCTCCTTCAGGGCGTTGAACCACTTGGCGACCGCCGTATCGAGTGTCCCGCGCGTGCGTGCCGGCAGGACGAGGAAGGCGACGAGCGTTCCCGCCACCGCGCCGATCAGCGTCTCCTCCAGTCGCAACTTGAGGAGATCGAAGGTGAGGACACCCATCATGCCATAGACCAGGCAGAGAACGATCGAGATGAAGAAGGTCATCGTCGCATAGGAAATCTGGAGGAAATAGAAGGCAAGGAAGACGCAGACGATTGAAACCGCGATGGCAATGGCCAGCTGGTGCGTCAGCAATGTCGCCAGCACCAGGCCGAAAGCGATGCCGAACAGCGTACCGATTGAGCGCTGCAGCGCCTTGATAGCAGTATCGCCGCGCGAATTGGTATTGCTGAAAACGAGGAAGGACGCCAGCACCGCCCAGAACCAGCGTTCGCGTGAGAGCGCCAGCCCAAGCGTCATGGCGATTGCCGCCGCGAGCGTGATCTGCAGGGCCGAGCGCATCAGCGGATTCTTCAGCGAAAAATCGATCGGCGTTGATGGGCTGGCCTCCTCAATCGAGGCAATCTCGGCAAAGTCGGACCTGCGCCCGGCATCGATCGTCTCCGCAAGCTGCCGGCGTGCGGCACCCAACCATAGCAACGCCCGTGCCGTCTCGCCCTGCGGCTGGCCTTCCATGTCGGCGACCGCCTTCTCCTGAGCCGAGAGCACTGCCTTGTCATCCTCGATCACCGCATGGACGAGCACAAAGGATGGCGGGCTTTGATAGCTCAGCACGATGGCGCTTTCGGTCGCCAGATGCGCATCGAATAGCCGGATCGCCAGTTCAGCGGCCGGTGCCGAAGCGCCATCGAAAACGCCGCCCGGCGGGCGCGGAATGAAGCTCTCGGCCATCAGCACGACTTCCTTCAGCCGGTCCTCCAGCTGGCGCAGTTCCTGCCGATCGGCCTCATCGACCTTTCCATCCGCAGCAAGGGCAGCGAGCTTGAAGAGGATCTGGTTGATGCGGCCCCGCACGCTCTCGAGCGATCGCAGCAGGTCGCGCCGCCAGTTGTCGGGCAGAAGCACCGCCCTCACCCAATGGCTGACGAGCGCCGAGACAACAGGGCCGACCAGGACGACGGGCAATTCAGCGATCGTCGGGTGGAAGTAGGAGCCCATGAAATAGGAAGTGAAGGCAAACATCCCGATCGCAAAGCCGCGGGGGCCGTAGACGCGCGCGGATGATGCGAGGAAGATCACCACGAGGAAGATGAAGTCCGAGAGAACGCGCTGCGACTCCAGCGCCGCCGCGATACCGACGACGACAAGGCTTGCAAGGCAGCCGAGCAGCCTGGTGATGAGCTGGCTCGCCGAGCCCTTGTCGCGTACCGCAACTCCGCCTTCGATCGACAGCACGATGCCGAGACCATAGGACGCGATCGGCAACGGCACGATGAGCATGTGTATCGAAAGCAGGATCGCGAAGGAGAGCAGGATCGACAGAGTGACGCGTGACCCCATACGCAGGCGCGACAGCGCCGGGTCATTGGCAAGCAGCCAGTCTCGGAACTCAAAGCCGGAAATCACCCTTGCCAGTCCTCATGCGCGCGGGATGTGGCGAACCCGAGAGCGAGATACCGCCGCCTCGGCAAAAATCAAATCACAGCAAAATGATGATGCCAAGAGTCATTAGCCGTCGCGTTCTCCGGAGTCGCCAGCCGGTAACCTCTTTGGCAGTCATTCGCCATTAGCGATCTGCACCATGGCCTCCTTGAGCGAGATCGGTCCCTGCCCCTCTTCGCCCTGGATCATGATGTCGTCGATGACGGCCTTGCCGCTCTCCTCGATTACCTCGAAACGCACGGTCGTGAAGGCATCCTTGTTGGGTGCGCCTTCCATGCAGGTCGCCGCCTTGAATTTCACCGTCACTTCGGTCGTGCCGTTTGCCGGCTGGCCGCTTTCGATGGAGAGATCCTGCAGCGGACAGGCATCCTGACCGTTGACGATGACGTCATAGTCGAAGGGCGAAATGCCGTCCTCGTCGGCCGCAGGATTTTGGGCTGCCGCCTTGTATTTGTCGCCGAAATCCTTGCTGTAGAGCCGGCCGAGCATTCCTTCGTCGAAAATATCGATCCAGTCGCTGTTCTCGCCCGCCCAGTTTTTCTTCGTATCATCAATGATCTCCCTGACCGGCGCAGTCGCATCGGCCGCAAGTGAAAGGCCGGGTGCAAAAGACAGGGCGGCAACGAGGCCGGCGAACAGAACGGCGATCTTCTTCATGGCAAAATGTCCGGGACTCGGGGGCTTCTGCCGGCGAGACTAGCCATTTTCCAGCACTTGGCAATGGCGGCAAAAACGCTACGTCCCTGCCCGTTCTGCTTTGCGTTCCCGGCTCACAATGCTATAGCGCTCCGGACCCACATCACCCACCCGGGACAGCTGTCCCTTCCTAAGCTTACGAGGCAGATACATGAAGAAGATCAAGGTCGCCAATCCCGTCGCCGATCTCGACGGCGATGAAATGACTCGCATCATTTGGCAGCTCATCAAGGACAAGCTGATCCATCCGTATCTCGACCTCGACATCGACTATTTCGACCTCTCGGTTGAAAACCGCGACGCCACCAACGACCAGGTCACGGTCGATGCCGCCAACGCCATCAAGAAGTACGGCGTCGGCATCAAGTGCGCGACCATCACGCCGGACGAAGCCCGCGTGAAGGAATTCAACCTCAAGGAAATGTGGAAGAGCCCGAACGGCACGATCCGCAACATCCTCGGCGGCGTCATTTTCCGCGAGCCGATCATCTGCCGCAATGTTCCCCGCCTCGTTCCGGGCTGGACGCAGCCGATCGTCGTCGGCCGTCACGCTTTCGGTGACCAGTACCGCGCCACCGACTTCAAGTTCCCCGGCAAGGGCAAGCTGACCATCAAGTTCGTCGGCGAAGACGGCACGGTCATCGAGAAGGAAGTCTTCAACGCGCCGGGCGCCGGCGTTGCCATGGCCATGTACAACCTCGACGAGTCGATCCGCGAATTCGCCCGCGCCTCGATGATGTACGGCCTGATGCGCAAGTGGCCGGTCTACCTGTCGACCAAGAACACCATCCTCAAGGCCTATGACGGCCGCTTCAAGGACATCTTCGAAGAAGTCTTCGAGACCGAATTCAAGGATCAGTTCAAGGAAGCCGGCATCACCTACGAACACCGCCTGATCGACGACATGGTCGCTTCCGCTCTGAAGTGGTCCGGCGGCTATGTCTGGGCCTGCAAGAACTACGACGGCGACGTCCAGTCCGACACCGTTGCCCAGGGCTTCGGTTCGCTCGGCCTGATGACCTCGGTTCTGCTGACGCCTGATGGCAAGACGGTTGAAGCCGAAGCCGCTCACGGCACGGTCACCCGCCACTACCGTCAGCACCAGAAGGGCCAGGAAACCTCGACGAACTCGATCGCTTCGATCTTCGCCTGGACCCGTGGCCTCGCGCACCGCGCCAAGCTGGACGACAATGCCGAACTCGCAAAGTTCGCCTCGACGCTGGAAAAGGTCTGCGTCGATACCGTCGAAGCCGGCTTCATGACCAAGGACCTGGCGCTGCTCATCGGCCCGGATCAGCCGTGGCTCTCCACGACGGCTTTCCTCGATAAGATCGACCAGAACCTGCAGGCCGCAATGGCCTGAGCCCTGTCAGCATAGAGATCGAAAACCCGGCCATTGTGCCGGGTTTTTTGTTGCTGCCACTGTGCTAACTGATGCTAAATTAGCAACACCTTTGAAAAGTAAGCCTCGCGTAAGTTGCAAAGCCTATTCAGAAACTCGCCTAGGCATGGAGGTTCTGATGGCCAAGAAGAGTTTTGTCCCCGAATTCCTGCAGCTTGTCAGGCTTCTCGCGCGCCGCGAGGGCCAGGATATGATTGTCTTTTACCTTGATCTTGCTTTGCTCGAGACCCAGACACTGCACTACAATCAGCGCTGGCGATCCCTTCCCGGCCGGACCGCCGGCCCTGACGCAGCGCCGGCGACAGAGGTCATTTCCCGCGCGGCAGTGAAGGCGCCGCCTTCTCCAAGGGTTGAAATCTCCGGCGCCAGCGCTACGAAAGAAGCTTGGGAGAGAGGAAAGCAGGATGACCGAGGAAATCACCTTCTACACCAATCCGATGTCGCGCGGCCGGATAGCGCGGTGGATGCTGGAAGAAACCGGCATACCATATCATACCGAAGTCCTGACCTTCGGCGGGACGATGAAGGAACCGGACTATCTGTCCGTCAACCCGATGGGCAAGGTGCCGGCGATCCGTCATGGGAAGACGATCGTGACGGAATGCGCGGCGATCTGTGCGTATCTTGCGGACACGTTTCCGCAGGCAGGGTTGGGCCCGCACGCGGATGAGCGAGCCGATTACTACCGCTGGATGTTCTTCGCCGCCGGGCCATTGGAAGCGTCCGTCACCTTGAAGGCGCTCGGCTTCGAAATTCCGCAGGAGCGGCTGCGCATGGCAGGTTGCGGTTCGTTCGGTGATGTCATGGGCACGCTGGAAAAGGCGGTTTCGGCCGCCTCCCCCTATATTGCCGGCAAGCGCTTTACCGCTGCCGATGTTTATGTCGGTTCGCATATCGGCTGGGGTCTTGCCTTCGGCAGCATCGAAAAGCGCCAGGCCTTCGTCGATTATTTCGGCCGGCTTTCCGAACGCGATGCCTATAAGCGGGCAACGGCGCTGGATGAAGAAGCGGCAAAGGCGATGCAGGCGGCCTGAAGCAATTCCAGCAAAAGTGCGTAGCGTTTTGCGTCCGGAATGCGTACAGAAAAGAGCCGTTTACGCCAGCGGCATGTAGATATCCGTCCGCAATTCGGTCGGCGCGACTTCGCGCGGATTGTTGAGATATTCCTCGAACATCACTCGATCCCGGATCTGCCGGCCGGACGCGGGCAGCCACTGGGCGTAGAGCCACTGATAGGCCTTGTACATATCGGCGTAGGGGCCCTTGTGGTGCAGCACGGCATAATCGCCGCCTTCCACCATGCGTCGCTCCAGTGGCGCATTGGTGGTCGTCTCCTCTCCTGCTGCGACACAGGCGACAGAGCGCAGCTTCTCGGGCTGCACGAGATCGGGATCGTCGAGATAGACGCCGATCATGCGCATCTCCGGCTTTGCGAGCCCACGGGCATAGAGCGTGCCGAACAGCGTCTCGAAGGCCTTGCCGATCTCCATATAGGAGCCGGTATGGGGAACGCCGATGAGCTCGAGCTGCGGGATGGTTTTCAGGGTGACATCAAACATGGCTTGCGCCTTTCCGGTGCGTGAGGGTTGGAACTGCGTGTGGCTTCCCTCTTTCCGGTAGCGTGCCGGCGGCATTCCATAGACCGATTTGAAGATGCGGTTGAAGGACTGGAGATTGGGATAGCCTGATCGCTTCGCAATCTCGCTGACATCAAGATCCGTGCGGACGATATCGCCCGCCGCGCGATGCAGCCGCAGCCGCTTGACGGTTGCCGCCAGCGTCTCGCCGTAAATCGCCCTGTAGATCCGGTGCCAGTGATAGCTCGACAGGCACGCGATTTCGGCCAGCCGCTCCATATCCAGATCCTCGTCCAGATGATCGTGGATATAGGCCGAGACCCGTCTCAGACGGTTCTCGTAGAGCGCCCATGCCGTTTCACCCACCATGTCAAACCCTTTGCAAATCGATCGGCTCACCAAAGCATAGCCCGATTTGACAAATCCTGCTGACTTGAACCCTAGAGCCCGTGCGTCCATTCGGACGCACAAAGGACGCTCTAACTCTTTGAATCTACGCACCAGGCTTTTCCGAAAATCGATTCAGATTTTCGGAAAAGCCTGGTGCTGGGAGCGAATCCTGCGTAGACCGGAATTCCGGCTCGAACCCAAGAGGAAGACTGATGCCGGACTTTTCTACATTGATACTCTTTGCCGCCGCAGCGTTGGTGCTCACCGCAACGCCCGGTCCCGATATGCTGCTGATTGCCTCGCGCAGTATCAGCCAGGGACGCACAGCCGGATTTCTGACCTATGCGGGTATTGCTCTCGGCACCTATTGCCACGCGCTTGCCGCAGCTTTCGGGCTCTCGCAGCTCCTCGTGGCCGTGCCCGTTGCCTATGAGGCCGTGCGTTGGGCCGGTTGCCTCTATCTGCTTTATCTCGCCTACAAGACGGTCCGTTCCGAAAGCACCACCTTTGCGCCGGCCTCGACGCTGAGGCGGCTGTCGGGACGGCGCATCTTCTTTGCCGGTCTTGCGACCAATCTGCTCAATCCGAAAATGGCGCTCTTCGTCATCGCGCTCTTTCCGCAATTCGTGACTGCCGAGGGCGGCTCGATGGGTGTGCAGATGCTGGTGCTCGCCAGCGTGCTGAACGGCATCGGCCTTGTCGTCAACGGCGCAGTCATCCTGCTCGGCAGTCAGATCCGCATACGTCTCGGCTCGGTGCGCCGCTTCCCGAAGCTGCCGCAATATATCCTGGCTGGCGTATTCACCGGCCTCGCCTGCCGCCTCGCATTGCAGACGAGAAACTGACCGCAGGGCGCCGAAAACAAAACCGGCTGCGAAATCGATGATCTCGCAGCCGGTTTGATTTTGACCTGTCGTCAGGCGAATGCTCAGCCTGCGAGTGCGGCCGCAACGGCCTCAAGCGCCTCGTCAGCCTTGGCACCATCTGGGCCGCCGGCCTGCGCCATGTCGGGACGGCCGCCGCCGCCCTTGCCGCCGAGAGCAGCGGAAGCGACGCGCACCAGATCGACAGCGCTGAAACGGCTGACGAGATCGGGCGTCACGGCCACGACGGCACTGGCCTTGCCATCGTCGGAAACGCCGATCAGCGTCACGACGCCGGAGCCGATGCTCGTCTTGCCGTCATCGGCAAGACCCTTGAGGTCCTTCGGATCGACGCCGGTCACCGCCTTTCCGAGGAACTTGATGCCCGCGACCTCGCGCACGTCATCGGCAGACCCGCCCTGCCCGCCGCCCATGGCGAGCTTGCGCTTGGCATCCGCCAGTTCCTTTTCGAGCTTGCGGCGCTCATCCATCAGCGCTTCGACGCGCGACAGCACTTCTGACGGCTGCACCTTCAGTGAGGCAGCGAGCGTCTTCACCCGATCGTCCTGTTCGGCGAGATATTCGCGGGCCGATTCGCCGGTGACCGCTTCGATACGGCGAACGCCCGCGCCGACGGCGCTTTCGCCGAGGATGCGCACGAGACCGATCTGGCCGGTTGCCGACACATGCGTGCCGCCACAGAGCTCGACCGAATAGGGCCTGTTGGCTTTGGCGCCGTGCAGACCCGTACCCATCGACACGACACGCACTTCATCGCCATATTTTTCGCCGAAGAGCGCCATGGCGCCTTCTGCAATGGCATCGTCAACGCTCATCAGGCGGGTCGTGACCGGAGCATTCTGCAGCACGATCTGATTGGCCATCTCTTCGACGACCTTGAGTTCGTCAGCCGTCATCGGCTTCGGATGCGAAACGTCGAAGCGCAGGCGCTCGGGCGCGACCAGCGAACCCTTCTGGGCAACGTGGGTGCCGAGCACTTCGCGCAGCGCCTCATGCAGGAGATGGGTTGCCGAGTGGTTGGCGCGCAGGCGCGAGCGGCGGGCGTGATCGACCGTCAGCGCGACAGGCTCGCTGGCCTTGACCACGCCTTCGATCACGGTGCCCAGATGCACGAACAGGCCCTCGCCCTTCTTCTGCGTATCCGAAATCTCGATCTTGCCGTGGTCGGAAGAGATCACGCCGGTATCGCCCATCTGACCGCCGGACTCGCCGTAGAAGGGGGTCTGGTTGACGACGATCTGCACCTTGTCGCCGGCCTTGGCTTCGGCCGCGACGGCACCGTCCTTGACGATCGCCTGCACCACACCTTCGGCCGTCTCGGTGTCGTAGCCGAGGAATTCGGTCGCGCCGTGCTTTTCCTTGAGTTCGAACCAGACGGTTTCGGTCGCCTTCTCGCCGGAACCTGCCCAGTGCGAGCGTGCCTCGGCCTTCTGGCGCTCCATCGCATCGGTGAAGCCCGAGATGTCGACGCCGATTTCGCGGGCGCGCAGCGCGTCCTGCGTCAGGTCGAGCGGGAAGCCATAGGTGTCGTAGAGCTTGAAGGCGGTCTCACCGTCCAGCATATCGCCCTTGGAGAGATCGGCGGTTGCGTCCGACAGGAGCGACAGGCCGCGCTCCAGCGTCTTGCGGAAACGGTTTTCTTCAAGCTTCAGTGTCTCGGAGATCAGCGCCTCGGCGCGCACAAGTTCCGGATAGGCGCGGCCCATCTCCTGCACCAGCGTCGGCAGCAACCGATACATCAGCGGCTCCTTGGCGCCGAGAAGCTGGGCATGGCGCATGGCGCGGCGCATGATACGGCGCAGCACATAGCCGCGGCCTTCATTCGACGGCAGCACGCCGTCGGCGATCAGGAAGGCGGACGAACGCAGGTGGTCGGCAATGACGCGGTGGCTGGCGCTGCCCTCGGCCTTGACGCCGACGGCGTCTTCGATCGTGCCGGTCAGCGTGCGGAACAGGTCTGTGTCGAAGACGCTCTGGACGCCCTGCAGAACGGCGGCCATACGCTCCAGGCCCATGCCGGTATCGATCGACGGGCGCGGCAGCGGGTTGCGAACGCCGGGCTCGGTCTGTTCGAACTGCATGAAGACGAGGTTCCAGAATTCCAGGAACCGGTCGCCATCTTCTTCCGGCGAACCGGGAGGGCCGCCCCAGACATTCTCGCCCTGGTCGATGAAGATTTCCGAGCACGGACCGCAGGGGCCGGTATCGCCCATCTGCCAGAAATTGTCAGAGGTCGGGATGCGGATGATCTTGTCGTCGGAGAAACCGGCGATCTTCTTCCAGAGCGTCGCAGCTTCCTCGTCCTCGGAATAGACGGTGACCAGCAGCCGGTTCTTCGGTAGGTCGAAGCCCTCGGTGACCAGCTTCCACGCAAGCTCGATCGCATTCTCCTTGAAATAATCGCCGAAGGAGAAGTTGCCGAGCATTTCGAAGAAGGTCAGGTGGCGTGCAGTATAGCCGACATTGTCGAGGTCGTTATGCTTGCCGCCGGCGCGCACGCATTTCTGCGAGGTCGTCGCCGTCGAATAGGGACGCTTTTCGAGGCCGGTGAAGACATTCTTGAACTGCACCATGCCGGCATTGGTGAACATCAGCGTCGGGTCATTGCGCGGCACGAGCGGGCTCGATGGAACGATCTCGTGGCCGTTCTTCTTGAAGTAGTCGAGGAAGGTCGACCGGATATCGTTTACACCGCTCATTTCATGCCCTTCGATGCTGCCAGCAGGCAGGTAAAATTAAATCCATCGGCTTTTATCGTCCGACCTTGCCACTGTCCAGCAACAAACAAAACCGGCCGCATTCTCGTGAGGGAATGCGGCCGGTTCGAATTCGTTATGTGCTAGGCTGGATTACATGTCGCCATCGCCAGCATCATCGCCGGCATCCGGGCCGCCATTCTGCAGGAAGCGGTCGGCGATCAGGCCGGCATTCTGGCGCAGCGCCGTTTCGATCTCGCGGGCGAGATCCGGATTGTCGCGCAGGAAGATCTTGGCGTTTTCGCGGCCCTGGCCGAGACGCTGGCTGTTATAGGAGAACCAGGCGCCGGACTTCTCGACGATGCCGGCCTTGACGCCGAGGTCGATCAGTTCGCCGGTCTTGGAAACGCCCTCGCCATACATGATGTCGAATTCGACCTGCTTGAAGGGAGGCGCCATCTTGTTCTTGACGACCTTGACGCGCGTCTGGTTGCCGATGACCTCTTCGCGTTCCTTGACCTGGCCGATACGGCGGATGTCGAGGCGGACGGAGGCATAGAACTTCAGCGCGTTGCCGCCTGTCGTCGTTTCCGGCGAACCGAACATGACGCCGATCTTCATGCGGATCTGGTTGATGAAGATCACCATCGTATTCGACTTGGAGATCGAAGCTGTCAGCTTGCGCAGCGCCTGGCTCATCAGGCGGGCCTGCATGCCCGGCAGGTTGTCGCCCATTTCGCCTTCGATTTCGGCGCGCGGCGTCAGCGCTGCCACGGAGTCGACGACGAGAACGTCGATCGCGCCGGAGCGCACCAGCGTATCGGTGATTTCGAGCGCCTGTTCGCCGGTGTCGGGCTGCGAGATCAGCAGGTTCTGCAGGTCGACACCGAGCTTGCGGGCATAGACCGGATCGAGTGCATGTTCGGCATCGACGAAGGCGCAGATGCCGCCCTTCTTCTGCGCTTCGGCAATCGTCTGCAGCGCGAGCGTCGTCTTGCCAGAGCTTTCCGGACCGTAGATCTCGATGATACGACCCTTCGGCAGACCGCCGATGCCGAGGGCGATATCGAGGCTGAGCGAACCTGTGGAAACCGTTTCGATCTCGACGATGTTCTCGTTCGAGCCGAGTTTCATGATCGAGCCCTTGCCGAACGACCGCTCGATCTGTGAGAGTGCCGCTTCGAGCGCCTTGCTTTTGTCCACCGATTTGTCCTCTACGAGCCGCAATGAATTCTGAGACATTCGATCCACCTTTAGGTTATTGACGCTGCTCTAGCAATGTCGCCGCTGATGCGAAGTTTGTACCTGATTTGTTCTTATTTCGCAATGGGGTTGCAAATAATTGAAAGAAAAAGGTAAAACGGCCTGTGTTCTATTTTTGTTTTATCGATGCAAAGCAACGGCTTAATGTCCCGCAGGCACTGAATCCTGCCGCTTTGCGCCGCATTCGATTCGCTTTCGAGGTGCAGAAATGAGCGGCAAGATTCTTGTCCTCGGCGGCGCCCATATCGATCGTCGAGGCCGTATCGCCGATGAGACGGCACCGGGGGCCAGCAACCCCGGCTCATGGTTCGAGGAGCCGGGCGGCGGCGGCTTCAACGCGGCCCGCAATCTTGCCCGTCTCGGCTTCGACGTGACGATGATTTCCCCGCGCGGCGGCGATCCGATCGGCGAAATGGTGAGCGAGGCGGCCGACTTTGCCGGCATCAACGACCGTCCTTTCGTCTTCCTCGACCGCAAGACGCCGAGCTATACGGCGATCATTGAGAAGGACGGCAATCTCGTCATCGCGCTCGCGGACATGGAACTCTACCGCTTCTTCGTGCCGCGCCGCCTGTCGATCCGCTGGGTGCGCGATGCCTTCGCGGCCACCGATTTCATCCTCTTCGATGCCAACCTGCCGGAGGAAACGGCAGCCGCGATCGTTGCAAGGGCCAAGGCGCTCGGCAAGCCGGTCGCGGCAATTGCCATTTCACCGGCCAAGGTCGTGCGTCTCCTGCCCTGCCTCGGAGGCATCGACTATCTCTTCATGAATGAGGCCGAGGCTGCAGCCCTCACCGGCAAGCGGCCGGACGACGCTGCCGGCTGGCCGTCGCTGCTCGGTGACATCGGCATCGGCGGCGCGGTCGTCACCCGCGGCCAGCGCGAGCTTGTCGCCTTCAAGAACGGTCGCGCACTTCTCCTGCAGCCGCCGATTTCTGACAATGTGGCCGATGTCACCGGTGCGGGAGATTCGCTCGCAGCAGGCACACTCTCTGCCTTGATGTGTGGCCATCCGCTCGAAGAAGCGGTCCGCCATGGTGCGGCGGCAGCCGCCCTCACCGTCCAGTCGCGGCATGCGGTGAACGAAAATCTCGCCCCGGATCTCCTTCGCGACATGCTTTCGCTTGTCCCGGCCGCCAGAATTCTGCAATGAAGCGGCAACATCGATAAACGGATACGGATCATGACCAAACCTATCTCGCCCCTCCTGCCGATCTCCTATTCCAAGGAAGTCGCCACCGCCAAGCAGCGCGGCGCACCGATCGTGGCGCTCGAATCGACCATCATCACGCACGGCATGCCCTACCCCGGCAATATCGAAATGGCGCGCAGCGTCGAAGCGATCATCCGCGACCAGGGTGCCGTGCCTGCCACCATCGCCGTGGTCCACGGCACGCTGCATATCGGCCTGGAGGCCGCCGAACTGGAACAGCTCGCCAAGGCCAAGGACGTGATGAAAGTATCGCGCGCCGATATCGCCTTCGCGATCGCCGAGCGCCGCACGGGTGCAACGACTGTCGCTGCCACGATGATTGCCGCGGCACGCGCCGGCATCAAGGTCTTCGCGACCGGCGGCATCGGCGGCGTGCATCGCGGTGCCGAAGAAACCTTTGACATCTCCGCCGACCTGGAAGAACTGGCCCGCACCGGCGTCATCGTCGTCTGTGCCGGCGCCAAGGCGATCCTCGATATTCCGAAGACGCTGGAAGTGCTGGAGACCCGCGGTGTGCCCGTCGTCACCTATGAAAGCGATGAATTCCCGGCCTTCTGGTCGCGGGCCTCAGGCATCCGCAGCCCGCTGACCCTGAACAGCCCGGCAGCGATCGCCAATTTCCAGACGACGCGCGAACAGCTTGGTATCGACGGCGGCATGCTGATTGCCAACCCGGTGCCGGAAGCAGACGAAATTGCCCGCGAGGAAATGGAAATCTATATCGAGCGCGCCCTCGATAGCGCCGAGCGTGACGAAATCACCGGCAAGGCGGTAACGCCTTACCTGCTGAGCACGATCTTCGACCTGACGGATGGCCAGAGCCTGAAGACGAATATCGCGCTCGTGGAGAACAATGCGCGTCTGGCGGCAGAGATTGCCGTCGCACTCGGCGAATAACCGATCGTCCCGCGGGGTTCGCCCCGCCAATATCACTCAGAAATTTAAGGGGCGCTCCAGCGCCCCTTTTTTCGTATCAGCTATCCAGCGTCTCTTTCACCGCCACAGCCAGTTGCTTCAGCGAGAATGGCTTCGGCAGGAAACCGAACTTGGCTTCCGGCGGCAGGTTGCGGGCGAACGCATCCTCGGCGTAACCGGAGACGAAAATGAACTTCAGATCCGGATAGTTCTTGCGCAGCTCGCGCAGCAGCGATGGTCCGTCCATCTCGGGCATCACCACGTCGGAGACGACGATATCCACCTTGCCTTCGAGCTCCTCCATGATCTCGAGGGCCTCGACGCCGGAGCCGGCCTCGTGGACCGTGTAGCCACGCGTCTCCAGCATGCGCTTGCCGCCGCGCCGCACCGCTTCCTCGTCCTCGACGAGCAGGATGACGGCGGAGCCCGTCAGGTCTTCGGGCTGCTTCGGCTGCACCAGTTCCACGACGTTCGCGCCACCTGCCGCAACTGCCTGATCGGCTGCCTCCGCCTCGGCGGCAACAGCCGGCTCGACGATATGGCGCGGCAGGAAGATACGGAAGGTGGTGCCCTTGCCGACTTCCGATTCCGGCTGGATATAGCCGCCGGACTGCTTGACGATACCGTAGACCATGGCGAGGCCGAGACCGGTACCCTTGCCCACTTCTTTCGTCGTGAAGAAAGGCTCGAAGATCTTGTCCATGATCTCGGGCGCAATACCGGTGCCGGTATCGGTCACTTCCACCAGCACCATGTCCTCATGCGGCATGTAGGAGTAGTTGAAGGCGGCGACTTCGGCGGCCGGCAGATTACGCGTGCGCAGCGTCAGCGTGCCGCCCTTCGGCATCGCATCGCGCGCATTGACACTGAGATTGATCAGCACCTGCTCGAACTGCGAAAGATCGGTTTTGACCGGCCAGAGATCGCGGCCATATTCGACGTCGAGCTTGACGTTCGTGCCTGAAATCAGCCGGTCGACCAGCATGCGAAGATCGCCGACGACATCGGTGAGGTTGAGCACCGTCGGCCGCATCGTCTGCTTGCGCGAGAAGGCGAGCAGCTGGCGCACGAGAACGGCCGCACGGTTGGCGTTACGCTTGATCTCCATGAGATCGGCAAAGCTTGCATCGGCCGGCCGCGCCTGCAGCAGCAGATGGTCGGAGGATAGCAGGATCGCCGTCAGCACATTGTTGAAGTCATGCGCGATACCGCCGGCGAGCGTGCCGACTGCATTCATCTTCTGCGTCTGCGCCATCTGCGCTTCGAGCGCCTTCTGCTCGGTCACTTCCACCGCATAGACGATGGCCGCCTCCTCGGGCGCCTCGTCGCTCTGGTCGATCACGGCATTCACGTAGAAGCGGAAGAAGCGTGCATCATCGGTCGGCGTGCGGGAATCGATCGGGGCGATATCGCCCTGCCGGTCCTTGGCGGCGGCAAGCGCTGCGGCAAGCTGCGGCCGGTCGCTCTCCTGCACGATCGTTTCCATCAGCGCGCCGCGCTCCAGATCGTCACGCGAGACGATATTGGAGAACAGCTTCAGGAAAGGCGCATTGGTGCGCAGGATCTTGCCCTTGCCGTCGACGGAGGCAATCGCCATCGGCGTATTGTTGAAGAAGCGGGTGAAGCGCATGGCGGCTGCCGAGGCCGATTGCCCGTTCTCGCCATCCTTGTCGCGCGTGAGCACGATGGTGCGGCTTTCGCCCGGCGCCCCGTCGCGCATGGAAGTGACGCGGTGGATGATCTGCACCGGCAGGCTCTGGCCGTTCGATTTGCGCAGGTCGAGATCGAGCGTGACGGTCTTCTTCAGACCCGGTTCGGCCTGCACGGACTGGATCAGCGCCAGCCCCTCGCCGGCGACGAGATCGCCGATATTCATCGAGCCCGGCATGAACTTGGTGAGGTCGAGCCCCAGCCATTCGGCAAGCGTCGCATTGAGATAGAAGATTTCGCCCTTACGCCCGGCGGAAAAGAAGCCTGACGGAGCGTGGTCGAGATAGTCGATCGCGTTCTGCAGCTCCTTGAAGAAGCGCTCCTGGTCCTCGCGCTCGGCGGTGATATCGGTGATCTGCCAGATCTGCAGCGGCTTGCCGTCGCCATCGTCAGGCTGCAGCAGACGGGCCTTGAGACGATACCAATGTGCGCCGGCGCTGCTTCCTGGTCCGACTGCGCGCAGCAGGCGGAATTCCTCGCGCCCCTCCCGGCCTTCGCGCAAGCCGTTCACGAGGCGGTAGAGCGCCTCATTCGATTCGCGGTGGCGCGACAGCAGCGTTTCCAGCGTCTGCACCTCTGTTGCCTTGCGCGCGCCCGTCAGCGCCCCGTAGGCGGCGTTGGCATAGACGATGCGGCCCTTCTCGTCTGTGATCAGCGAACCGTCCGGATGGCTGTTCAGGAAGGCGCGCGCCAGGCTGTCGGACTGGCGCTGCGGCATGACCTCGATGAAGCCGATAACGGAGGAAACGAGGAAGAAGATGCCGACCATGGCGAGAACGCCGAGACAGCCGAGTACCAGCTCGTTGCCGAGCGAATCTTTGAAGAAGACGAAGGCTGCCGCCGCCGCAATCAGCACGATCGCCAGCAGAATGATGCGTATCGCCGTGCCAGAACGCCCCCCACGATCCACAAGCGGCGCGTTATAGTCGTCGACCTGACGCGATTTCGTCATCTATTCCTCGCATAAGCCCCTCCTGCCGCGCTCGCTAACATCGCTGCGAAACAGGAATCAGGCACTCTTTCCTTCTTATCAACTTGCTGCGCCCGCAAAAACAGCAGGTTTCGTCAGACTGCTTGAATTCACAGGCAAACGCGCCAGTTTTCTTGCAAGCCCGCTGGTGTAACGGCGAGAGCTCGCCGGCCAAATAACTGCACAACACGAAATCGCCTTCGCCGGTGACTGGACAGACCCGGCGGCTCTTGCCTAAGGAGCGGAAAAGTCGTCTGTTGTGCCATAATGCGAAATGGAGTGAGTGCCTATGTTCGATGATGTTGTAGGAGCTTACGGTAGCCGCTTCCTGCTTGCCGCTGGCGGCGTCGGTATTGCCCTCATCCTGCTCATCCTGGTTCTGTGGTTCCTGCGCAACCGCGCGCCCTCGCCCTTCGTTCGTGGCGGGCGCAACCGCCAGCCGCGTTTGCAGGTGCTCGATGCCGCCGCCGTCGATGCCCGCCGTCGCCTGGTGCTCGTGCGTCGCGACAATGTCGAACATCTCGTCATGATCGGCGGTCCGACCGATATCGTCATCGAAAGCCGCATCCTGCCGGAAACCGAAGCCGAAACCGGAAGTGATTTCCGCCCGCAGCCGGTCGAGGAGCGTTCACCCGCTCCGGAGCGTGAAGTCGTCCAGCCGCGCCGCGAGCCGCAACCAGCGCCGCAGCCGAGGCCGGTCGCCGCTCCCGTCGCACCGCCTGTGGCTGCAAGCGCCGAACCCGATCTCGAACCCTATAGCCCCGCACCGGCTGCGGTCATCGTCCCGGTCATCGCACCGCCGGCCGAGCCTATCCGCCAGCGTTCCGAGCCCCCGGTTGCTCCAGCCGTGGCTCCGCCGATGTCCGGGCAGCAGGCTTCCGCGCCACAGGTTTCTGCTCCGCCGCTGACTGCTGATCGCGATAGCCCGCAGCGCATGTCGCAGCCTCAGTTGCGCCAGCCCGAACGCCCAGCTCCGCAACCGGTGCCCGATACCGCCAACGCTGCCGATATCCTCGATGCGGCCCGTCAGCGCGTGCTGCCGCAGCAGCGTATCGAACCGGAAGTATCCACCCCGCCGGCCCAGAGCATTCCCGCCGTCTCGCGCGGTGCCCCGGTCGCCACGGAAGATGGCGGTCTGCAATCGGCCGCCATCCGCCGGGATTTCCAGCGCATCCTTGATGAGGAAATCTCGGCCAATCCGGCCGCCGAGCGCGTGGTTCCCGTACCCAATGCGCAGCAGGCGCGCCCTGCCCCACAGCCATCCCCTCAGCCCGGCTCGATGCCGCGCCGCGATCCTGAAATGGCGCCAATGACAGGTGCGGATGCTGCCCTTCAGAAGGAAGTTGCCCGCATCTTCGGCGAAATGAGCGTCAATCGCGACAAGTAGTCCGGGGTCGGATCGCCCGGAGCAAACCGGCAAAACAAAAAGGCACCGCGATCGTCCCGCGGTGCCTTTTTCCAATTCCGGTCGGGAGCGATTATTCGTCCCGGTAAACCTTTTCGCGACGCTCGTGGCGTTCCTGGGCTTCGATCGACAACGTGGCGATCGGGCGGGCGTCTAGACGCTTGAGACCGATCGGCTCGCCGGTTTCCTCGCAGTAACCGTAAGTACCGTCTTCGATGCGCTGCAGGGCTGCGTCGATCTTGGAGATCAGCTTTCTCTGACGATCGCGGGCGCGAAGTTCGATCGCCCGGTCGGTTTCCGAGGATGCACGGTCTGCAAGATCGGGGTGGTTTGCGCTCTCCTCGGCCAGATGGTCGAGCGTTTCACGCGCTTCTCTAAGGATATCGTTTTTCCAGGCAACCAGCTTGGCTCTGAAATAAGCGCGCTGGTTCGTATTCATGAACTCCTCGTCTTCCGAGGGAACATAATTGCTAAGATCGATCTTCTCACTCAACGCGATTCTCCTGAAGAACATCTCATCTGGCCGGGTGTATATCCCAAGGGCTATCCGCGATTCAAGCCAAATAAGACACGTAAACAGATTTTTAAATCTGTCATAAATTTGAGCTAACAGTCTATTTTCTCACCATTATTCCGAACCGCGATTTTTGCTTCGCCTTCAACATGCCGTGTTGAGCATGGCGTTTCGCGCTATTGAAGGCCGGCTGGCAGTTGACGTTGCGGGAGTGCAACCGCTACTGAAAAGGCTCCGTTCGAAGCTGGATTTGCCCATGGCCGCCCTCCTGCCTCCACCCCACCGGATCTACCTCCTGCGTCACGCCGAAGCCGCCTGGGCCGAGCCCGGACAGCGCGATTTCGACCGCCCGCTGAACGAGAAGGGTTTCGGCGATGCCGAGATTGTTGCCGACCGCGCAGCCGACAAGGGCTACCGTCCTGATGTCCTGATCAGCTCGACCGCGCTTCGTTGCCGCGACACCGCCGAGGCCGTGCATCGGGCCATGGGCGAAACGCTCGACATGCTCTTTGTCGACACGCTCTATAACGCCTCCGTCGATACCTATCTCGAAATAATCGACGCGCAGGATGTGGGAAGCGTCATGCTCGTCGGTCACAACCCGACCATGGAGCAAGCCTTATCGGCGCTGATCGGCCAAAATGCTATGGCAGCCTCTGTGCCGAAAGGTTTCCCGACAGCCGGTCTCGCTGTCATCGACTATGTCGCTACGACTTCGGCATGGCGTCTCGTCGATTTCGTCGTCGACTGAGCTTTCGCGCCGCTTCTTTTTCGGGCCGCGGCCCCTCCCTATATTGCAGGCAGTGCCACCAGGGATTCCGATTTGCCGCCACGCCTGACATCCTTTGCCGACGACGCGCTGATCGCGTTGGATAATCTTGCGGACCGCGCCAGCGGTCTCGTCAATCCGACCATCCGGCTCGGTGTCACCGGCCTTTCCCGCTCCGGCAAGACCGTCTTCATTTCCTCGCTGGTCCATAATCTCCTGCATGGCGGCCGCCTGCCGCTCTTCGAAGCGGTGCAGTCCGGCCGCGTCTCGGCGGTGCGCCTGGAGCCTCAGCCGGATGATGCCGTGCCGCGCTTCCAGTATGAGGATCATATCCGCGCGCTGGTAAAGGAGCGCATCTGGCCGGATTCCACCCGCGCGATCTCGGAGCTGCGCATCACGCTGGATTATCAGAGCGCCAGTTCCTGGACGCGCATGTTTTCTCCCGGCCGGCTTTCCATCGATATCGTCGACTATCCCGGTGAATGGCTGCTCGACCTGCCGCTGCTCGGCAAGGATTTCCGAACGTTCAGCGAGGAAACCATCGCCCTTGCCGCAACCGGCATCCGCGCCGAGCTGTCGAGCGCCTGGCTGGGTCTGACGAGGGCAACGGACATCAATGCTCCCGCTGACGAAATGGTCGCCCGTGACCTCGCAGTGAGCTTTGCCGACTATCTGAAGGCCTGCAAGGCGGACGAGCGTTCTCTCTCCACCCTTCCTCCCGGCCGCTTCCTGCTGCCCGGCGATCTCGACGGCTCGCCTGCCCTGACCTTCGCCCCGCTTGCCCTGCCGCCCGAAGGCCGGCCGAAGCATGGCTCGCTCTGGGCGATGATGGAGCGCCGATACGAGGCCTACAAGTCCGTGGTCGTCAAACCCTTCTTCCGTGAGCATTTCGCCAGGCTCGACCGGCAGATCGTTTTGGTCGACGCTCTCCAGGCGATGAACCGCGGTCCGGAAGCCGTGCAGGATCTTGAACGCGCCCTGACCGATGTGCTGGCCTGTTTCCGCCCCGGCACCAATTCCATCCTGTCATCGCTGCTCGGCCGCCGCATCGACCGCGTTCTGGTGGCCGCCACCAAGGCCGACCACCTGCACCACGAGAGCCACGACCGGCTGGACCGCCTCACGCGCCGTCTCGTCGATCGCGCCATCGACCGCATCGGCATGGCCGGCGCCGGCATCGATGTCATGGCGCTCGCCTCCGTGCGCGCCACGCGGGAAGCCACGGTGCGGCGCGACGGCCACGACCTGCCCGTCATTGTCGGCACGCCTATGACTGGTGAAAAGATCGCCGGCGAGATCTTTGACGGTGAGCGCAAGACGGCGATCTTCCCAGGCGACTTGCCGGAAGATCCGCAATCGCTGTTCGAACGCATCGAAGCCGGCGATAGCACGGTCGAGCTGCCCGATGTCAATGTGGTGCGCTTCCGTCCCCCGCAGCTTGAGGAAACCGGCGGCGGCATCAAGCTTTCCGTGCCGCATATCCGTCTTGACCGCGCCATGCAGTTCCTGTTCGGAGACCGCCTCGCATGAGCAAGCCGCCGATCGACCAGCCCAATCCGCCGCGTCGCGCCCCTGCCGCCTTCACCTATGAGGAGGAAAACGCAGCACCCGAATCCCCCCGCGCGGAACGCCGCAAGCCGGCAAGCTTTTCCGGCGAGGTGGTGCTGACGCCGGATGAGGAAGATCCCTTCCTCAACCCGGAACAGGATCTGAGCCCGCTGCCGGTCGCGACCCCGCGCAAGCGCCGCACCTCCTTTGCCGGCATCGCCGCAGGCGCCTTCGGCATCCTCCTGTCGCTTGCCTTCGGCCTCTGGACCGACCAGCTGATCCGCGACCTGTTCAGCCGTGCCGACTGGCTGGGTTACACGGCCCTTGCCGTCCTCGCGATCGGCATCCTCGCCGTTATCGCCGTCGTCGTCAGGGAGACGGCGGGCATGATGCGGCTTGCCGCGGTGCAAACCATCAAGGCCGAGGCAGACGCCGCGATCCTCGAAACCCGTCCTGCCAAGGCTCGTGCCGTCGTTGCCCGCCTGACGGGCCTGCTCGATAACAAGCCGGAAACTGCCAAGGGCCGCGCCACGCTGAAGGAAACCGAAGGCGACGTCATCGATGCTCCGCATCTGATTGCGCTTGCCGAGCGCGAACTCCTTGGCCCCCTTGACCGCCGGGCGCGCGCTCTGATCGTCAATTCCTCCAAGCGTGTCTCTGTCGTCACGGCCGTCAGCCCGCGCGCCATCGTCGATCTGCTCTACGTGCTCTATGAGGCCGCCCGCCTGATCCGCGCCATGGCCGAACTGTACGGTGGTCGCCCCGGCACGCTCGGCATGCTGAGATTGATGCGCGACGTGCTTGCCCATCTTGCCGTAACCGGTTCGATTGCCGTCGGCGACAGCCTCGTGCAGCAAGTGCTGGGCCATGGGCTTGCCTCGAAGCTCTCGGCGCGACTCGGCGAAGGCGTGATCAACGGGTTGATGACGGCGCGCATCGGCATTGCCGCCATGGATCTCTGCCGCCCGCTGACTTTCAGGGCGCTGAAGCGGCCGGGAATCGGTGACTTTATCGGTGATTTGACACCGTCGATGACGACGCGAAACGGCAATCCTTAAGAAAAAGCTGGATTGCGACACATTCCGGCCTTCTTATCAAACCTGCAGAAAATTCCAGCGGATTCAATGCGCTACACGCGCCGCCTCAGAAACCTTGCCTAGCGAAAGCCCTGTATTTCCACGCATTTTGGCGCCTCGGAAAGAAAGGATTAACCATTTTTCGGCAAAACTTCGGACCAGTTCCCGAGTGGTGTTTGCCAAGGAAAATCCATGTACTCGCGCAAGTTTCTTTTTGTATGCGGCCTGGCCGCCGCGGCATTGTCTCCGGTGGCAGACGTCGCTTCCAACGCCACTGCCGCAACCCGCGACAAAGCCTTCTTCGAATCTATCGCCGGCACCTGGAAGGGACCGGGCGAAATCGTTGCCGGCAAGTACAAGGGCACGAAATTCACCTGCAATCTCGTCGGCTCGCCGGCCGATGATTCCGCTGCCGGCATCAAGCTCGACGGCACCTGCCGCGTCGGTGTCTTCAAGCAGCCGATGACGGCCGTCATCTCCCAGTCCGGTTCCACTTACAAGGGCAAGTTCCTGGATGGCGCCGAGGGCAAGGGCCTCGACGTCGTTTCCGGCGCCGTTACCGCAGATACCGTCGTCGTCGGCATCAATCGTTCCAAGCTGAACGGTGCGATGATTGCCCGTGTGCGGGACGACAAGACCATGAATGTCACCGTTTCGGTCAAGGTCGAAAGCCAGATGATCCCGGTCATCGGTCTGACACTGACCCGCCAGGTGGATGAAATGGCTGTCGGCTCGATCCAGTAAGCAATTCAGTCGGATCGGATTTTCCTGAAGCGGCGGGTATCCGCCGCTTTTGCTTTTTGGGCGTGGGGAACCATGAGCATTTGGTCGGGTTGTGTGCGGACGAACAATCCGGAGATCGATCGTGCCCCTGAAAGCTCTCGCCCTGAATGCCACGCTGAAATCCAGCAGCGGTGAGCCCTCCTCCACCGACCGCATGCTCGCCCTCATCGGCGAAGCAATGCGCAAACAGGATGTGGAGACGGAAACGATCCGCCTTGCTGACCACAATATCCTTCCTGGTGTGACGTCCGACGAGGGACCTGGCGATGCCTGGCCCGATATCCGAAAGATGATTCTCGATGCCGACATCCTCGTTTTCGGCACGCCGATCTGGCTGGGACAACCCTCCAGCGTTGCCAAGCGCGCTTTGGAGCGTATGGATGCCTTCCTTGAAGAGACGGACGATCAGGGCCGTATGGTCTCCTATGGCCGCGTAGCGGCAGTGGCCGTTGTCGGCAATGAGGATGGCGCCCATCACGTCTCGGCCGAACTCTATCAGGCATTGAACGATGTCGGCTTCACCATATCGGCCAATGCTGTGGCCTACTGGGTGGGCGAAGCCATGGGCAGCACCAATTTCGTCGATCTCAAGCAGGTACCTGAAACGGTCACGACGGCAGTTGACATGCTGGCGCGCAATACGGTTCATCTGGCGAAACTGCTCAAGCAGAACCACTATCCGGGCAAAGCCGAATGAGTGATACTCCAGTGGGCGGACACTGAGCTCCGCTCAAAAGTAGACATGAAAAAAGCCCGCCTCTGCGGGCTCCTTTCTGTATCGGTCAGGTTTTAGTTTGTGTTTTTGTGGCTCTGCTGACCTGCCTTGACGTGCTGTTCGTGTGAACCGCCTTGGTTTGCCATGATCAATTCTCCTTTCGGTAATTGTCTGCGAGAGCGGCTTGACTGCCGTCTCGTTAGGTCAACCGCTCGGGCGCCGCCACGTTCCCCATTTTAATATTTCGTGATGGTACCGGATCATTTCCCGCCACGCGCCGTTCTTCGTAAACGGCAGGCTTGCTCCTGCCCAGCTATGGAGACGAAGGCCATGAACGCAACCCACACGGATACGGAAACAAGGAGCCTGAAGCTCGCCAAGGAATATCTGCGCCTTGGCGGGCACCGCCGCTCCAAGATCGACGACAACATCACCACTGTGCGCCAGTGGGAGAAGGATCCCCCGGAGGCTGAACGCTTCTGGCAGGAGCAGGTGCAGCCGCTTTCAGCAGCCGACCGCAAGCAGGTCGAGGATTTCCTGCCGAGCATCAATTCGCCTTGAATGCTCGAAGCTGCAGGTTCGATGCGCGAAAACTGGATCCATCTCTGCATCGACATGCAGAGGATGTTCGCGGAACAGACAGCTTGGCATGTGCCATGGATGGTGACGGTGTCGCCGCAGATTGTTGAACTCTCCGCACGGTATGCGGAGCGAACGATTTTCACGCGCTTCGTTCCTCCGCCGAGTGCCGATGCCATGCCCGGCATGTGGAGGACTTACTACGAAAAATGGCCAATGATGACGGGCGAGCACCTGCTGCCGGCGCTCGTGGACATCGTTGAGGAACTGAAGTCTTTCTCGCCGCCTGCCCGCTTCTTCAACAAGCGAACCTACTCTCCCTGGGTCGACGGCCGGCTCCACGAAACGCTTGCGCAGGAAAAGGTCCGGGCCATCGTCATCACCGGCGGCGAAACGGATATCTGTGTGCTTGCTGCTGCACTTGGCGCAATCGATCTCGGGTACCGCGTCGTCCTGTTGAAGGATGCCGTCTGCAGCAGCGCCGACGAGACGCATGACGCCACGCTGGAATTGCTGGGCGGCCGCTTCTCGGTGCAGGTGGAGATCACCGAAACGGACGCATTCCTCACCAGTCTCTAAGCCGCCGTTTGCCGTTCACTGCTTCGGAATGCATGACAGGGGTCTGTGAGTGTTCGGCTCTCGCCTGTCGCTGGTATTAAGTCTTGTGCCACCACTCGCGGCTCTCGTCTGCGATCTCGATACCCGCGATGTCGGCGCCGGCCAACCAGTCGGAAACCGCCCTGCCCCTGACCACGAGTTCGGGCGCGATATCCGCAAGCGGCATCAGCACGAAGCCCCTCTCCGTCATGCGCGGGTGCGGCAGTTCCAGCCGCGGCGCATCCTGCTCGATACCTTCATAAGTCAACACGTCGATATCGAGCGTGCGCGGCCCCCAGCGCTCGATGCGCTCGCGCTTCATCTCCCGTTCGATCGACAGGCAGAGATCGAGCAGCGCTTCCGGTGCAAGCCGCGTTTCCACCGCCGCGCAGGAATTGAAGAAATAGGATTGATCGGTCTTGCCCCAGGGGGGTGTGCGATAAAGCCGCGAGACGGCGGCCACGCGGCAGTCTGGATGGGCGTCCAGCACAGCAAGCGCCGACGCCATCGACTTGACCGGGTCGCCGATATTGCCGCCGAGACCGAGCGTTGCGAGGCGGAATGGATTATCGGGCACGGTGCTCAACAGTCACCTGCACGAAATCGAGCACGCCGGGGATCGGCGCATTCGGCTTGCGCACCGTGATCTTGGCCCTGATGATCTGCGGGAATTTCTTGCAGAGGCCCTTGGCGATATCGAACGCCAGCGCTTCGATCAGGTAGCGCCGCTGGCCAACGACGATCTCCTCGATGATGGTGAAGGCGGTGCCGTAATGCACCGTCTCGTCGATGGAATCGTTTTCCAGCGCGCTGCCCGCTTCCACCTCCAGTTCTGCATCCACGAAGAAACGCTGGCCGAGGAATTCCTCTTCGGCATGCACGCCATGCCGGGCGAAGAAGGCGCAATTCTGCATCAGGATCGTATAGGTACTCATGACGGCCTCCCCCTAAGACATGTCGCGCAAAATTCTCTATCGATTTTGCGGTAACGACATGTGAAAAAACAGATATTCACAGTGCGGCATGCGGATCTGATGGATCGTGACACGCTTTGGAAATATCGTTCCGGGCAGCCAGCATAGCATCGGCTACGGCAAGCGCATCCCTGTTGATTGCGACATTGTGTACGCGGAAAACAGCCGCGCCTTGAATGCGCAACAGCGCGCTCGTCGCTGCCGTTCCCGCATCGCGCTCCGCCGGCTCCCGGCCGGTGACGGCGCCGAGGAACCGTTTGCGCGACGTGCCGGCGAGAAGCGGCAGGCCGAAGCGGTGCAGCTCTTCGAAACGCGCCATCAGCTCCAGGTTCTCGCCCGGCGTCTCCTTGGCAAACCCAAAGCCTGGATCGAGCACGATCCGGTCGCGCAGGACGCCGGCGGCAGAAGCGATCTCGAGCGAGCGCTCGAGAAAGAAGACCTGGTCTTCGATGATATCGGCAAGCTTCTGCCGGTCGCGACCGGTATGCATGATGCAGAGCCCTGCCCCGGTTTCAGCCGACAGCGCGGCGATTTCGGGCTCCCTCTGCAGGCCGAAGACATCGTTGACGATATGGGCGCCGGCACTGATGGCTCGCCGCGCCGTCTCCGCGCGATAGGTATCGATGGAAATCAGGGCTTGCGTGCGTCCTTTGAGCGCTTCGATAACGGGCAGTACCCGCGCCTGTTCCTCCGCCGGGCTGACGGAGGCCGCGTCCGGCCGCGTCGACTCACCACCGATATCGAGAATGTCAGCGCCGTCTGCAACTGCCTGAAGCGCATACGCGACAGCCCTGTCGACCGTGTCGTAGCGCCCGCCGTCGGAGAAGGAATCCGGAGTCACGTTGATGATCGCCATGATCACCGAGCGCTTGCCGAGCTCGATCTCGCGGCCATGGGCCACACGCCAGAATCTGCTGTCGAGCTGCTTCACAAGCCTAATCCCGTCGCTAAAGCGTGTCTGCGATCATCCAGATCCGCTTGCCACACTTTAAGCCTTTGTTTTACGTATGTCGTTATCGCAAGACTGCCGCGCAGTTTTGCGCGACATGCTTTATCGAAAAAAGGCCGCTATCCGATATTGCGCTTGTGGTGGCTATGCCCCAAGCTCCGCCAAACTTCAACACAGGTTCAGTTCAGAATGCCGCTTGCGTTGCGTTATATACGCCTTCCCATCGCCTTTGCAGTGATTGCCCTTTTCCTCTGCGGCCCCGCGGCAGCCGAAGTCGTTGCGACGAAAAGCTATTCCTATTTCAATATCAAGGGGAAGACGGCAGACCAGCTGGACGATGAGCTGAGTCGTCGCGGCCCGACGGCGAACGGCTCCTCCGCCCGCCACCCCGGCGCCACCAAGATCCGTTTCGGTGGCGAGGCGACCTATATTCAGGAAAGTGGCCGTTGCCGCGTCGGCAACGTCAAGGTCACCGTCCATACACAGATCATCATGCCGCGCTGGAACAACCGCAAGGGTGCCAGCCGCGAGCTGTCGATGATCTGGGATGCCCTGTCGAGCGATATCCGGCGCCACGAGGAACGCCATGCCGAGATAGCCCGCACCCAGGCGCGCGTCATGGAACGCGAACTCAAGGCGCTTCCTTCGCAGCGCAACTGCGAAGCCATGCAGGAACTCGTCTCGGATGCTTCGGCTCGCGGGATAGAGGAGCACGATAAGTTGCAAGCCCGATTCGATCGCGTCGAGGCGGTCAATTTTCAGAATCGGATGCTGAGACTGCTTAACAACCGACTCAAGGGCAAGGGCGGCGAAAGATAAGCCCTTTTTGCCTTCAAGGCGAGCACAGATCATTAGCTGCGCAATGAAACTTGTGCGAAGCTTGTGGAACTCCCAGGCTTTTACCAATCATTTTTCATTCTGGTGGACTCAACCGGAACGCGGTAATATGACTATATTCGAAAGTGCAGTAAGGCAGCTGGCTTTCGTGACGGTGTTCTCCTGGCGCGTTCCGAAGCCGCGGGTGTTCCTCCCTCATCCGTAGGTAATGCGCCCGCCTCGCCTCGCTCGCCTCCGGCGTGCGAGGCTCTCTTTTTGGAAAAGGCCGCTATTTTGGGGAATTATGCCTGCCGTTCCGGCACGTGCACGGTGAGCCCGTCATAGGCGGCCTTCATCCTGATCTGACAGGAAAGGCGCGAGGTCGGACGCACGTCAAAGGCGAAGTCCAGCATATCCTCTTCCATCGCTTCCGGCGGGCCGACGACCTCGGTCCACTGCTCGTCGACATAGACGTGGCAGGTCGCACAGGCGCAGGCGCCGCCGCATTCGGCTTCGATGCCGGGCACGGAATTGCGGACCGCATTCTCCATCACGGTGGAGCCTTGATCGACATCGAGGTCGAAGCGCGTTCCGTCAAAGGCGACGATGGTAAGTTTAGGCATCAGGATGATTTCCGGTCTTTCATAGGAGATGGGCGGATTTTCTTCCGATAATTCGGCGCGTCAGTCAACATGCCGGTTTCGCCTGCAAACCTCGCAGATCAGGCAAGGCTCCGCCATTCTCAAAGCGTCATCGACGAAGTCGCAAAAAGACCCGCCGTTCCCAAATGAAACAGCGGGCCTAGCTTCTTGCTGACCTGTCCTGCCTTATCCGCGGCAGAGTTTCAGAATGAAATTCTCGGCATCGACAACGGCCGCACCGAGTGCTGCCATCGCGGCGACATCGCCATTGTTCTCTTCCACCGCTTCCGCTGACTGCGAAACCCGGAAGGCGCCGACTGAACTTGCCGCTCCCTTCAGGCGGTGCGCTGCAGCACCCACCTTGGCGGACTCGCCGCTGGCAATGTCCTGCAGGCAGGCGCGCGCTTGGCGCGCAAACATCTGGAGAACTTCGATTTCCACCGTCTTGTCGCCCATCGTCTGGCGCGCGAGATGGACAAGGTCGATCGGCCGGATCTTGGAAGGCGAAGGCCCCGCGGAATTGTCGGGTGCTTCGAAAGCGATGCTCACTGCTGCCATTTGCCAATTCTCCCGTCTTGTATTGCCCGCGCTTGCTACTGTTGTGCGGTCGGAGAATGGCGATCCCGTTAAATTCCGGCACATTCGGCGTGGAAATCTAACCATATGGTTAATGTCCCTTAAATATCGCTAAAATATCGGCTTTTGGCCCGCTTCGAAATTTTAAAGGTGTTAACAACAGGTTAAGAGCGATGGAAACGCAAGGGTTCATTAATTGTGTAAGGCACCCAGATGTGTCACTACGATACTGTTGAGGCGGGCTCCTGCCGCGCGCCTTTGCCGTCAGAGTGGATAATGGTAGTGTTTTGATACCTTTCGTTTGCAAAATCGGCTATCTACTCTGAAATGACATGCTTATCCGTCCGTCTTGGGATGGAAGGCTGGAACGGCGAAGGTTCTTTCCGGGCGAAGGCGATGGCCCGGATGCGCTGCCGGACTTGCCGGGAATTGTGAGGCGTATCGGAATGGCGAATAACAAATACAATGAATCGATCGAGGACAAAGCGTTCAAGGCATTGGACGAGGCGCTTCAGATTGATTTCGGCCAGGAAAACGTGCCGTCTCGCCGCGGTAACGCGCCCCACGCCCCGGAGGCTAATGTGACTGACCCATCCAATGCCCGCAATCAGGCCCAGGAAGAAGCACAGCGCCGCCGCGGCCGCGCCGCCCGAACCGGCGACCAGCAGGCTCCGCGGGCACCCGCCTTCTCTCCGGCCAACGATGCCAGCCGCAATTCACCCGCCTCGCTTCTGAAGTCGCTGGAAAACGGCTCCAGCCGCTCTGCCCTGCGCACGGCCGCTCTCGTCTCCATCCTGTGGGTCGTCATCGGCCTCGGGCTGATGTTCATGCTCTATGCGCCGCAGATCTCGCAGATCCGCTCGCTGACCGATCTTGCCGCCCTGCCGGGCGTGATTGCCGGCCTTGTCGGCATCATCGTGCCGGTCATGATGTTCTATGCCTTTGCCATCATGATATCGCGCGCCCAGGACATGCGTAACGCCGCCCGCTCGATGGCGGAAGTGGCGCTGCGCCTCTCCGAGCCGGAAACCATTGCTTCCGAACGCATCATGACGGTCGGCCAGGCCGTGCGCCGTGAAGTCTCCGCCATGAACGAAGGCATCGAGCGCACCATCGCGCGCGCCTCCGAACTTGAAACGCTCGTGCATTCCGAAGTGAATGCGCTGGAGCGCTCCTATGCGGATAACGAACTGCGCGTGCGCGGCCTCGTCCACGAACTTGGCTCCGAGCGTGAGGCGATCGTCAATCACGCCGACCGCATCCGCTCTTCCATCGCCGGCGTCCACGACCAGCTGAAGGAAGAACTGTCGCTGGCGACGGAAGAGATTGCCATCCGTCTTGCCACCTCGGGCGAAGCTTTCGCCTCGCTGATCGATACGCGCGCTGCTGCGATCATGGAGAAGTCGGACAGCGCCATCCAGTCGCTTGGCACTCTGCTTGCCGCCAAGACCGATACGCTGCTCCATACATTGACAGCCTCCGGTCTTGCGATCGGCAATGAATTCGACAATCGCCTGGACGCGCTGACCAGCACGATCAACGAACATGGCGAGCGCCTGCTCACCCAGTTCGAGACGCGCGCCTCGACGATGGATGCAAGCACCGAGCGCCTGAATGCCGCGCTACAGGAGCGCACCCAGCAGCTCAACGAAATTCTGGTGTCCCGCACCCGCGAGATCAATCAGAGCCTGACCTCAGGTGAACGCACGATCACCGGCACGCTCGACGACGTGCTCTCCAGGTTGAACACCGCGCTCGATGAAAAGGGTGCGAGCTTCCGCCAAAGCCTGCAATCGAGCGCCGACGATGCGGTCATGGATCTCGACGTGCGCTCCGGCTTCTTCGAAGAGCGCCTGCAGACGACCGTCGCCCAGCTTTCGACAGCCTTCGATGAACGCGTCGCCGAATTCACCGATGCCTTCGACAAGCGTTCCGGCTCGCTCGATACCAAGCTCATCGAAAGCCTCACCCGCATCAACGAGACGCTGTCCGGCAACGCCGATTCCATCGAAGGCATCCTCAATAGCAA
Source organism: Rhizobium sp. BK512 (assembly GCF_014194915.1). NCBI lineage: Bacteria > Pseudomonadati > Pseudomonadota > Alphaproteobacteria > Hyphomicrobiales > Rhizobiaceae > Rhizobium > Rhizobium sp. BK512. Next base: position 491,929 of record NZ_JACIAS010000002.1, on the reverse strand, counting down.
TATCGAGCGCCTTGGCACGTCCATGACCGAACAGTCGCTGGCGCTGGCGACGGCCTTGGCAACCGGTCAGGAAGTGCTGGACAGCACCCTTTCCAGCCGTGCAGACGAGATCACCTCGGCGCTGACGAACCGCACCGGCGAACTCGGCTCGGCGCTGAGCAACGCCACGTCAGAGATTTCGCTGGCGCTGGCAGCCGGCACGTCCGACTTGCAGAACAATCTCGCCGCCCGCGCAGCCGAATTCCGCGACACGCTGCAGACGACCACGACAGACATCACCACTGCCGTCAACAGCGGCACCGAAAAGGTGACCGGCGCATTCAGCGGCCGCGCCGAAGAACTGAGCGGCGTTCTCGCCGCCCGCGCCGCCGAAATCACCGGCGCGCTGAAGACCGCGCATACCAACCTCGACAGTGTGATGGCCGAACGCGGCGGAGCGCTGATCGGCGCCCTTGCAGACCACCACAGCCGCTTCGACGAGGCGCTTTCGAGCCGTTCCGAAGCCATTATAAATACTGTCTCGGGCACCCATGACCGTCTTGCCGAAACCCTTGACGAGAAGGCGATGGCTCTGGCGATCTCGCTGAACGAGACGCAGTCGCGCATCGAAGACACGCTCTCGACCCATTCTGAATCGCTCATCAACGCCGTTTCCGGCACCCATGAGCGCCTTTCCGAAACGCTCGATGAAAAGGCGATGGCGCTTGCCATTTCGCTGAACGAAGGCCAGGCCCGTATCGAGGATACGCTGGCGACCCGCTCGGAAGCCATTATCGAGGCTGTCTCCGGCACCCATGAGCGCCTTTCCGAAACGCTCGACGAAAAGGCGATGGCGCTTGCCATCTCGCTGAACGAAGGTCAGGCCCGCATCGATGATACGCTGGCGACCCGTTCGGAGGCATTGCTCAGCTCCGTTTCCAGCACGCATGACCGCCTCGCCGAAACCCTCGACGAGCGGGCCATGGCGCTCGGCATCTCGCTGAACGAAACGCAGTCGCGCATCGAGGATACGCTCTCGACGCGTTCGGAAGCGCTGATCAATGCCGTCTCCGGCACACATGACCGCCTCGCCGAGACCCTCGACGAGCGGGCCATGGCGCTCGGCATTGCGCTGAACGAAACGCAGTCGCGCATCGAAGACACGCTCTCGACGCGTTCGGAGGCGCTGATCAATGCTGTCTCCGGCACGCATGACCGCCTCGCCGAGACCCTCGACGAGCGAGCCATGGCGCTCGGCATTGCGCTGAACGAAACGCAGTCGCGCATCGAGGATACGCTGTCGACGCGTTCGGAAGCGCTGATCAATGCCGTCTCTGGCACCCATGACCGCCTCGCCGAAACGCTCGACGAAAAGGCGATGGCGCTTGCAATCTCGCTGAACGAAAGCCACAGCCGCCTGGAAGATACGCTGACGACGGGCGCCGACGCTTTCGCCAATGCAGCCGCCGGCACGCATGAACGGATCGCCGCAACGCTCGGCGAAAGCCAGCTCCGCATCGAGGAGGCGCTCGCCAATCGCGCCGAATCCATCGTCAATGCCGTCACGAACAGCGCCGACCGCTTGTCCGATACGCTCGACGAGAAGACCATGGCGCTCGCCATTTCGCTCGACGACGGCCAGAGCCGCTTCGAGTCTGCGCTCGAAAACCGCAGCAACTCCATCATGGATACCGTTGCCAATGCCGAAGAGCGTGTTGCCGGCGCCTTTGCCGACCGCACGGAAGCGATCCGCGCCGCCTATACGGATAACCAGGCACGCCTGGAAACGGCGCTCGCCGAGCATACGTCGACCCTGTCCGAAGCCCTCGATGCCGGCAGCGTCCGAATGGAAGGCATTATCGGCAGCATGACGGGCCGCATCGAGGATGGCCTGACCGACGCCCAGCAGCGTATGGCCGCCCTTGCCAACGATGCCGCAAGCAATGTCGAAGGCGGTCTTGCCGCCGCGCATGATCGTATCCGCGCCACGCTCGACGACCGCACGAATGCCATCACGCTGACGCTGAGCGAGGCCCATAACCTCATCAACGACACGCTCTCCGAACAGGCGACCTCGATCGGTACCTCGGTTGCGACGAGCATCAGCATGCTCGAAATGTCGCTTGAGGATCGCGAAGCCGCTATCCGCCAGGCCATCGACGGCAGCGCTCAGGCGCTCGAGGATCGCATGCGCGAAGGCGCCGGCCAGATCGCCGGCCGCTTCCAGGAAGCTGCCAACACGATCTCGCGTTCGGCCGCTGATTTCTCCGGCCATCTCGACCATTCCGTCGACAACCTGACGGGCCGCTTCACGGAAACCGGCGCCCGTGTCGAGGCCAGCCTTGCTGCCATCGAGACCCGCATTGCCGATGGCGTCGGCGGGCTCGCCGACAAGGTCGATGCTGCGGGCAACCAGATCTCCGGCCTCCTGGATGATGGCGTCTCCCGTCTGGGCTCGATCGGCGACGACGCAGCCCAGCGCATCGCCGCAACGCTCGGCACCAGCGCCGCAAACCTGACCCAGGCGCTCGACAGCCGCGGCGCCAGCCTGAAGGATGCTTTCGACGGCCGCGCCGCCAGCCTGACGGATGCACTGCAAGCCGGCAGCGCCAACCTCACCCAGGCCCTCGACAACAGCAGCGCCAACCTTACGCATGCTCTCGACAGCCACAGCGCCAACCTCACCCAGGCTCTGGACAGCCGCCGGGCACATCTTGCCGAAACGCTCGACAGCAGCAGTGCAAACATGGCCCAGTCGATCGACGGCCGGACCTCGGCTTTGGGCGACATGATGGATCGCGGCACTGCGCGCATCGAAGAGCGTCTCTCCACCATGGACCGCGCTCTGACCGTCGGTCTCGATGCCGTCAACCGCACGATCGAAGGCAAGGCAGCCGGTCTTGCCGCAAGCCTGCGCAACGCTGTCGCCGAAGCTGCCGAAGGCATGGATGGCGAAGCCACCAAGTCCTCCGAGCTGCTCAACCGCACCGGCCAGCAGTTCGCCGAAGCCATGGACGAGCGTTCCTCGCAGATCGTCAACCGCGTTGCCGAGGCACAGAGCCGCCTCGCCGGCCAGGCTGCCGCCGTTGCCCAGACCTTCTCCGAGGCCGGCAACGTCATCGTCAGCAAGGTGGCGGAGGCCGAGAATATCGTCAGCAGCCAGGTCAGCGCCATCAACCACGCGCTGGCCGATGCCGGCCAGACGCTGGCCGCGCACGGCAACTCGATCCGCTCGACGCTCACGGATGCCGGCAGCCAGATCACATCCAGCATGGCCGAGGTCGACCGTGCGCTGGAGGCCCGCAGCAGCATCATTCGTTCCAGCCTGGAGCAGCGTGCCCGCGAAATCGACACCACGCTCACCGATATCGACAAGGCGCTGGAAGCACGCGGCAACTCGATCCGCTCAACGCTCGACGAGCGCAGCCGCGACCTGAACTCCATGCTTGCCGGCCGCTCCACCGAGCTGTCGCGTATCCTGGATGAGACGGCGCGTCCGATCATCGACCGCTATACCGACGCCGGTCAGGAAGCTGCAGCCCGCATCACTGCGGCCGCAAGCCTGAGCGCCGAGCGCCTGCGTGCGGAAAATGAAGCACTCACCGAGGCCGTTGCCACCCGCGCGGAAAATGTCGCCAATGCCGTCGCCGCCATCGAGAACAGCCTGACGAACAACGTCAACGGTCTCGTTCAGCGCCTGTCGGAAAGCAGCGCCGCCATGTCTGTCATGATGACGCGCGCCGCCGATCAGCTGAGCGGCGTCGACAGCCGCCTCGGCGATACGACCACGCGCTTCACGGACTCTGCCGCCAAGGCTGCCGAAATGGTCTCCGCTTCGACCCGCCTTCTCGAAGGCAAGGTCGACCGCCTGTCGGATATTTCGGGCCAGACTCTCGCCCAGGTGGGCAGCATCATCGGCCGCTTCGACGACCATTCGAAGGTTCTGGGACAGGCCTCGCATCTTCTTGCTGCCGCCCAGTCCGGTCTCGTCTCGACGCTCGAAGAACGCGAGACCGCCCTGCAGACGCTGGCCGCTGGCCTCGTGCAGCGTTCTGGCGAGATCGAAAAGACCATGCGCGGCCTCGGCGGCATGATCGAAACGGTATTCGAGCGCGCCGAGCAGCGTTCCAATCAGGTTACCGGTACGCTGCGTCAGAGCGTGCAGGCCTCGTTTGCCGATATCGGCCGCGTGCTTTCGGACACCGAGAAGCGCGCCGAAGAGGCAGCGTCCAACATGCGCGAAGCCATCAATCGCGCCGGCGAGGAAGCCAATGCCACGATCGACACCAGCTTTGCCAATGTCGAGCGCCGTTCGGGCGACCTCACCAACCGCCTGCGTGGCGGGCTGACGGCTTCGCTGTCGGAAGTCGAGCGCATGCTCGGCGAAGCCGGGCGCGCCTCCGATCATGCGGCGCAGAACCTGCGTGAATCGCTTCGCGATGCGATCGATGAAGCGGTCGGCCGCTTCTCGGGTGCAACGGAAGAGATCCGCCGCTCCGCAGCCGATATCCGCAACGAACTCGACACGACCCGCGCTGAACTGAAGCGCGGCGCGTTCGACCTGCCGGAAGAAGCCAAGGAAAGTGCGTCCGCCATGCGCCGCGCCGTTGCCGAGCAGATCAAGGCCCTGCAGGATATTTCGCAGATCGTTGGCCGCTCCAGCCAGCGTCTGGAAATCTCCGAGCCGGTCGCCCGCACGCTTGCCCAGGCAGAACCTGCGCCTCGCGTCACCCAGCCGGTGATCCCAACGGCTCCGGCCCCGCAGCCGGCACCGACAGCTCGTCAGTCGATCGAATCCATGGGCCTGCGCGGCGCCATTGCTCCCACCCCGGCTTCTGCACCCGCCCCGCAGCGCCCGGTTGCCCAGGCTCCCCAGCCGGCACCTGCTCCGCAGGTTCGCCAGGAAGCGCCGCGGACGGAAGCCACCAGTGGTGGCTGGATCAGCGATCTCCTGCGTGGAGCCTCGCGTGACGAGGCCGAAGAAGCGCCGCGTGCGCCTGCCCGTCCGGCAGCGGAAGCTGCTGCTCCGGCCCCTGCTCCCGCTCAGCGTGCCAATGATGCGCGCAACCCGCGCCATGTCGTTGAATCGCTGAACTCGCTTTCGGTCGATATCGCCCGCGCCATTGATCACGATGCCTCGGTCGATCTGTGGCGCCGTTACCAGCGCGGCGAGCGCGACGTCTTCACCCGTCGTCTCTACACGCTGAAGGGCCAGCAGACCTTCGACGAGATCAAGCGCAAGTACGACCGCGAGCCGGAATTCCGCACCGCCGTCGATCGCTACATCGGTGACTTTGAAAAGCTGCTCGCCGACGTCGCCCGCACCGATCCGAACCGTACGGTCACGCAGTCCTACCTGACTTCGGATACCGGCAAGGTCTATACGATGCTTGCCCACGCTGCAGGCCGGTTGAGCTGAGTTGCCGGGCAAAACCTGACATGGTGAGACAAAAAGGGTCATCTGTGGATGACCCTTTTTTATTGCCCCGGCTCCTTCATTCCGTCACAAACATCCCTGATCCGCATGCACCAACGGGGCATAAGGCCCAGCCAGACCATAGCCAAGCCATTTGCTTGCCACGACAGAGACCGTAGACATTGATGACCAAGACGACCTCCCGGCTGGTAGCCGCCGCCTTATCCTCAGCATTTCTTCTGGGCGCGTTCATTCAGGCCGAAGCCGGCCAGGCAAGTTTTCTGGTGGATGTGCAGACCGGCCAGGTTCTCGAAGCGTCCAATCAGGACGATCTGAATTATCCGGCATCGCTGACGAAGATGATGACGCTCTATCTCACCTTCCAGGCGCTGCATGACAAACGCCTGACCTGGGACCAGAAGATCACCATGTCGGAAAATGCCGAGAGCAAGGAGCCGTTCAAGCTTGCCGTCGGCGCCGGCCGCAAGGTCACGGTCAAGGAGGCTGTCGAAAGCATCGTCGTTCTCTCGGCCAATGATTCCGCTGTGGCGCTCGCCGAACAGCTGGGCGGCTCCGAACAGGCCTTCGGCACACTGATGACGGAAAAGGCCCGTCAGCTCGGCATGAAGGACACTGTCTTCAAGAACCCGTCGGGCCTGCCGGACCCGGAACAGGTGACCACCGCGCGCGATATGGCCACACTTGGCGTTTCGCTGATGCGCGACTTCCCCGACGAGTTCAAGCTCTTCTCCATGCGCGGCTTCCAGTTCCGCGGCATGAAGCTGCGCGGCCACAACAACCTCATGTACCGCTACAACGGCGTCGACGGCATCAAGACCGGCTTCACCGATGCGTCCGGCTACAATGTTGTGACCTCGGCCGCCAAGGACGGCCGCCGCGTCGTCGGCGTCGTCATGGGCGAAAAGACCGCCAGCCTGCGCGACGACAAGATGGCCGGCCTGCTCGACAGCTACCTGCCCTCGGCGACCACCGCGACAGCCTCGGCAACGGGTGGCACGCCGACGATGACGGATGCCCAGCCGACGAAATAACGCATTTCATTCAGAGGATCCGCCTGGTGCAAGAAATCGAGGACGGTTTCTTTGAACAACTGATCGACCCGAATACGGGAAACTCTGTTATCATCGAGGATGACGGCGAGAAGGCCTATGCCTATTTGCTGGATGCGGCGCGCAACATCACGGCCGACGTATGGCTTTACAATTGCGGTCCGGCGCCTGAGACGATTGACTGGGGTGACCGTTCGAAATTGCCGTTTCAGAACCCGGCAAATTTCGCCAGCACGGAGCAATTCTTACCGATACAGGATCGATCGGAAGTATCGGTCAAATGGGAACAGTCCCGCTGGCATTCGGACAAGGCGTATATTTTTATCCGCGGTCGGCTTCATGCCATAATGCAAAAAGGCAAGAAGCCGGGATGGTCACGCCTTGCGATCAAGGATGGCCCTCTGGCGAAGGTGCTGAGATCGAACTGAGCTTTCCGTGTTCAGGAATTAGATCGACTTCAGCGTCCAGCCGACGATCTGGTCGGTCACTGCCGTAAACGCTCGATCGAGCCCCTTCACGAAGCCCGCATTGTCGCCGCCGGCAGCCGCCGTTGCGCGGAAGACCTGCTGGGCGCGCACTGTACCGTTGCGGTCGTTGAGGATCTTCACGGAGATCTCCACGACGGCCTTGTTGCCGGAGGAAGCATCTATTTCGAAAGATCTGATGTCGCTCACGACCTGATAGTCGATCGCCAGTCCCTGCCCCGGCTTGCCGACGCCACCGAGCTTGCCGGAATTCTCGAAGGCTTCGACGAGCTTTGCCTGCACCATGCGCGGCAGCGTATCGCTCCACTGCGAGCGTGACAGATACTGGATTTCCGAGGGCGAAACGCGGATGACGATCTGGTCGCTGTTCAGCGCCTTGAGCGCAGTCGGGTCGGCAATCAGGATCTGCTTGTTTTTGGCCGACGGACCGCTGCCATCGACTGAGGCTGCCGAGAGATCATAGGTGTCGTTCTTTGCCGTCGTTCCGCAGCCTGCGAGAAGGGCTGCCGTCAGCGGCAAAATAATCGCCGTTCCGCGGATCCAGGAACGGCGCGACATCACATGCGATAGACCCATATTACGCTACCCCTGACCTCTGTTTTTCCCGCAATTCCCAACCGAAATTGCTCTAGCGCCGTGTGCGCCCGTCATATTGCTTGACTGTCGGTCCGCCGAAGATGATCCGCTGCGGGTTCTGGTCGAAATTGCTGATGGCATTGTTGAGATTGTTCGCCGTGCCGCGCAGCTCGTTGACGAGCGTCTGGACGTCGCTGAGCCCGCTGCCCGAGAAGCGCTGCAGGTTGTCGGCGATCGGCCCGATGCGCGCATTGACGCTGTCGGCAACCTTCTTGAAGGATTCGAGCGTCGCGCGCGCTTCGGTAAAGAGCGAATTGGTATTGTCGGAGCCGAGCAGCGCATCGACCTTGATGAGGATGCCGTCGACGCGGGTCGAAGCCGAGTTCAGCTTGTTTGCCATCTGCTGGACGTCCTGGATCGTCTGGTCGATATCCTTCTTCCGGTCCGCCACGGTGTTGGTGACATCGCGGATCGAGGCGACGGCGGCGCGTGCATCCTTCGTCGCCTGGGCAATATCGTCGACCGAACCCTTTATCTTGTTGGTGTCGATGGCGGCGACCAGTGTATCGACACGATCGAGTGTGACCTGTGCCTTCTTGCCGAATTCGTTGTAGGTCGTCACCGTCTGGTCGACCTTGTCGACGAGCCCCTTCAGACCGCCGGAGGCGTCGGCTATGTCGCGGCTCACCTTCTCGGCATTGCTGAGGATCGTGTTGATCTTCTTCGCGTCGACAGCCTTCACCAGATCCTCGACGGCCGCAAGCGTCGAATCGACACGGCCCGAGACATTGCGCACCGTATTGGAGAGATCGCCTACACTCTGCAGGAAGCTGTCGATATTGCCGGAATTCTTGGCCAGCGCATCCGAGAAGGTTTCGGCATTCTGCAGGGTCTTGGTCAGCGGTCCGCGCGCATCGCGCACGAAGCCCTGCACATCGCCAACGGCATCATTGGCACGGTCAAGGATCTTGTCGGCGGTTGCGAGCAGGTTGGTGACGCTCGACTGGTCGGCGACGATGACGGCGCGTTTGCCGCTTTCCAGCGCCTGCTGGAGAATGTTCTTGTCTTCCTTGCGGCCGCCGGAAAGCTCGATATAGGCCGCACCCGTCAGGCCCTGGATTTCAAGCGCAGCCTTGGTCGAGGGATAGATCGGCGCATCCGAGCGAACTTCGGTAAAGGCCAGCGAATATTGCGGGTCGTCGGCATCGATGGAGAGCGTCTGCACCGAGCCCACCTGAATGCCGTTGAACCGGACAGGCGAACCGACGCTGAGGCCGTTGGCTGAGCCCGGGATGCGCACGATCAGCTCGGCCATCGGCCCGCTGCGGCCATATTCGGCCATCCAGTAGACGAAACCGAATGCGGCCGCGATCACCAGAACGGTGAAAAAGCCGACGATCGTGTAATTGGCTTTGGTTTCCATCGTCTCCGGTCACTTCCCGCTGTCATGCTGCGCCCGGGCCGCCGGCGCGTCGTCCTGCGGCACGATCGAACGCGCGCGCTTGCCCTTGAAGTAGGCCTGAACCCACGGATCGTCGTAGGCCAGCATGTCGTCGATCGTTCCTTCCACCATTACCCGCTTCTTTCCAAGCACGGCAATACGGTCGCAGACCGAGAACAGGCTGTCGAGGTCGTGGGTCACCATATAGACTGTTAACCCCAGGCTATCGCGCAGATTGGCGATCAGCTCGTCGAATTCCGCAGCCCCGATGGGATCGAGGCCTGACGTCGGCTCGTCGAGGAAGACGAGTTCCGGGTCGAGCGCCAGCGCGCGGGCAAGTGCCGCGCGCTTGATCATGCCGCCTGACAGCTCGGAAGGATATTTGTCGGCCGCATCGGCCGCGAGGCCCACCATGCGGATCTTCAGATGCGCAAGCTCATCCATCAGCGAACTCGGCAGGTCCAGATATTCACGCATCGGCACCTGGATGTTCTCCTTCACCGTCAGCGAGGAGAAGAGCGCGCCCTGCTGGAAGAGCACGCCGAGACGCATGTCGAGCGCATTGCGTTCCTGCTCGTTTAGCTCGTCGAAATCCTGGCCGAGAATCTTGATTGTGCCGGAACGGCGCGGCAGGAGGCGCAGGACGGTGCGCATCAGCACCGATTTGCCGGTGCCGGAAGCGCCGACGAAGCCGAGGATCTCGCCGCGGTAGATATCGAGGTTGAGCTTGTCGAGCACGACCTTGGAGCCAAAACCGACAGTGACGTCACGCGCTGAAAGCACGATGTCGCGATCACCGTTCCTGGTCTCTTCGATCGGTTGCTGATCCACGTTGTCCGCCATGTCAGAAATCGATCGCTGCATAGAACATCGCAAAAAGTCCGTCCATCAGGATGACGACGAAAATCGCCTTCACGACGGAGGCGGTCACATGCTGGCCGAGCGATTCGGCGCTGCCGCCGACCTTCAGGCCTTCGACCGCTGCGACGATGCCGATGACGAGCGCCATGAACGGCGCCTTGATCATGCCGGCCAATATGGTCGAAAGCGTCACGGCCTCATGCAGGCGCGACAGGAAGGTGGCGAATGTGATACCCGAATAAAGATAGGCGACGGCAGCGGCACCCGCCAGCGAAGCAAAGTTGGCAATCACGGTCAGAAGCGGCAGCGCAACAGTGAGCGCCACCAGCCGCGGGAAGATCAGCACGCCGATCGGGTTGAGGCCCATCACCTTCAGTGCGTCGACTTCCTCGCGCATCTTCATGGAGCCGATTTCGGCGGTGATGGCACTGCCCGAGCGGCCGGCGATCATGATCGCCGTCAGAAGCACGCCGATTTCACGAAGCTGCAGGATGCCGACAAGGTCGACGACGAAGATTTCAGCGCCGAAATAGCGAAGCTGGAAGGCTCCCTGCTGCGCAATGATCGCGCCGATCAGGAAGGACATCAGCAGGATGATCGGAACGGCCCGCACACCCATATGGTCGATCTGGTTGACGATCGAAGCGGGCGAAACGCCGCTGCCCCGGCCGAACTTCATCTGCGCGCCGCGAACTGCCGATCCGAGGATGTACATGGCGGCGGCCAGATTGTCCCAGACATCAAAGGTCATCCGGCCGATCGGCGCGAAGACGCGCTCCATGAGCGAACCCTTTTCCTTCTGCTCGGGCTCCTGCTTATCAGGCTCCTTGGAAAAGGTGGCGATCAGCTCGTCGATATGCTGGTTCGTGCCTTCGAAACGGACCGTCCGCCCGGCTTCTTCCTGCTGTTTCTTTAGCCGGCAAAGCAACCAGATGCCGGCCGTGTCGATATCGGTGACATTGGAAAGATCGAGCGTCAGGTCGCCGCTATTGCTGCGTGCGAGCTTGTCGAAATCCTGCAGGACGAGATGGAGGTTGGCGCTGCGCCAATTGCCTTCGAGATGCACATGCTGGCCCGAGCCCTCGGCTCGGTCGTCCACATGCAGCGAGGCGGCGTTGCGTTTCTCGGACTTCAAAATACTTGTGTCTTTCAATGCTTGCAGCGACAGTCCCGACTCGCGAACGTGATATTCGCCGCCCGGCGCGTTAATATACAGAAGCAACGCGCAATTTCCATGCTCGCAGGAGAGCAAATATGCCGCGCAATCTTGATATCCAGATGAATTCATTCCCGATTGCGGGAACTTTCACCATCTCGCGCGGGGCAAAGACCTCCGCCGAGGTGATCACCTGCACGCTGACAGAATCAGGTGCCAAAGGATGGGGCGAATGTGTGCCCTACCGCCGCTATGGCGAGTCGACGGAAAGCGTGATGGCGCAGATCGAAGCGGCCCGCCCGCTGATCGAGGATGGCATCTCCCGGGCCGGGTTGTTGCATGCCATGCCGCCGGGAGCGGCCCGCAATGCCGTCGATTGCGCGCTATGGGATCTCGAAGCCAAACTATCAGGCCGGAGCGTTGCCGACAGGCTCGATCTGCGCAAGCTGAAGTCCCTGACGACAGCCTATACGATCTCGCTCGGAGAACCCGATGTCATGGCAGCCCAGGCGCGTGAACATGCCCAGCGCCCGCTCCTGAAGGTCAAGGTCGGCACTGGCGATGACGAAAGCCGCATCCTGGCAGTGCGCGCCGCCGCGCCCGATTCCGCCATCATCCTCGATGCCAACGAGGGCTGGCCGGAAGACGGGCTTGAACATCATCTTCGTATCGCTGCCGAAGCCAATATCGCGCTGGTGGAGCAGCCGCTGCCGGCCGGCCATGACGACATGCTGGCCGAGATCGCTCGCCATGTGCTCGTCTGCGCCGATGAGAGCGTCCATCACACCGGCGACCTCGCAAGCCTTGCCGACCGCTATGACGCGATCAACATCAAGCTCGACAAGACCGGCGGCCTGACGGAAGCGCTGGAAATGAAGGAGGAAGCCCAGCGGCTCGGCTTCTCCATCATGATCGGCTGCATGGTCGGCACCTCGCTTGCGATGGCGCCTGCCGTGCTTCTGGCGCAGGACGCCGATTTCGTCGATCTCGACGGCCCGCTGCTGTTGGCCCGCGACCGCGAGCCCGGTCTGAACTATGCCGGCTCCCTCGTATTCCCGCCCGACGCCAGCCTCTGGGGCTGAAGATAATAGGCGATGATGACAAGGGCGAGCCCGAAGGCCGCGACACAGGCCATGACATAAAAGCTGTCGAGGCCGAGAGCGGAATAAATATAGCCTGAGGCGATCGTCATCAGGCCGGAGGCCATGCCGATATAGAAGAAATAGGCGCCCTGGGCCGAGGCTTCCTGCGTCTCCTGCACCGTCGCAACGATGCGCCGCTGCACGCCGGTATGCACGAAGGCATAGGTAAAACCGTGCAGGCATTGCAGCATGAAGAAGCCGATGAAGCTCGTTTCCATCGGGAAGAACACCCAACGGCAGATGCTGACGGCGCAGCCGAAGCGGATCAACGTCCAGGCATTGAACCGGCGGTTGAGCCGCCGCGACAGGAAGAACACCGTTACTTCGGAGGCTACGCCGGCGCTCCAGAGCAGGCCGACCGCTGTGCCCGAAAAACCGAGCTGGTGCCAATAGATCGAGGAGAAGGCGTTGAGCAGCGCATGGCTTGCCTGCTGTATGGAAACGCCGAGCAGCAGAAGCAGCAGATGCGGCTCGCGCAGGCCGCTGCCCGTCGTCGCGGGGAGATTGATCGGCTGGCCGCGCCGCCGTGTCGGCCCGATGCGCGGACAGAAAACCGCCATGACGATTGTCAGCGTGAAGCCGAAGATCATCACCGGCAGCACCATGGCACCGCCCCATTTGCCGACCAGTTCGCCGCCGATCAGCGTGGAAACAATGAAGGCAACCGAGCCCCAGACGCGCATGGAGCCGTAATCGAGCCCCCAGCGGCGCACCCCCGAAATCACGATCGATTCGACGACCGGCACATAAGGAGCGAATGTCGCGCCCTGCAGCGCAAAGACGATCAACACCGGCCAGAAATTCGTGGTCCAGTAGAGCGCTATGGCGGTCAGCAGCGAGAGGATGCCTGACCATAGAAGCACATGCGCCCTCTCCTGCATGCGGTCGGCAAAGACCGCCACGATCGGGGCCACGAGAACGCGCACCACCATGGGTACGGCCAGAATCGTGCCGATCTGGTGGTCATTGAACTGGTGGTTTGCGAGCCAGACGGGGAAGAAGGGCAGAACGATGCCGTTGACCAGCAGCGGCGCGCTGTAGCACAGCGCGCTAAGCTGCCGGAAGCGCGGCGGCGCTCCCTCACCCGTCGAGGGATTTTGTGCGGGAATCATGATGGACCTGAAGGAAACTGACCGTTGCCTAACACATCCAATCCGACACGACTATGGCGAGAAATAGCCCGCCTGTAACGTTTCGGACATAACTCGAAACGATTTAAAAAATAAATTGGGCCTGTCGCCTGACGGCAACGGCTAAATTCATGATGCACCGGCCAGCCCGGTGCGGTACGCACACATTATTCAGGCAGCCTGCGGGGCGAGATCGCCCTCTTCAAGCAATTCGACAGAGGTCAGGGCCGGCACGTTGCTGGTCAGCGCACGCCAGGTGATGAGTTCGAACCGGCCGTCCTCATGCTCGACGATTGCCGTGCAGCTTTCGACCCAGTCGCCGGTGTTGATGTAACGGACGCCGTCCATATCCTCGATCACCGCGTGATGGATATGACCGCAGATGACGCCATCGGCGCCGCTCTTGCGGGCTTCCTCGGCAACCACGCGCTGGAATTCGCCGATGAAGTTGACGGCGTGTTTCACCTGCAGCTTGGCCCAGGCCGAAAACGACCAATAGGGCATGCCGAGGCGGCGGCGCACGGCAGCCAGCACGATATTGATGCGGATCGCCATGTCATAGGCCCAATCGCCGAGATAGGCGAGCAGCCGGGCATTGCGGACGACGACGTCGAATTCATCGCCGTGCAGGATCAGATACTTCTTGCCGTCGGCGCCGTCGTGGATGATGCGGTCGACGACTTCGATGCCGCCGAAATGCGTGCCCGGAAAGGCGCGCAGGAACTCGTCGTGATTGCCGGGAATATAGACGACGCGCGTACCCTTGCGTGCCTTGCGCAAGAGTTTTTGGACGACGTCATTGCAGACCTGCGGCCAGTACCAGCTGCGCTTCAGGCGCCAGCCGTCGATGATATCGCCAACGAGGTAGATCGTGTCTGCCTCATGGTATTTCAGGAAATCCAGCAGGAAATCCGCCTTGGCGGCCTTCGAGCCGAGATGCACATCGGAAATGAAGAGGGTGCGGAAGCGCCGGGGTTCCATCATGTCTGTCACAAGCCTTTCCGCTCGTGTCCCATCGTTCTTCGTCTGGTCTTCCAAAATCAGACTCGTGTATCAGGAAGATGACAAACCGCAGGAAAGCCTGCAAAGCCGCTCAATCCACCGATAAGAGCCTTTCCTGGTCGGAGTGCCGCAGCTGACCGTGAAAACTCCGATGTCAGCTCCCCGTTACCATCAGATCAAAAAGTTCCGCTGCGCTTATTTCCGTACTGTTCCCACGGGTCGATTGATGTATGGAGGAAGCTTCAAAAGACTTCGAACAACGCTGGAGGCGGCGATGGATCACCAGGAAAAATCCAAATCGGAAAAGAATTTGACGGGCGGCAGCCTCGACGAGCAGGCGCTTTTCTTCCACCGCTATCCGCGCCCCGGCAAGCTGGAAATCCAGGCGACCAAGCCGCTCGGCAACCAGCGCGACCTGGCGCTTGCCTATTCTCCCGGTGTCGCCGCTCCCTGCCTCGCCATCCGTGACAATCCGGAGCAGGCAGCCGATTATACGTCCCGCGCCAATCTCGTTGCCGTCATCTCCAACGGTACTGCCGTGCTCGGCCTCGGCAATATCGGCCCGCTTGCCTCCAAGCCGGTCATGGAAGGCAAGGCTGTCCTCTTCAAGAAATTCGCCGGCATCGACGTCTTCGATATCGAAGTGGATGCGGCAGATGTCGACCAGATGGTTTCCACCGTCGCCTCGCTGGAGCCGACCTTCGGCGGCATCAACCTCGAAGACATCAAGGCGCCGGAATGCTTCCGCATCGAGAAGCAACTGCGCGAGAAGATGAAGATCCCGGTCTTCCATGACGACCAGCATGGCACCGCGATCATCGTCGCAGCCGCCATTCTCAACGGCTTGGAACTCGCCGGAAAGAAGATCGATGAGGTGAAGATCGTCGCCTCCGGCGCCGGTGCCGCCGCCCTTGCCTGTCTCAACCTGCTGGTGACGCTCGGCGCCAAACGCGAAAACATCTGGGTCCACGATCTCGAAGGCCTCGTCTATGAAGGCCGCGTCGAGCTGATGGACGAGTGGAAGGCGATCTACGCTCAGAAGAGCGACACGCGCACGCTTGCCGAAAATATCGGCGGCGCCGACGTTTTCCTCGGCCTGTCAGCGGCCGGCGTGCTGAAGCCGGAACTCCTGGCGCAGATGGCCGAAAAGCCGCTCATCATGGCGCTTGCCAATCCGACGCCAGAGATCATGCCGGATCTTGCCCGCGCCGCCCGCCCCGATGCGATGATCTGCACCGGCCGTTCCGACTTCCCGAACCAGGTCAATAACGTTCTCTGCTTCCCCTATATTTTCAGGGGTGCTCTGGACTGTGGCGCCGAGACGATCAACGAGGAAATGAAGATGGCGGCTGTGCGCGCCATCGCGGCCCTTGCCCGCGAAGAGCCATCGGACGTTGCCGCCCGCGCCTATTCCGGCGAAACCCCGGTCTTCGGGCCCGACTACCTCATCCCCTCGCCCTTCGATCCGCGCCTGATCCTGCGCATCGCGCCTGCCGTTGCCAAGGCTGCGGCCGAAAGCGGCGTAGCGCGCCGCCCGATCACGGATTTCGACGCCTATCTCGACCAGCTGAACCGCTTTGTCTTCCGCTCCGGCTTCGTCATGAAGCCGATCTTCACGGCTGCCAAGGTGGCGGAGCGCAAGCGCGTCATCTTCTCGGAAGGCGAAGACGAACGCGTGCTGCGCGCCGCCCAGGTGCTGCTTGAAGAAGGCATCGCCGAACCGATCATCATCGGCCGTCCTCAGGTCATTGAAACGCGCCTGAAGCGTTACGGCCTGCGCATTCGCCCGCTGCAGGATTTCGATGTCATCAACCCCGAGGACGATCCGCGCTTCCGCGAATATGTCGATCTCTATCTGCAGCTCGTCGGGCGCCGCGGCGTCATCCCGGAAGCGGCCCGTACCATCGTGCGCACCAACACGACCGTCATCGGTGCCTTGGCGCTGAAGCGTGGCGAAGCCGATGCGCTGATCTGCGGCCTTGAAGGCCGTTATGAGAAGCATCTGCGCGACGTGCGCCAGATCATCGGCAAGCGCCCGAACGTGCGCGATTTCTCCGCGCTCAGCCTGTTGATCTCGCAGCGCGGCGCGACCTTCTTCACAGACACCTATGTGACCTTCAACCCGACGGCTGAGGAAATCGCCGAGGCGGCGGTTCT
This sequence comes from Rhizobium sp. BK512, assembly GCF_014194915.1. Classification (NCBI taxonomy): domain Bacteria; kingdom Pseudomonadati; phylum Pseudomonadota; class Alphaproteobacteria; order Hyphomicrobiales; family Rhizobiaceae; genus Rhizobium; species Rhizobium sp. BK512. Next base: position 475,514 of record NZ_JACIAS010000002.1, on the reverse strand, counting down.
GGCTGCCGAGGAAATCAAGCGCTTCGGCATCACGCCGCGTGCTGCCCTCGTCTCGCATTCGAACTTCGGCTCGCGCGAGTCTGAAAGCGCAAGCAAGATGCGCAACGCCCTGCAGCTGGTTCGCGAGGCGGCACCGGATCTCGAAGTCGACGGCGAAATGCATGGCGAAAGCGCGATCTCCGAGGAGCTGCGCCGCCGCGTCATGCCGCATACTACGCTGCATGGCGAAGCCAACCTGCTGGTCTTCCCGAACCTCGATGCGGCCAATATCACCCTCGGCGTCGTGAAATCGATGACCGACGGCCTGCATGTTGGCCCGATCCTGCTCGGTACGGCGATGCCGGCCCATATCCTGGCGCCGTCGGTCACCTCTCGCGGTGTGGTCAATATGGCAGCGCTTGCTGTCGTCGAGGCATCGCAGCCGGCGTAACTTGCGCTGCGGCCGTCTGCGAAATGACGACCGCTGACATCAGGCACGCCGTATCGAACGGCGTCCCTGATCCGACAGTTCATCCGCGCGTTCGTTGCCTTCAATGCCGGAATGACCCTTGCACCAGGCAATTGTTATTAGTGGATTCCGGGATAGCTCGATGTCGAGCGCTTTCCAGAGTTTGGCATCCGATATCGCTCTGTTTCTGGCCCTGCCGTTCGGATTGCTTTTCTTCCAGCCATTGTTCCTCCAGATGGGGCGCCAGCTGTTGCAGCCTTCGACGGTGTAGACGGAATCGGACCAGATGATCGCGGCTGCGCCGGGTACCGTGCGGCCGATCCAGATTGCCGCCTCAAGCAACGCGGTCAGTTCCATCGTGTTGTTGGCGCCATTCTCCACGCCGCCGGAACCGGTGCCTATTTCCACCCCGTCGCGATAGGCGATGAAGGCCCATCCGCCGTGCCCCGAGCGAGGCTCAAAACAACCGTCCACGAAGAGGTGTAGGCCGTGTCCGGTTTCCGGTATTCCTGCTGTCGCTTCGGTGAGGTGAGTTTCGTCGGAAATGCCTGTCATATCAGCTGTCTAGAGATCAACGGGCTCCTCGCGTGATTGCAGGAGCGAAGGTATGCAAGCATTAGGCTTGCTGGATAAGATTGCAAAAATGCGCTAGGAATTACTGCGAGCTTATTAAGGGAAATACGTTAAGACAAAGCGCGGTGGATTGAAGCCGCAATTCACCGATAGATGCTTTTCTCATTCCGGGACGACGTCGTGAAGCGCCGAAACCTGTATCTTGTTTTCTTTCTGGCATTCGCGGTTCCGGCAGCAGCTGAGACCAACGCGATCTGTGAAGATCTGCGTGGACGCCTGGCCGATCTGCCGCAAACCTTCGGCAATAATGGCCCCGAGATGCGCCAATATGCAGGCGCGCTTGCCGAACAGAATCTGGAACTGCGCAAGGTGCGCGGCGATCTGCGCCGGTATGGCTGCACCTCCGGCAGCATGGTCGTCCTCGGCGGTGAGAATGCGGGATTCTGCGAGGAACTCGAGCAGGCGCAAGCAAAGATGGTCGACAATATCCGCTATCTGCAGGACCGCCGAAGCGAACTGCGCCAGTCCGGCGCCGATCCGGCCCGCGAAGGCCTGATGGCGGCCCTCGAAGACAATGGCTGCAACAGCGACAGCTTTACAGAATCCGCGCAAGGTGACGCCTATGCACCCGCTCCTTCCATCGAGGAGCAGGCAATGCGCGGCGATACCTTCATTCCACTCGGCGGCGGTGAGCGTTACGGCCTGCCGCGGGCCGAAATGCTTTCGCCCGTCAGCACCATCTGCGTGCGCACCTGTGATGGCGGCTTCTTCCCGATCAGCAACAATGCCACTTCGGTCGATTTCGGCCGCGATGCCGCGACGTGCTCGAAAATGTGCCCCGGTGTGGAGACGGAACTCTATTACCGGGATATTTCCAGCACCGAAGCCTCGAACATGATCTCGACGGCAACAGGCGCGCCCTATGGCGCGATGAAGAACGCCTTCGCCTACAAGACCCGCGCGCCTGGCGAAAAATCCGCCTGCTCGTGCAATCTCAGCGCCTATTACGAGGAAATGCGCAAGAGCCAGACGGCCTCTGCTCCGGCGCCTGAGCCGAAAAGCTCCATCACCACGGTCCACACCGAAGCTCCGAAAGCGGCAAGCGCCCCGCCTGCCCCGCAGGTCCAGGTACCGGATCGTCCCTATGATCCCGCCAGCAACAAGGTGCGCCAGGTCGGCCCGCAATTCCTCGCCGGCGATCAGGGCAAGATCGATCTCGCCAATCCCGCGGCATCGGGCCCGCAGCCCCAACAGCAGCAATAATCACGATCTCGGTGCAATAGAAACCGCGCTATCAGCTGGACACGCGATGCTCTCTGAAGGCGGCTGCCAGCGTGCGTAGTGCCGCGCGCGATTTGGCGTCCGTCAGCGTCGAATGCAGCACGATCTCCGAAGACGGCAATGGCGGCAGGCCGAAACGCTCGCTGACTTCGACAGTGCCGACGGGGGCCAGGCGATAGGAGAAGGTCGAGACGGCAAGCCCGGCCGAAACGGCCGCGGTCACAGCCGAAGAGCCGCCGCCGAGGAAGACTTCGGTCCAGGGAATGCCCGCCGCATCAAGCGCGCGGGTGCAGACAGCCCTCACTCCGCAGGTCGGCGATAGTGCTGCAAGACGCAACGGCTCGCCGCGGCGATACTCGAATTGTGGCGTGGCGAACCAGCCGAAATGCTCAGGCCCCAGAACCTCGCCGTCGCGCCGGTCTTCGTCCCTGCGGATGATCGCCGCATCCAGTTCGCCGCGATCGAAAGCTGCAAGCAGGGTGCAGGAATTATCGATCCGCACCTCGATCGTCAGACCCGGATCATGGGCGTTGAGGCGCGCAAGCAGTGTCGGAACCTCCGGCCCGGCCACATGCGCGGCAATGCCGATCGTGAAATGGCGGCGCGACGAAGAGAGTGCCGCAACGGCCCTGTCATGGGCTTCGAGGAATTCCCGTGCGGCCTGTAGAAACACTGCCCCCTGCGCCGAAAGCCGCACCAGCCGGGGTGTGCGTTCGATCAGCCGGTGGCCGAGCCGCTCCTCCAGCCGCTTCAGTTTGACGCTGATCGCTCCTTGCGTGCTGCCGAGTTCGTTGGCGGCGCGGGTGAAACTCTTGTTGTCGGCGATCGCCACGAAGGCCTGAACGGAATCGACATCGAGCATGGTTGAAACCAATCATTCGAATTTGTTGTGTCTGAAATATGTAATCATCCAATTCTGTAATGATCAAGTCCCGCCTATGCTGACGCAAATGGACCACAGCGGATGTCACGTTGTGCGCCTCAACGTCGAAAGGCCAAAACATGCCCCCTGATTCCCATTCATCCCCTCGTGCGCGGGGCATCATTGCCCTGCTGGCTGCCTGTCTCTCCTCGCTGATGTTCGGCCTCGAAATATCGAGCGTGCCGGCAATCCTGCCCACTTTGGAAAAAGTGCTTCACGCCGATTTCAGTGCCCTGCAATGGATCATGAACGCCTATACGATCGCCGTTACGACGGTGCTGATGGCCGCAGGCACACTGGCCGACCGCTACGGCCGCAAGCGCGTCTTCCTGATCGGCATTGCCGTCTTCGGCCTCACCTCGCTGATTGCCGGCCTCGCGCAGGATGTTTCGCTGCTGATCGTTGCTCGTTTTCTGCAGGGAATGAGCGGCGGCTTCATGCTGATCTGCCAGGTAGCCGTGCTCTCCCATCAATTCCAAGAGGGCCGCGCCCGTAGTATCGCCTTCGGCTGGTGGGGCATCATTTTCGGCATCGGCCTGGGCTTCGGCCCGATCGTCGGCGTCGGCATCGTGGCGGTGGCCGGATGGCAATGGGTATTCCTCATCCATGCCGTGCTGGCGGCTGTGACAATCGCTCTCGCGCTGACGGGAATTCAGGAATCGCGTGATCCTGCAGCCGGACGGCTCGATATCGCCGGCATCGCTACCCTTTCGCTGGCGGTCTTCTGCCTTGCCTTCTTCATCACCCAGGGGCCTGCTCTCGGTTTTGCGAGCCCGGCTGCGCTTGGCATTATCGGACTTGGTGCCGCAAGCCTCGTCGCCTTCGTCGTTGCCGAAAAGCTGAACCCGCGACCGATGTTCGATGCCTCGGTGTTCCGCATCCGCACCTTCTCGGGCGCCATTGTCGGTTCGGCCGCCATGAATATCAGCTTCTGGCCTTTCATGATCTATTTGCCGATCTGGTATGAAGCCGGCCTCGGTTACGGCAGTGTGGCCGCCGGCATCGCCTTGCTGGCCTATACGCTGCCGACGCTGGTCGTGCCGCCGCTTGCCGAGCAGCTTATGCTGCGCTACCGGCCGGGTATCATCATTCCCGGCGGCCTTTTCACCATCGGGCTCGGCTTCCTGCTGATGAAGTCAGGCAGCGCCGCCGCCGCGCCAAGCTGGCTGACGATGCTGCCCGGCGCGCTGCTTGCCGGCATCGGGCTTGGCTTCACCAATACCCCGGTCACCAACACGACAACCGGTGCGGTATCCAGCGACCGCGCCGGCATGGCCTCCGGCATCGACATGAGCGCCCGGATGATCTCGCTCGCGATCAACATCGCAGTCATGGGCTTCATCCTGTTCAGTGGTGTGCTCTCCCATCTGAAGAGCGCCTTGCCGAACTCGATGGACGCAGGCGATCTGCGCCTGCTTGCCGAACGGATCTCCGCCGGCAGCATCGCCGCCCTGCCTGATATTCCCGCCGAGACGGTGCATGATGCGCTGGTCGCAGGCTTCGGCGGTGTCATGCTCTATGGAGCGATCGGCGTCTGGATTCTCGCTGCTGCGAGCTTCCTCACCTTTGGCCATTGGAGAACACCGGCCTGCCCCAAGGATTGCAGCACCCAGCCGGCCGAGTGAAGCACACCCGCGCCGGCTCAAACCGGCGCTGCCTCGCCTTCCACCTGCCCCCAGCCGTCATGGAAAACCAGCTCTTCCAGCGCCACCCGCTGCCGCCAGCCTTTGACCGCCAGTTCCGGCTCCTCGTAGAGCCGGTCGACGAAGCCGGCGCAGAGCCAGGCGACCACTTCGATATGATCGGGAATGCCAAGTATCTCCTTGAGGTCGCCCTCGCGAAAGATGCTGACCCAGCCGATGCCGACGCCTTCGGCACGGGCCGCGAGCCACAGGTTCTGGATGGCGCAGACGGTGGAATAGCTGTCCATGCGCGGATTATGCGTGCGTCCCAGCACGACGCTGCCGCTGCGGGTGGGATCGCAGGTCACGCAGATGCCGAGCGGCGCCTGGACAATGCCTTCGAGCTTCAGTGAACGATACTTTTCCTGCCGCTCGCCGTTGAACATGCGGGCCGCTTCCTCATTCGCCCCGAGGAACGCATCGCGCACGCGCGCCCTCACCTCGGCGCTTTTCACCAGAATGAAATTCCACGGCTGCATGAAACCGACCGAAGGCGCGTGGTGCGCCGCCGTCAAAAGCCGCGTCACCAGATCGTCCGGCAAGGGATCGGGCAGGAACTGGCTGCGCACGTCGCGCCGCGTCATGATCGCGTGATAGACGGCCTCGCGTTCGGCCGCAGAAAAGCTGGATGCCGGACAAACGGCATCATCAATGGGTCGCATCGTCAAATCCCCAACAACGCAACCGCCCGCCGTCCGCGCGGGTTGGGTCTATCTTGCCAGGCCGGTCTTCTGACTCGGCGTCCTTCGCTTCGCCGCTGCCTTCCCGGCCGCAAGGCCAGTGGCGTAGTTTGAACGGCGAGCGTCAGCCTTACAGCGTTGGGCACGTTCCGGTCTTCCACCGGATTCCCGATTCTCCCGCTGGTGACAGCGGGCACCTGACAGGGCGATCTATGGCGCGGAAAGGGCATGGCCGCAAGCCACATGCGACATTCATTTCGTGGACAGGTTGAAAATGCTGGCCTAGAACGAGACCCTGATCCGAGCGGCGCCATTGGCGTCGAATCCCTTCTCCTTGCATCCCGGTTGCCCGTGTCCCGCTTAACGCCGATGATCCTTGCGGTCGCCCTGTTCATGGAACAGATGGATTCGACCGTGATCGCCACCAGCCTGCCGGCTATAGCGGCCGATATCGGCACTTCGCCGATCGCGCTGAAGCTTGCGGTAACCAGCTACCTTGTGGCGCTTGCGATCTTCATTCCGATCAGCGGCTGGATGTCGGATCGCTTCGGCGCGCGCAACATTTTCCGTCTGGCAATCTCCGTTTTCATGGCCGGTTCGATCGCCTGCGCCTTTTCCAATTCCATCGCAGCCTTCGTCATTTCCCGGCTCATCCAGGGCGCCGGCGGCTCGATGATGACGCCGGTCGGACGGCTGCTTCTGGTGCGCGGCACGCCACGTCACCAGCTGGTGAATGCCATGGCGTGGCTCACCATACCCGCTCTTATCGGCCCGATCATGGGCCCGCCGATCGGCGGCTTCCTGACGACCTATCTCAGCTGGCACTGGATCTTCTGGATCAATGTGCCGATCGGCATTATCGGCATTGCGCTGGTCACCCGCTTCCTGCCGGCAATTGAGCCGCGCAGCCCGAAGCCGATGGATTTTCCGGGTTTCTTCCTGTCCGGGATCGGCTTTGCCGGCTTCGTCTTCGGCATATCCGTCATCAGCCTGCCCGCCGTTCCCGTCATCTACGGCTATGTCACAGTCGCGGTCGGCGTCCTCTCCGGCATCCTGTATTTCGTCCATGCCAGGCGCACGCCGCATCCGTTGCTTGATCCGAAAATGTTCCGCTACCCGATGTTTCGGGCGGCGATCCTCGGCGCCTCGAATTTCCGCATGGGGCTCGGCGCGCTGCCCTTCCTCATGCCGTTGATGCTGCAGCTCGGTTTCGGCCTGACACCGCTGCAGTCTGGCTCTGTCACCTTCGTCAGCGCACTCGGCTCCATGGGTTCGAAATTCGCCGCAACCCGCACCTATAACGCCTTCGGCTTCCGCAACGTCATCGCGCTCACTACCTTCCTTGCCGCAATCTTCCTCGGTGTGAACGGCCTCTTCACTGCTCAAACGCCGATCTATCTCATCATGGGCTCTCTTCTCGTCGGCGGACTGCTGCGCTCCATGGCCTTCTCGGGTGTCAACGCCATGGCCTTCGGGGATGTCGACGAGGCCGACAGCAGTCAGGCGACGGCCATCAATGCCGTGGCGCAGCGCATCTCCATGGCCATGGGTGTTGCAGTCGCAGGGACGATCCTGGAAGTGTCCGCCAGCTTCCACGGCGGCCAACTTACGGTCACCGATTTCCATATCGCCTTCTTCATCGTGGCAGGGATTTCCTCACTCGCCTGCATCACTTTCCTGCGCCTGCCCGCCAATGCAGGCGATGACATGACGACACGCCGCGGCAAGCATGGACATGCCGAAGCGGCTGCGCCGGAAGATGCCCAGAGAGAGGCAATGGCCGAAAGCCGATAAAACTTCACAGGCCTGTCATTTTTCCTCACAGAATCCACGTGACAATTCCAATTCGCATGTCTACATAGGCGGCATGTCGATTTCGTCCGTTTACGCATCGCGATTTTATTCGTACCGCTGCTTCCAGCGGATGCGGGTCTGTGCGTAACCGAAACTAACGCGACGACACACCCGAACAGCCGCTAGTCAACCTGGCGGCTTTTTTGTTCCGCCACGGTATGACCAAACAGGAGAGCATACCGTGACTGACACTATTGATGATCTGCGCATCGTCGAGATCACCCCGCTGACCAAGCCTGCCGATATTATCAAGGAAATCCCGCGTGACCGAGCGGTGACCGAGACCGTGACCGGCACGCGCGACACGATCCACAATATCCTGACGGGCAAGGACGACCGCCAGCTGGTCATCATCGGTCCCTGCTCGATCCATGATCCGGCAGCCGCCCGCGAATACGCGTCCCGTCTCGTCGAGCAGCGACGACGCCTCTCCGGCGATCTCGAAATCGTCATGCGCGTCTATTTCGAAAAGCCCCGCACCACCGTCGGCTGGAAGGGTTTGATGAACGACCCGCATCTCGACGGCAGCTACCGCATTGAGGAAGGCCTGCGCCTCGCCCGCCGCCTGCTGCTCGACATCAACGCCATGGGCCTGCCGGCCGGCTGCGAATTCCTCGATACGATCACGCCGCAGTACATCGCCGATCTCGTCAGCTACGGCGCCATCGGCGCGCGCACGACCGAAAGCCAGATCCACCGTCAGCTCGCCTCGGGTCTCTCCTGCCCGATCGGCTTCAAGAACGGCACGGACGGCAGCGCGCGTGTCGCGCTCGACGCGATCATGGCGGCTTCCCAGCCGCATCATTTCCCGGCGGTCACCAAGGATGGACAGGCAGCGATCGCCTCCACCCGCGGCAACGAGGACTGCCACATCATTCTGCGTGGCGGCAAGCGCCCGAACTATGAGGCAGCCGACGTGCAGGCCGTTATCGCCGAGGCAACCAAGCTCGGTGTCGACCCGCGCATGCTGATCGACGCCAGCCACGCCAACAGCGGCAAGGATCCGATGAACCAGCCGAAGGTCGTCCACGACGTCGCCGGCCAGATCGTCGCCGGCAACGATCACATCAAGGGCATGATGATCGAGAGCAACCTCGTCGCCGGCCGCCAGGATCTCGTCCCCGGCAAGCCGCTCGTCTATGGCCAGTCGATCACCGACGGCTGCATCGGCTGGGATATGTCGGTCGACGTGCTCGAGGATCTCGCCAAGGCCGTCCGCGATCGCCGCAAGGCCGCTGTTGCGGCTTGATAGGCAGCATCAAGCGCGGCAGGCAGACACCCGCCGCCCATTCACATAATGCCGATATTGCGCCGCCTCTCCTTAACCGGTGAGGCGCCCGATCGCCAGTGAGGCTTTCACGAAATACGCCTGTGCAAGCACTTAGAGGCGACAAGCAAATTATAATCGGCCACCGCGCGGATAGAGTCGAAATATTCACTCTCGTCGTCAACGACGTCACTTAAAAACAGGCGCGCAATCTTGTCCTGTGACTGGAGCGTGACTTCCTCTTCAGGCGAAAGCGGCAGATCATCGAAGAAGTTCATGGCGTTGTAATTTCTGAAGTAAGTCTCGTTGCCACAAGCATATTTAATATCATGCTGAATGTAGAATTTGGCGATGGGGAGCGCCATCTGGTTCAGAGTTTGAGACTCCTGGTATTTTCCGAACCATCGCAGATACTCGACCGGAAACATAACAAACAGTAAAGCACGGCAGCAGATCAGGCAGGCGAATGCCGCGAGCAATACCTTGCGCATAATTGTGTAACGATCCCTCTCATGAACGGGTAATGCCTATCTCAGAAGGGTCGCGTGAGACTTGAGGCGCCACCGCCATCATCAAATGGCGGTGCGCCCTCTCAAGATCTCGCCGGAAAATACCGTACGAAAGCGAATTCCTCGCCATCAGGCGACCAGTTCGGCACGTTGATCGTGCCCTGCCCGCCGAAAAGCTCGAACAGCTCCGTCAGATTGCCGCCGTCCATGTCCATCATCCTGAGGCGCACATTCAGATCGCGCGGATGATCGAAAACGTCGGGGTCGTAGGAGAGGATCAGCACCTTGTCATTGTTGGGCGATGGATGAGCGAACCAGTTGCCGTAATTGTCCGATGTCACCTGCTCGAGACCCGTACCGTCGGGGTGGATGCGCCAGATCTGCATCAGCCCGGTACGGCTCGAATTGAAATAGATCCACTGCCCGTCGGCGGACCAGTCCGGCCCGTCATTGCGGCCCTCGCCATGCGTCAGCCGCTTCTCCTCACCACCATTGACCGAGATCGTATAGATATCGAAGACGTCGTTGCGGATACCGCAATAGGCAAGCTCGCGCCCGTCTGGCGACCAGCCGTGCCAGTAGGACGGCAGGTTCCTGGTGATCAGACGCGGCTTGCCGCCTTCGATCGGCAGGATGTAGATCGCCGACTTGCCGAATTCGGTCTTGTCGGAAATGACGATCTGCTCGCCATCGGGCGATATCCCGTGGTCATTGTTGCAATGGACCGCAAAGCCGGTATCGACACGCTCCACCAGGTCGCTGCCGTCGAGACGCAGGCGATAGAGCAGCCCGTCGCCATTGATCAGCAGATAGGCGCCGTCCCGCGAGAAATTCGGCGCCTCCACCAGCGCTTCCGTCTGCCAGATGACACGGCTTTCACCCCGCCGCACATTGTAGATTTCAACTGAGCTGCGCATTCATCCCTCCCAGATATTTGAAGCGTCTCAGCGATCCCGGAACCGGTTGGTGATCGGGTAGCGCCGGTCGCGGCCGAAATTCTTCTTCGTGATCTTCACGCCCGGTGCCGACTGGCGGCGCTTGTATTCGGCGAGATAGAGCAGATGCTCGATGCGGTGCACCGTCTCGACATCATGGCCGCGCGCCACGATCTCCTCGACCGCCATTTCCCGTTCGACCAGGCATTCAAGAATGTCGTCGAGCGCTGGATAAGGCGGCAGCGAATCCTGGTCCTTCTGATCCGGGCGAAGTTCGGCCGACGGCGCCTTGTCGATAATATTCTGCGGAATGACTACACCTGAGGGGCCGAGCGCATCCGGCGGCACATTCTCGTTGCGCCAGCGGGCCAGCGCATAGACCTGCATCTTGTAGAGGTCCTTGATCGGGTTGAAGCCGCCGTTCATGTCGCCGTAGAGCGTCGCATAGCCGACCGACATTTCCGACTTATTGCCGGTGGTGACGACCATCGAGCCGAACTTGTTGGAGATCGCCATGAGGATGACGCCGCGTGCGCGGCTCTGCAGGTTTTCCTCGGTGATGCCGCTGTCTGTGCCCTCGAAGAGATTCGAGAGTGCGGATGAAAAGCCAGCAACCGGTTCTTCGATCGGAACGATGTCATAGCGGCAGCCAAGCGCCTTGGCGCAATCGGCGGCGTCCTTGAACGAATCCTCCGATGTATAGCGGTAGGGCAACATCACCGTGCGCACCCGCTCCTCGCCGAGCGCATCGACGGCAATTGCCGCGCAGATCGCCGAATCGATGCCGCCGGAAAGCCCGAGCACGACATTCTTGAAGCCGTTCTTGTTCACATAGTCGCGGAAGCCGAGCAGGCAGGCGCGGTAGTCAGCTTCTTCGCTCTCGGGTATGCGCGCCATCGGCCCTTGCGAGCAATGCCAGCCGTTTTCGGTGCGTTTCCAGGTGGTGACGGCCAGTGCCGTTTCGAACTGGCTGAGCTGGAAGGCGAGCGACTTGTCGGCGTTGAAGGCGAAGCTTGCGCCATCGAAGACGAGCTCGTCCTGGCCGCCGAGCTGGGCGGCATAGACCATCGGCAGGCCGGTTTCGATCACCTGTTTCAGCACGACCTGATGACGGATATCGACCTTGCCGCGATAATAGGGCGAACCGTTCGGCACGAGCAGGATTTCCGCCCCGCTTTCGGCCAGCGTCTCGCAGACGCCGAGATCGCCCCAGATATCTTCGCAGATCGGAATGCCGATGCGCACGCCGCGAAAGTTCACCGGCCCCGGCATGGCGCCCTGATCGAAGACGCGCTTCTCATCGAACTCGCCATAGTTCGGCAGGTCGATCTTGTCTCTGACGGCGATCACCTTGCCGCCGTCGAGCACGGCGATGGAATTGTAGCGGCCCGTCTCGTCCTGGCGCGGGAAGCCGATGACGATGCCCGGTCCGCCATCGGCGGTATCGGCCGCAAGGCTTTCCACCGCTTTCCAGCAGGCTTGGATGAACGCCGGCTTCAGAACGAGGTCTTCCGGCGGGTAACCGGAGATGAAAAGCTCGGTCATCATGAGCAGTTGCGCGCCCTGGCGGGCTGCATCGGCACGCGCCTCGCGCACCTTGGCAAGGTTTCCGGCGACATCGCCCACCGTGGGGTTCAGCTGGGCGATGGCGATGTTGAACGTATGGGAGAGAGCGTTTTCCTGTGTCATGTCATTCATTTAATCCGCCCCTTCGTGCACCGCAATAAGCGGCGTCAAAAGCCGTATCGATCTGCGGCGAAAATTTGATGAATGCTGACTCACACCTCTGTTTGCCTTGCGCGACGCCGATACGCATTGCAATTTGCGGCAGTGGCGGAATACTGCGCGCCAATTCGATCCATTCCCGGGACAATGCCATGTATAATCTTCCTAATTTCGTCCACCTGCATTTCGGCAAATCGGCCGAAGAACTGGGTGACATCGAAAAGCGCGTGCTGGCCAAGGCACATGAGCGCAAGATCATCTCCACCGACATCAACGCCGCCATTGCTGCCGAATCCTCCGTCGGCCAGCGGTTGGCGGATGGCATCGCCCGCGTCGGCGGCTCATGGTCTTTCATCCTCGCCTTCCTCGCTTTCCTCGTGATCTGGACGGTCATCAATACGGTCATCCTGATGACCCGCGCCTTCGACCCCTATCCCTTCGTTTTCCTGAACCTGATCCTCTCCATGCTCGCCGCCATCCAGGCGCCGATCATCATGATGTCGCAGAACCGTCAGGCCGAACGCGACCGTTTCGAAGCGGCCAAGGATTACGAGGTGAACCTGAAAGCAGAACTGGAGGTGCTCTCGTTGCATCAGAAGATCGACATGCGGGTTCTGACGGAACTGACCGCGCTGCGCGAAGACGTCTCCCGGCTGAACGCAATCCTTGGGGAACGCGGACAGGCTTGACGCCGCTAAAATAGCGTGGCCTTAAACATCTGAAATCCCCTTGCAATTCCCGCCCTGCCGCTGCGTTTCATTTGACAGGGCGCTGCCATTGGGATCAACCTGCCGGCACCACGCAAGGGGCCGGGCTTGGAAGAAGAGTTTCACTTCGGCGCATTTTCGATCGTGCCCGCCAGGCGCAGCCTGATGCGGAACGGTTCTGCCGTGCCGCTCGGTAGCCGCGCCGTCGACATACTCCTGTTTCTGCTCCATCATCCGGGCGAGTTGAAGACCAATGCCGAGATCGTCAGGCAGGTCTGGCCTGAGACTTTCGTGGATGAGGCCAATTTGCGCGTCCATGTTTCGGCGCTGCGCAAGGCATTGGGCGACGTCAGGCGCGAGCCGCAGTTCATCGCCAATGTGCCGGGCCGCGGCTATACGTTCATCGCTCCCGTCAACCGCCGCAGCAATGGCGCTGAGCCTGCCGCCGCCTCACCGATACCTCAGAAATCCCGTCCGGAACGCCTGCCTGGGCGCATCTTCGGCCGCGAACAGACGATCGCGGCCGTGGCCGGACAGCTTGCCAAGAGCCGGCTGGTGACGATTGCCGGTCCTGGCGGCATCGGCAAGTCCACCGTCGCCCGCGCCCTGATTGCGCGCGGCGGCTTCGAAGGCGAAATCGTCTGGATCGACCTGTCGGAAGTCGCGACCGGAAATCTTGTGCCCACCGTCTTGGCGTCTGCGCTCGGCATCCTCTCCCGCAGCGATGACATCGTCAGGGAAATCGCCGTCCATCTGCAGCCACGCAACCTCCTGCTCGTGCTGGATAGCTGCGAGCATGTCGTGGCCGATATCGCCGAGCTTGCCGAGGATCTGCTCGCGGAAGCGCCCGATCTGCATATCCTCGCCACCAGCCGTGAGCCGCTGCGCGCCGATGGCGAACGCGTTCACCGCCTGCTGCCCCTCGATCTGCCGGCGTCCGCCGTGACAGCGGAAGCTGCTCTCGTCTCGCCCGCCGTCCAGCTCTTCGTCGAACGCGCCGATGCCTGCCTCGGCGGTTACGAACTGACGGATGAGGATGCCACCGATGTCGTCGATATCTGCACGAGGCTCGACGGTATCGCGCTGGCAATCGAGCTTGCGGCCGGCAGGCTGGAGGCGACGGGCATTGCCGCCCTCTCCCGCTCGCTGTCCGACTGTTTCCGGGTATTGACCCGCGGCCGGCGCACGGCCCTGCCGCGCCACCAGACGCTGCGCGCCACGCTCGACTGGAGCTATCTCATCCTGTCGCAGGAGGAGCAGCAGGCCCTGCGCGAACTCTCCGTCTTCCGCGGCCGCTTCAGTGGCAGGGCCGCAGGTGCCGTGCTCTCCGGCAGCGAGCCAGAGGATCTGCTTGCCGCCCTCGTCGCCAAATCGCTGGTCGTGGTCGAGAGCGCGACCGACGAAACGCTTTACCGGCTGCTGGATACGACGCGCCTCTATGCCGGTGAGAAACTTGCCGGATCGGGTGAACTCCCCGGTGCCATGGCCCGCTTCTCGACTCATCTCTCCGTCGCGCTCGAAAGCGCCGAGCAGGATCTCTACGCCGCCCTGCCGGAGGAATGGCCTGACGATTTCGCCCAGCAGGTTCCGGGTTTGCGCGCAGCCGTCGACTGGGCCTTCGGTCCATTCGGCGATGCGTTGCTCGGCGTGCGTCTGACGGTCGCTGCCCTGCCACTCTTCTTCCGCCTGTCGCTGCTTGACGAATGCCTGGCCGCGCTGACCCATGCGATCGCCTTTCTCGATGCCCGCCCAGGCCTGGATGAGAGGAGCCGCATGAAGCTCTATGCCGCACTGGGCTGGCCGCAGCTGCGCGCCACCCATGCGCCGGAACTCGGCGTCGCTGCCTGGACGACGGCCAGGCGCATTGCCGAGGAGCTCGGCGATATCGACCATCAGTTGCGCGCCATCTGGGCGCTCTGGGTCGACATGCTGAACCGCGCCGAGCCCCGCCAGGGGCTGGAGCTGGCGGCGCGTTTTACAGCCCTTGCTCCCTCCTCCTCCGATCCGAGCGATATCATCATCGGCAGGCGCATGAGGGCCGCAACGCTGCATTGGCTCGGCCGCCATGCCGAATCCCGCGATGAGCTTCTGGCCATGCTGGCCGACTACGAGCATGTGCCTCAGGCGCACCACTCCGTGCGCTTCCAGTTCGACCAGCGCGTGACGGCGCGCATCATCCTGGCCCGTTGCCTCTGGATGTCGGGCGACGAGAAGGCCGCGCTGGACGAGGCCGAAGAGACAATGCGCTACGCCCGCGAGATCGGCCACAACCATTCGATCAGCAATCTGCTCGCCGAGGCCGTCTGCCCGCTTGCGCTTCTCTCCGGCAATGACGAAGAAGCCGCGAACGCGATCCGGCTGCTGCGCGACCATACCAAGGCCCTGTCACTCGATGTCTGGCACACCTATGCCGATGGATTCGAAGCGGAGCTGCATCTGCATGCCGGCGAATACCGGCTCTGCCTCGCAAAGCTGCGTCCGGCGATGGATATCCTCGATCGCGCCGGCTTCAACCTATTCCGCACCTACTTCCAGTCCATTGAGGCGCAAGCCCTTTCCGGCCTCGGCCAGCATGCAGAGGCCGGCGGAGTAATCGATGCTGCGCTTGTCCATTGCGATGTCTCGGGCGAACGCTGGTGCCTGCCCGAACTCCTGCGGGTGAAAGCACTGGTCACCGCAAAGGGACAGGGGCCGGACGCGCTGGATGCCGCTTCGGCGATCCTCGAAGTGGCACGCACAGCTGCAAGACAGGATCGCGCTGCCGGCTGGGAACGCCGCATCAACCTCGAACTCGAAGCCCTCGGCCATGAGCCGGCGCAGCTTTCGGGTGCTGCGGGCTGAACCTCTTTACACCGATTTACAACGATCAACTCGTCCGCCACTCGCCATCCGTGCATCATTGCCCTTCAAGAGGAGCATGCCATGGACGGCGACATACCCATTCGTTTTCTGATCGTTCTCGCCATGGATGGAGATAGCAGCGAGGTCCGGATCTCACGCCTCGCGCCGGCCTATTATCTCTTCAGAGACGCACATGCAGAAGTCGTCCTCGCAACCCCGTCAGGCGGATTCCCTGATCTGACCAGCGAGTTGCGTCAGACCACCCATCCGGAACCATCGACCCGCCGCTTCCTCGACGACCGCGCTGCCCGAGATGATCTCGCCGATACGCTACATCTCGGCCAGATCGTGACGGAGGATTTCGATGCTGCCTTCTGTATCGGTCTTTCCGGCCCGCTCTGGTTGGCCGATGGCGTTGCAGCCACGATCCGCACCTTCCTGACCTTGGGCAAGCCTGTCGCCATTGTGCCCGGCAAGCATCTGGACATAACACCTGAAGGTGCTTCCGCCGGTCTTCTGATCCTCGGTGACAGCGAATCCTCAACGCTTCTTTCGGCCCATGCCTTGCTCAAGGTGGCGCTGGAACGGCGCAACGCCCCGGCAACGGCCAACTGAAAGCCTCTTTCAAGGTTTGCAAAGAACTATTTGCAAAGAATCGTTTGCGATATTAGGCTGTCACCATGAAACCGCCAGTCCCTACACAGGCGTCAGCCACCTCGCGTAACGTCAGCGAGATCGTTCCCGATGTCACCGCGCTGAAGGCGCTCGCCCATCCGGTGCGCCTGCGCATGCTCGGCATGCTGCGCATAGATGGTCCCGCAACGGCAACCCAGCTTGCCGCGCGCCTCGGCCTTAACAGCGGTGCCACGAGCTACCACCTGCGCCAGCTCGCCCAATATGGTTTCATCGAGGACGCGCCTGCGACATCGCGCCGGGATCGCTGGTGGAAGGCGTCCCACGAGATCACCTCGGTGCGACCGGCGGAAAGCGAAGGTGAGGCTTTCGACATGGACGTCGCCTTCGCGCAGGCGATACTCTCCCAGCAGGTCGGCCAGATGCAGAAGGCGGCGGAGGAATATGCCGAACTGCCGCTCGAATGGCGCAAGGCCAGCACTGCAAGCGACATCGTCATTCCGCTGACCGCCGAGAAAGCCGAAGCCCTGACGAGGCGGCTGAACGAGTTTCTCATGGAAGCGATGCGTGAAGCTCCGGCCCTTGGCGAGCCACTGCCCGCCGACACGGTGCCTTTCACTGTCATGCTGCACGCCTTTCCCTATCCGGGCCGCCTGCCGCATGGCGAGGAAGAGAGCGAGCCATGAGCCGCAGCCCTTTTGTCGCGCTCGCAGTTGCAGAAACGCTCTCCCTTTCGGGCACGCGCCTCTCGGGCATCGCCATTCCCTGGTTGGTACTGAGCACCACAGGCAGCGCCATGCTGACTGGTATCGTCGCCATGATGGAAATGCTGCCCTATGTCGTCGCCAAGGCGCTCGGCGGCCCCATGATCGATCGTGTCGGCCCCAAACGCGTTGCCATCATCTGCGACAGCGCCTCGGTGATCACGGTCGGTCTCGTGCCGCTCCTGCATCTCCTCGACCTGCTCACCATGCCGATCCTATTGCCGATTGTCTTTGTCATGGGGGTGCTGCGCGGCCCCTCCGATGCTGCAAAACAATCCATGGTCCCCGATATTGCTGGGCTTGCCGCCGTGCCGCTGGAGCGTGTCACCGGTGTCATCGGCGTCATCGACCGCCTCGCATCGACGGTGGGTGCGGCAGGTGCCGGTGGGTTGATTGCCCTTGTCGGGCCGAGCCAGGCGCTGGTGGTCAACGCCGTCACCTTCGCCGCTTCCGCGCTGATCGTCGCTATCGGCATTCCTGCAATTCGGCATGCAGTGAAGTCCGCAGCATCCGGCATCAAGGCCTATGGGCGGGAACTCGCGGAAGGCTGGCACTTCATGCGGCGTGATGCCGTGCTCGTCGCAATCGTGCTGATGGTAGCGACCACCAACTTGCTCGATCAGGCCTACTATGTCGTCCTGGTTCCGGTCTGGACCCAGGGTTCGGGCCATGGCCCGGCCCTGCTCGGAACCCTGTTTGCCGTCTTCTCTTGTGCGTCGATGATCGGCGCTGCGATTGCCGCCATGATCGGCGAACGCCTACCGCGGCTTGCCGTCTACACGGTCGCCTTTCTGTTGACGGGTTTCCCCCGCTTCCTGGTCTTTGCAATGGACTCCCCACTCGCCCTGATCTTCGCGATCCTCGCCATCGGCGGCTTCGCCTCGGGCTTCCTCAATCCCATTATCACGGCTGTGCTTTTCGAGCGTATCCCCAAGCCGCTGATGGGGCGCGTCACCTCGCTGAATGCCGCACTCTGCTGGGCGCTCATTCCCTTCGGCGGCCTTGTCGGCGGCGCGCTGATCGATGGCTTCGGCCTCTCGGCCGCACTTTTCCTGACGGGCCTTGCCTACCTCGTGACGACGCTTGCACCGCTGGCACATCGCAGTTTCCGCGGCTTCGACAAGAGGCGGGCGGGTGACGTCGCGATCTCCTGAACAGATCGCAAACGGTGCATGGGCAAAGGTGCCTCTTTCCGCTATTCGGTCATCAGCGAACCATGCCGGGGGGACGACGATGCCGATTTCAGAGGAAATCCCGCTTGCCGGGGGCAATGTCAATGCCGGCGTTGTCAGGGTTGGCAATACTGTCCGCCGTGCGGTCGGCCCAAACAGCGGCAATGTCCACAAGCTCCTTGAGCAACTGGACAGGCGAGGCTACGGCCATGCCCCGCGCTTCCTTGGCATCGATGCCAGCGGAAGAGAAATCCTCTCTTACATGGCGGGTTCTGCGACGATGCCGGACACGCTCTGGACGAATGATGCCGCGCTCGTCGAAGCCGTGGGCATGCTGCGGCAATTCCATGACGCGACGAAAGACCTGGATTTCGTACCCGATGGCAATTGGGCCTACACCTACCCCGTTGCCGACCGCAACGACGTGATCTGCCACAATGATTTCGCACCCTACAACATGATCTTCCGGGACGGCCTTCCGATCGCGATCATCGATTTCGATCTGGCGGGCCCGGGTCCGCATTTGCGAGACCTCGCCTACCTTGCATATTGGTTTGCCCCGCTTTCCTTTTCCTCCGAAGACCTGGCCGAGCACGCCACCCGCGAACTTGCTTCCGGCAGCCCCCGGCTCAAGCTGCTCTGCTCGGTCTACGATACCAACGATCATGCCGCCCTGCTCGATATGGTGGCTGAGGTGCTGGAGCACATGGGTGATGAGGCGGCGGCCGAGAAGATGGTTGGCCGAGACGCCGCGGTCAGATTGCGCGACGGCGGCCACTTCGAGCATTGGCGCAGGGAAGCAAGATCGTTCGAGGAGAACAGGCAGGCCGTCCGGCGCAACATGCAGCGGCTCTGAGAAGAAAAACCTGCTGATAACATATTGTGTTCATGAGGTAATTACGCCTAATGGCGCATTGCTGTCATTATTGCTTTGCATCAATTTACGACGGTTAACTCGCATCGCCGCCGGAAGTGGGTCAGCTTGTTCTCGTCGAAGAGGCGCGGAGAAGCCCACACGGAGGCGATCATGTCCACAGCTGAGAATGAACGCAGCATTGTACTGACAGCGGATGCCACACGGCGGGACGTTCTTCTGGCAGGCGGCGCGGCCATTGCGGCCCTCGCCCTGCCGAAAACCACGCTTGCCGCAACCAGTTCAACATCATCAGAAAATCGGAGCCAGACCATGCCTTTCATCAAGACCAAGGACGGAACTGAAATATTCTACAAGGATTGGGGCAAGAAGGACGCCCAGCCGATCGTCTTCCATCACGGCTGGCCGCTCAGCGCCGACGACTGGGACGCGCAGATGATGTTCTTCCTCGAAAAGGGTTTCCGCGTCATCGCCCATGACCGCCGTGGCCACGGTCGCTCCACCCAGACATGGGAAGGCAACGAGATGGACACCTATGCGGCTGACGTTGCCGCACTGACCGATCACCTCGATCTCAAGAATGCCGTCCATATCGGCCACTCGACCGGCGGCGGCGAAGTCGTCCACTATGTCGCCCGCGCCAAGGAAGGTCGTGTCGCCAAGGCCGTGATCATCGGCGCCGTGCCGCCCATCATGGTCAAGTCGGACAAGAACCCCGGCGGCCTGCCGCTCGAAGTCTTCGACGGCTTCCGCGCAGCCCTCGTTGCCAACCGCGCCCAGTTCTACCTCGATATACCCACAGGCCCCTTCTACGGCTTCAACCGTCCGGGCGCCAAGGTCAGCCAGGGCGTGATCGAAAACTGGTGGCGTCAGGGCATGATGGGCGGCGCCAAGGCCCATTACGATTGCATCAAGGCCTTCTCGGAAACCGACTTCACCGAAGACCTTCAGAAGATCACGGTTCCGGTTCTCGTCATGCATGGCGACGACGACCAGATCGTTCCCTATGCCGACTCGGGACCGCTCTCCGCCAAGCTCCTGAAGCACGGCACGCTGAAGACCTATCCGGGCTTCCCGCACGGCATGTGCACCACGCACCCGGAAGTCATCAATCCGGACCTCCTGGCCTTCATCAAGGGCTGAGTTTTCTCTCGAAGAGTTGCCGGCGCGCCCTTGTGGCGCGCCTTTTTCTTCCTGATATGCGGTTGTCACCGTCGGCAGGGAATGGTTGTCCGGTATGGTGTCCCGGCATCAGCCGTAAAGAACTGAAAATCAATGTAAATAATTGATAATATTGAATTTTATAGGCGAAGTCCTATCGGTGTGCTGTTATTGTCTCCTCATGGTGATACCGAAGAGGAGACGAGCAGATGAGCAATCCGGATAATCTCGGCCTGTCGGCCACGCGCCGTCAGCTTCTGGCCGGCGCCCTCTCGGGCGCGGCGGCCCTTGTCCTGCCGCGCGGCACCTATGCGGCGGCGTCCTATCGCTTTACGCACGGCGCCTTCGATATCACTGTCGTCAGCGACGGCTTCATCACCCTGCCCGCCGAAGTCCTGCTTCCCGACGCGACGCCGGAAGAGCGCCGGCCGATATTGGCGCAGCTCGGCGGCGACGCGGCGGGTGCGCCAGTCCAGGCCAATATTCCGCTCATCCGCCATGGCAGCGACTTGATCCTCATCGATAACGGCTCCGGCACGCATTTCCAGGCAAGCGCCGGCAAACTCGCCGCCAACCTGATGGCAGCAGGCATCGAGCCGGAAGCCATCACCAAGGTGATCTTCACTCACGCCCATCCGGATCATTCCGGCGCAACGACCCTGGCCGGTGGCAAGCTGCTCTATCCGAATGCCCAGTATTTCGTCAGCGAAACAGAATGGAACTTCTGGACCGACAAGGACTACGAGACCCATATGCCCGCCGTCCTGCACGATTTCGCCCGCGGTGCGCAGCGCGATCTCTTTGCGGTGAAGGACCGGCTCACCCTCGTCAAGCCGGGTCAGGAAATCCTGCCTGGAATGCAGGTGGTCGAAACATCGGGCCACACGCCGGGCCATATCTCGCTGGAACTCGCCGGCGACGGCAATCTCCTCATCACCGGTGACGCCTGCACCAATGACGTGATCTTCTTCGAGCACCCCGCCTGGCATTTCGGCTTCGACACAGATCCCGAAACCGCCCTGAAAAACCGCCGGATGCTTCTTGACCGCGCTGCTTCGGAAAAGATCAAGCTGCTCGGCTATCACTGGTCCTATCCGGGCGTCGGTCATGCCGAACGCAAGGACAGCGCCTACCGCTTCGTGAAGGCCTAAAGCAATTCCAGCAAAGGCGTGCAGCGGTTTTGCGTAAGGAATTGCGTGAAACAAAAAGCTCTACGGCCGTCCCGCAGCATATTGCGGAACGCCATCTGGAATCTCGTAGAAATCGCCCTTGCCGGCACAGAAGATATGATAGCCGAAGCTGAGCCCGTTCTGTTCGTCGAAAGCGCCGGCCAGGAT
The DNA here is from genome assembly GCF_014194915.1 of Rhizobium sp. BK512. Classification (NCBI taxonomy): domain Bacteria; kingdom Pseudomonadati; phylum Pseudomonadota; class Alphaproteobacteria; order Hyphomicrobiales; family Rhizobiaceae; genus Rhizobium; species Rhizobium sp. BK512. Next base: position 454,149 of record NZ_JACIAS010000002.1, on the reverse strand, counting down.
GGAAATAGCCGGCCCGCCCAGCCTTTGCCAGAACAGTGCCGAACCGCATTGCGAGCAGAACCCGCGCCGGGCCTCATCGCTCGACTGATACCAGCGCAGGTTTTCCTCGCCTGTTATCGTGACGGCCGAAACCGGCACGTCGGCCGAGGCATAATAAAGCCCCGTCTGCCGCCGGCACTGCGAGCAATGGCAGCCGACCAGGACATCGGGCCTCTCCCGCGCTTCGAACCGCACTGCGCCGCACAGGCACCCGCCCGCATGATGTTCGTTCATGTCCGTTCCCCCTGAAATAGTCCGGAGAGTGACGTCGGTACAACAGCCAGTCAAATCCAAAGCGCTGATCAAAGGCTTCAGGAAAACTGATGCGTTGGAGCAGAGCATCATCAGTTGCAGGGCGATCTGTCGATGCCAGCATGATGGATATCCTTTCGGCTGCCGCAATCGCCGCCAACCAGAAGAAGCAGGTGGCCGTCAACCTGAACGCCGCAGTCCCCGGCATTGCCGGCGCGAAACTGACACTCGCAATCGGCGAGCCGCCGAAGGAAATGGCCTCCAACGCCGTCGGCACCACGGGTGCTGTCGTGCGCACCGCCCAGGTGCGGCTCGCATTTGAACTGAATGTTCTTGGCATCAGCTCGATTGCCGGCATCAAGCTGCGCAGGACATTTCCGCCAAGACCATCAAGAATGTTTCGACCAAGGACACGCTGACCTCGACGGTCACCAGCCTGCTTACCAATACCGACATCCAGGTCACCATCCTCGGTCTCGGTATCGGCCTGCCGAAGGCCGTCATCCAGGGCGCGGTCGCCGATACGCTGACCGGGCTTGCCAAGCCGCTCGACGAGCTGCTTTTCAACACGCTGACCCTGCTCGGCGTCAAGATCGGCGAAGCCGATGTGCGGGTAACGGATGTCCGCTGCCAGCAGTCGGTACTGGTGCAATAGCGATGAGCACCGAACCGGCTCACGCCATCGGGGTGCCCTGATGGAAGACGATCTTCCAGCCATCGGCGGCCTGACGCCAGATGGTCGAATGGCGCGTTACGCGCTGCGGCTCCTCGAGAATGTAGGAGAGAAGGAAGAGCCTGTCCGCCAGCACCGTGATGGTGAAATCCCGGCAGGGCCAATCATGCGGCTCTGGCCCTTTCTCATAGCGCGCAAGCGACGTTTCGATCGCATAGCCGCGCTGATAAACTTTTCCGCTCGCACCGATCTGCCAGAAGTTGCTATCGGTCATCCGTTCGAGATCGGCACGCGACGTGCCGAATTCGCGCCGGTGAAAGATCGGCTCGCGGGCCGCGAGTTCTCTAAGAATATGGTCCAGATCCATGTCGCTCATGCCGGCAGAATGCATGGATGAAGATCTGCTCGCAAGGCGAGCAGCCGGTTTGACAAGCGCTGGTCCCGCGGATACGACGTCTGTCATGAGTTCCAACAGCGCGCATCTTTTCCGTCTCGACCGCACCTGCCCGCAGGTTGCCGTTCTGCGCGCTTTTGGCGGACGAGGTCTCCGCGTCCAGCCGTAACGTCCGGATGCCCTGATGCGTCCGGCGAACTGCTGGACGTAAAGCCCCCATCCTTCTGTTAGGGCTGCCAGGGAGACAGGCACCGTGCTCAATCTTTTCAATGTCAACTCGCTCGTCCACTGGGAAGAGCGCGAAATCAACATGCGTGACCACATGGTCCGTTTCATTTCCGAGGAGGTGCGAAGCTTCCTCCGGTCGGTCAACCCCGCCTGGGATGTCAGAAGGGTCGAGGCGCCGGCGCTGACGCCTCGCGCCCTCATTTCGGACGCCTACACCAATGCCGATATCTGGGCGCAGGAGCAACTGACCGAGACCGAGGCGCCGCTCGTGCTGAGGCCGGAAACGACGCTCTCGACCTACGTCTATATGCAGCACATTCTCGGCAATCATTCGAGAACGCGTCTGCCCCTCTGCGTCTGGCAGGCCGGCCGATCCTACCGGCGCGAACAGGAGCAGCCGACCAAGCACATGCGCCTGAAGGAGTTCTGGCAACTGGAATTCCAATGCGCCTACACGGCTGACAGCGGCAACGACTATCATGCGGCTGCGCTGGAGCCTGTGCGCCGAATGATCGCCGCGCTCATCCCGCTGCCGACCCGCATCGTGCCTTCCGACCGGCTGCCCGCCTATTCGCAGACAACAGTCGATGTGGAGGTGGATAACGGCGACAAGTGGATGGAAGTCTGCTCTATCTCCCGCCGCACGGATTTTCCCGAGCGCTACAGGACGCAGCCGAAGAAGGGGCCGGCTGTGGAACAGGATGTTCTCGTGCTGGAAATCGCCATCGGCCTTGATCGCTGCGTCTACAACTGGGATCTTGCGACGAGCCTGTAAGACATTGCGGGCCGCGTTTATTCAGGAATCCGGCCCGCACTTTAAATATAGATATATCTATATGTATTGTCCGGTCTCACGCAATTGACTTCGATTAGCCACGCATATCACCGGCCAGAGACTGTTCTTGAAGCTCGTGGAAGATCGAACACCATTGTGGGTGGCCCAAATCGTCCAGCGCCTCTGCCTGAACGGGCGTGGCCCACTGCGCCGCCGTATGCTCATCTCCCAGCAATACAGGTTCTCCACCCTGCCATTCGCTCACGAGGAAGAGATGATAGATCGTGTCTTCCTCGGGCTGCTCGGCGAGCTTTCGAAATCGGGATGGGGTCAGGCCAACTTCCTCTTTTGCCTCGCGCACCATTGCCGCCGCGGGGCTCTCGCCGGCTTCAACATGGCCGCCGACCAGATCCCAGCAATCAGGAAAGCGCTCTTTGTGCCCTGCACGTCGGACCAGCAGAACCCGTCCTTCCCGCCAGAAAATGGCGCATGCAATTTCAGTCAAGACATTCCCTCTCGGTGCGTCCGCAATTTGCCCCGACAAGAAGCGAAAGTCACGGCCCTTGCCGAAGCACGTCATCGTCAGCCAATTTACGAATCTGCGCGCATGCCCACGCAAGAGAGGAAGGCATCCTTGGAAATTCCTGCACAGTTCCATGTGTCCGAAACATCCGGCTGGCTGGTGAATCATCGCATCAATTCCGCTCTGCCCGGCTATCTCATGGTCAGCTCGCGAAGCTTCACCAACGATCTCGCAGACCTGTCGGCGGAAGCCTTGTGCGAGCTCGGCCCGTTGCTGGCAAAAGCTCAGCATGCCCTCGGTAAGGTGCTCGGCGCAAAGCGCGTCTATATTGGCCGCTACGGCCACTCGCCCGGCTTTCCCATCCACTTCCACATCATCCCGATCTACGACTGGGTGGAAGACCTCTTCTGGCAGGATCAGCGCTACCGTCTGCTGCAGACCTTTGCCGAAGGCCCGGGCGAAACGCCGACCGATGGGGCCGAGCTGACATTCTTCATCTGGCGCGAATTCTGCGAGCGGGCCGAGCCGCCGCCGATAAAGGGGCCATCTGTTGCCGAGACGATCGAATTGCTGAGAAAGACATTGCGCGCATGACATTCGCAGACCAGGCATTCACAATATCAGTCGATCATATTCATTGCCGTTGCGCCGGAACCTTCCGGCTTTCCGAGCCGGTCGAGGCGCTGCGGCGGGCCGGCTGGGATCGCTTTCTCGAAAGACACCCAGCGGCCTTCGACGGGCAGCTCCTGCGCTTGGCCGAGCATCGCATCGAGAATGGCGGATTGACCATCATGGCCCAAAGCACGAGCTTCTCCGCCTATGTCGTCACCCGCCATGCCGGCTTTGCCGCGGAGCACCCCGACGCCCAGCGCTCCGATCCGCTTGGGCTCACCATTATCCTTGTTACCGCGGACCAGCAGGTGATCGTCACCAAGAGGAGCCTGACTGCGGAGCAGAATCCAGGCGCCCTTTATCTGATCGGCGGTTATGCGGAACCGGGTGCCAGCGAAGAAGTCGATCTCTTCGACGAGGCGGCCCGCGAACTTGCCGAGGAGGTCGCCGTCACCGATATCGATCGCTCCACCGCCTTCGCGATCGGCCTCGCCTACGATCCCGTCCATTGCCACCCCGAGCTTTTCATTCTGGCGTCGAGCCGCTCCACATCAGCCGCGATCCTCGCTGGCGCCCATCATGCACCAGACCGCAACGAGGCCGCCGAACTCTTCGCGTCACCGCTGAGTGATATCCTGAACGACGATGGTTTCCTGCCCGACGCACCCAGGACATGGAGCTTCCTCAAGGCCCGGTCTTTCCTGCAGCGGCATTTCCGTCAGCACCATGCCCTTTGACATCGGCGAGCGGGCCGCCTGCCGTGTGAGGCAGCCCACTCGCGATGGCATTACGGTTCCGGCCGTAGCAGCACATGTTTCTTCCGGCCGACCGACAGGCGGATGACGCCCTCCTCCATGTCGGTATCGGTAAGCCGCATGGATTCATCGGACACGTTGCTGCTGTTGACACGCACGCCGCCGCCGGTGATCAGCCGCCGCGCCTCGCTTTTCGACCTTGCAAGCCTCGATGCGACAAGCGCATCCGGCAGCGGCAGGCTCTGGCGCAGCAGATCACCCTTGATGGTAACCGTCGGCAGTCCTGCGGCGGCCTCGCCCTCTTCAAACATGCGGCGAGAGGTCTCGGAGGCTTGCGTCGCCGCGTCCGCGCCATGGCAGAGCCGTGTCACCGCGTCGGCAAGCACCTTCTTCGCAACATTGATCTCGGAGCCGCGCAAAGCTTCCAGGCGCGCAATCTCGTCAAGCGGCAGCTCGGTGAAGAGCCGCATGAAGCGGCCGACATCGGCATCCTCGGTATTGCGCCAGAACTGCCAGAATTCGTAGGGCGACAGCCGAACTGCATTCAGCCAGACCGCGCCCGATGCGCTCTTGCCCATTTTCGCACCCGACGCGGTCGTGAGCAGCGGCGCCGTCAAACCGAACAGCGTTCGCCCGCCGGCACGCCGCCCGAACTCGACGCCGCTGAGAATATTGCCCCATTGGTCCGAACCGCCGAGCTGCAGCAGGCAGCCATGCGTCTCGGCAAGCACGTGAAAGTCATAGCCCTGCATGACCATGTAGTTGAATTCGAGCAGCGAGAGCGATTGCTTTCGCTCCAGCCGCTGGCGCACGCTTTCGGATGTCAGCATCCGGTTGACGGAGAAATGCGGACCGACATCGCGCAGGAAATCCAGGTATTTCAGGCTACCAAGCCAGTCGGCGTTGTTGACCATGAGCGCATCGGTCGGCCCGCCGCCGAAGGTCAGGAACCGCTCGAAGATGCGCCGGATTCCGGCGAGATTGGCGGCGATCTGTTCTTCGCTGAGCAATGGCCGCGACGTATCGCGAAAGCTCGGATCGCCGAGCCGCGTCGTGGCGCCGCCCATCAGCGCGATCGGCCTGTGGCCGGTCTTCTGAAACCAACGCAGCATCATGATGGGGATGAGATGCCCGACATGCAGGCTGTCGGCCGTGAGGTCAAAACCGTTATAGGCTGTCCCGATCCCGGTGCCGAGCCGGTGGTCGAGGGCTTCGAGATCAGTGCATTGCTGGATGAAACCGCGCTCCGCGAGAACGCGCAGAAACTCCGATCGAAGCTTGATGAAAGGCTGAAAATTGATGGTCATGAGGGTCTCCAGTGGGGCCGTGAGGCCGGAGACCTTCCGCTGAAACACGCGCCGCCGACCGTGCGGCGTTCGGGTTTCGAATAGATGACCGTCGCCGCTCTATGGGAGCAGCGCGTAATACAGGCCGGACAGGGTCGGTACACGGGTCATGCGCAATGCATACAGGGCGCGCGGTATCACGACAAGGGCCTCGATCACCGTCTCATGGCGATCGGCAGCGCAGGCTGCGAGACTGCGGTCTTCATGAGATCGACGATTCCATCCGGGAAAATGACGTCGGCACTGGCAAGCAGTTCTTCCGTCGACCACCAGTGGTGATCCGCCATGACCTCTCGTTCCAGATCCGTCCAGCCGCTATCGGAGATCGCCCCACGCTCGGTCCGCACCACAAAAAACTGCTCCTCGGCGCGCACCATCTCGCCATTGTGGAGCTGAAATTCGAAAGATCGGCTGTCGATCGATGATCCCACCTGATCCACATGGAGGCCGGTTTCCTCCCTGAGCTCGCGCAAGGCCGCAGCCTCGAACGTCTCGCCCTCCTCAAGCCCGCCGCCCGGCGTCGCCCAATATTGCCGCCCCGCAAGCGCGCCCGATCTGAAGACGAATTTGAAAAGCAGGACGCACCCGAACTGATCGAGCAGAAGCAGCCGCGCGGCCGGACGTGTTCGCATCAAACTTACCTCTTGTGTCATCGCTCATGAGAATGGCAATGGAAGAAAATCGCAACCTCCGGTGAAAAAAAGCATCAGATGCTTCGTTTCGACTTTCGTTTCGCAATCGTCGTCTTTCTGACCCTGCTCACACAGATCGGCGGTATCGCCTATCTCGTAGGCATCGCGGTTGCACGCCTTTGGGCCGTGCGTAGATTTGTGCCGAAGCTCGCACTCTTCCTGCTCGTCTATACCAGCCTGACGATTGTAACCAGCATCGTTGCGCCGATCTTCGGGCGTGTTCCCCTGTCCTGTCTGGCAGACGCTGCAAACAAGCTTGTCGTCCGCTCACCGATCTACTGCGCCCTCAATCGAAATTATGTCACGCCTGCAGTGCGCGATCTGGCCTATGCCCTTGCAGACAATATGGATAGGCAATTTCCCGGCGCGACAACGATCGCACTGGATGCCAATTTTCCCTTCCTGACCGGCTTTCCGCTGCTGCCGCATTTGTCGCATACTGACGGCAGGAAGCTCGACTTCGCCTATTATTACGAGGATTCCAGCGGTAGTTTCCTTGATGGCGTCACCCGCTCACCAATCGGCTACTTCGCTTTCGAACAGCCCGCCAATAGTGATGAACAGCCATGCAAGGGGCGGAACGACTGGCTGACGGGGCGTTGGGACCTCGATTTTCTCCAGCCGCTGTTTCCTGCCTACCGGCTTCAGAAGCAACGGACGGCGGCGGCGGTGAATTGGCTCACCACCGAGGGCGTGAGCCGGTTCGGAGTGGAGAAGGTATTTCTTGAACCGCATCTGAAAAAAGCGCTCGGCATCACCGACGATCATGTGCGGTTTCAGGGGTGCCGCGCTGCGCGTCACGACGACCATCTTCATGTTCAGTTGCGGTGATGCCCTCGCCTCCCTTATCGGTGGGCTTATCACAGGGGTTAATGGCGAGCCCGTGACTCCACAAACAAAAAACCCGGCGCTAGGCCGGGCTTTTCAAACTCTATCGGCTAATCGCCTCAGGCCCTTGCGGCCATCCGCTTCTCGTCACGCCCGCCCTTCATGCGCTCGGCCAGCAGGAAGGCCAGCTCGAGTGCCTGATCGGCGTTGAGGCGCGGGTCGCAATGGGTGTGGTAGCGGTCCTGCAGATCCTCGGCCGTGACGGCGCGGGCGCCGCCGGTGCATTCGGTCACGTCCTTGCCGGTCATCTCGATATGGATGCCGCCCGGGTGCGTGCCTTCGGCGCGATGGATCTGGAAGAAGCTTTCGACTTCCGAGAGTATCCGTTCGAAGGGCCGCGTCTTGTAGTTGTTGAGCGTGATCGTGTTGCCATGCATCGGGTCGCAGGACCAGACGACCTTCTTGCCCTCGCGTTCGACGGCGCGGATGAGCTTCGGCAGGCTGTCGGCGACCTTGTCATGGCCGAAGCGGCAGATCAGCGTCAGGCGGCCGGCTTCGTTGGCCGGGTTCAACGCGTCGATCAGCTCGATCAGGTTGTCGGGCTGCAGCGACGGGCCGCATTTCAGGCCGATCGGGTTCTTGATGCCGCGGAAATATTCCACATGCCCATGGTCGAGCTGGCGGGTGCGGTCACCGATCCAGATCATGTGGCCGGATGTGGCGTACCAGTCGCCGGAGGTGGAGTCGACGCGGGTCAGCGCCTCTTCGTAGCCCAGCAGCAGCGCCTCGTGGCTGGTGAAGAAATCGGTCTCGCGCAGGCTCGGATTGTTTTCCGAGGTGATGCCGATCGCCTTCATGAAATCCATGGTTTCGCTGATGCGGTCGGCAAGCTTGCGGTAGCGCTCGCCTTGCGGGCTGTCCTTGACGAAGCCGAGCATCCACTTGTGCACGTTGTCGAGATTGGCATAGCCGCCCATCGCAAATGCGCGCAGCAGGTTCAGCGTTGCGGCCGACTGGCGGTAGGCATCCAGCTGGCGCTCCGGGCTCGGGATACGGGATTCCGGCGTGAATTCGATGCCGTTGACGATATCGCCGCGATAGCTCGGCAGCGAAACGCCGTTCTGCGTTTCCATCGGCGCCGAACGCGGCTTGGCAAACTGGCCGGCGATGCGCCCGACCTTCACGACGGGAAGCTGGGCGCCAAAGGTCAGCACGACGGCCATCTGCAGGAATGCACGGAAGAAGTCTCTGATATTGTCGGCGCCATGCTCCAGGAAGCTCTCGGCACAATCGCCGCCCTGCAGCAGGAAGGCATTGCCTTCGGCGACATTGGCAAGCGCGCTCTTCAGGCGGCGGGCCTCACCGGCAAAAACCAGCGGCGGATAGGTGGAGAGCGTGGCTTCAGTCGCCGCCAGCGCGGCCGCGTCGGGATATTCCGGAACCTGCTGGATTGGCTTGCTGCGCCAGCTGCTCGGGGTCCAATTCTGTGCCATGTCGCTCATCTGCTTCCCCACCCGGTTTACCCGGATGCCTGCCCGTTAAAGAATGCGGCGGCTTATAAACCTTTCGGCTTCCCTTGCCTAGTAGCGCATTCGGCGCCCCGAAAGAGTTTCCATCGCCGGCTCGCAGCGTCACTCCGGCTGCGCCAATGCGACGTCGAACCTGGCGTTAAGGCGATATATACCATGCTATTTTCCGGCTAATTTAGATTTCGTATGTAAAGCAGACCCTAATAATATAGGGGTTGAGCATGGGTATCCTTTCGTCCGCGTTCCTTTCGGACCGATCCGGTAATTTCGGCATCATGACGGCGTTGCTGATGGTGCCGCTGGTAGGCTCTGCCGGTCTGGCGCTGGACTATGCCCATGCACTGAGCCTGCGCACCGAGCTCTATGCCGCGGCCGATGCTGCAGCCGTCGGCTCGATTTCCGAAAAATCGGATGCGGTGGCGGCTGCCATGACGATGCAGGGAGACGGCACCATCTCGGTCGCCAAGACCGATGCCCGCAGCATCTTTTTCTCGCAGATGTCCGGCGAACTGACCTCGGTGGCGGTGAACCTGAGCATCGACGTCACCAAGACGGCCAACAAGCTCAATTCGAAGGTCACCTTCAGCGCCTCCGTACCAACCACCTTCATGCATATCCTCGGCCAGGACTCGATCACCATATCGGGCTCGGCGACGGCGGAATATCAGACCGCGTCCTTCATGGATTTCTACATCCTTCTGGATAACACGCCGTCCATGGGTGTCGCCGCAACGCCGACCGACGTTTCCAAGCTGCAGGCCAAGACCGGCTGCGCCTTCGCCTGCCACCAGATGGACCAGGCCTCCAACAATTACACGATCGCCAAGAGCCTCGGCGTCGCCATGCGTATCGATGTCGTGCGCCAGGCAACCCAGGCGCTGACCGATACGGCCAAGACAGAACGCGTCAGCGCCGACCAGTTCCGCATGGGCGTCTACACCTTCGGCACCAAGGCCGAGGATGCCAAGCTGACGACGATCTCAAATCTCACCTCGGATCTGACGACGGTGAAAAACTACACCAACGCCGTCGACCTGATGACCATTCCCTATCAGAACTACAATCAGGACCAGCTCACCAGCTTCGACAGTGCCATGACGCAGATGAACACCATCATCGATCCGGCCGGCGACGGCACGTCGAATACCAAGCCCGAAAAGATCCTGTTCTTCGTGTCGGATGGTGTGGGCGACAGCTACAAGCCTTCGACCTGCACCAAGAAGACGACGGGTGGCCGCTGCCAGGAGCCGATCGACACGTCCTTCTGCAAGCCGCTCAAGGATCGCGGCGTCAAGATCGCCATTCTCTACACCACCTACCTGCCACTGCCGAGCAACAGCTGGTACAATAGCTGGATCAAGCCCTTCCAGAACGAGATACCCACGCGCATGGCCGCCTGCGCCTCGCCGGGCCTCTATTTCGAGGTGTCACCGACCGAGGGCATTTCTGATGCCATGAAGGCACTGTTCCTGAAGGTTATCCGCGCGCCGCGCCTGACGAGCTAAGCATGTCGCGCAGAACTGCGAAGCCGTTTCGCGACAAGGACGGCATAAAACAGAGATCACCCTCGCCTGCCGCCTGTGCGGCAGGCCTCATTTCATGAGGATGGATCAGACGCGCTTGCCGTCGCGGATACGGTAGCTCGGCGCGTACATGGTCACCAGCTCTTCGGCGGCCGTCGGGTGCAGCGCCATGGTCCGGTCGAAATCGTCCTTGGTGCAGCCCGCCTTCAGCGTGACGCCAAGGATCTGCGCCATTTCACCGGCGTCATGCCCGAGAATATGGGCGCCGACCACCTTGCGGCTTGCGGCATCGACGATCAGCTTCATCATCATCTTTTCCGCCCGGCCCGAGAGCGTTGCCTTCAGCGGCCGGAACTGGGCGCGATAGACTTCCAGCTCCTTGTAGCGCTTGGCCGCCTCTTCTTCGGAAAGACCGACCGTACCGATCTCCGGCTGCGAGAAGACCGCCGTAGGGATGAGGTCGTAATCCGGCTTGGTCGGATTGTCCTTGTACTCCGTCTCGATGAAGCACATCGCCTCATGGATGGCGACCGGCGTCAGCTGTACCCGATCGGTGACGTCGCCGAGCGCATAGATGTTCTCGACATTGGTACGAGAATAATCGTCGACGATGATGGCGCCGCGCTCGTTGACTGCAACGCCCGCCTTTTCGAGCCCCAGCCCCTTCGTGTTCGGATCGCGGCCGAGGGCAAGCATGACAATCCCGGCGTTGAGTGTGCCGTTCTTCAGCGTCTCGATGACGAGGCCGTCTTCACCCTTCGTCACCTTCTGCATCACGTCCTGGCAGAGGATGCGGATGCCCTTGGCGACCATTGCCTCATGCAGCCCGCGGCGCAGGTCCTCGTCGAAGCGCGAGAGGATTTCGGTACCACGATAGATCAGCGTCGTCTCGACGCCGAGCCCGTGGAAGATGTTGGCGAATTCGACGGCGATGTAGCCGCCGCCGGCAATCAGGATCGATTTCGGCAATTCTTCCAGGTGGAAGGCCTCGTTGGAGGAAATGCAGAGCTCGTGGCCGGGCAGCGCCTCATGCGGGTTCGGCCGGCCGCCGGTCGCGATCACGATGGTCTTTGCAGTCACCGTCTCGCCCGTCTTCAGGAGCCTGATCGTATGCGCATCGACGAGTTCGGCGCGTGTCTCCAGGATTTCGGCATTGGCGCCGGCAAGGCCCTTCTTGTAGAGCCCTTCCAGCCGCGCGATCTCATTGTCCTTGGCCGCGATCAGCTTCTGCCAGTCGAACGTGCTTTCGCCGACCGTCCAGCCGAAGCCGGCCGCATCCTCGAAATGTTCGTGGAACTGCGAAGCATAGACGAAGAGCTTCTTCGGCACGCAGCCCCGGATCACGCAGGTGCCGCCGTAGCGATATTCCTCGGCGATCGCCACCTTCTTGCCGAGCGAGGCTGCAACGCGCGCGCTTCGCACGCCGCCCGAACCGCCGCCGATGACAAAGAGGTCGTAGTCGTAGGAAGGCATGATGATCTCCGGAGGGAATCGCTGGACGGGTTTTCAACATATAGGTGGCACCGCCACAAAAACAAAAGCCCGGACGAGGCCGGGCTTTTGTCGAAATGAAGGATGGTCTTACTTCTTGGCAGGTGCCGGAGCAGCGGGGGCAGCCGGCGCTGCTGCCGGAGCCGGCGTTACCGGGCTGTCGGTTGCCGCCGGCGGAGCCTTGATGACCTTGGAAAGCTCGGCATTGCTCTGCTTTTCCAGATCACGGGAAATGCCCTGCGCCCAGATATCGGCAGCCTTGGCGGTTTCACGCGAGGCAACCGGACCGTCGCGCAGCAGCTTCTTGCCGACGTCGGAATTGTAGAAGTCGGCGATCGCCTTCAGCTCTTCGACCGAGAAGGCCTTTGCATAGGTCAGAGCCGCTTCTTTTTCGAGGTCGGCACGACGCGGTGCCAGAGCCAGAGCCTGGGTGTCGACGGTCGCAGTGATCACGTCCTGATAGTTCGGCGAATCCTGGATGAGGCCGGCCTTCAGGCGCTCGGCCAGACCCGGCAGGATGTTGTCATACTGGGTGGTGGCGCCGATGGCATCCATGGCTGCGCGGGCAGCCTTCAGCTGCTCCTCGGAAACTTCCTGCGCTCTTGCGGCAGAGCCGAAGGCAAGCCCGGAAAGAACGATGGTCGCAGCGGCAAGACGGCCAAGACCTGCAATGTTCATCATGAGTTTCTATGCTCCTGTTATCTGTTTGCCTGCAGCGTACGGGCGCCTGCAGGACCGGCAATGATCGCAAGCGCCGCCATGTTGATGAAAAGCCCGTGCTCCACGACACCGGGTATGGAATTCAGTTCCCTCGCAAGCGCCTCTGCATCAGGAATGCGGCCAAAAGATGCATCGATGATGTGATGTCCGCCGTCGGTCGTAAAGTCTCCGTCACCGGACTGACGCAGCGTCAGTTCGCCGGAAAGCCCAAGGCGCGAGGCGGTCTTTTCGATCGCCATGCGCGTCGAAACCAGGCCGAAGGGATTGACTTCGATCGGCAGTGCGAAAGCGCCGAGCGTCTCGACCAGCTTGCTTTCGTCGGCGATGACGATCATCCGGCTCGAGGCTGCAGCGACGATCTTTTCGCGCAACAGCGCGCCGCCGCCGCCCTTGATGAGCCGGAGTGCCGCATCGACCTCGTCGGCACCGTCGATGGTGAGATCGAGCTGCGGCAATTCGTCCAGCGATTTCAGGGGGACACCGAGTTCGACGCAGAGCCGCGCCGTGCGCTCGGACGTCGGAACGCCCTCGACCTTGAAACCGGCGGCGACCTTTTCGGCGAGCAGGCGGACGAATTCTTCAGCCGTGCTTCCCGTCCCGATTCCAAGCCGCATGCCGTATTCGACATGGACGAGTGCTGCCTCGGCGGCCTTGATCTTCATTTCGCGGGCATCCATGCGCCGCCAGCTCCTGATATTGCGTTGGATGTGCTGTTTACACGGCTCGTATTGCAAACGAAAGCCAAAATCATCGTCCTGCGATTGAAAGCCACGCGTTTCGGCTGCGACTTTTCCGTCTGCCGCCGCGCCGTTGCTTTTCGCCTGTTCATCGCCTACTCCCGGATGACCCTACTCCGCAAAGAGGCACGACTTTGACCCCCGCTCCCGAAAATGCCGGCCAGGCTCTCCCCAAGAATAAAGGCCTCGTTGTCTTCGATCTCGACGGCACGCTGCTCGATACCCATGTCGACCTGGTTGAAAGCCTGAACTACACGATCGCCGCTCTTAATCTTGAGCCCGTCACCTATGACGATCTCACGCATCTCGTTGGCCAGGGAGCCCGCGTGATGATCGAGCGCGCCTGCAAGCTGCAGGGCCGCCCGATCTCGTCGGAGGAACTCGCCCCGCTCGTCGAGCGCTTCGTCGCCCATTACAGTGCGAACATGCCCGGTCATACCGAGCCCTACCCTGGTCTCGTCGCTGCCATGGACCGCCTGAAGGCCGATGGCTATGCGCTCGCCGTCTGCACCAACAAGCTGGAAGGTCTCGCCACGGGTCTTTTGGAGAAGCTCGGCCTGACGCATTATTTCGAGGCGATCACCGGCGGCGATACGTTCGAACATCGAAAGCCCGATGCCAGGCATCTGACCGGCACGATCGAGCGCGCCGGCGGCCATGTCTCCCGCTCGGTGATGGTCGGCGATAGCATCAATGACATTGCGGTGGCCAAGAACGCCGGGGTGCCTGTGATTGCGGTCCCCTTCGGCTATTCGGATGTACCGGTGTCGAGTTTGGCCCCGGATGTGATCATCACGCACTATGATGAGCTGACGGTGGAATTGGTGGAAGGATTGCTGAAGGGGGCTGAGGCAAAGGTTGCTGTTTGAGGGCTGATAGAGCTGGCCGTGCCGATTGCGCTTAGGGCTCCCCTCTTCTCAACTCGCACCCTCAAATACAAGACGGGCGGCCCGAAGACCGCCCGTCAAAATCCTCATCCGGCGCCAAGCGTCAGATCTGCGCCTCACGCGACTTGGTCGTCACATCGAATGCCTTTTCCACATAGGCATCGCGGCCATAGACGTCGTCGAAATACTCGATCACGCCGTCCTTGTTTGGCCATGCGGTGAAATAGGACACGTAGACCGGAATCTTCTGCGGCACCTTCACGGCATGGTTCTGGCCGGTAGCGATCTGCTTGGCGACGTCATCGACCGTCGTGCCGAGAACGGCAGCGGCCATCGCGCGCGGATCGGACAGGCGCACACAACCGTGGCTGAGTGCACGCATGTCACGCTTGAAGAAGCTCTTCGAAGGCGTGTCGTGCATGTAGATGGCGTGGCTGTTCGGGAACAGGATCTTCAACTCACCGAGCGCATTGTCGCTGCTCGGCGGCTGGCGGACCGAGATGTTCTGGGTCGAGCCGTACCAGTCGACGCTGGAGGACGGAACGGCGCGGCCGCCGACTTGGACCTCGTAGCCCATCTGGTCCAGATAGTTCGGGTCCGAGCGCAGCTTCGGCAGCATCTCGTTGATGATGATCGACTGCGGCACGCCCCAGAACGGGTTGAACTCGACAGTTTCGATCTCGTCGTCGAAGAAATAGGTCTGGTTATTCTTGCCGCCGACGACGGTGCGCATCGCAAGCTGCTGCTTGGAGTCGTTATAGTAGTAGGCCATGAAGGCCGGCTGGTTGATCATCACGTAGCGCGGGCCGAGATCTGCGGGCAGCCAGCGCGCCTGCTCCATGGCGACGACGAGCTTACCGATCCTGGAGCCGTTCGAGTCGCCGCCAGTCATGGTGCGCACGGTCGCCTGGCCGATCACGCCATCGGGCTTCAGGCCATGCTCCTTCTGGAAGTCCTCGACCAGTGACACGATCTCGGGCGAATAGTCGCTGCTGCCGGTATAGGCCGAGAAGGTCGCCGCATGCGCCGTCTTCAGCTCTTCCGAACCATGCTTCTGGATTGCCTTGACGATATTGGCCACTTCCGGCGAGCTGTCGCCCGGCCGCAGCAGGCTGTCGAGCGAAATGGTGATCTGCTCTTCATAGCCGCCGCCGAGACCACGCAGCTTCGCAAGCTCGGCCTTCAGCGCCAGGAACTGCGTGCCGTCGGGGTTGCGGCTGGAAAGATAGGCCGCAACGTCAGGGCTCATGCGCGACAGCTTCAGCACCGGATCGAGCTTGACGACCTTGCGCTGGAAATCATGATAGCCCGAGAGCTTGTTCGGGTCGACGCGGCCGCGCGTCGTATCCTGCACATAGGAGAGAACCTTGGAGGAAAGCGCGAGCTCGAACTGCGTCAGCGCACGGTCACGGACGTCAGGATCCGGATTGGCGGGATCGATGCTCGGCTCGGATACTGCGTAATCGGCGGGGTCGAGGCCGACGCTTGCCGCATCGGCGAGCACGCTCAGCGCCGCCTTGCCGCGCTCGTTGACACCCTCGCCGGACACCCAGACCAGCGGGTTCTTGCCGTCGCCGTAATAGCCCTGCAGAGCCTTGGCGACATCCGGATTGGCGCGGACCTTGGCTTCGGTCAGAAAATGGCGCTGCGGAGCGCCGTCGGTGGTGGTCGAACCGGAGACGTCGGCGACTGCACCAGTGACGACGGGATCTGCAAACTTCGTCGTATCGACGAACTGCAGCGTTTCGGCCTTGTAGGTGTAATAACGCGGGCTGGAAACCTTCGGCAGCGCCGCTTCCGGATCGATATCGCCGCCAAGCCCGTTACGATTGCCCGGATTGCCGCGCATTGGAGCCGAAGGGTCCATGATGATCGTGCTCTGACCGCTTCTTGCCCGGTCGCCGCGCAGCATATCCATCAGCGTATAGGCATGCGCAGGAATCGCGCCCATTACGCAGGAAAGTGCCAATGCGGAAACCGCGCTTTTCAAAACGAACTTCATCTTGTTTTCCAGTCCCAGTATAATGCTGTTGTCGAGCAAATGGCTCAGATCAATTCTTCACGGCAGCCGCGGCCCATTCATCAGAAACCGGCCTGAGGCGCCAGCGTTTTCAGGCTCAACTTTGTGTGACGGAGTCGAACGCAAGCGCCGTGCAGCAGTTCACACAAAATTATGAAATTATTAGTTAATTTTTTACCGAATTTTCCGGTTTGAGAAAGTGCGCTTTCTGTCGCTATTTGCATTAATTTCCCTGCGTGGCCGAAAAAACACGCCGCTGAAGCGCCTGAGCGGGGATGCAAAACATGAGATCCGTCTTCAATATTTCGTATGGCGTCTGGTTTTCTTGGCAGGTTTTCCACCCTATAAGTCCTCATCTTCAAAGACTGCCCAACAGCATGTGACAGGAAGGCATGAGCCATGAGTTCAACCCGCACCGAAACCGACACATTTGGCCCGATCGAAGTCGCCAGCGACCGATATTGGGGCGCGCAGGCGCAGCGTTCTCTCGGCAATTTCAAGATCGGCTGGGAAAAACAGCCGCTCTCGATCGTGCGTGCGCTCGGCATCGTCAAGCAGGCGGCCGCCCGCGCCAACATGGCGCTCGGCCAGCTCGATTCCGACATCGGCAAGTCTATCGTGGATGCCGCCCAGGAAGTGATCGACGGCAAGCTGAACGACCATTTCCCTCTGGTCGTCTGGCAGACTGGTTCCGGTACGCAATCCAATATGAACGCCAATGAAGTGATCTCCAATCGCGCGATAGAAATGCTCGGCGGCGTCATGGGTTCCAAGAAGCCCGTGCACCCGAACGATCACGTTAATATGAGTCAGTCGTCGAACGACACCTACCCCACGGCCATGCACATCGCCTGCGCCGAACAGATCGCCCATCACCTGCTGCCCTCGCTGAAGCACCTGCATGCCGCGCTCGACATGAAGGTCACGGAGTTCAGCCACATCATCAAGATCGGCCGCACGCACACGCAGGATGCGACACCGCTCACGTTAGGTCAGGAATTCTCGGGTTACGCAGCGCAGGTTGGCTCCGCCATCAAGCGCATCGAAATGACCCTGCCCGGCCTCTGCGAACTCGCCCAGGGCGGCACCGCCGTCGGCACCGGGCTGAATGCACCGGTCGGTTTTGCCGAAAAGGTTGCCGAAGAGATCGCCGTCATCACCGACATGCCCTTCGTGACCGCGCCGAACAAGTTCGAGGCCCTCGCCTCGCATGATTCGATGGTCTTCGCCCATGGTGCGATCAATGCGGCAGCGGCCGCACTCTTCAAGATCGCCAACGACATCCGCCTTCTCGGCTCCGGCCCGCGCGCCGGTCTCGGCGAACTGGCGCTGCCCGAAAACGAGCCCGGCTCCTCGATCATGCCCGGCAAGGTGAACCCTACTCAGTGCGAAGCCCTCACTCAGGTCTGCATCCACGTCTTCGGCAACCACGCGGCTCTCACCTTCGCCGACAGTCAGGGCCATTTCGAGCTCAACGTCTACAATCCGATGATGGCCTATAACTTCCTCCAGTCGGTGCAGTTGCTCGGCGACGCTGCCGTCTCCTTCACCGACAATTGCGTCGTCGGCATCGAGGCCCGCGAGGACAATATCAAGGCCGGCCTCGAACGCTCGCTGATGCTGGTGACCGCACTTGCCCCGAAGATCGGCTACGACGCGGCGGCAAAGATTGCCAAGACGGCGCACAAGAACGGCACGACGCTGAAGGACGAGGCGCTGGCAAGCGGGCTTGTGACGTCGGAAGAGTATGATGCGATCGTTCGCCCGGAGACGATGATCGGCCCAATGTGAGCTGATGAATTGAAGTATGAAAAGGCCGGCTTAGCCGGCCTTTTTTGTGTGGTAGGGTAACGAGCCTTGCTCTATCGCCAAGTCAGATAACCAGGACAGTGTTGCATCGTGGCCCCCTCATCCGCCTGCCGGCACCTTCTCCCCGCAGGGTGGAAGGGGTGTCTTTGCGGCGTCTCGTTCCCCATCAGACGTTCCATTCGATCGTTGACGGTGACACGGATACCCCCTTCTACCCAGCGGGGAGAAGGTGGCCCGAAGGGTCGGATGAGGGGGCTAGGACGCACGACCTCGCTTGTCGTCTGCCCTGATGCGTAGCGAAACCGCCGCGTCATCTTCACCACTAGTCCTCCACCCTTTCCAATTGCTTTTACCCCCAGCCAGATTTAGATCGGTTCCAAACTATCCCACCCAGAAAGGTCACTTCCTTGGCTGACGATCTCTTTCCCCTCGGCGCCGACACCACACCCTACCGCAAGATCAGCAGCGACTATGTTTCGGTCGACAGCTTCAAGGGCCAGGAGATCCTGACCGTCGATCCTGAAGGTATCCGCCTGCTTGCAGAGGCGGCCTTTGCCGATATCAACCACCTTTTGCGCCCCGGCCATCTGAAGCAGCTGGCCGCGATCCTCGACGATCCCGAAGCGACCGACAATGACCGCTTCGTCGCCTACGACCTCCTGAAGAACGCCAATATCGCCGCCGGCGGCGTGTTGCCCATGTGCCAGGATACGGGCACTGCGATCATCATGGGCAAGAAGGGCCGCCGCGTCTGGACCGAAGGCGGCGATACCGCAGCCCTCTCCAGGGGCGTTCTCGACGCCTATGAAAAGAAGAACCTGCGCTATTCGCAGCTCGCGCCCATCAAGATGTTCGAGGAAAAGAACACCAAGAACAATCTGCCGGCACAGATCGATATCTATGAGGAAGGCACCGACAGCTACGACTTCCTCTTCGTCGCCAAGGGCGGCGGTTCAGCCAATAAGACCTTCCTCTTCCAGGGCACGCCTTCGCTCCTGACCCATGATCGCATGCTGGACTTCCTCAAGGAAAAGATTCTCACCTTGGGTACGGCAGCCTGTCCCCCCTATCATCTGGCTGTTGTCATCGGCGGCACCTCGGCCGAGATGAACCTGAAGACCGTCAAGCTTGCCTCCACTCGCTATCTCGATGAATTGCCGACTGAAGGCTCGGAAGACGGACACGCCTTCCGCGATATCGAGATGGAGAAGGAAATCCACAAGCTGACGCAAAGCCTCGGCGTCGGCGCCCAGTTCGGCGGCAAGTATTTCTGTCATGACGTGCGCGTCATCCGCCTGCCCCGCCATGGCGCCTCGCTGCCGATCGGCCTCGGCGTCTCCTGTTCCGCCGATCGCCAGGCCAAGGGCAAGATCACCCGCGATGGCATTTTCATAGAGCAGCTGGAAACCGATCCGTCCAAGTACCTGCCCGAGATCGACGAGGCTAAGCTCTCCGAGTCCATGGTGCGGGTCGATCTCAACCGGCCGATGGCCGATATCCTCGCCGAGCTTTCGAAGCATCCGGTCAAGACGCGCCTGTCGCTGACAGGCACGATCATCGTCGCCCGCGACCTAGCCCATGCCAAGATCCGCGAGCGACTGGAGAAGGGCGAAGGCATGCCCGACTACATGAAGAACCACCCGGTCTATTATGCCGGCCCGGCCAAGACGCCCGCCGGCTACGCTTCCGGCTCCTTCGGCCCGACGACTGCCGGCCGCATGGACAGCTATGTCGACCAGTTCCAGTCCTTCGGCGGCTCCATGGTGATGCTTGCCAAGGGCAACCGCTCGCGCGCCGTGCGCGAAGCCTGCAAGAAGCACCAGGGCTTCTATCTTGGCTCCATCGGCGGCCCGGCCGCCCGTCTGGCGCAGGATTGCATTCGCAAGGTTGAGGTGCTGGAATATCCTGAACTTGGCATGGAAGCCGTCTGGAAGATCGAGGTTGAGGACTTCCCGGCCTTCATCGTCATCGACGACAAGGGCAACGACTTCTTCCAGGAGCTGAATCTGGGCTAAGGAAGTCCGGCGAAGGGCGATCGGCCGCGTGCCGTATCGCCCTGACAACCCAATATTCTACCGCACCGAAGCCGCCTGAGGCCCTTCGAGATTGACGGCCGTCATGGACGGGGCCGGCCGCTTCTCCATTGTGGCGATATCGGCAGCGCTCAGGACATCCTCTGCCTTCACGCTGGCGACGATGTCTGTGCTGAAGATGCCGTTGAAAAAGCCGCTCTGCTGCAGAAGGAAGATGGTGCCGGCGAGAACGGCGAGACCAAGAATGACGGGTGACGTGTGGCGAGACGATTCCATGATCTCATGCCCAAAGACGGGGACCGCGATCCGGTCCCCATGAATTCGATTTCCTGAGATGGAATCTGTGATCTCGCCATGCCGGTCTGTAGATCAGACAAAGGATACCGACCGTCAACAAAGCGAAAACAATCCCTAAAAAGAGAAAACGATTGAACTTTTTTGGAACACCTCGCGCATAAGAGGTGTCTGCGTTGCAGTCGAACTTACAAATATTTGTGAAAAATCATAGGGCTGATCGTAGTATTGATGCCCGTCAAACTTATCGTATGTAATCTTTGGTATATGTCGCTTTAATCATTTCCCAAGAAATCTAAGGTAACAAATAGAAGATTGCTTAAGAATTGGATGAGGAGTTGCCGGATGAACACGGCTGTTGCGCCCAAGGTGCAGGTTCCCGATGTGGCGGGTCAGATCACCTATGCCATGCGCTCCATGGGCGTTGCGCCAATTCCCCGCAACTACGAACTCTTCTACGAAGCCTATATCGGCTCCAACCCGGCACTCACCCGCGACCTTGCCGCCCTCGGCAGCCAGGCGTCGCAGGCAGAGCTCGATGCGCTTGGCTCGCAACATTGCTCCCACACGGCGCCTGCCAAGATTTTCGACGACGCCCACAGCCGCATCGCCGGTGAGCTGGAAGGCCTGCTGCGCGTGCTGCGCCAGGAGCAGACTTCGCTCGAAAGCTACAATCGGCTGCTGAACGAGACCTGCAAGCGCATCAGCTCCAAGAGCACGACGAGCGCCGACCTGATCGAAAACGCCATCGACTTGCTGACCCAGGCAACTGGCGATACGATCACCCATGGCGAAAAGACCGTCGAAGACATGGTTCAGCGCTCGCAGGAGATGGATCAGGTCCGCAAGGAACTCGACGAATACAAGCGCATCGCCAATACCGACTCGCTGACACGCCTTTCCAACCGTCGCGCGTTCGACGACCGTCTGGCGGCCGTCTTCAACACTCCGGCGCTACGCCCGGTAACCGCCCTGCTCCTGGCCGACATCGACAATTTCAAGAAGATCAACGACACCTATGGTCATCCGGTGGGCGACAAGGTGCTGGCGACAGTCGCCTCCGTCATCCGCAGCAACGTCCGCCGCGACGTCTTCGTCGCTCGCACCGGCGGCGAGGAGTTCGCCCTGATCATCGACGGCAATACGTTGGATGAAGTCACTGCGATCGCCGAGCGCATCCGCCGGACGCTGGAATCGACACCCTTCAAGAATTCCCGCACGCGCGTCAATTACGGCCCGGTCACCGTCTCCATCGGCATCTGCATGGCCTCGCATGCCGACGATGCCGGCGAACTCTATTCCAAGAGCGATATCGCGCTCTACAGCGCCAAGAACGCTGGTCGTAACTGCACCGCCGTCTATGAGGACGGCATGCAGAAGGAGTTCACCAAGAGCTGGCTGATCTACAAGGCCTGATTTCTGGACCCGATGAACTGAGTTTTTTCGGCGGCCGCAACGGCCGCTTTTTCTTTGTGTCCGCTCGGCGGCGCACGGCACGAACCTCAAACCACCTCGATCTGAAAATCCGCGCCCTCCCAGCGCTGCGCATCTGCCCAGAAAATCGTGAAGTCGATCTTGCCGGGACCAAGCGCCTCCGTTGGCAGGTCGAAGACATGGGTTCCGAAGGCGGTGTCACGGCACGGGCTGTCGGTAGCACTTGCCCAGCAGTCGGTGGACCAGCGCACCAGGGCGGGTGACGGCAGTTCGATGCGCAGCTTGCGTCCGGCCGGCATACGGTCCTGCCGCGCCGTCAGCCGCCAGGAGAAAGGCGCCGGTTCCGGTTTTGCCGCGACATAGCGGGCAAAGGTCTGGGGCGGCATATCGAAGATCACGCCGTCGCGCAGCGATCGCAGCAGCTTGATATGTTCGGCATGCGCCCAGACGAGCGGCATGGCGCTGCCGGAGGGGCGGCCGAGGAAGAGTTCGCGCCGCGGCACGTCTTCGCTGTCCCAGATCTGCTCCGGCAGGAGCCCGCCTTCGCTTGCCGAGGCTTCGAGTGCTGCGAGCATCCGCCGCGCCTCGCCGGCTCGCCCGGCAGCGAGTTCATAATGGGCGCGCTCGCCGGTCAAGAGCGGCCACAGCCGTCCGACACCACTGCCGGCAAAGGGCGCGCCGTCGATGCGCTCGCCATAGCCATCGTCATTGTAGCGATACCAGTAGGGACCGGCAGGAAGGTCGCGGCGCAACTCCGCATCGATCACGGCCACCGTGCCAAGTATGCGCGGATCGTCGGCGGCACGCAGGCCGAAACGTACGAGCGCCAGCGCATCTGGACTGATCAGCAGGTCCGCTTCAAGCACCTCGCCGAGATCGTCCCGATTGCGGATCGGAATGAAGTCACGCCGCAGTGACGGGCTGCTACCATCGGTCGCCGAGGCGATGCGAACATAATAGCCTTCGACGCCGACACGGCGCGACAGCTCGGTATCGGTGGCGTAAGTCCATTCCTCGATGCGCTCGTTCCAGCCGTCAGCCACTTCGCGCAGATAGCGCGCCGCATCCAGCCGCCCGGCCGCTTCCACGGCATCGGCCGCTGCAAGCAGGCCGGCAATCTCGACAGCGAGCGTGAAAGGCGAATAGCCGGCATCCTCCTCCCACCGGTCTTCCTGGGTGGCAGGCCCGTTTCTGACGATATAGCCCGCCGCAGCCTCGATCATCGGCAGATAGCGCCCCCGCTCGGCGGCATCGATTGCGCCTGCGCGCAGCAGCATGTCGTAGAGCAGGATCGGAAAGGCCGTCTCGTCCATCTGGATGCCGTTCCAGTAAGGCCGGCCATCGAGCCAGGCATTCTGCACCCAGTGGCCGTCCCCTTCCTGGATGACGGCGAGATAGTCGAGCACGGAGCGTGCATCCGCTATGGCCCCGGCTGCGAGCAGTCCGCCCGCCGTTTCCACCAGATCGCGCGTCCAGACCAGATGATAGCCGCCAAGGTCGTCATCGCTCTTGCTGAAGCCCCAGGGGATGGAAAGGCTGGCAATGATGGCGCCGGAGGCATCGTCCCGGTGGGTGGCGAGCACGCCGGTGCTGACGCGGTACCGGTTCAGCTGGGTCGGATCATGCGGCTCGTCGAGCGCCAGCAGTCCGGCCTGCCATTCGCGCCAGCCGCTGCGATAATGTTTCAGCGCCGGCTCGACGCCCTGTTCCAGGCTGAGCAGCGTACGCAGGGCCGCCTCCTCCGGCTGCGTGCCGAAACCGATGGCGATCAGCGCCCGTCCCTGGTCTGCTCGGCCCCCGCTTGATTGAATATCCAGTGTCCCCGACAACGCGATGTTCCCGGAGCCGGCATAGCAATATTCCTCCTTCAGTCCCTCGCCGCGCGACAGCGTTTGCCAGCCATCGGAAAAGCCCACATAACCCGCCGAGCGCGCAAGCCAGGGCACAGAGGCGGCGACGGCGAGCGAGCGGCCGGAACCCTCGGCAAAGAGCATCGGCCTGCCCTTGAAATCGGCATACCAGCCGGTGTTGTCTGCGCCGCCATTGACGAGATGCGGAGCGATCAGTGCGTGCAGCCTGTAGTCGGAGAGACTGCCCGTCAAAGCCTCGAAGCGGATGTCCTGCAACACCACTTCGCGCTCCGGGTCCGAAAAGATGGTCTTGGTAATGCGATAGCGACCGTCGCGGGCGGTATTGACCAGGCGGAAGCCCGGAACGCCGTCCTCGATCGCCTGCACGCTGTGATCGGCGTCACGCTTCTCCTCGGAGAAATAGCCCTGCGCGGTAACGATGAAGCCGAAATCGCGCACACAGGCCATGTCGAGCCGCGGCGCGTAGATTTCGTTCACAATGCCGTGGCTCGTGGTGAACCAGACGCAGCTCGCCGAGCTGACTGATGTGCCGACCGCACTCTTGTCGCTGGAGGTCCAGCGGGGCTCGATGCCGGGAGCACCTGGTGGTTCGACGGAACCGGGTGGCAGTGTCGGAAAGGCCAAGTGCTGTTCCTCCGCTTAAGGGTTCTCCACTGAATGCGCTATCCTGAGATGAAATTGGGCGATCCGCAATATACCGGGCTTGACAGCCGGCACCTATCTTGCGCCCGATAGAATGGCGCGGGAAGGATTGAGGCCACCCGGAGAGGAGCGCCAGCATGACGGACATGACGGAAGCACCAGATGCGACTCAGGCAGGCGAGCATGGCAAGGAGGCGGCCGCATCGGCGAGCCGTATCGTGCTTGCCGTCGATATCGGCGGCTCGCATGTGAAGGCGGAACTCAGCAGCGGCAGCGAGCGGCGGTCGGTCGTCTCGGGGCGCGAAATGACGGCGGCAAAGATGGTCGCCGCCCTCAAGGATCTCACCGCCGACTGGCACTATGACGTCGTCGCCATGGGCTATCCCGGCCCCGTCTCCGCCCACCGTGCCGCGGCGGACCCGTTCAACCTTGGTCCGGGATGGAAGGGTTATGATTTCGAGCAGGCCCTCGGCAAACCTGTTCGCATGGTCAATGACGCGCTGATGCAGGCGATCGGCAGTTACGAGGCCGGCCGTATGCTTTTCCTCGGTCTCGGCACCGGCCTCGGCTCGGCCCTGGTCGCGGACAATGTCTGCCTGCCTTTGGAACTGGCGCATATGCCCTACAGGAAGAAGACCTTCGAAGACTACGTCGGCGAACGCGGCCTGGAAGGTCGCGGCAAGAGCAAATGGCGAAAATCGGTCTTCGACGTTGCCGATCGCCTGAGTGCTGCTCTGTTGCCCGACTATATCGTCATCGGCGGCGGCAATGTCGAAAAGCTGAAGGATTTGCCCCCGAAGTGCCGGCGCGGCAACAATGACAATGCTTTCCGCGGCGGTTTCCGTGTCTGGCTGGACGATAGCCTGCGGCTTTGAATTCAGTCTCTGGCGATGGTCATGACCTGATCGAACCCCAGACCAGTTTGGTCTTGACCGTGAAACTGAGTTTTCCGGCAGAGGCATAGGGGGCGAGAATTTCCCTGATCTCCCCATCGAAAGCCGTCATCCTGTCGCCGAGGCGCGATGGCGCGAATGTATCGCGCGATTGCTGGCAGCGGATAAAGTCTTCGACGCTTTGCTCAAACGGGGCGGACAGAAAGCTCTCGGAACCATCGATGTCGAGGAACGCCTTGTAAGCCGACCAGCTCTCTTCCTTGCCGACGGGATCGAAGGCTCTGCCCGTCATGGCCGGAACCCACCTTGCAAGAAACGAGTGCCAATCGGCCTCCCAGGCAGGTTGGAAGGGCGCATCTCCTGAAATCACGGCCACGTAGTGATCGGCAGCGGCATAGGTTTTCAGCCGCGAGAAAAGGCGCCGGTGATCCATCCAGTGAATGCTGGCGGCGGCGACGATGAGATCGGGACGATCGGGGATGTCGATATCCTCGGCGAAACCCACGATCCAGTGAAGATTGCGGGCCCGGCCGTCTTCCAGGCTCTGACCGAGTTCGATCATGTGGCGGGACGGATCGACAGCTATGATCTTGTCGAAATGCCGCGAGAGAGGTCGCGAAACCTTGCCGGGGCCGCAGCCTATATCCAGCAGACAGCCACGTTTCGGCGCGATGGCCAGCAGCTTCTCGTAGACCGCCTCGGGATAAGGCGGACGATAGCGATAGTTGCTGACGACATCGGCATCCTCGAAGGAAGACCCTGCACGCGCATGCTCGACCATGGTAGGCTCCGCCTCTAGTGACAGTCGAGAACCATCCGATAATTCAAGAAGATGTCAGTATGGTAACAAGCGCGACGGAGGGCTGCAAAATCGAGCGTCTCCAGGGCCGGATAAACGGTGCATTCGTTTTCAGGCCAGATGCGGGCGAGACCGGCGTCGTCGTGCTCGGCGGTTCCAGCGGCAGGGTCGATACCGACCGCGCCAGGCTCTTTGCCGAGGCCGGCGCAAAGGCATTGGCGTTGCAATGGTTCGGCGCAATGGGGCAACCGCCTGGAATCTGCGAAATCCCGTTGGAGACCTTCTGTGAGGCAATCGACTATCTGATCTCGCGGGGATGCCGGCGCATCGTCTTCGTCGGGACATCGAAAGGCGCAGAAGCCGCGTTGCTCGTCGCGATCCGGGACCCGCGCATCAACGCCGTTGTCGCGATCAGCCCAACCGCCTTCGTCTGGGGTAATATCGGCCCCGGCAAAGACGGCGTGGAATGGCCCGAACGCTCGTCCTGGTCCTGGAAGGGAGAGCCGCTGGATTTCGTTTCCGCCGACACTGCCTGGGAGCGGGACTATCGCGACGGGCTGATATCCTATCGTTCCTTTTTCGAAAAATGCCTGAAGACGGACCAAGAGACCCTGGGGCGGGCCGAGATCCCCATCGAGAAAACCGCCGCAGAGCTCATCCTCGTGGCCGGTGGTGATGATGCGCTCTGGCCATCGGAGAGGTTCGCACGCGAGCTTGCCAGCCGGCGTGAACGAAGCGGCAGGCCGGTGTCACTGGTCGTTGACGCCGAGGCCGGCCATCGTGTGCTGCTCCCGGGCGAGACGACGCCTCGCTCCAGCCTTCGTACTCATGGCGGCAGCGACATTGCGGATGCAAGGCTTGGCCAGATGGCGTGGGCGGCGATAGAAGCCGCTTTATCGCCAGGGGATTGATGGCCTGGCACCGGTCAGGCGGAAAGCTGCAGCAGGATCGCACTTGCCGCCATCAGCACCACCACAATCCATGGCGGCGCCTTCCAGATGACCAGCAGAAGAAAGCCAGTCAAGGCAAGAGCAAAATCCGCCGATGTCAGGACCGCGCTCGTCCATACTGGATTGTAGAGCGCTGCACCGAGCAGGCCGACCACGGCGGCATTTGCGCCACGCATGGCCGCCTGCGCCAGTGGATAGGCGCTGAGCCTGTCCCAGAAAGGAAGGGTACCGAGCAGCAGCAGAAAACCGGGCAGGAAGATCGCCACCAAGGCGATCGCTGCGCCCGCGACACCGTTGGGAGCCGGCGCCACAACCGCCCCGAGATAGGCCGAGAAGGTAAAGAGCGGCCCAGGCACCGCCTGCGCGACGCCGTAACCGGCGAGAAACGCGTTTTCCGAAACCCAGCCCGGTCTCACAACCTCCGCCTCGAGCAGCGGCAGGACGACATGGCCGCCGCCGAACACCAGCGCGCCCGAGCGATAGAAGGCATCGAAGAGGCGCAGCCCCTGGGAATCGAAGGCAGCGACGACAAGTGGCAATCCGAACAGCAGGAGCAGAAACGCCAGCAGGCAGACAATGCCGGTTGATCGCGATATTCCGAACGAAAAACCCGCCTTGTGCTCGACGGCGGCCTGGCGACAAAGGATGAGCCCGGCAATTGCACCCAGGGCGATGGCGGCGAGCTGGCCGAGCGCGCCCGCGGCTGTCACGATGAAGATCGCGGCCAGCGCAATGGCGGCGCGTGGCTTGTCGGGTGTCAGCGATCGCGCCATGCCCCAGACAGCCTGTGCCACGACGGCGACAGCAACGAGCTTCAATCCGTGCAGCAGTCCCTGTCCAAGAGGATTGTCGAGCGCGGTGGCGGCGGTTGCGAAGATGAAGAGGATCAGCGCGGACGGAAGCGTGAATGCACTCCATGCCGCAAGCGCGCCCAGCGGCCCACCGCGCAAGAGGCCCATGGCAAAACCGACCTGGCTCGATGCGGGACCGGGAAGGAACTGACAGAGTGCAACGAGATCGGCATAGCCTTTCTCGTCGATCCATTTCCGCCGCGTCACGAGCTCGTTGCGGAAATAGCCGAGATGCGCGATCGGTCCGCCGAACGATGTGAGGCCAAGCTTCAGAAAGGCGCCGAACACCTCCGCAGGCGTACCTGCCGGTGGAGCCGCTGTCTTCTCCCTGGTCATTTCATTCGCATCCACGCCAATATCCCCCATTGTCCGCCCCGTATCCTCATCATTAATGACGGCGCGATGACAACAGGCGATTTTCGATATCTGTCAAATAGCGGTCGCGGCCCCGGTGCCCGCGGCCGCGAGGCTGAACCGCGGCCGGGCGTTCATGTCGATGGCGGCATGGACTGGATTGCCTGACGGACCCGCGCTCTGGCAGGCAGCGTCATGGCGATGACGCTGGCCATGATGCAGGCAAGCCCAAGGCCTGCCGTCGAAGACAGCGTTTCGCCGAGGAAGACGACGCCGATTGCAACGCCGATCGGCACCCTGAGATAGGCCTGGGCCGTCGCGCCGACCGAACCGAGTGTCTGCACGAGCCGGAAGTAGATCACAAAGGCGAGCGCCGTCGAGAAGACTGCGAGGGCAAGGAGCGCGAAGATCGAATCGAGGCTCGGGCTCAATTTCCACGGGGCATCGATGACGATGCTGATGGGGATGAGGATCACCGCCCCTGCGAGCAACGAACCGGCGGCCGGCATCATCGGATCAAGCCCCCTGAAATTCCGTCCGAAGACGGCAGCGCCCGCATAGCAGATCGTGGCGGCAACGATTGCGAGCTGCGCCCAGAGCCCCTGCCCCAGAGTGCCGAGCGCGCCAAGGCCAATGACCAGCGCGGTGCCGGCCAATCCCGCCGACACGCCGAACAGTTTGCGGCCTGTGAGGGCCTCGTGCCGGGTAACCAGTGCCGTGATCAGAAAGGCGAAGATGGGCGTCGTCGAATTCAGGATCGCCGCCAGGCCCGCATCCGTCGTCCGCTCGGCCCAGGCGATCAGCGTGAAGGGCAGGACGCTGTTGAGGCAGGCCTGAAAAAGAAAATAGGTCCAGGTCTTTCGGTCGCGGGGCAGCTTGAGGCCACGCCAGCTGATGATGGCGAGAAGCAGCACGCCGGCAACGAGTGTTCGTGCGGCCACCAGTGTCAGCGGCGGGATGGTTTCGACGCCGATCTTGATGAAGGTATAGGAGGCTCCCCAGAGCGTCGAAAGCGTGAGCAGCAGCGCCAGTTCCATTGTCATCGTCGCCGTCTTTTCCATCGCAGTCCCATTCGTCAGCCGTGCAAAACCGACTGCCTGTTTAACGGGTGCGGGCGCGAAATGCTTCGATACGGGCCGAACTGTCGATTGAAAAGAAAGGCTTGGCGGGACGCGCGCGGATCATGGCGCGCGCCCCAATGTTTTCGATGCCTTTAGCCTTGTCACTGAGCGGCGAGCGGAGCGGCTGGAGCCGCACGCGTCACCGGCGGCGGGTTCCACTTGCCGATCAGCGCCGTCCCCTTCGGCGCGTAAAGCCGCATCGTCAGATTGTACGGGCCGTTCGGCGCCGGCAGCCAGTTCCATTCCTTGTCCTTGCCGGGGCTTTCCGTCTGGAAGTAGAGGTCGAGCGAGCCGTCGGCGTTGTACTGGAACGGCATCCAGCTGCTGACGGCGAACCGGTTGAGCGGATTGGCGACCTGGAAACCGTCATTGTCATAGAGGGTGACAGACCAGAAAGCATTGACCGGCGGGATCTCCTCCTTCTCGAAATGGAGCGTGTAATTGCTTCGTCCATCGAGCGGGTTGCCGCTTTCATCCGCAAGGTTGAGCGGATAGATGGCGTCTTCGGGCAGATTGGCGCCAAGCCCCTGCTGCGCCACGATCGCCCGTTTCAGGTAGTAATTGCCGTAGACGCCCATCGTGTCGGTATTCATCGACCAGCCGTTGACCACGCGGGCCGATGTCTTCAGCTTCCAGCCCATCAGTGCCTGCCCATCCTGTGGCGCCGTCTTCAAGGCGTTCTGGACGACAGGATCGGCCTTGGAAAGATCGAAGCTCTTCCCGGGCTCGATGCCGATCCGCTTCATGCGGGCAATGATCGGCTGATCGGTGCTGTGCGGCGGATGAAGTTTCAGGAGTTCGGCAGCATAGGCGAAATAATCTTCCGCCGACGCCGTGTCGACCTGCGTCTTCGGTGGCGTCTTCATGTCGATGGATGGGTCTATCTTGACCGCGGCCGGCTTGGCGTCCGTACCCCACTGCGACAGCGGGGTGATCTTGTAACCGTCCTGGATCTTGTGGACGGTATCGTAATCATTGGGGCCATCGGTCTTGGTGCGGCCGATGATCCAGACATAGGGCGTCGGAGCATCGATCCGTTCGGTCCCCTCCGGCAGCTTGAATTCGCCGAACGTGTCGCGAAGTTCTGGCCTCCAGCCGGGCGGTGCGACCAGGAAGTTTCCGGCGGATGTCCCGGTCGTGCGCCAGCCCGGCGCGGCAAACACATCCGTCCACATGTCCAGCATCGGCAACAGATAGTAGCGGCCAGCCGTATCCGGCGCGGTCACGACCACCGGCTCCTTCGTCAGATCGAGCCAGCCGCTCGAATAGAGCGTATCGAAATTCGGCCGCACCACGGCTTTCATATCTGCGGCCGGAAATGCGCGCACATTGTCGAACCGGTTGGGCGGCCCGCCGATCGCCCCTTCCTTCGCTTCCATGTTGGTCAGCTGTTTGCGCGTAATATCCATCGTTATCAGCGGATAGAAGTAGACATAGGCCTCGATGCCGATCTGCCGCGCTTCCTCTTCCGTCAGAGAAGCGGCCGCGGCCTCCTGTGCAGCCGGAATGGCCATCGAAGCGATTGCCAGAAATGCGAACGACATAGGTGTCCGCAATAGGCTTTTGATTCCAAACTGGATTGTCATGTGCGTTTCCCCCGGAACGAAATGTAGAACGTGGCAGGACTTCGATTGACGTCGGGCATCGCTGGCAAGACCAGGATGCAAAGATACTGGGGACCTACTGGCGACCCATGAAAAGCGAAACATACCGGGCGTATATCCGGAAGTACGTTACAGTAAACGGCGCCGTAAATGGCCGGGATACAGAGCTTTGTGCTTCTGTCGGGTGCAGGCTATTGGCTTTCCTTGAAGACCCTTCCGCAAATGTCAGGTGAATGCCATAACTCGATTCCTGACACGGAGGAGGACGACATGACTGAAATGACGGTTCTTGCATTTGCGCTTGTGGCATTCATCGGCATCGCCACACCCGGCCCGACCGTGCTTCTCGCCCTGACGAACGGCTCGAAATTCGGAGTGCGCCGGGCGATGTCGGGCATGATTGGCGCTGTCATGTCCGACTTCGTGCTGATCGGTGCGGTTGCCCTCGGGCTCGGTGCTCTGCTGGCTGCCTCGGAATTCTGGTTCACTGTCGTCAAATGGGTCGGTGTCTGCTACCTCGCCTTCCTCGGCGTCATGCTGTTGCGCTCGAAGGGAACGCTTGACGTCTCGATGCGCTCTGAAAGCGGCAACACGTCCGCTTCGCCGGTGACGATCTTCCTCAAGAGCTTCCTTGTCGCCGTCACCAATCCCAAGGGCTATCTCTTCTTCTCGGCCTTTCTGCCGCAGTTTATCGACCCCGCGGGTCCGCAGATCGAGCAATATGCCGTGCTCGCCCTCGTCTTCGCTGCCATCGATTTCATGGTCATGTTCGGTTACGCGTTGCTTGGCTCGCAGGCCGTCCGGCTGCTCAGGAAATCGGGCGCGCTCTGGCTCGACCGGATCTGCGGCGGTGCCCTGCTGACGCTTGCCGGCTCGCTGGCGCTCTATCGGCGGGCGACCACCTGACAGCCTGCCGATTTACAGCGAGTTTACGGTAACGTACTTATCCGCGCTCTCGCGATCTGCATTCAATGGCCCTGAGGGGACGCCATTTCGGCGGCCGTAACAGGAGGGCTCATACATGCCTGGAGTATGGAGACTGGCAGGTGCGGTGGCGATTGCCGTCATCGCCGGGACGTGTGCCGCCAAGGCCGACACGGTCAGCTATGCCGATGCGATCACTGTGCTGGCGAAGGATTGCGGCAGCGATATCAAGAAACTCTGCAAGGGGCTGAACCTCGGCAATAACCGCATTGCCGATTGCCTGGCGCAGAATTCCGCCAAGGTCTCGCCGACCTGCACATCGACGCTGGCAAGCGTTGCAGCGTCGATCCAGAAACGCGAGCAGGCGCAGACGAGCTACAAGCAGGTCTGCGCAACCGATATGGCGCGGCGCTGCAACGGCGTCAAAGGCGACGGCTACATTCTCGCCTGCCTTGCCGGCAAGACGAAAACGATCAGCAAGCAATGCAGCCAGACGATCACCGATGCGGGCTGGAGGTAAGATCATGACCATGAGAAAAACCGCCCTCGCCGGCTTTGCCGCGGCCTTCCTTCTACCCGCCCTTGCACTGGCCCAGCAGGTTTCCGAGCAGCGCATCATCACCGGCCTCGGCAAGCTGCAGGGTGCTGCCCCGATCGTCGATGTCGAGATCCTGCGGCAGGAGGCCATGAACGGCTCCGGCAAGCAGATGTCCGGCCTGCCGAACTGGAGCAAGGTCGCGCGCCTGCCGCAGATGGTGGTCGAGATCGCCTTCGCCAACGACTCCGTTGCCATCGAGCCGGAATCCTACCGCACGCTCGGCATGATCGCCGATGCGCTGCACCACCCGAACCTCTGGGCTTACAAGTTCCTCGTCGTCGGCCATACGAGCTCGACCGGAACCGACCAGCACAATCTCGATCTCAGCCAGCAGCGTGCCGATGCGATCAAGGAGATCCTGTCGACCACATTCGCCGTCGATCCCGGCCGTCTCTATGCGGTCGGCGTCGGCGAATATTTCCCGATCGACGGCTCGAAATCGGAAGCCGCCAACAACAGGCGCGTCCAGCTCTACAATCTCGGCGTCTTCACGAAAAAGCCGTGAGGCTCAAAATGCCGGCGTCGTCGTCGCCGGCATTCCTGTCTGCTAGCCTTCGTGCTGGCGCGAATGGGCGCGCCAGGGCTTTGCGGGCATGGCAGGGCCGCCAGCCGCATCGCAGGGAATATGGTTCGGCTCGTGTCACCATCAGGTGATGCTGCCGAAAATCCTATTTCTGCACCGCTTCGCCGGCATCCGAGCGTTCTCCCATGCGCGCCACGAGCAGCGAATAGGCCACGTAATATTTGTAGATATTGCTGACATACTGGACCGTCTCTCGGCCGACGATCTCGGAAGCGGCATTCTCCACATTGCCGAACCAGATATTGGGATCGAGGCCCATGGCCTTGGCCTTCTCCCGGAACTTGTGCAGATTGCCAGGCCCGGCATTATAGGCCGCAAAGGCGAAAAGTTGCCGGTCCTTGGGCGTGAGCCCCTCATCATCGATATAGGTATCGATCAGGTGGCGCAGATATTTGGCGCCTGCCTCGACATTGCGATCAGGGTCTTTGTCGATGCCGCTGATGCCGATCACCTTGTCCTTCGCCGTCGAAGGCAGCATCTGCATGATGCCGACGGCGCCGCGCGGCGAGCGACGCGACTGGTCGAGCTGCGATTCCTGATAGCCTTGCGCCATCAGCATCAGATAGTCGAACGAATAGCTGCCGCCATATTTGCGGAAGATTTCGGTGAGCGTCTGGAAACGTGCGACATCGGAGGGCGAGTAGGCGCGTTTGACGATCTTGTCCTGCTTGTAGAAGGTGTTGCGCAGGATGTTGCCGAAGGTCGTGCCAACTTTGTGGGTGGCGACGAAGGCATTGAGGTCCGCCTTCAGCTTCGGGCTGTTCTTGCGGATTGCCCAGGCTATCCTGCCCTGCGATGACAGGACGATGTCGTGGCGCACCTTCATGTCGCCAAAGACGTGCGTCCAGATATCGGCCTTGTAGGCATCGACCGTCGTGAAGGGCAAAAGGTCGGCATTGACCATCTCCATCAGGTCCTCGTCTTCGAGGCTCTCATCCATCAGGTCGATGATGATCTCGGGCTTGCCCGCCGCGGCCAGCGCCTTGTTGCGCGCCAGAAGATGTTCGTAATAGCTGCTCGAGGCGCGCACCGCGATATGCTGGCCGGAGAGATCGTCAAGGCTGGCAATCGCCGGGCTGTTCGGGGCGCTCACCAGCACTTCCTCGGCATTTTCATAGAGCGGATCGGCAAAATCCACCTGCGTCAGCCGCTCGTCGGTAATCGTCAGATTGGCCATGACGATATCGCCATAGCCTTCGTTCAACGCGTCGAGCAACCTGTCGCGCGGCATCGGCACGAAGACGATGGTGATGTGGTCGATCTGCTTCTTGCGGTCCTTGTTCAGGACCTTTTCAAGCTCCAGCCCGAATTGCACCGCCGTGCCGTACTGGCGACCCTTGTCGACGAAATAGATCGTCTTGCTGTAGGGCACGAGCACACGCACGATCCGGCGCTCCTTCATCGCGTCGAGATCGATCACATGCTTGTCGATGAGGGCCGGTTTCTCAAGCGGTGCCGGGGTCTCGGCCAGAGCAGCCCTGGTCCCCAGCGATACGGCAGCCAGAACGAGGACGAACAATACCTTCAAAAACGAGCTCATCGAGGCCTCCCCAGCATCGGCCATGAACGCATTCTATCGCTGCGGTTTTGATCTTATCCGCCGCGGGAGCTCCGGCCGCACTCCCGCGACGGTCTTGCGAGACCTATTGCGGCGTGAGCCGCTCAAGATCATTCAGCCGTTTCAGCGCCGCTTCCTGCCGCAGAAGGCTGTAGTTGATGCCGCTCGCATTCAGCGAACTGCCCTCCTGATAGGGGTATTGGTTGAAGTCGGAGAAGAATTCCTTGATCTTGCCCTGCACCGGCACGATCAGCCACATGTTGCGGGCAAGGAATTCGATGGCGCCGCCACCCTCCTTCAATCCGCGCTCATAAGGGTCCATGCGCAGATTGGCGATGCTGGCCCAGGCGGGCACCTCGCGCGTTGCCGTGGCGATGTTGCCTTCGCTATTGACCGCGAAGCTGAGCTTCCAGTCGTTCCACCTGATGGCGTTGAGATTGCCGCCCTGATCGAAATAATAGACGGAATCGCGCGGGCCGGATTTGACTTCGCCTTTCAGCATCGGCAGCAGATTGTAGCCATCGAGATGCACCTTGAAGTTCTTGGCGCCGGAGGCGAAGCCGACCTTCATCTGCTCCTTGAGATCGTCCATGCCGGCCGCCGCTGCGAATGTCGGCATCCAGTCCATCAGCGTGACGATGTCGTTGACCTCGGTTCCGGGCTTCACGACGCCCGGCCAGCGCACCATCATCGGAATGCGGAAACCGCCTTCCCATGTCGTGCCTTTTTCGCCATGGAACATGGTCATGGCGCCATCGGGCCAAAGCGCGATCTCCGCGCCGTTATCGGTCGTATAGAGAACGATCGTGTTCTCGGCGATCCCGAGTTCGTCGAGCTGGTCGAGCAGTTGGCCGACATGGCCGTCATGCTCCACCATGCCGTCGGCGTGGATGCCCTTGCCGGTCTTGCCGAGGGAGTCTGCCTTCAGGTGGGTGAAGACATGCATGCGGGTCGAGTTGAACCAGCAGAAGAAGGGCTTTTCGGCCTTGGCCTGCCGGCCGATGAAATCCTTGGCGGCGGCGAGGAATTCTTCATCCACCGTCTCCATACGCTTGGTATTGAGCGCGCCGGTATCCTCGATCTTGCCGTCCGCCGTCGATTTGATCACGCCGCGCGGGCCGAACTGCCGACGGAAGGCCGGGTCCTTGGGATAGAAATAGCCCTCCGGCTCTTCCTCGGCATTGAGGTGATAGAGATTGCCGAAGAACTCGTCGAAACCGTGCTTGGTCGGCAGATGCTGGTCCTGGTCGCCCAGATGGTTCTTGCCGAACTGGCCGGTGGCATAACCCTTCGTCTTCATCACATCGGCAATGGTCGGCATCCAGTCCTGTATGCCATGCGGGTCGCCCGGCATGCCGATCGTCAGCAAGCCCGTGCGGAACGGCTCCTGCCCGAGGATGAAGGAGGCACGCCCGGCCGTGCAGCTCTGCTGGCCGTAGGAATCCGTAAAGATCGCCCCTTCCCGGGCAATACGGTCGATATTCGGCGTGCGATAGCCCATCAGTCCCATCGTATAGGCACTGATCTGCGGAATGCCGATATCGTCGCCGAAGATGACGAGAATGTTCGGCGGCTTCGTGGAACCGCCGGTCTGGCTGGCCGTGTTCTGTTGCGTCTGGGCGACCGCCGGCCCGCTCGCAGCTGAAACGGCAAGAGCCGTGAGCGCCAGCGACGTTCCGCCCAGCAGAAGATCACGGCGGCTGACGGGAACGATCGGGTCATCCTGCTTCTGAATATCGACGTCTTTCATCGAATTTTCTCCTTGAGATGAAACCTGCACGGGAATGCTTTGCCAATTTCCGTGATCGCGGAAGTACGTTACGGTAAACATTGGCCGTAAACTTACGCTGAGCCGAACGGCACTTGAGCTTCATGACGTCATCCTCGGCGCCGGTGCCATCGAGGCGCAGGGCGGCGATGAAGTTGCGGCCCGGGACGGTCTGGATCCAGTTGCTGTCGGGCGCTTCTGCAGGTCTAATGGCTCCGAAAGCCGTTGACAGATGGCAGCAACTGCCTTTCCTCCGGCATCGATACATCCGTCAGGTTCTTGAGCGTTGCATGGCTACAATGTCGGCTGGAATGTCGGCAAGGCGCGGGACAGACCGTCCAGCACGCCCATCTGCATGTCATCGGCCGCCTTGCCGACGAGCCGTTTGCGGACCGCGACATTTGCCATCACCTGAAACAGGCAAACAACCGGCGGGCCTGAGCGTCAGCGCGACCAGGGGTCGGTCTTGATCTCGCCGTCCGTCTGCAGACCTTGCAGGATATCGATGAGTTTCGGCGCCATGTCCCTGATTTCGGTCATATGAATGGCTGTCAGCCGCTTCAGCACATCGTCTGCCTTTTCGGTCAGCTCCAGCGTCTGGCGCCGCTTGTCGGCGGGGTCGGCCTTGCGGGAGACGTAGCCTGCGGCCACCAGCCTCCCGACCAGTTCGGTCGCCGAATGCGGGGCGATCAGCAGCCGCTCGGAAAGCAGGCCGATCGTCATGGCGTCTTCGCTGCGATGGCCGCGGATCGCAAGCAACGCCTGGTGCTGCTGGGCCGGCAAGCCCTCCTCCTGCGCGGCGGATGCGCTGAAATCCATGAAGCGGCGCAGCGTGTAGCGCAGGTTGGAGAGGGCCTCGTAATCGGCATCCGTCAGATCGTTTCTGGGCTTCTTCACCATGCCTCCCCTGCGATCATTGCATCCATGCTGCCACTTCCATCTGCCGGTGATCCTGCAGCATGCGCAGCGCCTGCATGAGTTCCGGCGCCATCTCGCGGATCTCGTAGAGATGGGCGGATGTCAGCCGACGCAATAGCTTTTCTGCCTGTGCTGTCAACAGCACGACCGGCCGGCGTTTCTGCTTCGCCTCGATGGTGACATGGCCGGCCTCCTGCAGCGAGGCGGCAAGCTCTGCGGCCTCGGGCGGCGAGAGGAAGAGCCTGTCAGCAAGCGCAGACAGGCTCATGCGCCCGCCGGCGCCGAGCCCCTTGATCGTAAGCAGCGCCTGATGCTGCTGCCGCGTCAGGCCGAGCTTTTCGGCCGCTTTCCCGCTGAACTGGCGAAATTTGCGGATCCTGTATCTCAGATTGGCGAGCGCCTCATATTCGGTTTCCGATAGGGCGCGGTCTACGTTCGGCATGGTTCCAGCTCCTGATTTTGGCTGTTGATTTATATCGTACTACGATATATTTGCGATGAGAACGAAGCCGTCAACAGGACCAGCAATGCCTCCCCAAAAAAATGCTCATCGCCCCCATGATTTCATGGGTGGCCTCTCCCGGCGCGGGGCCGGGGATTTCACCACCGACAAGCGCGTTCTGGCCCTGGTCGGCATGGCCTTGATCGTCGGCACGGGCGGCGCCTTTGCCGCCTGGGTTCTGGTCAGCCTCATTTCGCTGGTGACGAACCTCGTCTGGTTCCACCGTTTCAGCATCGCCGCCGTGTCGATGGCGCAGGCGCCGCGCTCCGTCTGGATGGTGCTCATTCCCGTCATCGGCGGCCTCGTCATCGGCCTGATGGCCCGCTACGGCTCCGAAAAGATCCGCGGTCATGGCATTCCCGAAGCGATCGAGGCGATCCTGATCGGCGGCAGCCGCATGTCGCCGAAGGTGGCGGTCCTGAAACCCCTCTCTTCGGCCATCTCGATCGGCACCGGCGGCCCCTTCGGCGCGGAAGGCCCGATCATCATGACGGGCGGCGCAATCGGCTCGCTCTTTGCCCAGTGCTTTCATCTGAGCTCGGCCGAACGCAAGACGCTGCTGGTCGCCGGTGCCGCCGCCGGCATGACCGCGATCTTCGGTTCGCCGATCGCCGCAATCATGCTTGCCGTAGAACTGCTGCTGTTCGAATGGAAGCCGCGCAGCTTCATTCCCGTTGCGGTCGCTGCCTGCGTCTCGATCTGCTGGCGCCCCTTCCTGTTTCAGGCCGGTCCGCTCTTTCCCAAGCAGTTCCATATGGATCTGCCGTGGTGGGGCATCCTGCTCTGCGCCGCAATGGGCATTATCGCCGGGCTGCAATCCGGTATCCTGACCACGCTGCTCTACAAGGTCGAGGATCTTTTCGAGGCGCTACCGATCCACTGGATGTGGTGCCCTGCCCTCGGCGGCCTCTTCATCGGCCTTGGCGGCCTGATCGAGCCTCGGGTGCTCGGCGTCGGCTACGACATCATCGACGGCCTGCTGAACAGCTCCATCCTGCCGGCGGCGGTGCTGACGATCCTCCTGGTGAAAGCCGCGATCTGGCTTGTCGCCCTCTCGTCGGGCACGTCAGGCGGCGTGCTGGCGCCGCTGCTGATCTTCGGCGGAGCGCTCGGCTGGCTGGTTGGCCTTTTCCTTCCCGGCGATCCCGGTTTCTGGGCGTTGCTCGGTATGGCTGCCATGATGGGCGGCACCATGCGTGCGCCGCTCACCGGCACCTTCTTTGCCGTGGAACTGACGGGCGACGTCTCCTCGCTGCTGCCGCTTCTGGCGGCAACCGTTTCCGCCTACGCGGTGACGGTACTTCTGCTGCGCCGGTCGATCCTGACGGAAAAGATTGCCCGCCGCGGCCAGCACATCACCCGTGAATATGGCATTGACCCGTTCGAGTTCTCCCGCGCCCGTGACATCATGATCAGGGAGGTCGATACGTTCCCGGCGGATATGACGGTGGGTGACGCGACCCATTTCTTCACGGCGACCGCGAAGACCCACCGCGTCTATCCCGTCGTCGATGGCAGAGGCATCGTCAAAGGCCTGGTCTCGCGCGGCGATGCGCTGCGCTGGCAGCAGGATGGGACGCTTGCCGACCAGACGCTCGGCGATCTCGTCTCCGATACCTCCCTGCCGCTCGCCCACCCGGACGATACGGTCGGCTATGTCGCCGACCTGATGCTGGCGACGGACGCCGGTCGCATCCCGATCGTCGATCCCGAAAGCGGAGAGCTGCGCGGCCTCGTCGCCCGCAAGGATTTGCTGCGCCTGCGCCATTCGCTGAAGGCAACCGAGACGGAGCGTCAGCCCTATTTCGGACCACGAAGGCAAATGGGCGAAACACGCACCTGAGGCTCAAACATCTGATTGTAGGTGAAATCCGCCGTCAGGCTTTGACGGCGGAGAATGACTTGGGAATATAGCGTCAAACGCAGGCCTCACCTGCATGCGTGATCTATGGTTGTCCCTTTTTGCAATGCGCGGAACAGGATGAGGCCCAGAGCAACTGCGACCAAATTATAGAGCGTCGCGACCGCGAATGCCGTCCCATAGGCACCGGCGGTTCGAACAGCGGAAGCTGGTTCTGCGCCGCTCCCGTTACTGATGCCGAACAGGATCATACCGACGATCGTCACGCCAAAAGCCGAGCCCGCGGTTTGGATGGTGCTGAAAACGCCTGACGCCATCCCGGCTTCAGTATCTGCAACAGTGCTTAGAACCATGTTGAGCAGAAGCGGAATGATGATTCCCTGACCAAACCCTTGGAGGATCACTGAGACAGTCAATGCCGATCCATCTCCGCCGACAAAGCCGTCGATAACCGCGATCAGCAAGCCTAAGCTGAAGACGCCCATGCCAAATGTCGGCGCCCCATGCTGCAGCCGTTTCGCAAACCAGGCCGAAACCACGGAACCGGCAAAGAACGCGACAGTAGAAGGCAGAAACAGCATGGCCGCCTGGAGAGGGCTCTGGCCGAGGCCGATCTGCAAGAAGATCGTCAGAGACAGCGAGAACGAACTGATCGCGGAGAAAAATAGAAACGATGCCAACATGCCGAGGGCCACACCGTTTTTCTTGAACAGCGAGGGATCAATGATTGGGATGCCGCCGAGCCGCCTCACGCGGTTTTCGTAGGCAATGAAGGCCGCGAACAAAGGCACGGACAACAGTAGGCCGAGGATCGTCCACCATGGCCAATGTTGTTCCTGTCCGACCATTGCTGGCAAGAGGATCGCCGTGAGTGCCGAGGCGCCAAGTAGTGCGCCCATGAGATCGAGCCTTGCCGATTTAGCGTCTCTGGTTTCGACAATGAACCATTTCCCGGCAATGAGGGCGTAGGCGGCGATGGGAAGGTTGACGAAGAAGATCAGGCGCCAGTCGAGGCTGCCAATGTCGAGTGCCATCAAGCCGCCGCCGAGCAGTTGCGAGGCCGCTCCTGCGATACCTTGCACCGCGCCCATCACGGCAAAAGCCCGCCGACGCTCGTCACCATCGAACAACAATCGCAGCGACGCGTAGGCCTGCGGCATCATCAGGGCTGCGCCGATGCCCTGCAGCGCTCGGGAGGCGATAAGGCTCCAGGGAGATAAAGCGATGCCACACAGCAGGGACGCCAGCGCAAAGATTGCCATGCCGGAGAGGAACATCCGTCGACGACCATAGAAGTCGCCGAGCCGCGCGCCATTGAGCAGCATTGCGCCGTAAGAAACGCTGTAAGCCACCATGATCATCTGCAATTCGGCATTCGAGGCGTGCAGGTCCCGTTGAATGTTCGGCAAGGCCACATTGACTATGAAAAGGTCGAGGATGGTGACGAAATTTCCGGCCAGCAGCACCGCTAGTGATGAATTGGCTCCTGCCCTCTGTCGTTCCTTTTGTGTCAACTTCATCTTTTTCTCCGGCTAAAGGAAAGCAGAAGCCGAATTGGCTTCTTGTCGGAGGAAACGATATTCTGTCTTCAATATGGATCAATCACGGGGTATGGACTTACATAAAGGACAAAATGTCCTCTATGATATAAACCATGGATAGTCTCAGCAGCCTTACCGCCTTCGTTCATGCCGCCGAGCGACACAGCTATGTCGCGGCGGCCCGCGTCGCCGGTGTTTCTCCATCGGCCATCGGAAAGGCCATCGCTCGCCTGGAAGCGCGGCTTGGCGTCCGGTTGTTCAACAGGACGACGCGCAATATCAGCCTGACGGAGGAAGGTTCAGCCTTCTACGAACGCTGCAAGCGCATTATCGATGATCTCGAAGATGCGGAGACAAGCATTATCGAAAGCCGGAAACGC
This sequence comes from Rhizobium sp. BK512, assembly GCF_014194915.1. Lineage (NCBI taxonomy): Bacteria > Pseudomonadati > Pseudomonadota > Alphaproteobacteria > Hyphomicrobiales > Rhizobiaceae > Rhizobium > Rhizobium sp. BK512. Next base: position 412,837 of record NZ_JACIAS010000002.1, on the reverse strand, counting down.
CCGAAGGGACGCCTGCGCGTCAGCGTTCCGCATATCGTCGGTCATCATCTCCTGATGCCGATCCTGCCGGCCTTTGTTGAACGATATCCCGAGATCGAGCTGGATATCGACTTTGAGGATCGCGTCGCCGATCTGGTGACAGAAGGGCTGGATGTTGTCATTCGCAGCGGAGAACTTGCCGATACCGGTCTGATCGCCCGTTGTCTCGGTGAGCAGCACTTTGTCGTTTGTGGAAGTCCCGGCTATTTCGCTCGCCATACGCTGCCGACAACGCCAGCCGATCTTGCCGGGCATGCCTGCATACATTTCAAATATCCAACCAGCGGTCGCCTGGCGCCCTGGGCTTTTACTCATCCGAACGAAAAACTGATCTTGCCGAGGAGCCTGACGTTCAACAATACGGACGCAGGCTTGCGAGCCGCGCTGGATGGTTTGGGCGTTGCCCATTTGCCGGTCTATGTGGCGGCGGAGCATATTCGCGGAGGATTGCTCGTTCCCGCCCTGACCTCATACATGGTCGCGTTTGGTTCACTGTCTCTCGTCTGGCCGTCAAATCGCCAGTTATCACCGAAGGTTCGGGCCTTTGTGGATTTCGTAGCCGAGCATCTCGCCGATCGACCAGATGCTTTCCAGGCCCATGTGGCTCCCTCGCGAAATTCCTGATTTTCGTCGGAAACAGGCAGAACTAAGATCGCTTGTTAAATCTTGCTGCAAATATCAAACGCAAAAGTCCACCTTCGGAGAGGATTCTTTGCGTCGACCGCGCAGATCGGCGGGTATCGATCCGCCGAGGTGCAACGGCATTGCAGTTACTTCATCATTCCTGTCAGTTCGCCACCCACAGGATGCAGGCGACGCCAGCAAAGAAGACGGCCAGAACCAGAGCGAGCCTGACGAATATCCAGAGATCGTCTGCGTGATCGAACGCGACCCCGGTTCTGTTCTGCGTATTCCTGGATGGATGAGACAAGGTCACATCGCGCATGCGCGCCTGCATGTAATAAGCCCACCAGCGACCGTACATAGCCATTCCTTCCGATCAAAATGCACTTGTCCGAACGGACGATGCAAAGCTATCGGTTCGCGCATATGTTTTCGATTGGAGCAGACGGGAAGCGGCATAAGCGTCGTATAAGGACGCAAAGACGCGTTCGTCCGGCAGAGGCTTTATGCCGCCTTTATGAAACGCCGCCTTTTTCCACATGGAATTCAAATACGAGGCGATCCACTTTCCTCTCAGAAGGATTGTGGTCATGTCTCTTGAGAAGAATTTCACTGCGTCGCCGGCCGAAGCCTCGATTGCCGACATTGATATCGAAGAAGGCCTGGATTTCTCGGAGGTGCCGCCGGCCGTCCGTTATGTCATCTGCCTCCTCATGACCGTGATGGCGACAGCCATTGCTGCGGGTTTCGACCGCTATGAGGCCATTCCCAACCTGTCGCTCATCTATGTCATTCCAGTCGTCATCGGCAGCGTGTTCTTTGGCTTTGGGCCGGCGCTGTTTTCTGCCGTCCTCGGCGCGCTCGCCTATAACTTCTTCTTCACCGAGCCGCGTTTTTCGCTTGCTGTGGGTGATACCGCCAATATCTGGGCGATCGTTTTGCTCTTCGTCGTCGCCTGCATCATCAGCGCCATCACCGCCTGGGGACGTCACAAGAGTATCGATCTCGAGAGAACGCGCCGCATGCAGGCCGCGCTGAAGACCTATGCGGGACGGATGACGACAAGCCGCTCGTTGGAGGACTCGACGACGCTGACGCTTGCTGCCGTCACGGGCTTCTTCCAGTCGCCGGCCGTCGTCATCTTCCGAGAACGGGCGGATGGCAAACCGAAGGTGACGGGCGCAGAACAACTCTCGGCCATCGAGATCGAGGCGGCAAGATCCGCGTGGGATTCGCGCCTTGCCGTCACTGGCGGCGTCTACCCCTATGACGAATCCCGCTTCGACTTCTGGCCGGTCGCAAACGCCTGCGGCCAAAGTGCCGTCATCGGCGTCGCCTTCGATCCGGACCGGCGCCCGGCCAATCCCGACGGCATGATGGATATCGTCGCCCTGGTCTTCGGCACCGCGATCGACCGCTATCGGGCTTGAACAGCCGGGCCTGCGAGTTTTCACGCTGACGGTGGCAGCGAGCGCGCTTTGGCACTTATGCAAATCTTATCTGCCCTGCCCCGCGGCAATATCGATTTCCTATGGGCTTTTCGGGCAAATTCCCTCGTCTATCCAGTCGAAGACTTCGAGGAAGAAACCTATGTTCGGCCGCAACGGCGTAATTTACCTGGCGCGTGAACGCGAAATCATTGCCGGCAGCGCCCGAAACCGGAAGACCTATCGCCACTTTCTGGCGAGCCTGTCGACTGCGGTCGTTCTGTTTCTCCTGCTGGCTGGTGCGATCGCCATCAGGCTGATACCGCACGGCACCTCCTTCTAGACGCGACCCTGTCCAGCCTGCGGCTGCAAAAAGCGTCATCCGATCGGGCCGGCATATTGTTCCGGCGGCAGGCCATCACGCGCGCATGATGGCCGCATGGCATTACCGGCCGAGCCAGCGATATTCCTGGATAGAGGCCTTGCCGGTCTTCTTGTCGTAGAGGCAGATCAGGTTGACGTTCTTGACCTTGCTCTTGCCCTTGCCCATCGAGCCGCGCAGCAGCACGGCAACCTTGCCCGTCGCATCGTCGAAGACGATGGGAGCGGTCGCCTCTGGCGTATCCATGCCCGACTGGCCGATGCAGGTGCCGTTCACCTTGGCAAAAAGCGCATTCCACGCGGCATCACTGGAGGCAGCGGCAAACTGGGCCGATACCAGCATCGCGGTTGCCGCAATCGTCATTATCTTGATCATTTTCAAACCCTTGTTGAACGGTAGAATCGCCCATCGCGTGGGACCTGCTTAGTGATAGGCGAGCGGGGCCAAAACAAGGCGGCGGGCATCATACGGCACGACGCCCGGCGATCAGCCTGACGCCACCTCCGCCCGCAACCAGTCGACCGCCGCGCGAACGCCGGCACCGGGCGGCTGATCGCTGCTCGTGACCATATGGTAGGTATGGCCGGCAACTGCAGGGCCGAACGGCTGGACCAGATGACCGGCCGCCAGCTCCTCCCGCACAAGCGCAAGGCTCAGCAACGCTATACCCTGGCCTGCAACGGCGGCCTGAATGGCATGGCTTTCATCCGAAAAGTGCAATTGTCCACGGGGCGAAGACGGGGCAAGACCGGCTGCCGAATACCAGCGCTCCCAGGTCGGATTGAGCGGGTGTTGTCGCCGCCATTGAAAATGGATGAGCGGCACCTTATCCAGGTCGCCGATCCCCAGCGGACCGAGGCGGGGATTGACGACCGGGGCGAAGTCATCGGCAAACATTACCTCGGCACTCAGGCCGGGATAGGGTCCTCTCCCGTAGCGGATCGCGATATCGACACCGGTCTCGGTGAGACTGACCGCATCGTCGGAAGCGTGAAGCTGAAGGTCGATATCCGGATACAGGGCGTGAAAACGCGCCACGCGCGGAACGAGCCATTTGGACGTGAACGCGCTGGTGGCCGAAATCGTCACCCTGGCGCGTCTCTGGACCTGAACAAGACGGTTGAGCACTGCCTCGACGGCATCGAATCCGTCCCTCAGGACGGGATAAAGCTGCACACCCGCCTCCGTCAGCACCACCTTGCGGACCTGCCGGTTGAACAGAACAAGGCCGGTGTGATCTTCCAGGGAGCGGATCTGGTGGCTGATGGCCGTCGGCGTCACGCCGAGTTCCTCCGCCGCCCGCTTGAAGCTCAGCAAGCGGGCGGCAGCCTCAAACGCACGCAGCGATGACAGGGGTGGAAGTTTGCGCATGACCATGACGGATGAATTCAGTTCACCTGACAGTTGATGATTTGGAATTTGTAGAACACAGGATTTCCAGATCATTATCCCGATAATGCCGAGGTCATCAAGATGATCTGAACTTGATCATCGCCGCGCAAGGAGCAATCAATGTTTGAACGTGTCGTCACCCAACCGGACAATTATGAACCTTTCCTGCTGTCGCAGGGCATCAGGTTCGGCAATCTCCTGTTCATTTCCGGCCAGGCCGGCGCCGATGACGAAGGCCGGATCGTCGACGGCGGTTTTCGCGCACAGGGAGAGCAGGCCTTCGCCAATCTGCGCCGCGCGCTCGAAGCCGGCGGCTCAAGCCTGAAGGACGTTGTCAAGGTGACGATCTTCGTCACGGATATGAGGCATTTCCCCGATGTGGTGGAACTGCGCCGCAAATATTTCTCCGAGCCCTTCCCCGCCGATACGATTGCCGAAATCACGGCGCTCTATGACCCCACGGCGATGATCGAAATCGAAGCGATTGCCGCGACCGGCGGCCCAAGCCGCTGACACGCGGCGTCAACGTGGCACCAGACACATCTCCGCCCCGAGCAGCAGCAGGCAGATGAGGAAGCCGCGGCGGAACGTGTCGGGCGCAATTCGCCCTCGCAGCACCTGCCCCGCCCACATGCCGGCCAGCGCCGGAAGAATGGCGAGGCAGGAGAGCGCAAGATTGCCCGCTTCGAAGGCGCCACGCAGCCCGAGCGACGCCGCAAGGGCGAACGTCGAGACGGTAAAGGACAGGCCGAGTGCCTGGACCAGATCATCCTTCTCAAGCGCGAGCGCTTGCAGATAGGGCACGGCGGGAATGACGAAGACGCCGGTACCGCCCGTCACCAGTCCGGTGGCAGCGCCTATGACGGGCGAAAGCCAAGGTTCCATCGCCGGTGGCACGCGGATCTGGCGGCTGAACAGCGCATAGGCGGCATAGAGCATCAGCGCGACGCCCAGACCTCTGGTCGTCAGGCTGGTATCGCCTGTGGTCAGCAATGCCGATCCGAGAAGCGTTCCCGCAATAACTGCCGCCATCATCGGCCAGAACCGTCGCAGAAGCGGAAGCAAGCTTGGCCCCGCGAACAACTGCCAGATATTGGTCACTGACGACGGCGCAATTAGCAGGCTTGCCGCCGTCAGTGGCGAGGTCAAGACACCCAGGACACCCATTGCGACCGTCGGAAGTCCCATGCCGGTGACACCCTTGACGATGCCGGCGACAAAGAACGTGGCGGTGACTGCTGCGAGAAAGGTAATGGAAAGATCGGACATGCCGCATCGGTAGCAGCTTCCAGTATCGGCACAATGCGGAAGTCCCTCGCCCAGCCTTCGGCTGGTCCGAAGGCTGAAAATAGCCTATCCTTGAAAAATGCGTTTCGATCTGACTGACCTTCGCCTTTTCCTGGCCGTCGTCGATGCCGGCAGCATTACCCATGGGGCGGCAGACGTGGGCCTCTCGCTCGCCGCTGCCAGCGAACGCCTGCGCGACATGGAGGCGCTTGGCGAAGTCGCTTTGCTTGAGCGCGGCCGGCGCGGCGTCTCCCCGACTGAGGCCGGCGCGGCACTTGCTCATCATGCCCGCCTGATCCTCGGCCAGCTCAGGCAGATGCACGGCGAACTCGGCGAATATGCACGCGGGCTGCGCTCGACGATCAGCATTCTCGCCAACACAGCCGCCATATCGGAACACCTGCCGGAAAAGCTGGCGCACTGGATGGCAGCCAACCCGCAGGTGGATCTGCAATTGAAGGAGCGCCAGAGCGTCGAGATTGCGAGAAGTGTCGCAGCCGGCCATGCCGAGATCGGCATCCTCTCAGCCGCGGCTGAGATGGCCGGCCTGACGGCGAGACCTTTCGCGACCGATGGGCTCGTCGTCATCGTAGGCAGCGGCCATCCTCTGGCGCGGGAGAGCAGCGTCCGTTTCGCTGATCTTGCCTGCGAACATTTCATCGCACTTGCCGGCGGCGCCCTTCAGGATCACATCGATGCCCAGGCGAGCCGCATCGGCGTCAGGCTCAAGATCCGCGTGCGGTTGCGCGATTTCGAGGCCATCTGCCGGCTGGCCGGTGCAGGCGCCGGCATCGGCATCGTGCCGGATACGGCCGCCCGCCGCGCGAAGCGATCATGCGGAATTGTCGTGATCGGTCTGGCGGACGATTGGGCAACCCGACGGCTGGTGGTCTGCACGGCGCAAGGCGCGGACCTGCCGGTTCACGCCCGCAACCTTCTGGACCATCTGACATCGGCCTGAGCAATGTCTGGGTGTCCGACGATCAGGCCCTGAATTGCTTGTCGAGCCAGTCCAGAACGCGCCTGTTGAGCAGTGACCGGTTCTTCATCTCGCAATGGCCATCCGCGCCCTCTGCGGCGGTGAACCGCATCAGCGTCTTCGGGCAGCGCAATGCAGCGAAGAAGAAGCCGGCGTCGGCAGCAAGCCCGTCATTCTCGGCGTGGGTGATCAATGTCGGGCACTGGATGCGCTCGGCATGTCCCCGCATGGTGAAAAGTTCGGCCGAGGCGAGGAAGGCCCTGAGATTATCCACTCCATGCACCCAGAAACCGCGCTGCACGACCTTCCAGTTCAGCACCGGGTTGGCGCGCACGAAAGCGTCCATCGTATCGAGCAGTTTCTGGCCGAGAGCGCCGAGATCGGCCGCCGCTTCCGCCGGGACGCCGAATTTCTGGATGATGACCCGGCGAAAACCGTCGGCAATGCTCCACGTGCCGGGATCGGCAATGAGCGCGGCAATGCGCAGCTCTCCCGCCGCCCCGCGCGGCGCCAGGAGCCCGCCGAGGCTCCAGCCGCTGAGCGCGATCCGATCAGGGTCGACGAGCGGATGGTTGACCGCAAAATCCACCACCGCCCTGATGACCACGTCCCAGTCCGGCCGCAGCGGAATGCCGTGCTCGTAGAGCATGGCGCCCTGGCCGGGACCGTCGAAAAGCAGGCTGTGATAGCCCCGCCGCGAAGCCGCGACGGCGCAGGCGAAATAGGTGTCAGTGATGGTGCAGTCATAGCCGTTGTTGAAGATGACGATCGGCCGCACCTCATGCTCGAGACCCTGTGCCGGGACGAAATATCCGGGCATCGGCGTCTTGCCGAATGGTATGGCGAGCGGCTCGATCGTCGGCGCCGAGAGCGCAAGCCCTCTTTCCAGTGCGTCCGTCTGCTTGCGGAAGGCGGAAAGCAGGCGCGGATCGACGGGCGCACCATAGAGCGGATGATAGGAAGCCGCATAAAAGACGCTCGCTCTCAGATAAAGCTCGCGCGCGCTGACCTTATGGCCCCTGGAGAGCGCTGCCTCGGCCTCTTCTTTCAGCCGGTCGCCAGCCGAAATCCACGCCTGGTAAAATGCGCCGTCATCGCCATCTCCGACGGCTTCCGCCACAGCCCGGATCTCGCCGAAATCCGCCCCGCCATAGGGAATATAGGCAATCGGCCAGCTGCCGAAATCCTCATGCAACTCGTTCCTGAACAGCATGCTCATCGCCAACTCCACCAATGGCTGCCGCCGCAGCGATGGCAATGACTATAGTGGCGGCTTTCGACCCTGTCACGAAAACGCGCTTACCTGAGACATTATTGGAGGTTGTGCTCATGCTCTTCCCGTGCAAGGCTGTTGAAAGCGGGAGGTAACTGTCATGAACGGTGCAGACAGCCTGTGTGATACGCTTCTGGCAAACGATGTCAGCGTATGTTTTGCCAATCCCGGTACATCGGAAATGCATTTCGTGGCGGCGCTCGACCGCAAGCCCGAGATGCGTTGCATCCTCGGTCTTTCCGAGGGCGTGGTGACGGGCGCAGCCGACGGCTACGCGCGCATGACCGATCGCCCGGCCGCGACCTTGCTGCATACCGGGCCGGGCCTCGCCAATGGCCTTGCCAATCTCCACAATGCGCGGCGCGCGCGGATACCTGTCATCAACATTGTCGGCGACCATGCCTCCTATCATCTGCCCCTCGATGCGCCGCTGACATCCGACATTGAGGGCCTGGCAGGCACGATGTCCAACTGGGTGCACCGCATCAGCAGCCCGGAAGATATTGTCGGCGCGACGGAGGCTGCCTATCGCGCCTCCTTGTCACCGCCCGGTGTGGCAACGCTCATCCTGCCGGCAGATGCCGCCTGGGGCGATGTCGAAGTGGATCAGCCGATCAGGCTGCCTCGGCCGGAGCCTCATGCCGTAAACATGGACAGCGTGCGCGGGGTTGCCGACGCCATCAGAGATGCGCCCGGCGAGGTCGGCATTCTTCTTAGCGGTGCGGCAGCCCGCGCAGACTCCCTGGAGATCGCGGGTGCAATTGCGGCCGCCAGGGATGTGCGTCTCTTCTGTGAGATGCAGCTGCCAAGGGTCGAGCGCGGCCGCGGCCGTGTCGCCCTCACCCGCATCCCCTACCCGATCGACGCCGCGCTGGACCTGCTGGCCGATATCGATGTGCTGGTGCTCGCGGGCGCGCCGGAGCCCGTCGCCTTCTTTGCCTATCCGGGAAAGCCCGGACGTCTGGTGCGCAAAGGCTGCAAGGTTTTGACGCTTGCCAGGCATGGCGAGGATCTGAAAGGCGCGCTGGAGGCGCTGCGGGATGAACTCGACGTGAGGCAGTCGCTGCCTCAATCGCGATCGCCGGTGCTTTCCGACGATATCGTTCCGTTCGGACATCTGACCGAAGATGCGATCGCCGTGATGGTGGCGGCGCGACTTCCAGACAATGCCATCGTCTGCGACGAAGGTGTCACCTCCGCCCGCCGTTTCTTCGAACTTTCGGCCGGCGCGGCGCCGCATGACTACCTGATGAACACGGGCGGCTCGATCGGCTGCGGCATTCCGCTGGCAACGGGTGCAGCGGTCGCCTGCCCCGACCGCAAGGTCATCAACCTGCAGGCGGATGGCAGCGGCATGTATACGGTCCAGGGCCTGTGGACGCAGGCGCGTGAAAATCTCGACGTGATCACGATCATCTTCGCCAACCGCGCCTATGCCGTGCTGCATGCCGAGATGCGCAATGTCGGCGTCAACGGTATCGGTGAGAACGCCCGGCGGATGATGAACCTCGATCACCCGGCCTGGGACTGGGTGTCGATCGCCAAGGGCATGGGCGTCGATGCCGCAGGCGCGCATAGCTGCGAGCAATTTGCCGATCTCTTCGAAAGCGCACTCAGGCGCCGCGGGCCGTTTCTCATCGAAGCGATCATTTGAGCGTTCAGGCGACCCCGGTTGGCAAGGCGGCGATTGCGACATAGCATCTCCGCCTCAAGCCGAAAGCCCCCAGCAGAAAGCCCCCAGCCGAAAGCTCCCAGCTAAAAGCCCTGCTAAAAGCAAAGACAGATCATGGCAGCTTCATCCTTGCAGACCTCGCCGCAGACCCTGCTGACCAGCGCTGGACGGGCGTGGAATGGGCTCGCGGCCGAGTTCCTGCATATCCCGCGCGGAATCTCCCGCGTACCGGGTGGTGACATGCATCGTCTCGGCATCCACTTCGGTCCACCCGTCAATGCCGATTGCCACTGTGGCGGCAGGCGCATGCGCCGCGTCCAGAAGCCGGGCGATATCGATGTCGTCCCGGCCGGCCTCGACGGGTCCTGGGAGGATGATGCCGATTGCCGGATCCTGCGTGTAAGTCTCGCCCCCTCGCGGCTGCAGCAGGTCGCGGAAGATCTCGGGCGGGATTTCAGCGAGATCGAGCTGCAGCCAAGATTCCAGCTGCGCGATGCCGGCATCGAGGCGATCTGCCGGGCAATCAAGGCGGATCTGGAGGCCGATATCCCGTCCGACCCGCTCTATATCGATCTTCTCGCCAACGCGCTCGCCATCCGGCTGATCGAGACGTCGAGCAATGGTGCGCCTCGGCCCGAGATCGGCCGTGAACAGAAACTTTCGTCCCGGCAATTGCGGATGTTGACGGAATTCATCGAGACCCATCTGGACCGGAAGCTGCATCTGGCGGATCTGGCTGTCGTTGCCGGCGTCAGCGTCACAAGGCTGAAGAGCCTGTTTCGCAACAGCACGGGCCTTTCCGCGCACCAATATGTCATCCGCCGCCGCGTCGAATATGCCCGTTCCCTGATGACGACGACGGATATGGCCGCAAGCGAGATTGCCCTTGCCGCAGGCTTTGCCCATCAGAGCCATATGGCGACGACCATGCGACGGCTCATCGGCCAGACACCCGGAGAGATCTTGCGCGAAGTGGGCGAATTCCGCCCGAAATTGCAAAGACCGGCCTGAATTTGTGCGACGCCTTCGGTGCTGCCCCCTAGTCCTTGCGCGTCACCAGCAAGGAGAAAGACATGATTGCAATCCTCGGAGCGGCCGGAAAGATCGGCTACTCGACCGCCAGGACGCTGCGCGAGGCAGGGGTGCCGGTGCGCGCCATCCTGCGCGATCCGGCAAAGGCTGACCGCCTGAGCGCCATCGGCTGCGAAGTCGCATTTGCCGATCTGCAGGACGCCAGGGCGCTTGCCGCAGCGATATCGGATGCCGACAGCGTTCAGGTCATTCTGCCGGCCGACCCGCGGGCCGCAGACATAAAAGGCGATATGCGCCGCTCGATCGAAAGCATTGCCGCGGCACTGGAAGAGGCGCACCCTGCCCTCGTGCTTGCCATTTCCGATTACGGCGCCCATCTTGGCGAAGGCTTCGCCATGCCGAGCATGTTCTACCTGTTCGAACAGCGCCTTCGCCAGCTCGATATGCGCCGGATCTTTCTGCGGTCGGCCGAGCATATGGAAGGCTGGGGCCGCGTCGCGCCGATAGCGATCGCAACCGGCATCCTGCCGAGCTTTCATGACCCGGTCGAAAAGCAGATTCCCAACGTCTCGGCACAGGATGTCGGACGCATCGCCGCCGATCTCCTGCTTCGGCCCGATATCGAGACGCGCGAACAGATCGTTCACGCGGAAGGCCCGCGCCGCTATAGCGCAAGCGACGTGGCTGCAGCGCTGAGCCAGCTGCTGGGGCGCACGATTACCGCTGACGCCCTGCCCCGCTCGCAATGGCGGGAAAGCCTGGGCCGGGTGATGAGCGCCAGTGCCGCCGATCTTCTGACCGAGCTTTACGAGGTCCACAGCAGGGGCGGCCTCATCGAGGTCGAGCCGAATGCGCGCGATATCCGAAAAGGCTCCACCGAACTTGTCGACGCGCTGAGGCCTGTTGTCGCCGTACGGTGACTTTAGGCAGGGTCGTTCCGGCAAAACGGAACCGGATGAGGCTGAGGGGATTTATCCCTCAGCAGAGGAGGTTCCGATGATCCGCAAACTGAAGTCAGGCGAATATCGTCTCTATTCCCGCAAACCCGACGCCAAGACGAACAAACGCAAGAACCTTGGCACCTTCAAGACCCGGGAAGCGGCTGAGAAGCATGAACGCGAGGTGCAGTACTTCAAGCATCACTAGAGCAATTCCGGCGAGAGTAGCGAGCAGCAGCGATAGCGCCGTTGTTGCCGACAACGTCTCAAGTGTACGGCAGATCGCTTTCGCCTCAGCGGCCAACCGTACCCTTCGAATCACCCTGATAGGGGCTGCTGCGGTTGGGGTCGCTGTAATAAGTCCGGTAGCCGCCGCTCGAATAGGTCTCTCGATAGGTGCCGTTGAGCTGCTGATGCGTCTGCGAATAGAGATCGCCGTTTCGATAGGTGTTATAGCCGCCGCCGAGATTCTGCTCCCTGATATAGGTATTGCCTGAACTGTCGGTGGAACACGGAGCCGAAACCAGCTCGCACGATGCAGACGCGCTCCCGGCCGTCAGCAAGAAAATCCCAAACAAAACCGTCTTCATTCAACTCTCTTTTCGCGAAAATAAACGCCACGCACGCATGCAATGTAACTGAACGGCGAAAAAGAACAAACAGAAAACATCTGGGCTCCAATTCGCCCTTTGTCCAATCGATCAAATGTTAAACTGCATGTGCGATCATCCCAATCCTCGAACCGACAGGCGGCGCAATGATGGGTGAATGGTTGACTGCGGCAAAACGATGGGCGCGGAGCGTGAAGCGCGATGTCGTCGCGCTCTGGATTGCCGCGCGTGACGATCGCACGCCCCTGATGGCCAAGATCGTCGCCAGCGCGGTTGCTGCCTACGCCCTTTCCCCTGTTGACCTCATACCCGATTTCGTGCCGGTGCTCGGCTATCTCGATGATCTCATCATCGTTCCGCTCGGCATCCTCATCGCGATCCGCCTTATTCCCGCGCCGCTGATGTCGGAATTCAGGGACATGGCCACCGAGCGCACGCAGCGCCCGGTCAGCCGTTCGGGGCTTGTTGCGATCGTGATCGTCTGGCTTCTCGCAGCCGCCCTCTGCCTCTGGCTTGCGCGGGATCTGTTTCGTCACTGAAGCGAAAGCGAGTTTAACCCGGCCTATTCCCGCACGAAGGCGCTGCGCAGCCACTCGAGGAAATGGCCCGCTGCCGGCGACAGCGCACGGCCAGGCTGGATGACGGCCACGAAACCGTTCTCGCAAGTCAGGAATTCCGACCGTTCCACCAGCTTGCCGCTTTTCAGCTCGTTCAGCGCAAAACGCCGCTCCACCAAAGCCACGCCAAGCCCGCTGACGGCGGCGCTGACACAAAGATACATATGCGGGAAGTAGAGCTCCGACTGCGCCGAGATCCTGTGCCCAGTCGCCGCCTGCCAGTTTGTCCATTGCTCGCTCAAACTGTCGGGCGAAATGCGGGCCGGGAAGCTGAAATCATCGCCATCGGTACTGAACGGATAATCCGGTGCCGACACGAGGCCAAAGGAGACGGAGGCGAGCGGGATATGCTCGCGTCTGAACTGCGGCCGTGACAGGCGATCCCAGCTCAGCATGATATCCACCCCGTCCCTCGCCCGGTTCGGACCGGCGTCGCGGGCGCTCGATGACATGGTCAGCTGCACGCGGCAATTCGGATAGAGGCTGTAGAATTCCGCCAGACGCGGCACCAGCCAGACCATGGCGAAGGTGGCGCTGCAGGAAAGATGCACGCTCGCTTCGTTCCGGCTCGACTTCAGCTCCTGATAACGCTCCTCCAGAAGATCGAAGGCCCGCGACACCGTGGTGAAGAAGGCTGCCCCATCCTCATTCAGCCGAAGGCCGGTGCCCGACTTCTCGAACACGGGAAGCCCAAGCTGCTCCTGCAAAAGCTGCAGCTGCTTCGAGACGGCACCGTGCGTGCGCCCCAGCTCGTCGGCTGCCCGTGTCACCGAACCGAGACGTGCAGTGGCCTCGAAGGCCCGGAGATAGGAGAGCGGCGGCAGATGGCGGGCCATGGTCTTCTCTTGTGTGAGTTTTTCTAACGGATGACGTGAAGATAACGCGCTTTTTCGAATTCAGATATGGGCATAAAACCATGACACAAGAGCAAAGCGAGTGGAAATCTTCGCCTCCACCTTCGTCAATCATAGGTGAGTTTTGCCAACAGAGAAAGGAAATTTCATCATGCATATGACCGACACGCTCCGCATGTGGCGCGAACGCTGGACCGAACGTCGCCTTTTCGCACGCGAGCTGGATACTTTGCCCGACGAAACGCTCAGGGATTTCGGTATGACCCGTGAAGCCGCCTTCGAGCAGAGCCACCGACCCTTCTGGCGTGCGTAGGCGGCGTCCCTACCCGAAAGTCAAACTTCACCGTTCCGGCGACGTCAGCGACGGAACCTCGAAGCGGTGTGCGCAGTTATCCTGATAATTGTCTGCGAGTTTCACCCATGTATGTCATCCTTGGCGCGTCCGGACATATAGGCTCTGTCGTTATCGACGCATTGCGGGCGTCGGGCGAGAAAGTCATCGCTGTCGCTCACAGTGCAGACAAGGCCGCCGCCATCGCACGCGACGGTATCGAACCTGTCGTCGCCGATGTCACCGATACCGGGCAGCTTCGATCGATCCTGCAAAAAGGGCGTCGCGCTTTTCTCTTGAACCCGCCGGCCGATATCAAGGGCGACACCAACGCCGGGGAACTGAAGACAGCCAGCAGTATTGCCGCCGCACTTGAAGGATCCGGGCTCGAGAAGCTCGTCCTGGTGTCCACCTATGGAGCGCTTGATGGCTCCGGCATCGGCGATCTCTCGGTGCTGTACGAATTCGAACGCCTCGTGAAGGCAACCGGCATTCCGGTGGCGATCAATCGCGGTGCATATTACTTCACCAATCTCGACATGCTTCTGCAGCCTGCGAAAGAGACCGGGCGCCTGCTCACCCCCTTCCCCGAGGACATGAAGATACCGATGGTGTCGCCAAGGGATCTGGGGGAAGCCGCAGCTGCGCGCCTCAGGAGCCCGAGCGAGGATATCGGGATAGACCATGTCGAAGGTCCGGAGCGTTATTCCTTCGCCGATGTCGCCAAGGCGTTTTCATCGCGTCTCGGCCGCCCGGTTACAGCCGAGACGATCCCTCGCGAAAGGTTCGAGGAATATTATCTCGGACTTGGCTTCTCCTGGGCTGCCGCCCGTTGCTACGCAAAGATGGCAGAGGTCACCATCGACACCGGCTTTGAAATGCCCACCCGCCGCCATTGGGGCAGGACGACGCTGGATCAGCACCTCGAAGCACTTCAAGAACATCAGTGACGAGAGCAGCTCGCAGATACACGGCGATACAAAAAACGTCATCCGCTGAAACATTTCCAATTCATCCGTCTGTTCATATGAACCCGTCGCCCGGTTGCGGGCCTTAGCCATCTGACGGAAGGACAGACAGATGAGGACCATCATGATCATGGCAGCAGGCGCACTCCTCATTGCGGGTGCAATGCAGCTGACCAAGGCCAACGCCGAGCAGCCCATCCAGCGTACCGATCTCGTTCAGAACGACATCGACGTGCCCGGTCACGAGGCGGTGCAGGTTCGCGTCGACTTCGCCCCCGGCGCCTTCGCCGTGAAGCATCACCATCCGGGCGAGGAAATCGCCTATGTGGTCGAAGGGACGCTGGAATATGAGCTGGACGGCCAGAAGCCGGTGACACTGAAAGCCGGCCAGTCGCTGTTCATCCCCTCGGGCGTTGCCCATTCCGCCAGAAATGTCGGCGACGGCAAGGCCTCCGAACTCGCAACCTATATCGTCACGAAGGGCTCGCCGCTCGTCGTGCCGGTGAAATAGCCTTGTGACAGGTGCAGGTCGGCGCGCCCGTTGCGGGTAGCCGGCCTGGTTTCGCCTCGATCAGCCGAAACCGTGGCCTCCCCAAGGACTCGCAACCGCCGAGACTTCCTCTGCGCCTCCGTCATCCTCCTTGCGAGACGACGGACCCGGCCATGAGTTCTAGATCAGCCTCCGAGGCGTTTCCAATGATCCACGGGCAGGCATAATAGTCTTCGATGCGGTCGATAATGCCGCCGACGACATGGACGCGAACCGGCCATGCGACCTGCCACAGGTCTCCACGCTGGAAGAGCACGAGCAGGACAGGCTCCCCGTCGATCGCCCCAAACTCCATGATCCACGGTTCCGTGTTTTTCTCGTATTCGACGAAATAGGGAGAGTTTCTGAGCAGACCGTCGAAGCAGTCGGCGACCCGCAATCGGGCATCGGCGCTGGTGAGACCCCGCACACCATCCCAATCATGGCGGTTGAAGAGGTCAACATAGCGCTGCAGCAGCAGCGCCGTGTCGGCATCAAGCGGACGGCTCGGTTCGCCGGTCGGTTCAGCGGGCAAGCCGGCGAGCTTCGCCCGTCCACGGGAGAGCGCGGCTTTGACGCCGCCAACCGACGAATCCACGAGTTCTGCGGTCTCCTCCAGCGAATAGTCGAACACATCCTTCAGGAGGACGCAGGCGCGCTCTTTGGGCGGCAGGCTGCCGACCAGCCGTTCGATGGCGCGACGTGCATCACTCGCAGCCGGCTCCGCGACGACGACGCCGATGTCATCCGAATAGGTGCTCTCCGCGCGCTCGCGCGCGTCGCGCCGCCTCAGAAAGTCGATGCAGCGATTGTGAGCGATGCGAAACAGCCAGGACTTCAGCCTGTGGGCCTCATCAAGTGTCTCGATCTTCATGTAGGCCTCGAATAGCGTTTCCTGCATGAGATCCTCACCGTCGAGCCGTGAGCCGGTCATGCGGGCGCAGTAGCGATGCAGTTGGGCACGAATGTCTGACACCGTCTCGAGGAAGGCTCGATATCGCACGTCGAATAGACCGATCGGTCGCTCCCGCATGTCCTTCACCTGTCACATCCCAACGTTTTTGAGGAAATAGATACGAGTCATGCGACTTCGCGACTTTCAAGGCGTGCTGCCGCGGCTCCGGTCAGGCCGAGCTTGGGGCGAACCCACTGTGCAAACCGCTCTATCGCTTCATCGGCTTCGGGAGCGCGGCCAGCCATCATCTGGAACGAGTGCAGCATCTCCGGAAATACCTCTAGGCGCACCTCGACGCCCGCCGCCTTCGCACGGTCTGCGAGCACTCGGCTGTCGTCAAGCAGGGTTTCGTCTTCGCCAGCTTGCAGACAGATCGGCGGCAAGCCCTTGAGATCGGCAAAGATTGGACTGGCGAGTGGATTTCGAGCATCGGCCCCTCCGAGCACCTGTGATGCCAACATATCCACGGTCGCCTTCTGGAAGAAAGCGTCCTTTTCGCGGTTAGCCTCGTAAGACAGGCCGCTCGCCGACAGATCGTGCCAGCCAGAGATGCTGAAGAGCGCGGCCGGCAGCGGCCGTCCCGTATCGCGGAGTTTCATCGCGGCTGCAACGATCAGGCCCGCGCCAGCGGAATCGCCTGCACCTATAGTGTGCTCCGGCCCTATGCCCTGCTCGGCCAGCCACTCCAACGCGGCCACGACCTGCTCTATCTGCCGTGGGAACTTGCTCTGAAACGAGTAGTCGTAACTCACGATCAAAGCGTGGCAGCCTACTGCCTTGGCGATGTGTCCGACCATCTTGCGATGGGTCCAGATCGACCCGCCAACATAACCGCCGCCGTGTACGTAAAGCATGACGCGATCCCTGGCCGCCAGTTTGGGCTGCACCCACAGCGCGGTCTTGCCGCCAAGGTTCGTCTCGATGTAGTCGACGCCGCCCGGTTCCGCCGTCAGAACCGACCACTCGGAGACTTCCGGTGGCAATTCCCGACCGTTGCGCCAAGCTTCCGCGTTCGTTTCGTAGTATATCTTGTTTGCCAAACTCTGCTTGCTATCCATTGTCACGCTCCAATTCGTTAAGGGGCGACGTCGAGGACGACCGCCAACAATAACCAAGACGGACGGTCGCGCCGAAAGGATACGTGGCCAGCAGATTTCGATGTGCCGTCGATCCCCTATCTGCGCAAGCATTTCGATCCGAAATGGCCAGGCGTCGCGGAATGGGTCGAGGAGATCACCCCCGCCTATAACCGTCTCGTCAATGCCATCTGGGCGATCTACGACCCGCAGGCGATCGTCTTCGGCGGCCAGGTGCCGCCGGGATTGACGCAGATGCTTGAGCGACCGCTATGTCGCATTCTCATCACCGGGTTCTGATGGCCGCTCCGCCAAGCGCAAAGAATCAACCTTTCAGTGTTTTAGTCGCCACTGAATCGCGAAAGTTCCCATTTACGTCCGTTTGACCACAGACTCAGCATCGGGATAAGCCGAGGAAAGGTCTGCATTTTTTCGTTTTTGTTACGCTGAGGCGATACACGTTTACGGTAACAAGGTTCCTTTAGCAGGAAGACATGAGCTAATCTTCGCGCATAAGTGACGGAGAGATGCTGATGTTCAATCTGTCGTTGGCGGAATCGCCGAGGAAAAGAAGACCGTTCAACAGCCTGTTGCTGTTCCTGATGTCTTCGGCGGCTTTCCTGGCGTCGTCCTGGCCGCATATGGCGCTTGCCCAGCAGGTTTTCGCTGACGGCACCACTGTCATCGCCAGCGGCGTGATCGACATGGGCACGATCAACGGAGACGCCGGCATCGCCCTGCGGGCCCGCAATAGCGGCACGATCCAGAGCTTCTCTCCATTGACGATCATAACCCGCGGCAGCAGCGCCATCGGCGCTCAGGCGCTCTCGAATTCTCGCATCTATCTCTTCGACGGCACCACGATCCACACCACCGGTAGCCAGGCCGATGGGATCGTCTCCTCCGGTGCCGGCAGCCTGGTGACGGCCATCGGCACGGACGTTCTGACGGAGAACATCGGTTACGGCCTCATCGCCGGCACGAACGGCCGCATCCTGATGACGAACGGCTCCGTTCGAGCTCTGACTGGCACAGGCGTGGCCGCCTTTACCGGCGGCCAGGTTACGCTCGAAAACAGCATTGTCGAGACTGGGTCCGGCCTGGCTCTTTGGGTCAATCCAAACTCCAGCATCATCGGGACCGGTGTGGCAGTCACGTCCAACACAGTGCAGGGAGCTTACGTCCAGCAGGGCCTTCTCTCTCTGACGGACTCGTCGATACGCAGCAGCTCCATAGGCGTCCAAACCGCGACCGGCGCAACCGTGACGTTGAACAACACCGCGGTCAGCACCACCGGGACTTCCGCCTATGGCGTGTATCTCAGCGGCGGTAGCGCCCTTACGATGAACGGCGGCTCGATCGAGACGGCAGGCAGCGGCGCCAGGGCGATCTATGGCGGCCCAGGCACCAACACCGCAACGATCACGGGTGCGGACATAACGTCGTCTCGATCGTCGGCCATCCTGGCGTTTGGCGCTACCGCCGTCTTCAACGTGGATCTGATCAATTCATCGATCATCGGAAATCCATTGGCCCTCGAAATCGGCGGCGGTGCGACGCTCACTCTCGACGCCTTCGGCTCGCAGATGACAGGAGCGGCCGTCACGGCGGCCGGCAGCAGTTCCAATGTCGCCCTGTTCGACGGGACGGTATGGAACCTCACCGGCAATTCCAACATCACCGCCCTTTCAAACGACGACAGCCTGATCCAGTTCAGCGATCCCGCGGGAGGCGCCTACAAGGCGCTGACGGCCGTAAACTACGCCGGCAACGCTGGCCGCATCGGACTGAACACCTATCTCGCTGCAGACGGGTCGCCGTCCGACCTCCTGATCATAAACGGCGGGACTGCGACGGGGACGACCGGTCTATTGATTTCCGACACCACCGGCGGCGGCGCGTTGACGACCGGGAACGGTATCCTCGTCGTCGACGCCATCAGCGGGGGCGTGACCGATAGCGGAGCATTCCATCTCGCCGGACCGGCGGTCGCAGGTCCCTACGAGTATTCGCTCTACCGCAGCAGCCTCGACGCCTCAGGTCCGCAGAACTGGTACCTCCGCTCAGACCTTTCACCCTCTCCTCCCGGGCCGGGGCCGGAACCGACGCCCGATTACCGTCCCGAAGTCTCTCTCTATGCCGCGATACCCGCGATGGGGGCGATCTACGGACGGCACCTGATCGACACGCTGCACGAACGCGTCGGCGAGGAAGAGCAACTCGGCAGCCGGGACGACGGCGGAGGGAATGAGACTTTTAACGGCTTCTGGATGCGTGGCATCGGCCATTGGGGGCATCGTAACGGCGACCCGAACGGCATTTACGATGGCGCACCGGAATTCGACTATCGTTTTGGCGCTATGCAGGGAGGGCTCGACTTCTATAGGAGCGAGACGGGCAGCGTCACCGACCATGCCGGCATGTATCTCGCTTACGGTCGCGGCGTGATGGATGTGACCCAGGACAGGTTGATCGAAACCAGGGATGCGGGCCGGAACGAGTTCAATGCATTTTCCGTCGGCGGCTACTGGACGCGCTTCGGCGAGAACGGCTGGTATCTCGACGGCGTCCTGCAGGGCACCTGGTACGACATGACGACCAGATCGAACCGCGCCACTGAGTTCGGGTTTCCGGATCAGGATGTAGACGGCTTCGGTTTCGCCGCCTCCCTCGAAGGCGGTTACCCCTTCGACCTTGGCAACGGGTGGCAGCTCGAGCCGCAGGCGCAGGTCGTCTGGCAGACCATCCACATGGGCGACTTCAACGACGGCGCGGCCGATATCCGCTACGACGAGCTGAACTCCCTGGCTGGGCGCATCGGCGCGCGGATCGCTCGCACCTGGGAGGCCAAAGAAGCGACAGCCACGGAGCCTGCCCGCCTCGCGACGATATGGGGACGCGTCAACCTCTGGCATGAGTTCACTGCAAAGGCGCAGACGGAGATCTCATCGGCGGATGGCTATGTACCGTTCTCGACCGATCTCGACGAGACGTGGATCGAGGTGGGCGTCGGGGGAACGAGACAGGTGTCGAACAACACCTCGCTGTATGGCAACGTCGGCTTCAGTACGAGTTTCGACGGCGACAACTACGCCTGGAACGGCAAGGTCGGATTGCGCGTCAACTGGTGAATCCGGCGCGATGCCAGCGGCTCGGGTGGCAATGTCAGGGCTCAGGCGCATGCTCGTTTTCGTCATAGAGCCGGACATCGGGTACAGCGGGCAGCCAGGGTTCGCGCCTGATAGTCCAGACTTCGACCATCGGGTGGATGTCGTTCGGTGCCTGATCCAGGGTGCCGATGAAGACTTCCACAGCGTCGTCGAGCATGAAGAACAGCCGAGAGCCGCAGATCGGGCAGAACGACCGTTTGTCGTAGGTGCTGATCTCACCTTCCATCTTGAACTTCGAGCGCCGCCAGTTCGCTGTGGCCGAGAAGATCGAGCCCGTCAGCTTCCGGCACTTGGTGCAGTGGCAGAGCCCGGACTGATATGGCTCGCCTTCGACTTCGTAGCGCACCGCGCCGCACATACAGCCACCCATCCTCACGCTTTCCGTCACCATCGCTTCCTCCACGCATCAAGGTACCGCAGAATAGCTGACAATGCGTCGAAAGCACCCCGCTTGTCGGATGCGGCTCCAGGTGTTACCAATTCCGCATGGACAGAACCGTGATCAGCACGTCGGTGATGATGATGCCGCGCTCATAGCGTGGCGGGTTTCGTGCGTCCATAATGCACCAGCGACCGCCCTCGAGGCGGTCTTTTCATGAGTCGATCCGTCTCGCGGGGCAACTAGCCCTCGAAAGGATCAACCGATGAACAAGATCTATATCACCACTTCGATCCCCTATGTGAACGCTGCCCCGCATGTGGGCTTTGCGCTCGAACTCGTGCAGGCCGATGCCTATGCGCGCCACTTCCGACTGCTCGGCCGCGATGTGCGGTTCCAGTGCGGCACTGATGACAACAGCCTGAAGAACGTTCGCTCGGCGGAAGCTGCCGGCCTGCCTGTGGCGGATTTCGTCGATGCCAATGCCGACCGCTTCGAGCAGCTGGGGACACGGCTCGATATCTCCAACCACGAGTTCGTCCGCACTTCGCGCGACCCGCGGCATGTCGCCTGCGTGCATGCCCTGTGGAATGCCTGTGCTGACAATGGCGACCTCTACCGCAAGGCCTATGAAGGTCTCTACTGCGTCGGCTGCGAGCAGTTTTATGAGCCATCCGAACTCATCGATGGGCGCTGCCCCGAGCACCGCATTCCGCTCGAACTGGTGCGGGAGGAGAACTGGTTCTTCCGCCTCTCACGCTATGGCGACCGGCTGCTGCACTTCATCGAGAGCGACGGACTGAAGATCGTGCCGGCCCACCGGCGCAACGAAGTGCTGGCGCTGCTGCGGCGCGGCCTTGAGGATATCAGCGTCTCGCGCAGCGCCGAACGGGCGCGGGGTTGGGGTGTTCCCGTGCCTCTGAGCGATGAGGTCGTCTATGTCTGGTTCGATGCGCTGGCGAATTACCTGACCGGGCTCGGCCACGGCACCGATGGGGAACTCTTCAATCGCTACTGGACCGCTGGCGGTGAGCGCATCCACGTCGTCGGCAAGGGCATCTCCAAGTTCCATGCCATCTACTGGCCGGCCATCCTGCTCTCGGCCGGTCTGCCGCCACCGTCGTCGATCCTGGTGCATGGCTATGTGACGGTCGACGGCAGAAAGATCGGCAAATCCGCCGGCAATGGCATCGACCCCAATAGCGTCATCGATGCCTACGGTACGCCGGATGCGCTGCGCTATTACCTGCTCCGGCATATCCGCTCGGGCGATGATGGCGACTTCTCAGCCGAGCGTCTGGAGGCAGCCTGGACAGGAGAGCTCGGCGGCCAGCTCGGCAATCTCGCCAACCGGGTCCTGGCACTGGTCTCTTCAGCTTTCGAAGGGGTCGTTCCGCCGCTGCAGGAGAGTGATTTCACGCAGGAGGCGGCACGGCTTCCAGCGAAAGTGGCTGAGGCCTTCGACGCTTATGAGCTGCATGTCGGCCTTGCGGATATCTTCGCCTTCGTCGGTGAGGCGAACCGGCGCTTCGCCAAGGGTGCACCGTGGGTAGATGCAAAGGCACTTGCGGGGGATCTGACGACGGCGGAGAGGAAAGCGACCGGCGACCGCCTCGGTGCCTGCATTGCCGAGCAGGTCTATGGGTTGGCGGTGGTGGCGCGTTGCCTCTTGCCGTTTCTGCCGCGCTCCGCCGTGGCATTGCATGGAAGATTGGGAATTGCGGTGCCTGAGGTGTACGGGGCGCCGCTTGTGATTGATGGAGTAAAGACGGCGTCGGAAGCTGTGCTGTTTCCGAGGAGGGAAGCAGCCTCACGACATCACGGCAAGGCCCCTCCCAAACTCCTCCCCACAGGTGGAAGGGGCTAACTCCTTACTTCCTCTCAAACCTCGAAGGTCTAGAGAGCGGGGGCCGCAAATTAAGCCCTCCCCTGTGGGGAGGGTTTGGGGCGGGTTCCTTGTCGCCTCTAAAACGAGCCTTACGCAGCAACCCCCTCACCACATCGTCTTCGCAGCTCGTGCCGGCCATTCGCGATCGTAGGTTTCGTGGTCGAAATCCCCAACAGCATCCTTCAGCATCTGACCGGGCGTCGGCAGATTGGCAGGGTCGACGAAATGTTCGGCATTCCAGAGCTCGGCGCGCATCACCGCACGGGCGCACTGGAAATAGACCTCGACGATGCTGATGACGATGACCGTGCGAGGATGCTTGCCGTCCATCTCGAAGCTTTCGAGCAGCGCCTCGTCATTGGACACTACCCCGCGCCCGTTGATGCGCATCACTGTGTTCGAGCCGGGAATGAGGAACATCAGCGAGAGGCGCGCGTCGCGCACGATGTTGGAGAGCGAATCGACGCGGTTGTTGCCGCGCCAGTCCGGCAGATGCAACGTGGTATCGTCGACGATACGCACCACGCCGCCGATATCGCCGCGCGGCGAACAATCGAGCCCCTCAGGCCCGATAGTTGCCAGCGCCACGAAGGGCGAAATCTCGATCATGCCGCGGTAGAGCGGTGTCAGCGCCTTCGTTACCTTGTCGACCGAAGCCTGCGACAGCCCGCCTCCATAGATCGCATTGAGCTCTTCGATCGTGCTGATGATCTTCATCTGTGTCCCGCCATGGTATCGGCCGCCTGACTTGCGGCCGGCCGGACGCTACACCGATGCGCGCCGCGCCGGAAGCTCTGATATCGGAATGATCTCAGCATCTTTTTTGATGTCTTCGTCGGCAAGGAAAGCCACGACTTCGCTGAGAACCGGCCCTGCCGACATGATACGGCGATGGCCGAAGCCATTCGCCCAGGAAAGCCGCACGTGACTGCCCGAAGCCGCATAGCGCCGCGCGTGGGCGGCACTGACTTCCTTGTCGTCCTCGGCATGAATGACGAGCACCGGCTTGCCGATGCCTGCGGCCGTTTTTCCCGCGTCGAAATCCTCTAGTCTCCGGCCGGTGATACGCTGCACGGCATCCTCGAGCGCGGCCTGTGCGGCCGATTTCAGCCGCAGCATCCGTCCGAAATCGGTAAACAGCCATTGCATTTCGCTCGGCGAGCCGATCAGCACCATGCGTTCGCACGAGACGGGCTTTATGTCCGGCAGAATGGCGGAGGCCGAGACCATTAGCGCGGCGCCGCCGAAGGAATGGCCGATGACCGCATCGAACCGCCCGAAACGCGCTTCCGCTGCCGCAATCGCCTTGACCGCCAGCCCCATATGCAGGAAGCGCCCGCCGGCGCGCCCGTGACCGGGGAAATCGAGTGCGATCACTTCGGCGCCCGTCCCGGCAAGCATCGTCACCAGATCGGCCATATAGGCCATGCCGGAGCCCCATCCATGGGTAACGAGATAACGCTTGCGCCGCCCGAGCGCCCCGCCATTCAGTCGGTACGCATGCGCGCGCCGGCCTTCCACGGGCAACGTGAACTGCTCCGCGCCGGCCAGCCTGGCGACACCTGCCGCATACGCTGCCCTGGCTTTCTCGCCTTTCGGCTTGGCGGATGGCGTTCGGCAGAACAGCCGGAAGGCCGCCTCGCCGGCAAGGCGTGGGGAAACGGCTTGCATGAGCGAAAATCCGAGGCGCGTGACCTCCAGCGCAAATTTTGCCATGATGGGATTCCAATAATGTTCAACACTGAACAATAAAGTACAACGATGAACAAAAATCAATCCCTGCCCTGGGATCATCCGCGTTTTCGCAGCTGGATCGCGGTGGCTCGCGCCTGCCAGCTCATGCAGCAGTCCCTCACCCGCTCGCTCTCCGATCTCGATATCAAGCCGCCGCATCTCGATATCCTCGTCAATCTCTACCGCTTCGAGGGCATTTCGCAGCAGGAACTGGCCCGCAAGCTCCTGGTCGGCCGCTCCAATATGAGCATGCTCCTGCCGCAGATGGAAAAGCGCGGCCTGATCCTTCGCCGCGACGACGAGCGCGACAAGCGCGTGCTGCGCTTGCACCTGACCCCCGAGGGCCGCAAGCTGGCCGAGGAGGCCATGGCCATCCAGACCGCTTTGATCGAGCGCACGCTCTCGGCAGAACCGATCGAGCAATGCATGGCAACGGCCGATTCGATGGAGCGCATCATCGGCGTGCTGTTGCAGGATTTGCGGGACGAGGAATAGGCCTTTCTAGGCGGAAGGCTCCAGTTCTTCTTTTTCTTCATCGAACCGGCCGCGCTTTAGGAAAACCTCCAATGCCCGCTTCGCTTCGGGGACGATGCGGTCGAGCCAACCCGTTTCGATGAGAGCGTGCTCTGTAATGGTAGCCGGAGTATCGTCGCACGCCGCGACGACCAACCGGCGCAGCACCATTAACTGCTCGCGCTCTTCGATAGACATCGCTGAATTCGGAGCGATATCGCCTTCGTCGGCAACCCAATCGAAAAAGAAATTGAAGTAGCCGCTGACACCGAAGAGGCGCAAACCATCGACGCCATCCGCCAGAATACCGATTACCTCGATGATCCTGTTGCGGACTCGCTGATCGAGCACGCGCGGAGATGGTTCGTTTTCCATAACTTTCATCCCAAATGACTTCCGCAGAGACGAGCCAGCTTTTGTTCTCGTTGCTTTATGTCTCCGTGGTCCGGCCCTCGTCAAGCAGATCGGTCCCATAGGAATTATCGATCACACAAAGCCATTTGCCATCAAGCCTACGGAACACATAGGTCGCCCGGCGGGTGATCTTACTCACCACGCCATCGGCTCCCGTCGTCTCCAGCACCGCCTCAGCAAGAACGAGCGCGGTATCGCCACCCTCGACGACCTGCATCCTGTCCTGCGTGATCTTGAGCGAATGGTTGAAATAATCGGCGATCGCCACGAAGGCCTTGCCGATCTTCTCCTTGCCCGAGACCTCCAGCCCCGGCCGGATGACGAGCGTTGCCTGCTCGTCGTAAAGATCCATCAGCGCATCGAAATCCTCGGCCATGATAGCGCGGTCGGCTGCATCGATAACGGTCTTTAGTTCGTGAAATGCCATGTCTGTCTCCTGTAGGGCCGGGCGACGGACAAAAGAAAACCCGCCTCGCCGGCGGGTCGCATTCTGGAAGCTTTATGCGCGCAAACCCACCATTCACAAGATGGTGCGAATAATCAGCGGGCGGTTGGCGCAAACCTGTTCCATGCGCCGGTTTTCTCACAGGATCGGAATACTGTCCAGCCGCCTCAGTGCAGCGCCGGGCCGGCTGGCGCTTTCGTCAGCGACTTGTATTCCCAGGCCGCCACGACGATCAGCACCAGTGCCGCCAGGATGCCCAACACATAGACTTCCATGAAGGGCGCGAAGAATGTGCAGAGGATCAGGATGACGATGCCGGCGAGATGGGATAGCGGCATGCGGCCGCTGGTGGCGCCCTTGAACCAGAGATTGCCGACCAGGAACAGTCCGGAGCCGCCGAGCACGGAAGCAGCGATGGCGAGGCTGCCCGTGTCATATGGATGCTCGAACATCCATTCCACCGCCACGGCATGCACGATGATGCCGGCAAGAACAGGGATATGCGCATAAGTGAAGGCCTGCCGCGCGAGACTGCCGGGCGTATCGGCATGTTCGATACGGTGCGCCGCCCGCTCATGGCCGAAGCGGAAATAGAGCCACCACATGGCGACCGTGCCGATGAAGCCGATCAGGAAGACGACGCCGGTGATGGCGGAAAATTCCATCTCCGAGAAGGTGCGGCCGGAAACGAGGATCGCCTCGCCGAGGCAGATGATGATGAAGAGCGCACAACGCTCCGCCATATGCGCGCCGGAAACGTCCCATTCCTCCGTCTTCGACCGGCCGAGACCGGGTACGGCAAAGGCAAGCGCAGGTCCTGTATATTCGATCAGCAACGCGATCACCCAGCAGATCAGCCGCGCTTCATGCTCCAGCAGACCGCCTGCAATCCAGAAGACACCGGCCGCCGCAAGATAGATGGTGATGCGCACGAAATTGATGACGGCCGAGCGGCCTGCAGCCCGCATCGCATAGGTGGTGAAGAGCGAGCGGCCGACCTGCATCAACACATAGGCCGAGGCGAAGAGCAGACCCTTCTCGCCGAAGGCCTCGGGAATGGAAGCCGAGAGCACGAGGCCGAGCAGCATCAGCACGACCAGCATCGATCGTACCGGCATGCGCTCCGGGTCCAGCCAGTTCGTGGCCCATGCGGTGAAGATCCACACCCACCAGACGGCAAACATCATCAGTGCGGCTTCGGCAGCACCGAGCAGCGTATAATGCGCAAAGAGCGCGTGCGAGAGCTGGGAGACGGAAAAGACGAAAACGAGATCGAAGAAAAGTTCCAGGAATGTGACCCTGCTGCCGGTATGCCCATGGGCCCGCAGCCAGCTCTTGTTATGCGTTTGCGTCATGTGCCCCCCGGCAGCTGGTGAAATTCAAAGCAATTCCAGCAAAAGTGTATAGCTCTAGCGCGGCCGTTCGGTCACGTCGCGGCTCATCCCCTTTTCCTTGAGCTCTTCTTCATAGGCGGAAAAGAGTTCGAAGCCGCGTTCGCCGAGTTCGCGCAGATAGGTCCAGGTATATATGCCGGTATCATGCATGTCGTCGAAGCCGATACGCACGGCATAATTGCCTGTCGGGATGACGGATACGATGGCGACATTGCGCTTGCCCGGCACCGTGACCTTCTGCCCTGGCCCGTGCCCCTGCACCTCGGCCGAGGGCGACAGTACGCGCAGCAGCTCGGCCGAGAGATCGAAGCTCTGGCCGTCATTGAAGCTTATCACCAGCCTCTGGCGGTCCTTCGAGATCCTGATTTCGGTCGGCCAGATATCGCTCATGTCAATGTCCTCTTCTGATGCGAGGAGTAGGCGCTGATCTTTTTCGGCGCAAGCGCAAATTCGCTTGATGCCGCGGCCTGTTTCCCTTGACGCCACAATAGCATATGCCCACATTGAAACGAGTACGGAGACAGACGTGAACAGCAGTGTCGGAACGATTGGCAATGCCTCCCCGCTGGTAGCTGGTGCAGGCCCGATGATCGACCCCTTCGGTCGTGCGGTGACCTATCTGCGTGTCTCCGTCACGGACCGCTGTGATTTCCGCTGCACTTACTGCATGGCGGAAAACATGACCTTCCTGCCCAAGAAGGATCTGCTCACGCTGGAAGAGCTCGACAGGCTCTGTTCCGCCTTCATCGCCAAGGGTGTGCGCAAGATCAGGCTGACCGGCGGCGAGCCGCTGGTGCGCAAGAACATCATGCATCTCGTGCGCCAGCTTGGAAAGCAGATCGGCTTCGGCCTCGACGAGCTGACGGTTACCACCAACGGCTCGCAGCTCGCCCGCCATGCGCAGGAACTCTTTGATTGCGGCGTGCGCCGCATCAACGTCTCGCTCGACACGCTCGATCCGGAAAAATTCCGCAAGATCACCCGTTGGGGCGATTTCGCCAGGGTGATGGAAGGCATCGATGCAGCCCAGAAGGCCGGTCTGAAGATCAAGCTCAATGCCGTGGCGCTGAAGGATTTCAACGAGGCGGAGATGCCGGACATGCTGCGCTTCGCGCATGGCCGCGGCATGGATCTCACCGTCATCGAAACCATGCCGATGGGCGAGATCGAAGAAGACCGTACCGACCAGTATCTGCCGCTCTCCAAGCTGCGCGCCGATCTCGAACAGCAGTTTACGCTTGAAGATATCGATTACCAGACCGGCGGCCCTGCCCGCTATACCAGGGTCGCGGAGACCGGCGGCCGCCTCGGCTTCATCACCCCGCTGACCCATAATTTCTGCGAGAGCTGCAATCGCGTGCGCCTGACCTGCACCGGCACGCTCTACATGTGCCTCGGCCAGAATGACGCTGCCGACCTGCGCTCCGCCCTGCGCGCCACCGAAGATGACGGCCTGCTCCATGCGGCAATCGACGAGGCCATCACCCGCAAGCCCAAAGGCCATGATTTCATCATCGACCGTACCCATAAACGCCCGGCTGTCGCCCGGCACATGAGCGTTACGGGTGGGTGAGGTCCGGTGCCGCGCAGCGGCAGCAATCGATCCAGTGAATCGATTGCAGGACCGAACGCCCGAAGCCGTGCGAAGGGCCGGCAAAGGCCGGTGCCGCGCAGCGGCAGCAATCGATCCAGTGAATCGATTGCCGGACCGAACGCCCGCAGCCGTGCGAAGGGCCGGCAAAGGCCGGTGCCGCGCAGCGGCAGCAATCGATCCAGTGAATCGATTGCCGGACCGAACGCCCGCAGCCATGCGAAGGGTGGGCAAAGGCCGGTGCCGGCTGTGATCGACAACGACCCCCCGACGATCGAGGTCCGCCGCACCGACAGGCTGCTGCTGCGCCCGCCGACGTTGGAGGATCTTCCTTTTCTGACGGAACTGTTCGCAAGGCCTGAACTGGTGGCGCATCGACCGGTGCCCCAGCCGGACAGCCCCGAGGAAAGTGCTGCACGACTGGCAAGGGACATGGCGCATTGGAACCAACATGGCTTTGGCCGCTTTGCAGTCGTCGCCGGTGGTGAACTGATCGGCTTTGGCGGGGTGACGGTGTCGAACGAGTTCGACGCTCTCAACCTTTCCTATCACCTCGATCCGCGAAGCTGGGGACACGGTTACGCAACCGAACTCATTTCCGGCATTCTGGCCTTTGCCTTCGACGAACTGGGTGCCCGGCGGATTATCGGCCTGGTACGGCCGGCCAATCCAGCATCCCGCCGCGTTCTCGAGAAATGCGGCTTCGGCTTCGAGCGCGAACTCACGCTCCACGGTGCGCCAACGAACCTCTACAGCCTTCTATCCCCGAGCTCCGGATGAGCGTCTTGCGCCTGGCGCGGCCCTATTCGAGGATCGGCACGTGCGGCGCCGCCGACCGGGGCAAAACCCCGGTCAGCCGCGGATCGTCTGCGACCTCGATCATGAATGCATAGGGTTTGAAACCGGACCGCTGATAGAACGGCAGTGCATTCGGATGGTCGAAATGACAGGTGTGCACCCAGAGCCGCTCGATCGGATGCGCCCAGGCGATGGATAAGGCGTGATTCATGAGATAGCGCCCCGCCCCGGTGCCAATGGCGCTTTTGCCGAGGCCGAAGAAGACCAGTTCACATTGGCCGGGCTGCCGAAAATCAAGTTCCAGCATACCGACTTGCCGGCCGTCCGAGAGCAGCACGTAGATCTCCACCAGGGGATCGCCGATAATGGCCTTCAGCGCTTCATCGGTCATGACCAGCCGGGAAACCCACAGCCAGTCCTCGCCGATCGCCCTGAACAGCTGCCGGTATGTCCGCAGATCGGGCGCCGGCATCCTCTCCAGGGAAAGCCCCGCGATATTCCTTGCCTCCCTTGGCAGCGGCTTCTCCGTCATTTCCAGGCAGGTGACGGCGTTGGCAAGCTTGCCCCGGGGAACCGCAGAATACCCCATCGGGAGCTCCGGGTTTGACTTATCTGGTTTTTCCGCAGTGCTCATGGTTCGTATATCCGCTGTGCTCGGTTCCAAGATATCTAACGGAGAACAGGATTCGGCCATAGCTTCAACACGGCGTGCCGCGGCTGATGGCCGGCACAAAAAAAGCCCCGCATGAGCGGGGCCAAGTCTATGTGAGTGGAAGACTATGATATCGGATTGTTATCAGTGCCAGGTCTGGCTGTCGTACCAGGTATCGACATCTTTGCGGATACGGTCCTTTTCGTAGCCGTAGCGTTCCTGCAGCTTGCCTTCGAGCTGTTCGCGGCGGCCGTTGATCTGGTCGAGGTCGTCGTCAGTGAGCTTGCCCCACTGTTCCCTAACCTTGCCCTTCATCTGCTTCCAGTTGCCTTCAACACGGTTCCAATCCATCGCGGTTCTCCTTTGTTGGACATGGTTGGAAAACGACCGGGTCGGCTAATTGTTCAAAAGAAAAACCCGCGGTTGGAAAACCGCGGGCTCTTTGTGATCTCATTGCCGATGCACTGACTTAGGCAGCGCGGCCCGTCCAGCGCCCTTCGGCGCGGCCATATCCATGCACCTCACCCTCCTCGCCGGTGCGGAAGCGGTTGACCTTGTCCGAGAGCATGTCCACACGCTGGCGCAAGCCCTGGATCTCGGCATTGTTCTCTTCCACCATCGCTGCATTCTGCTGGGTGATGAGCTCGACGTCATGCACCGCCTTGCTGACCTCGTGAATGCCGGTCGACTGTTCGCCGGTGGCGGCCGAAATCTCGGAGACGAGGCGCTGCACGCCGCCGACATGGGCGATGATTTCGGCAAGCGCCTGGCCGGTTTCCTCGACGAGCTGCACGCCGCTCTGCACCTGGCCGGAGCTTGCCGAGATCAGTTCCTTGATCTCGCGAGCGGCCTTGGCGCAGCGCTGGGCGAGTTCGCGCACTTCCTGCGCCACCACGGCAAAGCCACGTCCCGCCTCGCCTGCCCGCGCGGCTTCCACGCCGGCGTTCAGTGCCAGCAGATTGGTTTGGAAGGCGATCTCGTCGATGACGCCGATGATGGTGGCGATCTTCTCGGACGAGCGGTTGATTTCGCTCATGGCGTCGACGGCCTTCGCGACCACTTCGCCGGAACGAGTTGCGAAAACCTGCGTCTCGTTGACCGAATGCGCGGTCTGCTTGGCGCGTTCGGCGGTGGAGCGCACGACGTCGCTCAGGTGTCGCAGCGCCCGCGAACTTTCCTCAAGGGCGGCCGCCTGCTGTTCGGTGCGGCGGGCAAGATCGTCCGCCGAGGACGCGAGATTGCCCGTGCCGCCCTTGATCTCGACAGTTGCGCCACGCACATCGGCAAGCGTCTGGCGCAGTGCCTCGACGGCATGATTGTATGTATCGGCCATATCGACGAAATCGGCAGCGAGATCGCGGCGCATGCCGATCTCGAGATTGCCCTCGGCCAGCGCGTTCAGTACGTCGGAGAGCGCATGCAGCGCCTGCTTCTGCTCGGCCTCGATGCGAGCGCGTTCGGCGGCGCGGCGGCTTGCCTCATCGGCGGAGAGCGCACGGGCACTTTCGGCCTCCCTCTCGAGCCGGACGTTTTCGACAGCAGCGTCACGGAAGACGGCAACCGAGCGCACCATGTCGCCGATCTCGTCGCCCCGGTTGCGGCCTTCGATGGCAACTTCGAGATCGCCATTTGCAAGCCGCGTCATCACGTCGGAGACGCGCTTCAGCGGACCGCGCAGCGTCTCGACCAGCATCAGGCCGCCGACAATGGCAAGCAGCGTGCCGAGGATCATGGCAAAGACGGAAACATTGGCCGAACGCTCGCTGTCCTCCTTGCCGAGTTCCTGCGCCTGGCTGACGAACTGGCGAAGAGCGGCCATGGCGCCGGAAAGGATTTCGGAGGATCGCTGGCGGGCCGCCTTCCAGTCCGCCGCAGCCTTCAGCATGTCGGCCGAACGAGAGGTCAGCGAAGCCGCAGCCGGGGCAATCTTGTCCGCAAAAGCCTTCATCACTGCATCATTTGCACCGAGCGCCGAGATCTTTCCGGCGGTTTCGGTCAGAGCCTTGAGGTCGGCAAGAACCACGTCCCGCGCGGCGACATCACGCGCGCTCAGCATCTGGCTCACATGCACCTGCAACCGGTCGGCACCGTCGCGCACCTGGTCGACCGAGGTCAAAAGCTCGCGCTGTTCGGCAATGCTCTTGTCGAGGCTGACGAAGCGGGCGGACGCCGTATCGCTGTTCTTGGCCGATTGCAGCGTCATCTGCCCCTCGGTGTTGACGAAGCCGGTCAGGAGCGGCGCCATGCCGGAGGCTTTCTCATCCGGTGTGCCATTGCCCTTCAAGAGCGCATCGAGCTTGCCGGCCGTTTCGGCGACCTGTGCGATCAGCGGTTGGCCATCCTTGGAGACCATTTCCTTGGCGACAGCGAGCTGCTTCAGGATCTCGGCAATATGCTGCTGGGCGGCTTCGATCTGCTCCTCGGGCGTAAAGCCCATCTGGATGTCGACGCGCATCGCGCCCATGATGTCTGTAAGCGACTTGAAGGCGGCAGAATCGTAGAGCAGCGCCTTGGCGAAGATTTCCTTGTCGGTGAAGTCCTTGCGCACCAGATCGGTCTGGCCGCCGGCTTCATCTGCAGCAGCCGAAATCGCCTGCACCGTCGTGTTGATGGCTGCAACGCTCGCATCCTCTGCCTGGCGCAGGCTCCACAGCGTCTCCTGCTGCTTGCGCATGGCGGAGGCCAGACCACTGACTTCGGTCAGCTGGCTGCGCTGGTCGTCTGTCTTCAGCAACCCGTTGAGGCGCAGCACACCGTTCTCCTGTGCATCGATCGCCTTGCCGAAACCGGCCTTGCTCGCATCCGACGGATCGGAGACGAACTCCTGAAGTGCCGCCTGCAGGTTCTCGAAATCGGAAATGTTTTCGATCGTGGCGCGCGTCACCGTCATGTGACCGTTCAGGATGTTGGCCGTGTGGTAGCCGAGGATGCCGACGCCTGCGATCAGCACGACGAGCGGGATGACGAACAACAGGACCTTGGTGACGATGCGACGGCTTTGCAGAAGTCGGTCGATGAAGTGCATGGATGCGGCGCCTTGAAGCTGATGGTACCGTCCAGTCCGCAATCATTCCGGATGGTTCGGCGGCATCCTCCATCATGGAGAGTGATCGCATATTTCGCTGAATCGGTTGATACAACCTTAATCGGCAACCGGAAGATTTGGGAATTATCCTTATATTTCTAATATTTGCCGCAACTGCACAAGGATTTGCTTTACCTTGCGGCAGGTTGTACTGCAGTGCAGCATCGAATTATCTGAAGTGTGGCATTCCTCCGATACCCTTGCCCGCCGTTCCCTTCTAAAAGGGCTTGTAAGGTAAGGGAATCTCCAGCATGCCGCGATCACGCAATACCGAAGGCGCCATCTGCATGAGCATGGCGATGGCGGGCTTTTCCGCAAGCGACGCACTCTCCAAATCCGTCATAGCCTACATGAATGCCGGCGAGATCATGTTTCTGCGCGGCCTCTTCACCAGCATCCTCGTCTATCTGATCGCCTGGAAGCTGGGCGCGCTGCGGCCCTGGCGCGTCATGCTCAAGCCTGTCATCGCGCTGCGCATCGCCTGCGAGATCATCGCTGCCGTCACCTACATTACCGCCCTCGGAATGATGCCGATTGCCAATGCCTCGGCAATCCTCCAGTCCCTTCCGCTGGTCGTCACCTTCGGCGCGGCACTCTTCTTCAAGGAACCGGTCGGCTGGCGGCGCTGGCTGGCGATCCTCGTCGGCCTTGCCGGCGTCATGATCATCATCCGCCCCGGTCCGGAAGGCTTTACCGCGGCCGCCCTGCTCTGTGTGGCCAGTGTTGCGTCCACCGCCGGGCGCGACCTCGCCACCCGCGGCATCAGCAGGGATATTCCCTCGCTGATGATCACGACGGTCACGGCGGTCTCGGTCGCAATCTTCGGTGCGCTGATGATCCCTTTCCTCGGCGGCTGGGAACCGGTCAGCGTCACTTCGCTTTCGCATCTGCTGCTGGCCTCCGTGCTGGTGCTCGTCGGCTACCAGTCGGTCATCCTCGCCATGCGTACTGGCGAAATCTCCTTCGTGGCGCCCTTCCGCTATACGAGCCTGATCTTCTCGTCCCTGCTCGGCTTCGTCTTCTTTGCCGAAGTGCCGGATTTCTGGACGCTCGTGGGCGCCGCCATCGTTATCGCATCAGGCCTCTATACATTCTATCGTGAGGCCAA
This sequence comes from Rhizobium sp. BK512, assembly GCF_014194915.1. Taxonomy (NCBI): domain Bacteria; kingdom Pseudomonadati; phylum Pseudomonadota; class Alphaproteobacteria; order Hyphomicrobiales; family Rhizobiaceae; genus Rhizobium; species Rhizobium sp. BK512. Next base: position 378,680 of record NZ_JACIAS010000002.1, on the reverse strand, counting down.
GCGTCACGTGCCGCCGGTCGCCCAGGAATCGGCGCCCCGTTCGCCCGTGTGATCGTCAGAGGTACTGCGATGACTGACTTCGTGCTCGACCAATCGACCATTCCAGGTGTCGTGCTGGCCGGCGGCCGCTCATCGCGCATGGGCCGTGACAAGGCGGGCGTCATGCTCGGCGGCCGCAGCCTGCTTTCGCATGTTCTGGCTCGGCTCTCGCCGCAGACGGCTGAGATCGCCGTCAACGCCGACACGGCCGTCGGACACGACCTGCCCGTCGTCTCCGATCTTATTCGCGGCAAGGCGGGGCCAATGGCCGGAATCCACGCGGCCATGGTCTATGGCGCCGGCCTGCCCGCCACGCATGTCGTGACCGTCTCTGTCGATTGCCCCTTCTTTCCGGCCGATCTCGTTAGCCGGCTTATGAATGCGATAAGCCATCCCGAACAGATAGCGATTGCTGCCTCCGAGGGCCGCAGCCACCCGGTCTTCGGCCTCTGGCCGACCGCGCTCGCCGCCGACCTGGAAGAATGGGTCAAGGTTGACGAGAAGCGCCGCGTGCGCGACTTCCTCTTGCGTCATGACGTTACGGAAGTGCCCTTCCCGCTGCATCCGACTCGCGCCAGCCTGCTCGATCCCTTCTTCAACATCAACACGCCCGATGATCTAATCGAAGGCGAACGCTGGCTGGAGGCGCTGGGGGGATGAAGCAAGATGGAGGGATGAAGGAAGGTGGGGCAATGACGCAGAAAATCTTCGGCATCGCCGGCTGGAAGAATTCCGGCAAGACAGGTCTTGCAGTGCGCCTCGTCGAGGAATTCACCCGCCGCGGCTATCGCATTTCAACGATCAAACATGCCCACCACGATTTCGACATCGACAAGGTCGGCGCTGACAGCTACCGCCACCGCCAGGCCGGCGCCCACGAGGTGACGATCGTCTCCGGCACCCGCTACGCCATCATGCACGAGCTGCGTGGTGCGGCGGAGCCGAGCTTCGAGGAGATCCTGGCGCGGTTGGCGCCCTGCGATCTGGTACTCATCGAGGGCTACAAGCGCGAGCCGATCCCGAAGATCGAGGCGCGGCGGCTCGAATCGGCAAGGCGTGACCCGCTGGCGCCCGAGGACCCGCATATCGTGGCGATTGCGGCCGATCATGTGGTGGACGACGCTGCGGGTCTGGTGGTGTTTGATCTCGATGATACCGTCGCGATCGCGGATTTTGTTGCGCGCACGGTTGGGCTTGCTCCCCCTTCTCCCTCGCGGGGGTCCTGAGGAAGGGTCGAGACCCGCGGCTCGACCCCGGTTGATGTCCGATAGGACAGATGAGGGGGTGAGCGACGTCAGGAGCTTACGCCTGAGCGGATAGCGAAGACGGCATATGTTTTACCGTGCGGCCCCCTCATCCGACCCTTCGGGCCACCTTCTCCCCGCTGGGGAGAAGGGAAGATGTCGCGCCGTCGAATCCACAAAACAAAAGGGGCGAGGCCTTGCGGCCCCGCCCTGCTCAATCCGTACCGGTAACGAATTACCGCTGAGCGACAGGCCGCACCAGCGGCGTGACACGGCGAATGGTCACACGGCGGTTCTCCTGGTTCGGCCCATCCGTATTCACCTTCAGATAGCGCTCGCCATAACCCTGCGTCGCAAGGTTCTCCGGCGGAATGCCATAGACATCCGTCAGCACATTGGCGACCGATTCCGCGCGCTGGTCGGAGAGGATCAGGTTGCTCTGGTCCGAACCGACGGCATCGGTATGGCCTTCGATCAGGAAGGTTTCGCTCTTGTTCTTGTCGAGCACTTCGTTCATCGCATCCGCCACCTTGCGCAGCGTGCGGGCCTGGCTCATCGGAATTTCTGCGCTGCCGGTCGCAAAGGTCACCGTATCCAGGTCGATACGGCGCACCTTGTCGCGGATACGAGCGGAATATTTCACCTCGTTCAGTGAATAGACGCGTTCGACCGGCTCGACGGGCGGCTCGCTCAGGAACTCGTAATAGTCACGGTCCGGATCGGTGCTGGTGTCGATGATATAGTCATTGAGCGGCACGCGCAGACGCATCGGCGGCAGGTCGGCACCCGGATCCTCGAAGTAATCGCGGTCCGGATCCTCATAGAGCTCAGGCGAATAGTAGAGTACCTCTTCCCGGCCGCGTGCATCGACGCGTGAGCGCTGGATGATGTCGCCGTAGCGGTTGCGCAGCGTCACGATGCGATAGCCCTCCGGCCGCATGATCGTCTCGCGGTAACGGTCGCCCGAAAGCTCCTCATAGCTCGGCCGTTCGCCGTCGCGCAGGAAGCGGCGATCGTCGTCGCTGCGCACCACGGTGCGGTTGCCGAACTGGATGATGACGCGGCTGTCGTCGGTGCGCTCGCCGTAGCGCGCGCCGTCAGGTTGCGCGAACTGGGGACGGCGGTCGATGCGCCGGCCTTCCTCGCGGGTGATGGCCTCGATCTGTACCGGCGCACGCTGCCGGGTGCCGCTCAGCGACTGAGCTTCGGCATCGGAGGTCGGCAGCTTGAAATCCTGGCTGTCGGCGCGTTGGCGATCCCGGTCGCGGCGGCCCTGCCGGCCCTGGCTGCGATCGGCATCCTTGTCGCTGTCGAGAACGGCGGCACCGTTCTGAACGGGCAACACGATGGTCTCGTTGCTCTTGGCAGGGTCCTGGGCGATCTCCTTGCGGCGCTCCAGCTCCTGCGGTGTGACCTTTTCGGGCGCCGGAATGGCCTGTTCGGCCTGCTGCGGCGCAGTGGCTGCCGGCGGCTGGCCGGGCTGCGGAGCGTTTGCGGCAGGCTGTTCCGGCTGGACCTGGCCGGTGGCTGGCTGCTCGGCCGGTTGCTGGGCTTGACCTGCTGCAGGTTGTTCAGCCTGGCCAGCGGCCGGCTGTTCGGCTGTGGCGGGCTTTTCAGCAGTCGCCGGCTTCTTGGTCGGAACGGGCTGCTCGGCAGCAGGCTGTTCTGCGGTCGCAGGCTTCTCGGCCGTTGCGGGCTTTTCAGCGGGAGCCGGTGCTTCTCCGGCCGGTGCTGCCTGCTGCTCGGTGGCAGCGGGACGCTTGCCGCCGGCCGGGCGCTTGCCACCCTGCTGCTCTGCAGGCTGTTCCGTGCTCTGCTCGGCGGGCTGCTCTGTCGTTTCGCTCTTCTGGCGCTGCGGGCGCTGGCGCGGTTTTTCAGCGGGCTGATTCGCCTCGCCTGCGGCCGGGGCTTCGGCAGCCGGCTGCTGCGCCTCAGGGGCGGCCTGCTCGGCATTCTGCTTGCGGTCGCGCTGGCGCTTCGGCTGCTCTGCGGGTGGCTGCTCGGCTTGCGGCTCGGCCTGCTGTTCGGGCTGCGCCTGACGCTGGCGACGCGGCTTCTGCGGCTCTTCGGCGGCAGGCGCCTGCTGGTCGGGTGCTGCTTGTTCGGGCTGGGCTTCCCGCTGGCGGCGTGGGCGTGCGGGCTCCTCAGCCGCAGGTGCCTGCGCCTGGGGCTCTGCCTGCGGTGCGGGTTCGCGCTGACGCCTGGGCTTCTGTTCCGGTTCCGGAGCGCTTTCGGCGGGGGCCTCGCGCTTCTGCGGCTTTTCTGCAGGCGCCTCCTGCTGCTGTTGCTGCTCTTCCGCCTGCTTCTTCCTTTTCAGAAGCTCCTCTTCGGAAGGTGCGTCCTGTGCCACCTCGTAGCTGCCCCCGATAAGGGGATTGGCGACGGTGCCGACAGCGCCGTGCTCAACCCCGCCCACTGCGGCGTAAGCGCCTACCGGCGGCACCACCAGGGTAAGGGAAAGCAGCGGAAAGGCCGCACTGGCAAACAGTCTGGATTTCATGCCCATCAGGGGTTTCCTCGTCCTTATTTTGACTTCAACCGGGGCTGACTGCCCCGCAATCACGGCTTTTTGTGCACTAAGCGAAGCACAAATCGTTAAAATGCAGATTTGTTCCTGACGCTAAGAAGGACGGGATTAACCTTGCCTGAACACCACGGTCGGGCCCTGTTCATCTCGGCTGCCGGTTGCAACGCACAACTGCGCGGGGATTCCTGTTGCAATTTTGCGAAAAAAGGTTTGATTATCGCCGCAAGACGGTGGTGGCACCGTCGAAGTGTGCGGCCGCCGGCGAACAACAACAAGACCCGGCGCCACCAACAGAGAGGATCCTCATGCGCATTTCCACCAAGCTCCTTGCTGCAGCTTCGCTAGCGGCAATGTCCCTTTTTGCCGGCGCAGCACTTGCTGACGGCGAAAAATACGTGATCGGCACGGACTCGACCTACCCGCCGTTCGAATTCGTCGACGCCAGTGGCACCATTCAGGGCTTCGACATTGATATCGCCAAGGCACTCTGCGCCGAAATGAAGGCTGAATGCTCGTTCGTCAGCACCGACTGGGACGGCATCATCCCGGCGCTCAACGCCAAGAAGTTCGACATGATCGTCTCCTCTATGTCGATCACCCCGGAGCGCCTGAAGCTCGTCGACTTCTCCAACAAGTATTACAACACCCCGCCGGCAATCGCCGTGCCGAAGGACTCCACCATCACTGACGTTGCCGGCCTCAAGGGCAAGGTGATCGGTGCGCAGACTTCCACGACCCATGCCAACTACGCCGAGAAGCACCTCGCCGACACCGAGCTGAAGCTCTATCCGACGGCTGACGAGTACAAGCTCGACGTTTCCAGCGGCCGCGTCGATGCCGTCATCGACGACGTCGTCGTTCTCTCCGAATGGGTCAAGTCCGACGCCGGCTCCTGCTGCAAGATCCTGACGACCCTGCCGGTCGACAAGGAAATCAACGGCAACGGTGCTGGCATCGCCATCCGCAAGGGCGATCCGCTGAAGGAAAAGCTCAACACGGCAATCGCCGCGATCCGCGCCAGCGGCGAGTACAAGAAGATCCAGGACAAGTACTTCGATTTCGACGTTTACGGCGAATGATAAATTCGGTATCTGGCCGATGAAGGTGATGGCGGAAGACTTGCTCTTCCGCCATTTTTTGTTCGGCAACACGGCGATGTCAAAACGGCAAAAGCCGTGAGAGGAATTCTCATGCGTATCTCCACGAAGCTCCTTGCTGCAGCCTCGGTTGCGGCATTGTCTCTCTTTGCCGGTTCGGCTCTCGCCGACGGCGAAAAATACGTCATTGGCACCGATTCGACCTACCCGCCGTTCGAATTCGTCGATGCCAGCGGCACCATCCAGGGCTTCGACATCGATATCGCCAAGGCCCTATGCGCTCAGATGAAGGCCGACTGTTCCTTCGTTTCGACCGACTGGGACGGCATCATCCCGGCGCTCAACGCCAAGAAGTTCGACATGATCGTCTCGTCGATGGCGATCACCCCGGAGCGCCTGAAGCTCGTCGACTTCTCCGATCATTTTTACAGAACCCCGCCGGCCGTTGCCGTGCCGAAGGATTCGACCGTGACTGATGTCGCCGGCCTCAAGGGCAAGGCGATCGGCGTGCAAATCTCCACGACAAACGTCACCTATGTCGAGAAGCACTTCGCTGACAGCGAGCTGAAGCTTTACCCGACGGCTGACGAGTACAAGCTCGATGTTGCAGCTGGCCGTGTCGATGCCGTCATCGATGACATCGTCGTCCTCTCGGAATGGATCAAATCCGGTGACGGCACCTGCTGCAAGATCTTGACGACCCTGCCGGTCGACAAGGAAATCAGCGGCAATGGCGCCGGTATCGCTGTCCGCAAGGGCGATCCGCTGAAGGAAAAGCTCAACACGGCGATCGCCGCGATCCGCGCCAGCGGTGAGTACAAGAAGATCCAGGACAAGTACTTCGATTTCGACGTTTACGGCGAATGATAAATTCGCTATCTGGCCGATGAAGGAAATGGCGGAAGGCTTGCTCTTCCGCCATTTTTGTTTGACAAAGGTGGCAATATCAAAACGGCAAAAGCCGTGAGGGGATTTCTGGCATGGGCGGATTGTTTTCCGCGCTCGGCTCCTTCTGGAGCCTGCTTGTGCACATCTTCGATCCGCTGTGCGGACCCGTCGGTATTTTCACCTGGTTGGCCCCGTCGACCATCCTTGCCTGTGGCGACACCGGCTGGGGCGACGAGATCGCGCTTGGCCTGCAGGTCACGGTTTCGGTGGCGATCGTCACCCTGCCGATCGGGCTCGTCATCGGTTTTCTCGTGGCGCTGGGCCAGCAGTCGGAAGAGAAGTCGCTGCGGCTGGCAGCCGGCATCTACACCACGATCTTCCGCGGACTGCCGGAACTTCTGACGCTCTTCATCATCTACTACGGCATGCAGATCCTGATCCAGTATCTGCTCGACATTGCCGGCTATGAAGGGCCACCGGTCGAGATCAACGCTTTCGTCGCCGGCGTCATTGCGCTGTCGGTGGTCTTTTCCGCCTATTGTTCGGAAGTGCTGCTGTCTGCCTTTCGCGCCATTCCCAAGGGCCAGTATGAGGCCGGTGATGCGCTCGGCCTGCATCGCGGCCGCACACTGCGCCTCATCGTCCTGCCGCAACTGGTGCGTATCGCCCTGCCCGGCCTGACGAACCTCTGGATGGTGCTCTTGAAGGATACGTCCTACGTCTCGATCATCAGCCTCTCCGATATTCTGCGCCAGACGAACGTGGCCGTGCGCGTCACCAAGGAACCCTTCTTCTTCTATGGCATCGCCTGCTGTCTCTATCTGGTGCTCGCCATCCTCTCCTCCTTCCTGCTTGTCTATATCGACCGCTGGGCCAAGCGTTCGGAGGTCCGCCGTTGAGCTACGCTGAAAAATTGATCGCGCCACAAGCTGCACCGCGCGCGGTGGCAAAGCCGATGACGCCCGCCCGCCTCACCGGCTACATCCTCGTCGCTTTCTGGGCACTGCTCGCAGCCTTCCTGATCCTGACCGTCATCAAGGGCTGGGATCCGGATAAGTTTACCCGTTACGGGCCGCGCTACCTGCACGGCCTCTGGATCACGCTTTCCATCGTCGCCCTCTCGGTCGTGTTCGGCGCCGTGCTGTCATTGCCGCTCGCCATGGCCCGCATGTCCGGAAACCGGGTGCTGAACGGACTGGCCTACTGCTACATCTATTTCTTCCGCGGCACGCCGCTTCTGGCCCAGCTCTTCCTCGTCTATTACGGCCTCGGCATCTTCCGCCCGCAGATGGAAGCAATCGGCCTCTGGTGGTTCTTCCGCGACGCCTGGTATTGCGGCGTCTTTGCCATGACCATCAATACGGCCGCCTATCAGGCTGAAATCCTGCGTGGCGCGATCCAGAGTGTGCCGCACGGCCAGCATGAGGCCGCTGCCGCCCTCGGCATCCACAAGGCCATCGCCTTCCGCAAGATCATCCTGCCACAGGCCTTCATCGTGGCGCTGCGCCCCTATGGCAACGAGATCATCCTGCTCATCAAGGGCTCGGCGGTCGTCGCCATCATTACCGTGCTAGACCTCATGGGTGAGACGCGCTACGCCTTCTCGCGCACTTTTGATTACCAGACCTACCTGTGGGCGGCGATCTTCTACCTCGCCATCGTCGAGGCGCTTCGCCACCTCTGGAACTGGATCGAACGCCGCCTGACGCGTCATCTGAAGCGCTGAAGAGGCTGGCAGCACTCCCCGATGAGTGCTGCTAAGACTTTGAAATTAAAAATAAATAGCTCTTTTATGCGCTATCTGTCAAGCTTCGGTTAACCACCGCATGATCTCATATCATGTGGCGCTAATAAGCGCGAAGTGGGAACAAGAAGAAGCGAGACAAAATGCACAAAGACATGGAAAAGCAGCTCAATGGTTATGGGCTGACGACAGCGCAGATCCTCTACCACATGCCGGATCATCCGGCCTTTCTCCAGACCTATATCTGGCAGGACTACGACCTCGCCCCGGACTTTCCGGAAATGCGCGGTTTTCTGAAATTCTGGCAGGAGAAACTGGACGGGCCGCTGCATTCGGTACGTTACATTCACCGCAGGCTCATTTCGGCAACCGAATGGCGCTCTCTTAAGGGTGAATTCATATTGCACTGAAAATGCAGTTGCGATGGTAGGCTGCGGGCTCTAAAACGCCCGCATGAACAAAAAGAAAGTCGACGAAGAGGCTCTCGCGGAAGCCTATAACCGCGCACTTGCGCTTGAGAAAGCCGGTGATGTCGATGCGGCCGTCGAGGCTTACCAGGAGGTCCTGGCAATCGACCCCGACGATCACGGCGGCGCGGCCGTCCGTATTGCCTCCATGGGCCGCGGCGAAACGCCAGTCCGTGCGCCGGACGCCTATGTCGAAACCCTCTTCGACCAGCATGCCGAAGTCTTCGAGGATGTGCTGGTGGAGCAGCTCGGCTATCACGTGCCGATGCTCGTGCGTCAGCGCCTGCAGGATCTGAAGCTCGGCCCCTTCAAGCGCATGCTCGATCTCGGCTGTGGCACGGGTCTGACGGGCAGCGCGCTCAATGACCTCTGCGAAGAGATGATCGGAATCGACATTTCCGAGAACATGGTCGTCATCGCCGACGAGAAGGAAGTCTACGAGACGCTCTTCGTCGCCGAGGCCGAGGATTTCCTCGATGATAATGACGAAGACCCCTTCGATCTCATCACCGCGACCGATGTGCTGCCCTATCTCGGCGCGCTGGAACCGCTCTTCTTCGGCGCCGCCGAGAATATGAAGCCCGGTGGCATTTTCGTCTTCTCCTCGGAAACCCTGCCCGAAAGGCTGGCGGACGGCCGCCCCTACATGGTCGGCCCGCACCAGCGGTTCATCCATACGGAGACCTATATTCGCGAGCGCCTCTCCGCCACCGGCTTCGAGCTCCTCGAGATGCTCGAAATCAACGTGCGCATGCAGGAAGGCCAGCCGAGCCCCGGCCATCTGGTCACGGCACGTTATAACGGCTGAGTCTGCCATCTGGCATTTTGCGGGCGCCTTGCTTATGTCCTGAGCTGGATTTCTCAGGAAAGGTCAAAGCATGGCGCTCGTTCTCTACCAGCATCCGCTTGCCTCCTTCTGCCACAAGGTGCTGATCGCGCTCTACGAGAACGGGACGCAATTCGAAAACCGCTTCGTCGATCTCGCCGACGAGCAGTCGAGCGCCGATCTCCTGCGTTTCTGGCCGGTCGGCAAGATACCGATCCTGCGCGACGAGATGCGCGACAGCACGGTTCCCGAAACCAGCATCATCGTCGAATATCTGGACCGACACTATCCCGGCCCGGTTCAGCTCGTGCCCGAGGAAACCAATGTCGGCCTGCAGGTCCGCCTCTGGGACCGCTTCTTCGATCTCTATGTGCAGGTGCCGATGCAGAAGATCGTCATCGACCGGCTGCGCCCGGAAGGTTCGGCCGATCCGCATGGCGTCAACGAAGCGCGGGGCATGCTGTCGCTTGCCTATGACATGGTGGAAAAACAGATCGACGGCAAAGCCTGGATCACCGGCGACGCCTTCACCATGGCCGATTGCGCCGCAGCACCTGCCCTCTTCTATGCCCGGACGCTGGTGCCCTTCACGGAGCAGCGGCCGGGGCTGGAAGCCTATTATCGCCGCCTGCTGGAGCGCCCCTCCTTCGCCCGGGCGCTGAAGGAGGCGATGCCCTATTTCAAGTTCTACCCCTATAAGGAAAACCTGCCAGACGAGTTTCGGCCCCAGGAATAGTTTGCGCCCGCCATCCTAGTGAGCGTTCGAGTAACCGGGCTGCTTGGACGGATGCGCCTGCGCAAACTCCGGCATGTCGAAGCAGCGCTTCCCAAGCGCCGCCACGGCCGGAAAGGCTGCGAGGTCAATCTTGTTGAACTCGGCCAGGACGATCTGGCCGGCGATGCAGATATCGGCAATGCCGGGGGTCTCGCCCAGCGCGAAGGGTGTGGGCGGGCGCCGGGTGAGCAGGCGTTCGTAGGTCGCAATTCCCTCCGTCGTCCAATGCCGGCCCCATGCCTCGATCGCGGATGCATCGGCGCCGAGGGCCTCGCCGAGATGTTTGCGCACACGCGGCACGATCAGCGGATGGGCATCGGCGATGGCAACAAGCGCCAGCGACCGGGCATAGGCTCTCTCTTTTGCTTCAACCGGCATCAGCCTTGGCTCGGGATGGATATCGTCCAGATATTCCATGATCGCCAGCGACTGGAAGAACTGATGACCATCGTGAACCAGCGTCGGCACGACATGCTCGGCGTTCACTTTCGCATAGGCGGCATCGAACTGACGCCCGGAGAGAATATCGATCTCGATTTCCTCGAACGCCAGTTTCTTCAAGGCAAGCGCGACGCGGACGCGGAAAGCGGCGTTGGAGCGCCAGAAGCCGTAGAGTTGAATGGTCATGGGAGTGATCCACTGTAATGAGTGCCAAGTTTCGCAATGATGCGAACCTGCTTAATCTAGCGGATGACCTACCCAAGTGTCTCGCCTCGCGCGATTGCAGCGACGCAATGTCACTTCGCCGACACTCAAACGCCTTGCTCCGAAGGAGGATGAATGGCGGACCTAATGCCCGCCATCACTGCCGAGAATGGCCGAAAGCAGCCGCCCTTCCAGCTCCGCGAGCGCGGGATTGCCGTGACGACGCGGATGCGGATAGGGAATGGCGAGATCGAGCGCGATGCGGCCTTCTTCCAATACGATGACCCGGTCGGCCAGATGCACGGCCTCGCTGACATCGTGGGTGACGAGCACGGTGGTGCAGCCGAGTTCGTGCCAGACGCGGTTCAGCAATTGCTGCATGCTGATGCGGGTCAGTGCGTCGAGTGCACCGAGCGGTTCGTCGAGGGCGAGAATGCCGGGTTTGCTGACAAGCGCGCGGGCAAGCGCCACACGCTGGCGCTGGCCGCCGGAAAGACGCGCCGGCCATTCGCTGGCCTTTTCGGCGAGCTGAACTTCGGCAAGCACAGCCTTGGCTTCTTCCCGCGCCCGCTTCTTCTCGATACCTTCGCCGAGACCGACGACGACATTGTCGGCGACACTGAGCCAGGGAAGAAGCCGCGGCTCCTGGAAGACGATGCGGGCGTTAGGCTGCGTATCGCTGCCATCGGCGCCTTCGAAGCGCAACTCACCATCACGTGGCTCATCGAGGCCCATCAGGATGCGCAGCAGCGTGCTCTTGCCGCAGCCGCTCTTGCCGATGACCGCGACAAACTGGCCGGCGGGAATATGCAGGTTGATGCCACGCAATACCCGGTTGGCACCAAAGCTCTTTTCGAGGCCTGAGAGTGTGATGGAGGCCGCGCCCTCGCCGGCGGCGATCGGCTGATGCTCGCCATATTCGGCTGTATCGACGGGATGGAAACGCTCACGCGAGATGACGGTCATCGCACTAACTCCTATTTCGCGTAAGCCGGGTTCCACTTGAGCGTCTGGCGCTCAAGGGCACGAGCGACGACATCGGCGAGCTTGCCGAGAACCGCATAGATGACGAGCGCCAGCACCACGACATCGGTCATCATGAATTCGCGGGCATTGTTGGCCATGTGGCCGATGCCGGAGGAAGCGGCGATCGATTCCGAGACGATCAACGTCAGCCACATGATGCCGAGTGCATAGCGTAACCCAACGAAGATCGACGGCAGCGCGCCGGGGAAGATCACCTTGCGGAACAGCGTCCAGCCACTCATGCCATAGACCTTGCCCATCTCGATCAGGTCGCGATCGACATTGCGCACGCCGTGGTAGGTGTTCAGATAAACCGGAAAGAGCACGCCGAGCGAGGTGAGGAAGAGCTTCGATTCCTCACCGATGCCGAACCACAGGATGACGAGCGGGATCATCGCCAGATGCGGGATGGTGCGCAGCATCTGTAGCGTCGTATCCGTCAGTTGCTCGGAGAGCTTCGAGACACCATTGGCAATGCCGAGCAGGAAACCGATAGAGCCGCCGACAAGCAGGCCGGCAAAGGCGCGTGCGGCGCTGACCAGCACATCCTCGGGCAGCTGCCCCGAGATCGTCGTCGTCCAGAAGGCAGAGGCGACATCGGCCGGAGACGGCATGATGCGTGAGGAGATCCAGCCGACGGAGCAGCCGAGCTGCCAGAGTGCGATGATTGCAACCGGCACCAGATAGGGCAGCAGCCTGTCACGGCCGGGCAGCGGCAGGCGAAAACCCGCCCTGCCCTTGTCGGTATCGGCGGCAGCCCGCGCAAACGGCGTATCGAAAGTCGACATGAATATCTTCCTCGCGCTTTGCTTCAGTGCAATTCCGGAAAACCGTGCGGAGTTTCGTCTCCGGAATTGCGTTAATGACCGGTCCCCGATCAGGACCCGGAGACGACCTTCAGGTTGCCGCCATGGCTGCCGCCGGCAAAAACCTTCTTGCGGCCGAACTCGTTGTTGAAGCTGAGCCGCTGTTCGTCCCTCTCGATGCCGAGTTCCGGGAAGAGCAGTTCGGCGACGCGATAGGCTTCTTCAAGGTGCGGATAGCCCGAGCCGATCACCGTATCGATGCCGACCTCCTGATATTCGCGCAGGCGCGCGGCAACCGTCTTCGGCGAGCCGACGAGCGCAGTACCCGCACCGGCGCGCACCAGGCCGATACCGGCCCAGAGGTTCGGCGACACTTCGAGCTTGTCTCGGCGGCCGCCGTGCAGCGCTGCCATGCGCTTCTGGCCGACGGAGTCGGATTCCTTGACGAAACGCTCCTGCGCTTCGGCGATCGTCGCGTCATCGAGATGGCGGATCAGGCGGTCTGCAGCCTCCCATGCCTCCTCGTCCGTCTCGCGGACGATGAAATGCAGGCGGATACCGAAGGAGACGTCGCGGCCCTTGCCGGCGGCGGCAGCGCGCACCTTCTGCACTTTTTCGGCAACCTGTGCCGGCGGCTCGCCCCAGGTCAGGTACTTGTCGACACGGCCGACGGCGAAATCGATGCCGGCATCCGAGGAGCCGCCGAAATAAAGCGGTGGGCGCGGAGACTGTACCGAGGGGAATCCGAGGCGCGCATCGGTCGCCTTGATATACTTGCCGTCGTAGCTTGCGACACCCTTTTCGAGCAGTTCTTCGAAGACGTGGAAGAACTCGTCGGCATGGGCGTAGCGCTCGTCATGCTCCAGATGGATACCGTCACCGGCAAGCTCGGCTGGGCTGCCGCCAACGACGATATTGAGCAGCAGGCGACCGTTGGAGATACGGTCGAGTGTCGTGGCAAGGCGGGCATAATAGGCCGGAGATGCCGTGCCGGGGCGGATCGCCACCAGGAACTGCAGCTTCTCGGTCCGCGCGGCGAGCGCCGAAGCCATGACGAAGGATTCCTCGCAGGCAACGCCGGTCGGCAGCAGCACGCCTGAATAACCAAGACGGTCCACCGCCTGGGCAATCTGCGTCAGGTAACCGATCTCAGGCGCGCGGTTGAGATCGGTGGAGCCGAGATAGGTGCCGTCGCCGGAGGTCGGGATGAACCAGAGGAAATTGATCGGGTCGGATGAAGCGGTCATGAGCGCATTCCTTTCTTATAAATGTCTGAAATCGGTCCGGTTACCCGATCAACTGGCTTTCGGATGCCACACGATATCGCTGATCGTGAGCTGCTTCGGCACGATCTTGAGTTTGTAGAAATCGTCGGCGAGCGCCTGCTGGTAGGTGAGCGCCGCATCCGGAACGAGCGAAACTTTGCCGAGGTCGGCCTGGCTGCGGGTGAGCGTGACGCGGGTGATATCGGCCGGCACTCCGGTGATCTGGGCGAGCGCCTTCACCGTGTCGTCGAGATTGGCCTGTGCGGCCGCGCCTACCTTGGCAAGCTCGTCGATGACATCGACGATCACTTCGGGATTGGCGTTGGTGAAGGTGCTGTTTCCAAGGAAGTAACCCCAGTTGTCGAGCAGGCCTTCCGAAGTCGTCAGCACCCGTGTGTGCGGATCGGCTTCGGCAACAGCGAAGAAGGGATCCCAGATCGCCCAGGCATCGATGCTGCCGGTCTTGAAAGCGGCACCCGCATCCGGCGGCGGCAGATCGACTTCGGTAATATCCGACAGCGAAAGCCCTGCCTTCGCGAGAACCTTGAGGGCGAAATTATGGGCGCTGGAACCGCGCTTGTAGGCGACTTTCTTGCCCTTGAGATCTTCCAGCTTGTGGATCGGCGAATCCTTTTGTACCAGCAGGCCGTGGAAGGCAGCCGGGCCGCGATAGGCGCCGACATAAAGAAGATCACCACCGGCGGCCTGAGCAAAGAGCGGCGGTACATCGCCGGAGACGCCGAAATCGAGTGCGCCGGCGCCGACGGCTTCGAGCAGCGGCGGGCCGGAAGTGAATTCGTTCCACTCGACGCTTACACCCCTGGCCTCGAGCCGTTTTTCAAGTGCGCCTGCAGCCTTGGCAAGCGGCAACACGCCGAACTTCTGCCAGCCGATGCGCAGCGTCGTGGCCGCAGCCTGTGCGGAGCGAACTTGCGGGAGAATGGTCGTTGCGGCCGCAGCACCGAAAAGCCCGAACGTCTGTCTGCGTGTAAACATGAAATCTCTTCTCCGTCCTCGTGGCTTTCGGCCGTGCCCTTTTGCGAACCAAAGTCGCGAACCGGTCGCCTTTGGTTATGCGAAGATACTGACATAGACGACCAATTAGATCGACAATATCAATTTGCTATTCTAACTCGGTCTGGAGAATAATTTTGCCCGGTTCCGCGGCATGGGTATGTTCCCATGCCGCGGTTGCCCGACCCTGCCCCAGCGCCACCCCAAGCCGCAGGAGAGACGAGCTTGCTCAGATGCGGGCGACGTCAGCTACCTCGGCAGCTGACCTGGTTGGCTTGCCGGAGGCTGCCAGTTCGCCCAGGGACTGACGAAATCAGCTACCTCGGCGGCTGACTTGGTCAGCTCGCCTTCGGACGCCAGACGATATCGCCGGTTGTCAGCTTCTTTGGCACGATGCCGAGATTGTAGAATTCGTCGGCCAGCGCCTGCTGATAGGCGGCCGCCGCATCGCTTACCGTTGTCACGCTGCCGAGATCGGCGCCGGGACGCTGGAGCGTCACCCGCGTAACATCAGCGGGAACGCCCGTTATTTCCGAGAGCTCCTTGACCGTCGCATCGAGATTGTCCTGCGCCGAGCGGCCGACCTTGGCGAGCTCATCGAGCACGTTGACGATAACAGTACCGTTCGCGTCGGTGAAATTCTTGTTGGCGAGGAAGAAGCTGTAGGAATCGACGATGCCTTCGGCAGTCGTCAGGATGCGTGTATCAGGATCGGCTTCGGCGATGGCGAGATAGGGATCCCAGATCGACCAGGCATCGATGCTGCCGTTCTTGAATGCAGCAGCGGCATCCGGCGGCGCAAGATCGACCTGCTGCACATCCTCCGGCTTCAGCCCCGCCTTGCGCAAGGCCTTGACGGTTACGTTATGAGCGCTGGAACCGCGCTTGAAGGCAACCTTCTTGCCGTTCAGATCCTCCAGCGTCCTGATCGGCGAATCCTTGCGCACGAGGATGGCCGACCCCGCCGGGCTGCCGCGATAAATGCCGACATAATAGAGCGCCCCGCCTGCCGCCTGTGCAAAGAGCGGCGGCACGTCGCCCGTAGCTCCGAAGTCGAGTGCACCGGCGCCGAGCGCTTCAAGCAGCGGCGGGCCGGACGTGAATTCCGACCAGCTGACGGTGATACCCTGATCGGCAAGCCGCTTCTCGAGCGCCCCGCGGCGCTTGGCGAGCGCCAGCACGCCATTCTTCTGCCAGCCGATGCGGAACTCCGTTGCCGCAGCCCGCGCAGAGCGGACGGATGGCAGAATGGCGGTGGCGGCTGCGGCTCCGAAAAGCCCGAGCGTCTGTCGACGTGTGATCATCTCTATCCCCTTTTTCCGGCGAGCTGGTGTACCTGCTGCGCTCGCCGCCTGTTTCGATGGGGAAATGATGATTTAGTCTATAAATTAGATCGACAACTAAATTTGTCATATTCACGGTATCTGAAACTTTCCAGACCCCGTTTTGTCGGGCTCGGAGAAATTTTGTTCCAACGGAGGTCGCTTCTCTCCGCCGAGTGGCTTTCCGCTGCCCGCCGTTTCCGCTAATCCTCTGACCCTGTTTGCAAGCGGTTATGGAGGACAGCATATGGCGAAAGTCGCTTTCATCGGTCTCGGTGTCATGGGTTTTCCGATGGCGGGACATCTGAAGACAAAAGGCGGCCACGATGTCACCGTCTATAACCGCACGTCCGAGAAGGCCGCCGCCTGGGCGGAGAAATTCTCCGGAAAGTCCGCCCCGACGCCGGCCGAAGCTGCCGATGGTTGCGACTTCGTCTTCGTCTGCGTCGGCAATGACGACGATCTCCGTCAGGTGACATCGGGCGAAAACGGCGTGCTGAAGAGCATGAAGCGCGGCTCCGTTCTCATCGACAACACCACGGCAAGCGCCGAAGTCGCCCGCGAACTCTACGAGGCCGCCAAGGCAAAGGGCGTGGATTTCATCGATGCCCCCGTTTCCGGCGGCCAGGCAGGCGCCGAGAATGGTGTGCTCACCGTCATGTGCGGCGGTGATGAGGCCGTCTTCGAAAAGGCAAAACCGGTCATTGACGCCTATGCCCGCATGGTCGGCCTCATGGGGCCAGCCGGTTCCGGCCAGCTGACCAAGATGATGAACCAGATCTGCATCGCCGGCATTGTCCAGGGGCTTGCCGAAGCCGTGCATTTCGGCAAGCGCGCCGGCCTCGACATCGAGAAGGTTGTTGACGTCATCTCCAAGGGGGCCGCCGGCTCCTGGCAGATGGAAAACCGCCACAAGACCATGAATCAGGGCAAGTATGATTTCGGCTTTGCCGTCGACTGGATGCGCAAGGATCTCGGCATTGTGCTGTCTGAAGCACAGCGTAGCGGCGCCAGATTGCCGCTGACCGCCCTTGTCGACCAGTTCTATGGCGATGTTCAGGCGCTCGGCGGCAACAGATGGGATACGTCTTCGCTGCTCGCCCGTCTCGAAAAATGATCGGTCCGTCTTCGAGCGCAGCAGAGTTGATCGCGCATCTTCTAACGCTGCGCTCGGAAGACAATATAGCCGGCATGGCGCGTTTCGGCATCGTTACCGAAACCGCGATCGGCATTTCCAATCCCGATCTGCAGAGGATCGCCCGGCTCGCAAAGAAGAACCACGTCAGGGCAAAAGAGCTTTGGGCAAGTGCTATCCGTGAAGCGCGCATGCTGGCGCTCTACACGTTCGAGCCGAAAAGGCTGACGGATGCGGAGGCGCGCATACTGGTGGCGGACTTCAACTCCTGGGAAATCGTCGACTGCGCCGCCGATGTCTTCGTCGAGGCCGATCTCGACGCCCTAATTCCGGAATTCGCCGCCGATATCAGAGAATTCGTCAGGCGAACCGCCTTTGCCATGATCGCCGGCGCCGCCGTGCATCGCAAGAAGGACACGGATGAAAGCCTGCTGGCCTACATGTCGCTGATTGAAGCGCATTCCACAGATGACAGAAACTTCGTCCGCAAGGCCGTCAACTGGGCGCTTCGGAACATCGGCAAACGCAGCCGTGCCTGTCACGCCCCTGCCCTGATGCTGGCCGAACGCCTTGCCGCCAGCGCCGACAAGACCACGCGCTGGATCGGCAAGGATGCCGTCAGGGAATTGACGAGTGAAAAAATACTGGCTCGCCTAAGGTAATCTTTATTCCGCGGCAAGTGCAGCGCTGGTCGTAACGATCTGATGCTGCTTGGATTTTTCGACCAGGAAATCGATGAGCGCCCGCACTGCCGGCGGCATGCCCTTGGTCGTCGTGAAGACGAGATAAAACTGGCTCTCCACCGTCTGCCACTCCGGCAACACGCGAACCAGCCGGCCGGACTGGAGGTCCGGCGCGCAGGCATGCTCGAGGATGAGCCCGTAGCCCACACCCGCGCGTGCGGCATCGAGGATAGCCGTCATGCTGCGGCAGGTGAGCCGCGGCTGATGCCGCACCACCTTCTTCTCGCCATCCGGTCCGACCAGTTCCCAGGTATGGAAGGACATCCAGGCGGTCATTGCGAGCGTCGGAGCATTGCCGAGATCGTCGACGCTGGTGAGTTCGCCCAGGCGTTCGATCAGCGAAGGGCTGGCGACGAGGATGCGCCGCGCACGGTCGAGCTTGCGCATTGTCAGGCTCGCCTGTGTTTCCGGCTCGCTCGCCGCGCGGACCTCGACATCGATGCGCTCGTTGATGAGATCCGTGCGCCGCTCGGAACCGACGACTTGCAGCTTGATCTTGGGGTAGCGCTCCAGGAATTCCGGCAGCACGGCTCCAAGCGAAATATCGATGAGGCCGAGCGGGCAGCCCATGCGCACGATCCCCTGCGGATCTGACTGGGCCTCCGTGATGATCGATTTGGCGCGATCCGCTTCCCTGAGAATCGTCTGGCATTGCTCATAGAAGGCCTGCCCGATCTCCGTCACCCGGAAGTGACGTGTGGAGCGCTCGATCAGCCTCGCGCCGAGGCCATCCTCCAGGCGACTGACGCGCCTGCTCAGCTTGGATCGGGGTATTTTTAGAGTTCGGCTTGCGGAAGCAAAGCCACCGCTGGAGACGACGGCGGCAAAATAGAAGTAGTCATTAAGATCGTCCATTATCGAAACCTACCCGAGAGTAGTAATGAATGCCAGCCTCTGAAATGCTTATAGCGTCTCACCTGTTACGTTACAGTCACATTGTCGGCATCGAATCCCGACGGATGAAACCTGTCCCGATGAGCAAACTCGCCCGATGAAATTGCATCACGAAAAGATGCACATCGCGCAACAAGATAGGGCGCGATTTACCGGGGCCAACGAATACGGCGATAATTTAAAAAGGTACGCGACATTGGGAAACCGGAGGAAAGCCTGCCGACAAGGTGAAACCGGTAAGCGTGGCGGCGCTCCTGGCTTCATGACCGCTTTCAACTGCAAAGGACTGGCCCAGCAGGGAAAACCGGACCAGTCCCTCGTTACTGATCGGAGGTCATTCTGATCAGAAACTCGTGGGTTAGGAGACCCCCGGCACGAAGCCGGGGGTTCCGTCGTTCAGATTAGAACGAGCGCTGCAGACGGAAGTAACCGGTGGTTACGTCGTCGCCATCTTCCGGATCCAGGTACTGGACGGAAGCCTTGGCGTAGAAGTTGTCAACGATCTGGTAGTCAACCGTCAGACCAGCCTTCCAAGCATCGCCGAGACCGTCGAAGTCATCCGGAACATCCTTGCTGCCACCGAAGTAGTTGCCGTAGTACTGAACACCAGGGGTGATCTTCAGCTTGTCCGTTGCCTTGATGGCGTATTCGGCAGCAATTGCCCATTCAGCAGACGAGTAGTAGGAGTTCGGGCCGCTGGAGTAGACAGCAGCGAGGCCGAGCGTGCCCGGACCAATTTCAGCCGTACCCATTGCGCGGATTGCGCCGTCTTCGTTGTCGAAGTCCCAGCCGCCGGTAACCTGGTAGCTGAAGGCGCCAGCCGTGCCGCCGATGCCGAAGGCAACGCCGACATTGTTCGGAGCTTCGTCAGCCGTGAAGACGCCGGTGGCGGGATCAACGGTACCCTTGAAGACGCCGTCTTCCAGTTCGTCGACGCTGATGCCAGCGTAGAAGGAACCGGTTTCGTACTGATAACGGATGGAGTTATGCAGCGTTACGACAGAACCGATATCGTCCGTTTCGCCGGAGAGACCATCGTCCCACCAGGAGTAGAAGAGACCAGCGCGGAAGCCAGCAACGTCGAGGTAAGCGGAGTCAAGGATCGTTTCCTGGCTGGATGCGTTGTCGGCATTGGCCTGGAGAACGATAACGCCGGTGAGCGGACCGTATTCGGTGTCGCTCTTAGCCGTGAACTGAACCTGACCACGGGTTACAGCATCCCAGCTCGAGTCGTTGGTGGAGCTGTCGCCGCCGGCGTTCGGGCCGACGTTAACCTGGAAACGGATGTAACCTTCGATCTTAAGGCAGGTTTCCGTGCCCGGGATGTAGAAGTAGCCGGTGCCGTAAGCGTCGCAGACGCGAACGTACTCAACCGGCTCCGGCTCGGCAGCAACGATTGCGTCTGCTGCGAGTACCGGGGTCGATGCAGCAAATGCTGCTGCCGACGCAAGCAATACCATCTTGATGTTCATTGTAGAATTCCACTCCTTTGTCGATCGGGGCTTTACCCTGTCTCCGAAGATCCAAAGCCGACCCGTTTGAACAGCCTCACGGCGTGCGGATCGATCGAACCGCCGAACGTTCATCCCACAGACATCTGAGTGTAGCAATTCGTGAAGGGCGCCAACTCACAGCCGGAGCATGCTTTCTGCTTCAGGCGTGGTTTTTATACAACAATTTCAAGGAGATAAATAGTTAACGCAGAAATGCCGCCGCGGTAGCCAGTGGCTATCGCAAGCGGCAAAAATAATCCTCCCAAGGCATCGCGAAAAGGGAGCAGAGCTCGAACGCTTTTTTGCGATGCAGCCAAACACTAGCGCCGGCTAACGACTATATAAAGGTCGGAGATTAGGACATAGTGTCCTGAAATCGAACCTAATGGTGCAGATAACGACCATTAGTCGATTTGAAGCCTACTTTTCGTTGCGAAAACAACCAAAAGCAAGAGTTTTGGCGCCGCTCAAGCGTTTCGCCAACCGCACAAAAAATCGTGTACAGCGCGATACTGCACTGCACAGACATTATTATAAGTGCTCCAGATACCCCCGGACCACCTCCTGAACCGCTCCCGTGCCTCCCAACAGCCGAACTGGTTCATGACCCGCGTGAATTCGCATAGTTCCATGACAGGAAGATTACAATTTGGAAAGGTTTCGCGCTGCCGTCAAGTGGCTCCCGCTTCGGGATCACTGTCAGAAGTCACTGATGAACTCTGATTCTCTCTGTGCAGCCTGTCTCCGGAGGAGCTTGTATCTCCTCGCCGGGTGGGCGCGATTCGCTCGCGCCTGCCTTAAGTCATATGCGCTGTCGCGAAGCGCCTGCCCTGCTCAGTCCTCGTTGGACTTCGCGTTTTCCAGAAGCATGTAGTCGAGCGGCAGTTGCGTCGAATACTTGATCTGCTCCATCGCGAAGGCCGAGGAGACGTCGCGAATCTCGATCTTGGCGATCATTCGCTTGTAGAAGGCGTCATAGGCAGCGATATCGGGCACGACGACGCGCAGCAGATAATCCACATCGCCGCTCATGCGGTAGAATTCGACCACTTCCGGGAATTCCGCCACGACCTCGGAGAAGCGGCGCAGCCATTCGATGGAGTGGGTCGCCGTGCGGATCGACACGAAGACCGTAACCTTGGTGTTGACCTTTTCCGGATCGAGAATCGCCACCCGGCGCTTGATGACGCCGTCTTCTTCCATTTTCTGGATACGCCGCCAGCATGGCGTCGTCGAAAGCCCGACCTTCTTGGCGAGGTCGGCCACGGCGAGCGTCGAATCTTCCTGGAGCAGGCGCAGTATCTTTCGGTCGAGGCGATCCATGCGAAAATAAGTCCCTTTCGAATTATTTTCTTTGTATAGCGCGATTCCGGCCGACGAAAAGAATTTTGTTTCAGAATGCCAGCATTTTGATTCGCAGGCGCAGCTCAGGAAGCAGTTCCTCTTCAAACCATGGGTGGCGCTTGATCCAGCCCGTATTGCGCCAGCTTGGATGCGGCAGAGGAAGAATCGAAGGCTTTCCCGGCGCGCCGAGGCTGTCACGCCAGGCCCGCACCGTCTCGGTCATGTTCTCGCGTCTGAAAGCCCCCATATGCCAGGTCTGCGCATAACCGCCGACGGCAAGCACCAGTTCGATCTGCGGCATGGCCGAGAGCACGCGATCCCGCCAGACCGGCGCGCATTCGCGCCGCGGCGGCAGGTCGCTGCCCGCAGCATCATAACCTGGAAAACAGAAACCCATCGGCACGATCGCGAATCGATCCCGGTCGTAGAAGGTCGGCCGATCCACCTCCAGCCATTGCCGCAACCGGTCACCGGAGGCGTCGTCGAATGGCAGTCCGCTTTCATGCACGCGCAGCCCGGGCGCCTGGCCCGCGATCAGCACACGGGCGCGGGTCGAAAGCACGGCAACCGGACGCGGCTCGTGCGGCAGCCGGTCCTCGATCCCGCGCAGCGGCGCATCGCGACAGATCCGGCAGGCGGCGATCTCGGCCCGCAGTCCGTCCAGTTGCTCCTCGTTCAATGCACTCTTGATTACCATCCCGTCCATCCGCCGATCAGCCGCCGGAGCCCTGAACTCTCATGCCGGGCCTGATCCCTGACATCGCGCGGCATCTCGAAATGACCGGCCCAGAGCCCAAGCTTTTGGCCCCTCGCCTTACCTTCCTCCTGCTGATAATCGCCATAGGAAACCGCCATCCCGCTAGCAACCATGCGTGCATTGATATTGCCGGCCTTGTTGCGGCAAGTGACAAGCAGCCTGTCGTAGCGATCGCGCTCGGTTCCGCCGCATTGCGTGGCCTCGTCGGAAACCAGTTGCTGCAGCGCATGTTGCGCCTGCCTGCCACAGGCCCAGTCCTGCCCCTGCCGCTCGCAAGTCTGCGACAGTTCCGGCGCGTCGATACCATCAAGCCGCATGCGTTCGCCATCGAGAACGAGGCTGTCGCCGTCGGCGGCGCGAAAGGCGCCCTGGTGCCGGATGTCGGGCCTATCGTTGAGCTTGGCCGCGATTAATGCAACGAGAACAAGAAAAGCCAGAGCGGTTGCACCGTCCCGGGTCAAGACCAGAAGCCGTGCCACGCTTTTGCCTCCTTGAAAAACAAACCCTTGGCAAAGATGGCAAACATCTTCTTAAGAATTTCCGGTTAAGCTCTTATTCATCTGTGGGACAAGTTTCAACGTGCACATGAGTACCGGCGTCAGCACATCAACCGACAAGATCATTGTCGACAAATCGCGCGGCCACCGCAACAAGGCGGTTTCCAAGGCCGTCCGGCAGACGCGCGAACGCTTGCAGTCCGGCCATGCCTCCAGCTCCGCCTTCGATCGCGACGTGCTGCAGATGTATGTTGCTGCTGTCCTGCAGGGCGCGGCGATCATGCCGCCCTTCGTCATCATCGTTGCGGCACTCGGCACCTATTTCGCTGAGGATGCGAGCTTGTTCTTCTGGGCGTTGCTGACGCTGACCTGTCATGCTGCCAATATCCTCCTGGCCCGCCGTGCCAGAAAGCAGGAGATTACTGCCGATACGGTGCGCCGCTGGCGCAACCTGTTGCTGGCGGGCCAGTTCCTGATCGGTTGCTGCTGGGCGGTGTTCGCCTTGCAGGAGTGTTCGGCCTGCGAGCCTTCGAGCTTCACGCTCTATAAGGGCGCTACTCTGCTGATCGCGCTGTCGGTCGCGACCATGTCGAATTTCATGCTGACGCCCGCTGTGCTTGTCGGTTTTGCGCCTGCTGTCGTTGCGCTCGCGGCAAAAAGTGGCATTTCGCGCGATATTCTCGAACTCTGCTTGACCGGCGTCTTCACCACGACGGTCGTCTTCTTCAATTACATCAGCGACCGGCTCTTCCAGTCCAGCCTGAAGATCCTTTCCTTCCAGTCGGAAAAGGATGATCTGATTGCCGAACTGGAAGTGGCCAAATCCATGTCCGACGAGGCCCGCCGCCGTGCGGAGGAGGCAAACCTCGCCAAGTCGCGCTTCCTTGCCTCCATGTCGCATGAACTGCGCACGCCGCTGAATGCCATTCTCGGTTTCTCCGAGGTCATGTCGGCGGAGGTCATGGGGCCGCTCGCTAATCCGACCTACAAGGAATATGCCGGCGACATCCATCGCTCCGGCCAGCATCTGCTCGATTTGATCAACGAGATCCTCGACCTTTCCCGTATCGAAGCCGGCCGATACGAGCTCAGCGAAGAGGCGATCTCGCTGCTCGATATCACCGAAGACTGCATCGGCATGGTGCAACTTCGCGCCCGCGCCAAGAACATCACGATCCACGATCAGGTCGAGCGCCAGCTCCCGTCGATCTGGGCAGATGAGAAATCCATGCGCCAGGTCGTGCTCAATCTTCTTTCCAATGCCGTGAAATTCACGCCTCAGGGTGGAGAAATCAACGTCAAGGTCGGCTGGACTGCCGGCGGCGGTCAATACATCTCGATCAAGGATAACGGCCCCGGCATCCCCGAAGAAGAAATCCCGGTCGTGCTGTCGGCCTTCGGCCAGGGATCGATCGCCATCAAGAGCGCCGAACAGGGCACCGGCCTGGGCCTGCCGATTGTCCAGGCGATCCTTGCCAAACATGACGGCCAGTTCATCCTGAAATCCAGGCTGCGCGAAGGCACCGAAGTCATCGCCATCCTGCCGGCCAAGCGCGTGCTGCAGAGCATCCCGGCGGTGGAAGAAGCGCAGCCCGTCACCAAGAAGCGCAAGAGCTTCGCCTAGTCATCTCATTCGTCTAGAAGAATAGATGCTTGATCACGACGAAGCCGAGATAGAGGCAGCAGGCGGCGATCATGCAGCTCACGGCAAAAGAGCCGAGATCCTTGGCATGTTTACCAACGATAGAGATCTCGGGTGATATCCGGTCGATCACTTCCTCGACCGCTGTATTCATCGCCTCGATTGAAAAGAGTCCCAGGAATAATACGGTCGTGATGACGAACTCTGCGGCATCCGCACCGATCAGGAAAAGCAGGATCAGTGCCGCGACGAAAAAGCCGATCTCCTGCCGGAAAGCCGATTCCTTCAGCACCCGCTGGAAGCCGGCGAGCGAATAGCTTGCCGCTGCCAGGAAATGGCGAAATCCTGTCTCCTTGGTCACCGCAGGTTTGGTCAACGGCCCCTCGTTTTCCCGCGCCGATCCCCGAACCGGCGCTCTGTTTTTAAGCGAATACGCAGATACCGTGTCGCTGGCTCGCGTGCAAGCAATGTGCAAGCCGGCTTGGCGGCTCCAGCCCTAGTGTTTTCCGGAGACACCGGCCTGGGCGAAGGTCGCCATGCCGGAATGGCAGGCGGCGGCTGCCTTGACGATGCCGGCGGCAAGAGCTGCCCCCGTGCCTTCGCCGAGCCGCATGCCGAGCGCCAGGAGCGGCGTCTTGCCGAGCTGTTCGATGGCGCGCAGATGCCCCGGTTCGGCCGAGACATGCCCGATCAGGCAATGGTCGAGCGCTGACGGGTTGGCCGCCTGGAGGATCGCGCCGGCCGCTGTCGCCGTATACCCGTCGATCAGCACCGGAATGCGCTCCATGCGCGCCGCAAGAATTGCACCTGCCATCGCTGCGATCTCGCGACCGCCGAGCCGGCGCATGATTTCCAGGGGATCGTCGAGGTGATCGCTGTGCAACTCCACCGCACGCTCGACGGCATCGATCTTGCGTTCCAGCATCTCGCCTTCCGAGCCCGTTCCGGGGCCGACCCAATCGCGTGCGGTGCCGCCGTAAAGCGCATAGTTGATCGCGGCCGCGATCGTCGTATTGCCGATGCCCATTTCGCCAATGCAGAGCAGGTCGGTCCCGCCGGCGATCGCTTCCATGCCGAAGGCCATGGTGGCCGCACAGTCGCGCTCGGAAAGAGCGGCTTCCTCGGTGATGTCGCCGGTCGGATAATCGAGCGCCAGGTCGAAAACCTTGAGGCCGAGATCGTTGGCCACACAGATCTGGTTGATCGCCGCCCCGCCGGCTGCGAAATTCTCCACCATCTGCTGCGTCACCTCAGGCGGGAAAGGCGTGATGCCCTGCCGCACCACACCGTGATTGCCGGCAAAGATCGCCACCAGCGGCCGGTTGACGGCGGGCGCCCTGCCCGTCCAGGCCGCGAGCCAGAAGGCGATTTCTTCAAGTCGTCCAAGAGCGCCCGGCGGCTTCGTCAGTTGCGCGTCGCGTTCGCGGGCGGCGACCAGCGCACGGGCATCCGGTCCCGGCAGGTCGCGAATAAGGGCGCGAAAATCGTCGAACGGCAGGCCTGAAACGCTCATCTGGATGGCTTTCCTTGTATTCTTGTCTTTTCCCGGCAAATCGGGTTCTTTGCGTGGCGACTCTCTTAAAGCGACGGGCCAAGAGGAACAACCTCAAAAGCCGCAGCAAGACAAAGACGCCGGGAGAGACAGGGGACCGCAGGAATGATCCGGAAATGATAAAAGCCATCGTGGTCGATGCCGCGCGCGCCGTGGCTTTCCTGAGCCGTATTCCGATGCCGCCAGGGCTCTTTGCCGGCTATGACGGCAAGCTTGGCCGGCTGGTGCGCGTCTTCCCGCTCGCCGGTCTCCTCATCGGCGCCTTGCCCGCGCTCGTCTTCCTGCTAATGCTGGCCTTTCGCGCCGACCGCCTGATGGCGGCGCTCGTCGCCCTCGCCGTGCTGACGATCCTCACCGGAGCGCTGCATGAAGACGGGCTTGCCGATACGGCCGACGGCATCGGCGGCGGCAAGTCGCGCGAGCAGAGCCTGATCATCATGAAGGACAGCCGCATCGGCAGCTACGGGGCAATCGCCTTGATCCTCTCCTTCGCGCTCAGGGCCTCCGCACTTGCCGCCATTGCCCGCGAGGCAGCACCCTTTGCTGCTGCCCTTGCCATTCCGGCCGTTGCCGCGCTCAGCCGCGGTGCAATTGCCTGGCACTGGCAACGCCTTCCCGCTGCAAAGCCGGATGGGCTTGCAGCTTCGGCTGGCAGCCCCGTCGAGGCGACGATGCAGATCGCGCTCGTCGTGGCAGGCTTTATCACCGCCATGCTCGTCTGGCCCGCGCTCGGTCTGCTTCCCTTGGTCTCGGCTCTCCTCGCCGCCGGCCTCTCGACGCTTGTCTTCACCTGGTTTATCCGCCGCAGGCTCGGCGGCCATACCGGCGACACGCTCGGCGCCACCCAGCAGATTTGCGAGGTCGCAGCTTTCTGCGCCCTTGCCATGGCCCTCTGAAATCACGATATGACGCTCATGCGAACACCCTGCATCCGCATATGCTCCCTGGATCCTCTCACCGGTCTCTGCGCCGGATGTGGCCGCACAACGGATGAAATCGCCGGCTGGATGCGCTTTTCCGACGAGGAACGCGAAACCATCATGAACAGCCTGCCCGCCAGGCTCGCAGCACATGTTCCCGAATCGGCGAAACCTCTGGAGGCGACGGCCTGATGCGCCTCATCATCCTGCTTGCCGTCATCGGCATCGGCCTTGCCGTCCTGCTCTTCAACAGTGATCAGACTCGTATTCTTGGACTGGCAAGCGACGATTTCGGCCGCTTCGTCTACCTGCTGCCGATCGCCCTGATGCTGGCTGCCGGTATCTTGGGCAGCCGTCGAAACATAGGCCAGACCATGCGGCAGTTGATGATCTGGCTGGTCATCATTCTTGCGCTCGCCACTGCCTATCTCTACCGGCAGGATGCGCTCGGTGTCGGCAACCGCCTGCTTGCCGGCCTCGTGCCCGGGCGTGCTGTCGTCGTCACAACGAGCGAAGGCGGGCAGGAAGTCATCGTGCACAAGATGCTGAACGGCCATTTCGAGGCCGAGGTCTCGGTCAACGGCCAGTCGGTACCGATGCTGGTCGATACCGGCGCCAGCATGGTAGCGCTCTCGCACGCCGATGCGTTGCGCATCGGCATCGATCCGAAGCAGCTCACCTACTCCATGACCGTGATGACTGCGAACGGCCGCGCTCGCGCCGCGCCCATCACCCTCGATCAAGTGGCGATCGGCCCCATCGTGCGTCACAACGTTGCCGCCACTGTCGCCGAAGATGGCAGGCTCGACCAGAGCCTGCTCGGCATGAGTTTCCTCGAAACGCTGGGCTCCCTGCAGATGCAGACGGATGAGCTGAGGATGCGGGACTAACGGTCGATGGTGGCCATGATCCAGTCCGCATAACGGTTCCCGGATATCGTCCCGGTCACCAGCGCTGCATCGAGCCTCCGCAACTCCTCAGCGTCCAGGCGGATAGAGGCAGCAGCAACATTCTCTTCCAGATAGGATCTGCGCTTGGTGCCGGGGATTGGCACGATATCGTCGCCCTTGTGCAGCAGCCAGGCGAGCGCGATCTGACCGGGCTTCACGCCCTTGTTCGCGGCTATGTCGAAGACGATCTGCGCCGCCTGCATGTTGGAATCGTAATTTGCGCCCTGATATCGCGGGTCGATCCGCCGCGTATCGCCTTCCGGATAGTCCTCGGCCCGCTTCACGCCACCGGCGAGGAAACCGCGTCCCAGAGGGCAGAACGGTACAAGACCGATCCCAAGCTCGCGCAGAACCGGAATGATCTCAGGTTCCAGGTTCCGCTCCCAGAGCGAATATTCGCTTTGCAGCGCAGAAACAGGATGGACGGCATGGGCGCGGCGAAGATTGGCGATACCGACCTCCGAAAGCCCGAAGAAGCGCACCTTGCCTGCAATGACCAGATCCCTGACCGTGCCGGCCACGTCCTCGATCGGGACGCTCCTGTCGAGGCGGTGCTGGTAAAGCAGGTCAATATGATCGGTCCGCAGCCGGCTGAGGCAACTCTCGACAACCCGGATGATGTTCTCCGGCCTGCTATCTGTGCCGACGATCCTGTCACCGTCGAAGCGTGAGCCGAATTTGGTCGCGATCACCACCTTTTCGCGCCGATCCCGGAACGCCTTGCCAAGTAGAGTCTCGTTCTTGAATGGGCCGTAATTTTCGGCCGTGTCGAAGAAATCGCAACCCAGCTCGATGGCGCGGTGCAGTGTCGCGATCGATTCCGCCTCGTCGGCTGGCCCGTAGGACTGGCTCATGCCCATGCAACCGAGGCCGATTGCTCCGACTTCCAGTCCCTGACTGCCAAGTTTTCGTCTGCTCAATGTCATGAAGATTCTCTCTGTCCAATACCGCCGGTCCGGCGGCATGGATCAAAGTTAGAACTGTCAGGTCGGATTATGAATGCTTGAACGTGTGGAATACTTGCGCGATAGTGCGAGAATGCCTTCCGATCCTTTCTCCGATATCCTGAAATTCACCAATGCCGAAACACTTGTCACGGGTGGGTTCACGGCTGGAGGTCCCTGGGCAATCCGTTTTCCGGTGCCGAAGACGATCAAGTTCTTTGCCGTGGTGAAGGGCAGCTGCTGGGTTGATATCGATGGTGAGCCGAAGCCGATGCTATTCGAAGCCGGCGATGTCGGCCTTCTTTCGGCGCGGCGCTCCTTCGTGCTGTCGAGCGCACTTGATGTTCCCGCGGTCGACGCGATGAGCCTGTTTTCAGGTGCCGGCCGCTCGACCGCGCAGCTTGGCGATGGCGATGACTTTGCCCATATCGGCGGCCATGTGCTACTCGATCCCGTCAGCGGCCGCTTGCTGGCCGATGTTCTGCCGCCCTGGATCCACATCGGCGCAGCGTCCCGGCAGGCTTCGACTATCAGATGGATTCTCGACCAGCTCGTCAACGAACGGGCTTCCGCAGAGCCCGGCGCTCGTCTTGCCTGCGAGCAACTTGCCCAGCTTCTCTTCATCCAGATCCTTCGCGCCCATCTGAAAACGGCAGCGCTCATGCCTCCCGGCTGGCTACGCGCGTTGTCGCATCCCCGCCTCGCACCCGCACTGCGCCTCATGCATGGTGACCCTACCCGTTCCTGGCATCTGGATGAGCTTGCCAGTGCCTGCGCCATGTCGCGCACGACCTTTGCTTTTCATTTCCGCACGATCTCGGGTGCGGCCCCTCTGACCTATCTCGCAGGATGGCGTATGCACCTTGCCGAACGGGCGCTCAGGGAGGAAACCACCCCTGTCGCCGTTATCGCCCGCTCGCTCGGCTATACGTCCGAGAGTGCCTTCAGCAATGCCTTCAAGCGCGTGACGGGTAGCTCGCCGAGGGCCTGTCGCGATGCTGCGCGTTCACAGTCCGGCTTAAACCGGACCAATGGAGAGGCTGAGGAGATAACGAGCCTTTGAGACGCGGACCGAAGGCCGCACCCGCCTTGCGGCAGCGGCCGTCCCGCCCTAATCTCAGTCCATCCCGCCAATGAGGTCTCTCCGCCAATGTCCACCACAATCGCATTGTTCGGTGCCGGCGCCATGGGCAGTGCCGTCGGCCGCCGCCTCGCCGAATCAGGCGCGAGCGTCGTCACTTTTCTGGAGGGCCGTAGTGAAGCGACAATCGAGCGCGCCCGAGCCGCTGGCCTCATCGCCGCTCCGCTTTCGGCGTTCACCGAGGCCGATATCATCCTCTCCATCGTTCCGCCGGCAGAAGCGCAGAAGGTCGCGGCTCTCATCGCTCCGGTGCTGCGCGACAGCGGCAAAAAGCCATCCTTCGTCGATCTCAATGCCATCAGCCCGAAGACCATGGAAACGCTGGCCGCAGGCCTCGCTTCCTCTGGCGCCAAGGTTATCGACGGCTCGATCATCGGCGGCCCGCCGGTTCCCGGCAAGGCCGGCCCGGTCGTCTGCCTCAGCGGTGACCTCGCCGGCGAACCCGATCTGCTTTCCCGCTTCGGCCTGAAGATCCGCCGCGTGAAAGGCCCCGTTGGAGCCGCCTCCGCATTGAAGATGTGTTACGCCGGCATCAACAAGGGCATCACCGGGCTCTCCGCCGCCATGCTGCTTGCGGCCGCACGCTCTGGTGCCAGCGACGCATTGAAGGTGGAACTGGCCGAAAGCCAGAGCGAGCATCTGAAGCGGCTGCGCCAGTCCATTCCGGACATGTTTCCGAAGGCCTATCGCTGGGTGGCGGAAATGGAAGAGATTGCCGAGTTCCTGGGCGCAGACGATCCCGCCGCGCTCATCTTCAAGGGCATGGCCGGCGTGTTCCAGACAATCGCCGATGACCGCACCGGCAGTCGGGAACTGATCGCCACCCTTGAGCGGATGCTCGAAGACGGCGATTAAACCGCTCACAGGCCCTGCACGAAATCGATGATCGCGCGGCTGACAATGTCCGGCCGCTCCTGCGGCAGCCAGTGGCCGGCGCCGGGAACGAACTGCGTCGCCCTGAGGTCGGGCGCGAGCTGCGGCATCGCGCTGACAATTTCCCGCATTCCGGGGATGGCAAGGCCCGTATCGCGTTCGCCGGCCATGAACAGCGCGGGGATCTCGATCTTCAGCCCCGCAAAAGCCTTCTGCAATTCCCAGTTCCGGTCGAGGTTGCGATAGTAGTTCAGGCCGCGGCGAAAGCCCGATGCCTTGAAGGCGTCGACGAACGTATCGAGATCGGATTTCGGAAGCCAGGCGGGAAGCGTATCGCTTTCCGGCAGATCGGCGAGCAATCCGGAAGCGCGCGAGACCATGCCGAAGGGATTGGGCGTTCCGTCGCCCGGCAGCCGCGGGCCTGCTTCGCCGCTTGCGGCGCCATAGATCTTGCGAAGCGTGACCTCTACATTCCGCTCGAACTCGGCCTCCGCCGATCCCGGCTGCTGGAAGTAGAGCACATACAGCAGATGATCTGCCGTGGCCGGAAAGATCTTCGTCGGCGGTATCGGCGGCTGACCCATGAGAGGCACGCTCATCGCGACAACACCCCGGAACCTGTCCGGACGCATCAGCGCGGCCTGCCAGGCAACCGTCGCACCCCAGTCATTGCCAACGATGACAGCCTGTTCCGCACCAAGCGCATCGACAAGCGCCACCATGTCGGCCACAAGATCGACGACCGTATAGGCGCTGGCCTCATCAGGGCTTTCCGTTCGGCCATAACCGCGCATGTCGGGCGCCACGGCATGGAAGCCCGCCCCTGCAAGTGCGGTGATCTGATGACGCCATGCATGCGATGTCTCGGGAAACCCGTGGCACAGCAGTACCAGCGGCCCCTCGCCCGCTTCGGCAATGTTCATCCTCAAGGTTGCGGTTTCGATCATGCGCTGCTGCATCGCTGCCTCCTCGACAATAAGCCCGTCGCCCTCGGAAAAACCGCATCCGGGCGACATCGAATCTTTAATTCCGTATCTTTTTACGTTACAGAAAATGGGAGTCAATAGACCGTAACACTATTTGTTACGCTATGGAGAGGCGCAGATGCGGCAAGACGGAAGACTGGCGCGAATGATCCATGTTCTCGTCCATATGGGATTGCTGGGCGGCCGGGAAACGAGCGAGCGCATCGCCCAGATGCTCAACACCAACCCTGTCGTCGTCCGCCGCACCATGGCCTCGCTGCGCCAATACGGCATCGTCGAATCGGAGGGCGGCCGCGGTGGCGGCTGGTCGCTGACAAGGCCGTTGGCAGAGATTACCATTCTGGATGTGCAACGCGCCCTGCAGGGCGAAACGATCCTTGATGCGCCGCTCTCCAACGACCACCCGTCCTGCCCCGTCGAGCGCGCCGCCAATGGCAAGCTGCAGCGCGCCTTCGAAAGCGCCGAACAGACGCTGGAGCAAGAATTCCAGAAGGTGACGCTGGCCGAAATCGGCGACATCGCCATGGCCACCGCCCAGGCAGAAAAGCGGGCGTGACACTCATCCGGCTGCTTGCTGACGGCGCGTGAATCTGCCAACTTTCAGCAAAACAACAAGACCACAAAGAACAAGAAGAAACTCCTAGTCTGGTGGCACCACATCCCGATCGCCTTCCCTGAAGGTCTCAGCGTGTCCGGTGCGACAGGAGTTACATCATGACTGGATTCTGGCCCTTGTTCGTCGGCGGCGTGGTCCCCGCCATTCTCTGGGGCATCACCGCTATTTTTCAGAAGCAGAGCGCCGTGTCGGGCGTCGGCTCTTCGGCCTATCTCATCGCCTTCGGCCTGACGCTCGCTGTAGCGGGCGGCATCTCCGCCCTGATCTGGCGCCCTGCGCCCTGGACGGCAGAAGGCATCGGCTTTGCCGGCACCGCCGGCTTCTGTTTTGCCCTTGGCACCGGCCTCATCAGCTTCGCGCTCTTTGCCTACGGCGTGCCGGTCTCCAAGCTCGCGCCGATCTGGAGCTGCAACGTCCTGGTGACGCTCGCCGTCGGCGCGGTGTTTCTGGGAGAGGCTGCTGAGGTTGATATCATCAAACTCTCTGCCGGCACCCTGCTTATCATCGGCGGCGCTATCCTTGTCAGCAAGGCCTGACGCCTGCCTTACCGGCAGCCGTAGCTGCGGGTAACGACGGTCATCACCAGATCGTCGCCCTCAGCACTGCGGACGCCCGGATTCTCCTGCAGGAAGTGGCACAGCATTTCGCCGATAATGATGGGTGTCGTGCCCGGCGGCAGGCAGATATTCCACCCGACCGAATGGCCGAGACGGGTTATACTGACCATCGCCTGCGGATCCCCGGCCGCATCCGCGAACGAACGCCGCGCAAGAAACTCATCCCGGTTCCATTTGTCGAGCCAGCCGGAAACATAGCCGATGACGAACTGCCGCGAACCGCTACAATCCGAAAAGAGAAGGTCGCCGCTGGCATACTCCATCGGCGCCTTGGCCGAGACAGTCGCCAACAGGGTTGCAATGAGAATGCCCGGCATCTGATCCCCCGCCCGCATATCGATGCCGGAAACTCCAGCCCGAACATGTCGGAATTAAGCTGGAACTGTTACCGATCCATGACGTCGGAAAAGATGGTAAATGCCCGAACCGGAACGGAAATTTCTTCTTAACCGGGGTAAATAGCCTTCAATGCCCCTTGCCGTGCAGCAGCACGTCAAAGACCATCTGCTTGAATGTCTCGAGCGGCGCTCCGCTACGGTCAGCGCGCATGCGCAGAAGCGCCCCTTCCCAACTGTTCAGGATGAAATCGGCAAGTGCTCCGGCCGGCAGCTCGCCAGAGAGTGTGCCGTCTGTCTGCGCTTCGGACAGACATGACGCAATCACCTCGCTCCAGCGGCCGAAATGCGCTGCCACATGCTGGCGGATCAACTCGCTGTGGTCCACCGTCTCGGCACTGAAATTGCCTAGCACGCATCCCTGCGTATGACCTCTCAAGGCAAAGGACGCGGTGCGATCGTCGAAAAAGGCCTTGAGGCGGCGAAGCGGCGGTTTGTCGTGATCGGCAAGGAAACTCGTGAGCCGGGCAAGCGCCTGCTCGGAGTAGCGATCGGAAACCTCCGCCCCGAAGGCCTCCTTGCTCTCGAAGTAATTGTAGAAAGAGCCCTTCGGTACCTTGATGTCGTCGACGATCTTCTGGATCCCGGTCGCGGCAAACCCATGAGCATGGATCTCCTTCAGACCTGCCTCGATAAGCTTCTCCCGCATGTGCATGTTCGGCTTGGGGCCGCGTCGAGCCGGCGTGTCTGCGTCCATTTTTCCCTCTTGAACAATTATAGACGACCGGTCATACATTTATTGTTTCGCAGCAAAAAATCAAGCTCGATCCCTCGCCCTGCCGCCAAAACTCAACTGTTCAAGGAATTACCGCCATGACCTCGAACCCCACCCCCAGCCTGCGCTACGATGTCCTGACAATCCGCCGCCCAGGCCTCAGCCGCGATGTGCCGGCTGGCGATCCCGCGCTTCGATGGGTCGCCAATTCCGCCACGCTGATCTCGGGCGAACGTGATGCCGTGCTCGTCGACACCTTCCTGACCGAACCGCAGACAAAGACGCTCGCCGACTGGGTGGAGGCGAGCGGCAAGCACCTGAAGGCGATCTACATCACCCACGGCCATGGCGACCATTTCTTCGGCATCGGCGCTCTGCTGAAGCGCTTCCCCGATGCGAAGGCTTATGCGGTCTCAGATGTGGTGGAGGCGATGCGCCGCCAGAGCGAACCCGACATGCTCGATGGTTTCTGGCGCAAACTCTTCCCCGGCGAGATCGCCGAGACCATGGCCGTCGCCGATGTGCTTGAAACACCTAACCTGGAACTCGAAGGCCACAGGCTGATCCCGATCGATGCGGGCCATACCGACATGTCGCACTCGACCGCCCTGCACGTTCCCTCGATCGGGCTCATCGTCGGCGGCGACGTCGTTTATAACGGCATTCACTGTTACCTCGGCGAAACCACGCGCGCGAGCAGGCAACATTGGATCGAAACGCTGGACCGGCTGAAAGAGCTGAAGCCGAAGGCCGTCGTCGCCGGCCACAAGATCCCCGAAAATGACGACAACCCCGATATCATCGACCAGACACAGCAATACTTGCGTGATTTCAACAGGCTTGAACTGGAAACGACGACAGCGCGGGAACTGTTCGACGCCATGCTGGCGCTCCATCCCTACCGTGCTAATCCCGGCTCGCTCTGGGGCGCTGCCAAGGTCACCAAGGGCGGCTGACCTTCACGCTGCATCAGAGCGTGACGAGATCCGCGTGCCCGAACCCTTTGGAATAATCGAGCACCGAGATCATCTTCGGCACGACGCGGAAGATACAGATCTGATCCCGCGTCGGCATGGCGACCGCCAGATCCTGCTGGACGGGATATTTCGCCGGCATCATGTGGAGCACCCTGTCGGCCTCGTCAGGGTCTTCCACCTTCTCGGCAAAGGCCGCCATCGACAGGCCGGTGATCTGCATCAGCTGGCCTGCATCCGGGTTGATCGTCAGCGACATCCTGTTGTCCCGCGCCAGATTGGCGGCTTTCTGGCTGTCCGGGCTGCAGAGAAAATAGAGCGTCATCCCGTCATTGACGTAGCCCACCGTCGTCGTCTGCGGCCAGCCGTCTGGCCGGAGCGTCGCAACGCTCATGATCCGTTGCCCATCCAGGATCGCCTGGATCGTCTTCCTGATCGCCCCGTCCATGGCTCGCTCCGTTCAGTTTGCTGGCTGAAGCATGGTTTGCTGCTCGGCATTCCGCATTGATCCGTATCAAGGCGAATATCGATCTGGATTAATTCCAAATATTTCGTATTATTGCAAAAGATAACCAAGATAGAGAATAATACGGACCATGTCGGAAGAGTTCTACACCGCTGAACAGGCGGCCGAGCGGCTGAAACTGCACCCGAAGACCGTGCTGCGGCTCATCCGCGAAGAGCGCCTGCGCGCCACGCGCATCGGCAAATCCTACCGCATTCTGCGCTCCGACCTCGAAGCCTTCGCCGGTGTCAGCAACAGCGCCCCGGCCCTGCAGGCGGAGGTCTATGTCACCAGCATCGTCGAAGTGCCCGATCTCTCCGCCGACATGTCGAGCCGCCTGACCGTGCTGATGCAGGCCATGCTGATCTCGCGGCATCGCCGTCCGCACGCCCTGCAGTTCAACGCCGTCTATGACGCGGAACGGCAACTGCAGAAATTCATTCTGATCGGTACGCCGTCGGATACGGCGGAACTGTTGAACAGCCTGGACGCTTATCTGAAGGCGCTCCGCTGACCAGAAGGGAGACATTCCGTGAGCGACGATATCAAGCTCCTGCACGGCTTTCGCGTGCTCCTGCGCAATCCCGATGGCAAGCCGTTATCGGCCGAAAGCGGCATCAATGATCTGATCGGCCACGTACTCGGCGAAGCCGTCGATTGGGTCGTGCTGCCGGTACCGCGACTGCCGGAGGGTTTCCTGACGCTCCGCTCGGGCATTGCAGGTTCTGCGATCCAGAAATTCGCCAATTACCGGGTTCGTGTCGCCATCATCGGCAGGATCGATGCAGAGCTTGCCGCGAGCAACGCGCTGCAGAGCTTCGTTCTTGAAGCCAATCGCGGCACGACCTGCTGGTTTCTCGATACGATGGAAGAGTTCGATGCCAGACTTTCGGCCTTCAGCACGCCGGCATAAATCACTGATCTATCGGGATAATGCCAGCTGTCGCGGCAGACTCACGCAGCGGCATGTTCAGCCTGTCGGCCGTCCCACCATTTCAGCACCCTGAGCGCCCTGAGCGTTACCCAGCGGGAAGGCTCTCCCTCGCCATCATCCATGACGAACCAGGCCCTGCCGGACACGCGCCAGTCGAGCGGCCAGCGACCATCTTCCAGTCGCCGCAGCCGGAGGTATTCAATTGCTTCTTTCAGCCGCATATCGGGAGCAGCCCCGGTCTGCAGGCTTGAGGCGCGAAAGTAGTCGAGCGCCCGCAGCACATCGAAGCGCCAGCGGTTCGGATGCAGGAACTGCATGAATTTTTCGTCGACCGGCTCACCGGTACTGAGCCGCCGCATCAGGTGCCGCGCCAGAAGATAATCCTCGCCTGACCGTCTTGCCTCGCGCGATTGCTCGGTGCCGCCGGTCGCCCGCTCATATTCCAGAAGTCCTTCCAGCACATTGATCGTCGTGTGGAAGGAGGAACGCATCGAGCCATTCGCCCGCTCACAGTTCCAGCCGCCATCCGACTGTTGCTCACCGAGCAATCTTTTCACGATCGGCGAGATATCGACGCCGAAATAGGCACCGTCGCCAACGGTGCGGCCATTGATGCATTCCTCCACCTCTCCTTCCCAGAAAGGCTGTCCGCCCTCGTCCCAGCGGCAATTGGCGCCGATGAGTGCGACAGTTCTCCGTGCGCTTTCGGAGCGCGGGTCGAGGCCGAATTCGCGAAGCTGTGTCAGCGAGAAATTCGTCGCCGTCCAGGGCTGGCCGGTTGCCTGCCATTCCTCGCGCGTGAAATCGCTGGGCAGGAAGGAACCGCCCGCCCATTGCCCATCTGCATCCTGAAAGGACAATAGCTTGGCGCCCCATCCCTCGCGCTCGACCTTCTGCCGTTCGGCGGACCAGACGGGTTCAGGCGCGTCCAGAAGATCGCGCAGCACCTGCCAGCGGATGGCTGGGTCGGAGGCAAGCAGCCAGTCGATCACGGATGTCTCAGATGGCATCGGCAAGGCTCCCGTCGCTTGCGAAGACGGTTTTAAGTTTGGCCAAGCATGCGTCTGCCGTCAATATTGCGAGGCTCGACGCAAGGATTCCAGCCAACCGGAGACTCCCTCGGAGCAAGGCCGCCTGATATAGGAGTGCCCATCCTTGCCACGGAGCGCACGGAGCCCGCGATGAACCCACGCCAACTGAAGACCTTCCTTGCCGTCGCAAAGCACGGCAATATCACCCGTGCCGCAAGCGAGGCCAATCTCGCCCAGTCGAGCCTCAGCGACCAGATGCAGGCGCTCGAAGAGGAATTGGGCGTCCCGCTTTTCGAGCGTTCCCGGCAGGGCGTGACCCTGACACCGGCCGGTGACGTGCTGAAATCCTATGCCGAAGAAATCCTTGCCCTGAACGACGAAGCAAAGACCGCAATCCGCGCAGCTGCCGGTCTTGAGAAACAGGCCCTGGCGATCGGTACGCTCGAAACCATCGCAGCGGAAAAGCTCGCCGCCTTCCTGTCGCGTTTTCGCGGGACGCATCCCGATATCGGCCTGACGCTGAAGATCGGCGGCAGCGGTGAATTGCAGCGGCGGCTGGAAGATGGCTCGATCGACATCGCCTTCACCTTCGACCGCGGAGAGCAGGATGGACGGTTCCAGACGCGCCTCGTCTCGCGCGAGCCGCTCGCCCTGATAGCAGGCCGCAATACCCGGGCGATGCCGCCCGGAAACCTCGCTGACCTGAGCCGCCTGCCCTTCATCGCCACCGAAACCGGCTGCGTCTATCGCCGCCTCTTCGATACTGCCTTTGCCGAGGCAGATATTGCCGCACCTGATATCGTCACCCAAGCGGACAGCGTCCAGACGATCATCCGCCTCGTCGCATCCGGCATCGGTTACGGTCTTGTCCCGCGTCTGGCCGTCACTCCGGCCGCAGAGCGCGGCGATGTCGTGGAACTGCCCTGGCCAGGTGATACACCTGCTGCGTCGCTGATCATGCTGTGGCGGCGCCGGCGGGTGCAGCCGCCGGCGCTTTCTTCATTGATTGCCATGGCAAGCGAGGACCTGCGGCCGGTCAGACCAGCCGATGCCCGCCTTCGACATGCAGGATAGTGCCTGTGGCAAAGCCGTTGCCGATGAGGAAGCGGATCGCGTCGGCAATATCATCAGGCCGACCGACGCGACCCGCCGGCAGCCGCTGCGCCATAGCCTCCAGCGTTGCCTGCTTGGCATCGCCGGCAACGAAATTCCAGATCGGCGTATCCACCCAGCCCGGTGACACCGCGTTGACGCGCAGGGGCGCAAGCTCGACCGCGAGCGCCCGCACCAGTCCCTCCAGCGCCGCATTGACGGCCGCAACGACGGAACCGCGCGCCGCCGGCCGATAGGCGGCAACCCCCGACGTGAAGGTGATCGAGCCCGACGGCGGCAGGCATGGCGCGCCGTATTTTGCAAGCAGCAGCGGCCCGTAGAACTTGCTCTCGACGACCCGCTGCGCCGCCCCAAGCTGCAGATCCGGCAGCAACTGATAGGCTCCCTCGATATCCGCCGCCGTGCTGACGATATGGTCGACCGGCCCGCAATCACGGAAGAAGGCCGCGATCTCCTCTTCACGGGTGAGATCAAGGGCCGCCGTGTTCAGATCAGCAGGGTCGCCGAGCGTCTGCCGCGCCGCTTCAAGCCTCGCCGCACTGCGCCCGGCAATCGTCACCCGCGCCCCTTCGGCCAGCAGCCGTCGCGCCAGCGCCAGCCCCATGCCGGAACTGCCGCCCACGATGATGATCCCGGCGCCTTCCAAATTGATATCAGTCATCTGCGTCTCCTTCTTGGCTGGAAGAGCAGATGCCGCGCACCGGGCGGCAAGAAAAACGGAAGAAACCGATGACGCCATCGGTTTTTCCGATGATGCGGATTTCGGCGCACCGTCGATGCTTCAAGTCGGCCAGAGCATCCCGGCGACGGCGCAGCCAAGCAGCACCGGAATGACCGCCAGCCTGAACCGGAAGATCGCGATCGCTGCCGCAAGGCTCAACAGCAGCGATGGCAGCGACAGCGATGCCCAGACGGGCAGCTCGATCGAGAAGGGTCCGAGGCTGTGGACTTCGGCGCTCCGGAAGAGGAAATGCAGGCCGAACCAGATCGCGAGATTGAGGATGACGCCGACCACGGCCGCGGTGATGGCCGACATCGCACCGGCCAGGGCTGCGTTGCCGCGCAGCTTCTCGATGAAGGGAGCGCCGAGGAAGATCCAGAGGAAACAGGGAACGAAGGTCACCCACGTCGTCAGGATGGCGGCGAGCGTGGCTGCCGTCATCGGACCGAGGCTGCCGGGATCGCGATAGGCGCCCATGAAACCGACGAACTGGAGGACCATGATCAGCGGACCTGGCGTCGTTTCCGCCATGCCCAGACCATCCAGCATCTCGTTGGGCTTCAGCCATCCGTAGTGCTGGACGGCTTCCTGAGCCACGTAAGCGAGCACGGCATAGGCGCCGCCGAAAGTCACCATCGCCATCTTGCTGAAGAACACGCCGATCTGCGTGAAGATGTCGTCGGGTCCGAGAAAGAGATAGAGCAGCAGTATCGGCAGCAACCAGAGTGCCAGGAGCGCCGACGAGATCCTCAGCGACCACAGAAGGTTCGGTCGCGCATGCAGAGGTATCTCCTCTCCGAGCAGGGCATCGGAATCGGACAGAGCCGCGCCGCCGGCTGCCTTGTGCCCGCCGGCACCCTGGAAAAGTCGGGAACCCGACTTCGATCCCAGGAAGCCGACGATGGCAGCGGCGAGGATGATGACGGGAAAAGGCACATGGAACACGAAGATCGCCAGGAAAGCGGCTGCCGCGATCCCGATCATTGCCCTGTTCTTAAGCGCGCGGCCGCCGACCCTGACGACTGCCTGAATGACGACGGCAAGCACCGCCGCCTTCAGGCCGAAGAACAGGCCCTCGACGGCATCGACACTGCCGAGGCTCACGTAGAGATAGCTGAGCGCCAGAATGGAGAGGAAGCCCGGAAGCACGAACAGGATGCCCGCGACCAGACCACCGGCGGTCCGGTGCATCAGCCAGCCGATATAGATGGCAAGCTGCTGCGCCTCAGGTCCCGGAAGCAGCATGCAGTAATTCAAGGCATGCAGGAAACGCTGCTCGCCGATCCACCTCTTCTCATCGACGACGATGCGGTG
Organism: Rhizobium sp. BK512; assembly: GCF_014194915.1. Taxonomy (NCBI): domain Bacteria; kingdom Pseudomonadati; phylum Pseudomonadota; class Alphaproteobacteria; order Hyphomicrobiales; family Rhizobiaceae; genus Rhizobium; species Rhizobium sp. BK512. The sequence continues at coordinate 338,189 of NZ_JACIAS010000002.1, read as the reverse complement.
CATCACGGCGATCTGCCCGGCCGGTCCGCCGAAGCTGAGGGCTGCAACCCGCAGCCAGACGCTAAAGGCCTCGCTGAACGTGACGCCATGCGGGTTCGGCGACGCCTCGGTATCGGGCGTCGCATGGGTAACGGCACTGCTCATGTCAGCCTCCCTTTTTCGCGGAAGGCCAGTTGTGCGTTTCATCCGTGGCGTCGCGGCACCAGCGGTAGAAGGCATCATAGAGCAGCATGCCGGCATCGAGCTGCTTGAGATCGTCGACGAACATGCGCGACAGGCCGAGCGAAGCGGCGAGCAGCCCGGCCACTTCAGGGGCAAGGTCCGGCCGCGCGGTATCGGCGCCGCGAACGATCCTCGCGAGCCTCAACATCGGCTCTGAGGCAAGGCCGAATTCCTCGATCATCACATCGAAGGTGCAGAGCTCGCCGCGATGGCTCCAGAAGACTTCCTCGATATCGAACGGCACGGCGCCGAAGCGATCGGCAACCAGGGCGACGTCCGATGTCGGCACGAAGAGAAAGACCGCCGAAGGATCGACGAAGCGCCGGATGAGCCAGGGACAGGCAATGCGGTCGATCTTCGGACGCGCACGCGTGACCCATACGGTCCGCCCTTCCCGGTCGCGCGGCGGCAGCCTGTCGACGGGCACGGCCGAGCCGCCGGCCCTGATCCAGGCCTCGAAGCCGCCTTCCAGCACTTCCGCGGTGCCTCCGGCATGCCTGATATGGGCGGCGACCCCATGGCTGAGCTTGCCGCCCGCCTGGCAGACGACAATCACCGGCGCGGCAAAGCCTGCCGCCCATTCGCTGACATCGGTGTGAGATTTCCGGATCGAACCCGGCACAAGCCGCGGATCGCGGGCGAAATCCTCCTCGACGCGCACGTCGACGATGACAGGCGCATTGGGTGTGCCGACGATACGGGTGAGTTTGTCTGAAGATATTTCGAGAAATGATGGCATGACGCGTCCTCCGGTGTTCGGTTTCATGGACGCGATTCTTCGGCATGTCGCCTCGTGGGGTGATCGCAACCCCATATGATTTTTATGCGCGCCGCCGTTTTTCGTGTCAAGCTTCGGGAGGGAATGCCGCCCGGTCCGTCAGACCCTCTTGCGAGGTCATTAAACGGGGGCCTGGTCGACAATACGCCTCATAGGCTGTGCCCAGCCATTGACGATCGCGGTGGTCGTATTGCCTACTACTGACACCGAAGCTGGGGCGCGCATGGATCATGGACAATCTGCCTGATATCGTCAGCAAGCGCGATCCGGCGATCACCGTCAGGCGTATTCTCAAGGTCAATCATGCCGGCGAGTTCGGCGCCATCCGCATCTATGGGGCACAGATCTGGATGGCGCGCCGGCTGTTTCCGGATATCGTCCCGGCGCTTCAGGACATGCGGGAAGACGAGATCAGGCATTGCCGCCTGTTTCGCGAGGCCATGCCGCCAAGGAGCGCCAGGCCTTGCCGTGTGATGGCCTTCTGGAGCCTCGGTGGTTTCGTCCTGGGATTTCTCACGGCCCTTGGTGGGCGCAACATGGTCTGGATCTGCACCGAGGCGGTGGAAAGTACCGTTCATCGCCATCTCGAAGATCAACTGGCCTTCGTGAAGAACCGAGATCCTGAGCTTCATGGGCTCATCGCTTCGATCCAGGACGAGGAACTCGCGCATCTGCGCGAGGCCGAGGAAAAGCAGACAGGGCGCGGGCTCGCCCACAAGCTGCTACTGCCCGTCATTGGCGCGCTCACCGATCTGATGATCTGGCTGTCGACCTGGGGCGATTCGAGCTGGATGCGCGCGGAGATCGCGCGCTCCGGAAAGGCCTAGCGCCTATCAATTCCGCCCGCCATTCGCCCTGATCACCTGCCCATTGACCCAGCCGCTCTCGCTACTCGCCAGAAACGACACGATCTGCGCAATATCCTCGGGCTGCCCGAGCCGGCCGAGCGGGATTTCATTCGTCAGGCGCTGGATCAGCTCCGGGGATCGGCCCGAGAGCAGCAGTTCGGTCGCGACCGGGCCGGGCGCCACGGCATTGACCGTGATGCGGCGGGGGCCGAGCTCCTTTGCGAGGATATGCGTCATCGCTTCCACCGCCGCCTTGGTCGCGGTGTAGACGGCATTGCCCGGCGAATAATGGCCGATGATGCTGGTCGACAGATTGATGATGCGGCCGCCCTCGCGCAGGCGTCTTGCGCCTTCGCGCATGCCGTTGAAGGTACCGGTCAGGTTGACGGCGACCAGGCGCTGGTAGTCTTCATCGCTCACCTCTGAAAGCGGGCCAAAGGTGGTGACGCCGGCATTGTTGACGAGCACGTCGACGGTTCCGTATTTCCCCTCTGTGTGTTCGAAGAGCTCGGCAACTGCCTGCGGGCTGGAGACATCTGCGCCAAGCGCCAGCGCCCGGCCGCCGGCTGCGGTGATGGCGGCAACCACTTCCTCTGCCTGCGCGGCGCCTGCCGCATAATTGACGACGGTCTGGAAACCATCGGCTGCGAGCCGTCTGGCAATCGACGCGCCGATGCCCCTGGATGCGCCAGTGACGATGGCGGTCTTGATCTCGTTTGACATGGACAATTCTCCGTTCTTTTCCGGCGGGGTCGATCGCAGGCACAGCAAGGGATATGCGCGTCACCGGTGTCGGTGATGCATTCCAATCTCCAAATCCCTTTGCTGAGCGACCGCTTGTGCGCTTGATCTGACGGATCTAATGTGAGCGATAACTCGCCTTCCCGCTACTCGCATTTCAAGGCCCGTTCCAGCAATGTCCGAAAGCCCCTACAAGAGCCGATCCTCGCCCAGAAAAGCACCCAGACAGGCCCGCTCGCTTGCGACGGTCAGCGTGATCGTCGAGGCCGCGGCTCGCATTCTGGAGGAGCGCGGCCACGAAGGTTTTTCCACCAATGCGGTGGCGGAAAAGGCCGGCGTCAGCATCGGCTCGCTCTACCAGTATTTCCCGCGCAAGGATGCGCTGATCGGCGCGCTGATCCTGCGGCAGACCATGTCACTGATTGGAGAGGCAGAAAGCGCTGCCGGCGAGCCGACGGGGGAAGCGGCGCTCTCCGCCCTGATCGACCCCTGCGTCCGCCAGCAGCTTGAACGCCCTGCCCTTGCCCGCCTGCTCGATTACGAGGAGGCCCGCCTGCCGCTCGATGCGCAAACCGATCGGATCAAGCACCGCTTCCTGGAACTCACCCGCAATACGCTGGCGCGCCCGGACATGCCGCCGCAGCCCAATATCGATATTGCGGCACGCGATGTCGTGGCAATCATCAAGGGCATGATCGATGCCGCCGGCGAGCATGGGGAAAAAGACCGGGACGGGCTGGCGCTGCGCGTCAGACGCGCCGTGATCGGCTATCTCAGAGCCTCATCGGAAGGCAGATAATTCCGGAGCCTGATGGCGGTGGAATAATAGAACCCTCGGTCCGGGAGTGGAACCGAGGGTTTTCATTTGCAGGAGTGAACGCAGCGATCGCTGGGAACGATGAGCCTTCGAGTGGGGGACAAGGCTGCCGCGTCGAATAGGAAACGAGCCGCGTCGAACTTGGTTCCTGAAAAAATCACAGTTCCGGCAGCCGGCTCAACAGAAAATCCGCTCGCGCGGCGACATCGATCTTCGGCAGGATGACGACGTCGTAGCCCATTTCGGGATAGGCCGTGGTCAACCGGTCATATTCGGCAACCGCCTCTTCGAAACCATGCCGCCGCTCGGGGTCGTGGACATAGGTTTCCGGCCAGGGCGGCGTCAGAAACACCGTGTGGTGATAAGGGTGTTGATCCCGCAGCGTCTCCAGCATCGCCTTCCCGGTCGTGGCCTGAAGGGCAGAAGCGGCGTCGATCAGGCCGCGATCGAAAAACGTCCATCCGGGCTGGACTTGAGCGAGCTTCCGATCCTCGAGCGCCATCGCGATCGCCCGCCGGGCAAAGGCCGCCGGGTCGACCCAGGGCAAGGCAGCACCCTGCCCGGCCAGTTCCTCCCTCACGATGCGGCGTCCCGGCTCCTCGACGGTCGCGTAACCGCGCCGGGAGAGCTCTTCGAGCAATGTGGACTTCCCGCCGCCCGAGCAGCCGGAAATAACGACGCATTTGATCATGGAACTCTCCGATGAACGGATGATGAGGAAAGAAGCGCGACGCGCAGACGCGGCTATGTGCCGATCTCCAGGTCGAAGACATGACCCTGCCTGCCGGCCGAGCAGCGAAGCGAACCCCTGTGTATCGCAGCGATGCGCGCCACGATATCCAGCCCGATGCCCATCCCGTCGGCGCGTGCGGCGACATCGGCGCCCTGCCTCAGGTCTACCGGATGCCGATCCTCGACACGGATCAGATCATTGCTGACCCGCACGACGATGCCGGTATGGGCAGGCGTGTGGCGGACGGCATTGTCGATCAGGTTGCGAACGGCGTCCTTCAGCAGAGCCGGCACACCCTGCACGATGGCGGCATCGACCTGCGCGGAGAATTCCAGCGAGTGATTGTTTTCGTAGACCCAGGGCGCCAGCTGTTCCACCACGCTGGACGAAAGCTCGACAAGATCGACCTCCTCGAACATGCCGTGATCGAATGTATCGAGCCGTGCGAGCGCGGTGATCTGGCTGACGAAACGCACGAGATCATCGAGATCCGCTTCAGCCTTGCGCGCCCGCGGATGGTCGATATGGCCGAGCTCCAGCTTGATTGCCGCAAGCGGCGTGCGCACTTCGTGCGCGATGCCCGATGTCAGTATCTTCTGGGATTTCATCAGCTCGCCGACACGCTCGAAGGCCCGATTGACGGCCTCGGCAAGATGGGCGACTTCGCGCGGCATCTCCTGGAATTGCAGATGCGAGCGCGAATCCATCGGGTCGATCCGTTCGGCCGCGTCGGCCGCAATCCGCACCGGCTTCAGCGCCTGCCGCACGGAAAGCAGGGTGGCGCCGAGCACGAGCACCAGCAGAATGCTCATCGGCACGATCATATGCTCGATCACCTCGTTCCACAGGACGTCCGACACCACATCCTGCGGATCGCCCATCGTCGCGACATCGACGACGAAGCGCCGCTCCCCCACCATGAAGGCCCGCCCGCCCACCAGCGTCAGCGGTTTGCCAGGCTCGAGCGACCGCAGCCAGAAATCCGGCGGGTTGACATCAGGCGGCAGGAAGCGGCTCTCGCAGGCAGCGTCGCAGGACTGGAAGACGAACCCGCCGCCGGCCTCGCGGATGCGGGCCACATAGCCTGTCTGCGCCTGCCCGTAACGCCCCTCGACAGAATCGGGAAGCCGGTAGCGGATGGTGCCGTCCTCCACCGCAATGCCGGAGGCGAGCCGTTCGGTTTCCTGCTCCACGAAGAGCCGCGAGAGCTCCCCGACATTCCAATAGTAATCGGAAAAAACCACGGCGAGCTGCAGCACCATGGCCAGCACCGCAAAGAAGGCGATACGCCGGGTCAGGATCGCGCCCAGTGTCGGCGATGAGAGCCTCATGCACGCACCTCCCGCATCATGTATCCGACACCCCTGACGGTCTCGATCAGCACCTGTGTCGGATGCCCTTCGAGCTTTCTGCGCAGCCGGGAAACGGCAAGTTCGACGGCATTGCTGCTGCGCTCATCGCCGAATTCCGAGAAGGCATGTTCTATCTTGGGTTTGGGCACCACTTGCCCGCCATTGCGCATCAGCAGTTCCAGAAGGCCCTTTTCGGAAGGCGCGAGCGCAATCTCGTCGCCAGCGCAGATCACCTGGCGCGTGGCGAGGTCATATTGAAGGGCGGCGAATTCCAGCACCGGCATGACGGTTGACGGCGCGCGGCGCGTCAGCGCGCGGATGCGGGCGATCAATTCCCCATTGTGAAAGGGTTTTACGAGGTAATCATCCGCGCCGGCATCGAGCCCGGCGATGCGCTCGTCGACCGCGCCCCGCGCCGTCAGCACCAGGACCGGCATCTGGACCCTCGCGGCCCGGAGCGATTTCAGAAATGCGATCCCGTCCTCATCAGGCAGGCCGAGGTCGAGAAGCAGCAAGTCATAGTCCGCTTCCTGCAATGCAAGCCGCCCCTCCTGTGCCAGGGCGAAGGCATCGATCTTCCAGCCGGAGTCGTGGATGGCTTCGCAAAGCAGTTCGCGAAGCCGGGAACTGTCCTCGATCAGCAGTATCCTCATGCCCTCTTTCGACCCGTGACCATCGACCAGACGAGATTCTCCCTGTGCCTCCAGCTTTCGATGATGGCTGCACCCGCGTGGACGAAGGCAAGCACCATGATGCCGTTTGCGATCGTGCCGTGCAGTTTCTCCAGCCATTTCTCGCCCCAGAAGGCATCGAGCGTCGTCATCCAGCCGGTCAGCACCGTTGCCGCCAGCAATGCCATCAGCAGCAGCATCATGACCGATGCCAGCGGATTGTGACCAAGATAACGTCTTTCACTGCCGTCGATCATATCAAAGATCTGCTCCATCACCCTGCGCGGCGTCGGCAGGAAATCGGAAAAGCGAGCATGTTTTGTACCGACGAACCCCCAGAGGATGCGAATGACGATTGCCGTAGCGACGACATAACCCGTGATGCGGTGCCAGTATTTGCCCTCTTCGAGAATGAAGAGGTTGAGCGTGCAGGCTGCGACGATGATCCAGTGGAACAGCCTGACGACCGGGTCCCACACCCTGATCGTCTGCCCGGCGGCATCGGAGGGCACCTGGCCCTCCTTCTTCGACGAAATGGCTGTCATCGCTCAATCGCCCTTCTGGACGATATCGCCGGAGACCGGGTTGAAATAGACCTCGGCGCGTTCGCCGTTCTTGTCCTTGCCGTAGATCTCGTAGCAATTGCCGGTGATTTCGAAAGTCCTGACCTTGTAGCCCATGGCCTCGATCTTCGCCTTCATGGCGGCCTCCGGCATCCATTTGGATTTCGGCTCCTTCGTGCAGCTTGGGCTTGCAAGCGCCAAGGCGGGCGAGAGCGACAGGATTGTGAGAGCGGCGACCAGTTTCAGCTTCATGATTTTACCTTTTTGCAGAAGCCCCTTGCGGGCGACGGCAAACGGGTAGCGCGGCGAAGCTGTCTGTTTGCTGTCGGGGACGGAAGACGAGTTCCTGCCGCCGACAGCTGCCCTCGCCGTCTATTCGCTGCGCGGCAACGGTCGCAGAAACAGGCGCTCGTAGCTCTTGAACGGCGGATCGGCCCCGAAGCGCGCATTGGCCGCGATACTGTCCGGATCGGCGGCGACGCTGGCGCGGTAGCCGAGATAGGTCGGCTCGTCCGGAAAGGTGAAAAGAGCGATTGCGATATTGCCTGCCCCATCCGCCCCTGCACCCGGAAAGCTCAAACCCGCGCCTTCCGGCTTTTCGCGCGGCATGAAATAGCCGTGATGTGTTCCGCCATAACGCTCGATCAGCCGGACCCAGACCTCGGCATAGGCTTCGAATTCCATACGTTTCTTCGGGTCGAGGCGGTAACGCACCTCGCAGGTGACAGGCATGCTCGACATCAAGGACATTCCTCCCCCGTCACATATAGTTCACGAGCGGATACCTGCCATGGACACGCAGACGGATCTGAGGGAATTCCGGCAAGCGCGGCCGGTGCCTGGAGGGGGATCGAGCCGACGAGCGGGCCGCTTGCTCAGCCAGTGTGCAAGCCAGATGCTGATCAAGTTCACTCGGGAGCATCATGCGAGCGCGAAGGAAGCAAGCGCCAGAAACACCGCTGGATTTTCCAGCTTGCCGCGAATCGCGCCGCTCGCTACGTCTTGGGCAAGGCTCGACCCAAGCCTCCTCCCTCCATCCGGGAAAGCATCGTCCATGCGGGGCAATCCACCATCGAACCATCTGTTCGAGCACCGCATAAGGAGGGGTTGCGTTTCCGGCTCGCAATGGAGGTTTGAATGAAACTGTCTGCACCCATCTATCAGCTGAAGCGCCGGGCGAAATTGCTGGCGCGTACGGATACGATCCCGCTTCATCAGGCGCTCGATCGTATCGCGCAGGAGGAAGGTTTTACTGCCTGGAGCCTGCTTTCCTCGCAGCATGAGCCATCTGCATCATCCATGCTGTCGCAACTGGCAGATGGCGATCTGCTGCTGATCGCCGCCCGTCCGGGCCACGGCAAGACCCTGCTTGGCCTGCAGCTTCTGCTCGATGCCGTCAGCCAGGCACGAAGGGCAACCTTCTTCACGCTCGAATATACCCATCAGCAGAGCATGAACCGCATCCATGCCCTGCCCGAAGGCGAAGCAATCGGGGACAGGATCGAGATCGTCACCTCGGATGAGATCAGTGCCGATTATATCATCCGCCATCTCGCGGGCGCGCCGCGGGGAACAGTCGCCGTCATCGACTATCTGCAGCTTCTCGACCAGCAGCGCAGCAAGCCGGCCCTGTCGGAGCAGGTTTTGGCCCTTCAAAGCTTCGCCCGGAATACGGGGGTTGTGCTGGCCTTCATCTCGCAGATCGACCGGTCCTTCGAGGCCGGCGGCAAGGGCTTGCCGGATCTTGGGGATGTGCGTCTGCCGAACCAGCTCGACCTCGGGCTTTTCACCAAGGCGTGCTTCCTGCACAACCGGGAAGTCCAGCTTCAGCACATAGCCTAAATCATCGCGGGGGCCGTTATCCGTCAGTTGCCGGCCTCCGGCTTTCTCGTGACTGTTGACGTTTCAGCTCTCAGCCGCGATAGCGCAAGGAATCCACCACTATGGCGAAGGCCGGCGTCTGATGGCGCCGGCTGGGATAGTAGAGGTGGAAGCCGGAAAAGGGTGGACACCAGTCTGCAAGCACGCGGGTCAGGCGGCCCGCCTCGAGATCGTCGCGGACGCGGTCCTCCAGCACGAAGGCGAGACCGGCACCGGCAATGGCCGCCTTGACGGCCAGCGCGCCGCTGTTGACCGCAAGCTGGCCCTCCACCCGCACACGCAGTTCACGCCCGCCCTGCTCGAATTCCCAGGCATAGAAACCACCGGCCGTCGGCAGCCGCAGATTGATGCAATTGTGCTCCGTCAGCTCATGCGGTGTGCGCGGGCGGCTTCGCTTCTCGAAATAGTCGGGGGAGCCGACGACGGCCATCCTGACATCCGGGCCGATCCGCACGGCCACCATGTCCTTCGCAACCTGTTCGCCGAGCCGCACGCCGGCATCGAGACGCTCGGCGACGATATCCGTGAGGCCGTTATCGACAACGATTTCGATCGCGATATCGGGATATTGCGGCAACAGCTTCTGCACGGCCGGCATGAGGACCAACTCGGCTGCCTGTTCGCCCGCCGAAATGCGCACGCTACCCGAGGGTTTTTCGCGCAGCGCGGATAGCTGCGCGAGTTCCGCACTGATCTCCTCAAGCCGAGGCCCGACAGATTGGATCAGACGCTCGCCTGCATCCGTCGGCGACACCTTGCGCGTCGTGCGGGTGAGCAGCCGCAGACCCATGCGCTCTTCGAGCGCGCGCACCGTCTGGCTGAGAGCCGATTGCGAAACGCCGAGCAAGGCGGCGGCTCGCGTGAAGCTGCCCTCGCGCGCGACGGTCAGGAAAGCGGAGATATCGTCGAGATTGGTCCGGATCATTCATAAGCTGCCCTAATAGGTTCATGCGGATTTTAGCTTCTAATAGCAGAACTGCGTAGACGCTAAATGAAGATCGGCAGGAAAGGATACGCCCATGCAGATCAAGCGCAGCGGCTTCGCACCCTCGGTTCCGGGTCCGGAAGCCTTTTTCACCGGCACTGTGCGTCTCGACGCCCGTTTCGACAGCGACGATCCCGACCGGGTCGGCGGTGCCACCGTGACCTTCGAGCCGGGCGCACGCACCGCCTGGCACACCCATCCGCTCGGCCAGACGCTGATCGTCGTCTCCGGCCTCGGCTGGGCACAGCGTGACGGCGGCCCGATCGAAGAAATCCGGCCGGGCGACATCGTCTGGTTCGCACCCGGCGAAAAGCACTGGCACGGCGCCACTGCAACCACCGCCATGAGCCATATCGCTATTGCCGAAAAGCTCAACGGCAGTCCGGTCGACTGGATGGAAAAGGTCACGGACGACGAATATCACCGGATGGAGACACGATGATGCAGAAACGCAAACTCGGAACGCATGGTCCCGAAGTCTCGGCGCTCGGCCTTGGTTGCATGGGCCTGAGCTTCGGTTACGGCCCGGCAATGGAAAGGCATACGGCGATTGCTCTGATCCGCACTGCCTTCGAGCATGGCGTCACCTTTTTCGATACGGCGGAAGCCTATGCCCAGGGAGCCAATGAAGAATTGCTCGGCGAAGCACTCGAACCGTTCCGCGGAGAGGTGGTGATCGCCACCAAATTCGGCTTTCGGGACGGCGATTCCAGCAAGGGTCAGGACAGCCGCCCCGAGCGCATCCGGCAGGTGGCGGATGCCGCCCTGAAGCGATTGCGTACTGACAGGATCGATCTCTTCTACCAGCATCGCGTCGATCCCGAAGTGCCGATGGAAGAGGTTGCCGGCGCGGTGAAGGAGTTGATCGCTGCCGGCAAGGTCAAGCATTTCGGCATGTCGGAAGCCGGGGTGGATTCGATCCGCCGGGCCCATGCCGTCCAGCCGGTCGCCGCCCTGCAGAGCGAATATTCTCTCTGGTGGCGCGAGCCCGAGAAGGAGATCCTGCCGCTGCTCGAGGAACTCGGCATCGGTTTCGTGCCCTTCAGCCCCCTCGGCAAGGGTTTCCTGACAGGCGCGATCAGCGAGAGCACCAGTTTCGACAAGACGGATTTCCGCAATGTCGTGCCTCGCTTTTCGGAAGAGAACCGCAAGGCCAATCAGGGCCTCGTTGCGGTGCTGAGTGGGATCGCCGCCGCCAGGAAGGCGACACCGGCGCAGATCGCGCTCGCCTGGCTGCTCGCCCGCAAGCCATGGATCGTGCCGATCCCCGGCACCACCAAGCTGCACCGGCTGGAGGAGAATATCGGCGGCGCAGCGATCGAACTCACGGCACAGGATCTGCAGGAAATAGAGACCGCATTGTCTGGTGTCACCGTGCAGGGAGATCGCTACCCGGCCCACCTGCAGGCCCGCGTCGGCCGATAGGCTGCCAGCACTGAAAGGAATTACCATGACTGACAATATCAAGGGAAAGACGGTCGTCATCACCGGCGCCAGCAGCGGCCTTGGCGAAGCGACCGCCCGTCGTCTCGCCAACGCCGGCGCCAAGGTGGTGCTGGGCGCCCGCCGGATCGACCGCCTGAAGGCACTGTCCAGTGAACTCGGCCTCCCCGAAGGCTCCGCCATCGAAACCGACGTGACCGAGGCCGGACAGGTCAAACACCTCGTCGATCAGGCCGCGCGTCTGCACGGGCGGATAGACGTGATCGTGAACAATGCCGGTCTGATGCCGCACTCGCCTTTGGAGCGCGGCAAGATCGACGATTGGGACCGGATGATCGACGTGAACCTCAAGGGCGTGCTCTATGGCATTGCCGCCGCCCTTCCGCACATGACGGCGCAGAAAAGTGGCCATATCATCAACGTCTCGTCGGTCGCGGGACACAAGGTCCGCCCCGGAAGCGCGGTCTATGCGGCGACCAAGACAGCCGTGCGTGTCATCTCCGAGGGCCTGCGCCAGGAGGTGAAGCCCTATAATATCCGTACGACGATCGTCTCGCCCGGTGCGGTAGAGTCGGAACTGCCGCAGAGCATTACCGAGGCCGATGTCGCGGCCGGCATCGCCGATTTCTATGAACGTTATGCCATCCCCGCCGACAGTTTCGCGCGGGTCGTCGCCTTCGCGATCTCGCAGCCCGAGGAAGTGGATATCAACGAAATCCTCTTCCGCCCGACGGCGCAGGAGCTTTGATAGAGCTTCAGCGGGAAGTTGCAGAAATGCCGCATGGGGCAGCCTTCGTCTCTGCCATGCGCCGTACGTCTCCCTCTCCCGCCGATTGTTTGCTATTGATCCGCTCGAAGAGCATTGGCGCATCGAGGTAGACTTTGCCTAAGTAAGAACCGGTCTCAACCCAGTTTCACCCGTACGGCCTGGCGGCTATGGCTGCCGGCGTATGAATACGTTCATCGGGTGGCGGCAAGAGACCGGTTTGGCATTGTTCCGATCGCCAGTAACAGCCCCGCTGTCTCTGCTCTTCAGCCACCCAAAAGCATCGCCACGCCGCGCCCGACAGGGCTTTCTCTCGCGCCATCTTGGTGAACTTCCGAACGGAAGACCAAGACTTATGTGCGATACCCTACGGGTCCGATGGACCGTCACGCCGAAAACCGCTCCCCAGCCCTGGATTGCCTGTGGCGGATGCGGCGGCTTCAGAGCCTTTCGATCCAGCGACAAGATCCGGCTCAATGCCAATGGCCGCCGGCTGGATGCCTGGCTCATCTACAAATGCCTGGCCTGCGACAAGACCTGGAACCGGCCGCTCTTCGAGCGTCAGAATGTCCGCGATATCGATCCGGCCGTTCTGCACGCGCTGCAGTCCAACGATCCCGAATGGATCCGGACGGAGAGCTTCAACATCGAAGCCCTGAAACGCAAGACCGAGCGCATCGACGAATTCCCGGAATTCGACCTCGTCAGGGAGGTGCTGCGCGAGACTGCCGGCTGGACACGGATGGAGATCGAGTTGGCGGTGCCATTGCCTGTCGGCATACGCCTCGACCGCCTGCTGGCCTCCGGGCTGGAGATGTCGCGCACACGGCTGCAGGCGCTCCACGAGAAAGGCCTGCTCCGGGCGCATCCGGATCGCGCCGGCCTCCTGCGGCGGCGCATCAGGACCGGCGTCGAGGTGATGGTCGACCTTTCAGCCGTCCCTGACCGTGAGCTCTCCTGGGGCCCTCTTGCAACCGGCAGTCCCCGCTAGTCTCTCAACGCAAAGGCCCGCAATGGCGGGCCTTTGCAACTGCGCCTGCCCGCCAGGGCGGCGGCGATCAGGTCAATCCTGGCAATGCGGCGAGCGACACGGCTGCATCGGCCCGCGGCCGCCGTCCATGGATGCGATGGGGTTTCAGTCGGTCCTGCGACGTCAGCGGATTGTCCGCATCGATTGCGCGGAAGATCTCCTGCAGTTCGGGCTCATCGACGAGAGAGGCCGCGTCCGCCGGCGAAATCCAGATCTTCTGCCTCTCCCCATATTCGCGGAAATGCGTGGTCTCGCTCTCCAGCCGCAGCAGATGCACCGAAACCGTCAGCGGCTGCTCCTGGTCCTTCAGATAGCTGTAATAGCCGAGCAGCTTCTTCCTGACCTTGCCCCTGACGCCGGCCTCTTCGGATGCCTCGCGCTGGGCGCAGCGATAGGGCTTTTCCTTCTTCTGGAGATAGCCTTTCGGGATCACCCATCGTCCGGTATCGCGGCTGGTGATGAGCAGGACGCTCAGCCTCCCGCCTCTTTCCACGCGGCAGCAGATGACACCGCACTGGTCGACCCCGCGGCGGCCTGTCCTTGCCGGAGTTTCCACATTCAATTCCGATAAATGCCTGTATGGATGCATCTTTCGCTCGTCTTCGCCTTCTCCTTGCATGGAGAATAGAGCGCAACATCGGATCGAAAATAGTAGCCCCTAAAATTAAGGTATCCGGTGCATCCGGCGGCCGTCGACCTCAGGCAAACAGGCTTGCAATTCCATAGCAGGCGGCAGCGATGGCAGCGGCAGCCGGCATTGTGATGACCCAGGCGATGACGATATTGCCGGCGACACCCCAGCGCACGGCCGAAAGACGCCGCGCTGCTCCCACTCCGATGATCGCGCCGGTGATCGTATGCGTCGTCGACACGGGAATGCCGAGCCAGGTCGCCGCAAACAGCGTCAGCGCGCCGCCGGTCTCGGCGCAGAAACCCTGCATCGGATTGAGCCTTGTGATCTTCGAGCCCATCGTATGCACGATCCGCCAGCCGCCGAAGAGCGTGCCGAGCGCCATCGCCGACTGGCAGGAAATGACCACCCAGAGCGGCACATGGAAGCTCGGGCCAAGCTGACCCTGGCTGAAGAGAAGAACGGCGATGATGCCCATCGTCTTCTGCGCGTCGTTGCCGCCATGGCCGAGCGAATAGAGCGATGCGGAGACGAACTGCATGAAGCGGAAGGTGCGATCGACGGCAAACGGTGTCTGGCGCACGAAGAGCCAGGAGACGACGAGGACGAAGAACAGCGCCAGCAGGAAGCCGATCGCCGGTGACATGAAGATAGCGCCAACCGTCTTCAACAGGCCGCTCCAGACGATGGAGCTGAAGCCGACCTTCGCCCACCCTGCCCCGACGAGCCCGCCGACCAGTGCATGCGAGGAGGAAGAAGGAATGCCGAACAGCCAGGTGACGATGTTCCAGACGATCGCCCCCATCAGCGCCGCAAAGATCACCTGCGGGGAAACGATGGCCGGATCGATGATGCCGGTGCCCAGCGTTTCGGCGACATGAAGGCCGAAGAACAGGAAGGCGATGAAATTGAAGAAGGCCGCCCAGCCGACGGCATATTGCGGCCTGAGGACCCGGGTGGAGACAATGGTCGCAATTGAGTTTGCCGCATCATGCAACCCGTTGAGGAAATCGAAGAACAGCGCAACACCGATGAGCCCGATCAGCAGCGGAAGGGAGAGAGAGGCTTCCATCAGACGTTCTCGATGACGACGCCGCTGATTTCATTGGCCACGTCCTCGAACCGGTCCACGATCTTTTCCAGATTGGAATAGATCTCGCTGCCGATCATGTAGGCCATGGCATTGCCGCTGGCGCCATGCCGGCGATAGAGGTCCTTCATCCCCTCGTCATGCAACTCGTCGGAACGCCCCTCGACCCGGGTGATCTCCTCGGCGATGACGGCAAGCCGCTGCGCATTGGCGCCCATCTTGTTGAGAAGCGGGATCGCCTCCGCCATCAGGGCCGCCGCCTTGACGATCTCGCCGCCCATGTCCTGCATCAGCGGGTCGAAACTCGTCCGCTCGAACAGGCGGATGATCTTCACCGTCTTGTGCATCATGTCGATCGCATCGTCCATCGACTGGATCAGGTCCTTAATATCGCCGCGATCGAAGGGTGTGATGAAGCTGCGCCTGACGGCCACAAGCACTTCGCGGGTGATCTCGTCGGCCTGGTCCTCGAGCGCGATGATCCGATCGCAATTTTCCTGAACCGCCTCGCCTTTCAGCAGCCTTTCCATGGCATGCGCGGCGGCGACGACCGTTTCCGAATGCCGGCAGAACATCTCGAAAAAGCGGTCCTCCCGCGGCATCATCTTGCGAAACACGCTCATCATCTCGGGCGATCCTTCCTGAAGCGGACATGGCAGTCACAAGAGACTGTCATAAATCTGTCATAAAACGTCGCAGGCAATTGATCGAAAATGCAGAAATTGACAATGCTTGATGTCATGAAATCCAGCAAAAAAGGCGCAAAACCTCGCGCCGCCACCCCAAAGCCGCTGCTGAAGCAACTTGCCGAAAGGCCCGAGAAGCTTTTCTCCGGCGCCTTTCGCCAGCAATATGGCGCTCTCTGCTTCCGTTATCGAAACAACGATCCCGAAAGCGCTCATCGCGAAATCGAAGTCCTCGTGGTCACCACCCGCGACAGCGGCCGCTGGATCATTCCCAAGGGCTGGCCGATGAAAAAGAAGAAGCCGCATGAGGCGGCCGCCATCGAGGCCTGGGAGGAAGCCGGCGTGCGCGGGACGGTCAGCAAAAAGCCGGTCGGCCGCTACACCTATCTCAAGGAACTGGACGATGGCGACGTTGTTCCCTGCATCGTCGATATCTTCCAGATCGAGGTAGACCGCACGCAGGGGCAGTTCCGCGAGGTCGGCCAGCGCGTGCTGGACTGGGTGAGCCCGGATGAAGCGGCCCGACGCGTACGCGAACTCGAACTGAAGTCTTTGCTTGTCGATTTCCGCCCGAGGTACGGCAAGAAGAAGGGCTGACTGGCAGACATCGGGATTTTGTCAGCCCTTATCGATCCACAATGAGATGCCATCGATCCAGCCCTACTCCCGGTCGCCCCGCTTCTCCTGCGACATGAGTCGGCTGAGCGTGGCCGCCGGGATCGCCTCGGCCGCATAGTCAAAGGTCCCCGATGATTTCACCTCCTCGGCCGCCCGCAGCAGTGCGCCGAGCGCCGCGCGAGCAAAGGATCCGCCCACGCTCACCCGGCGCACGCCCGCCGCCGAGAGTTCGGCAACGCTATAGCGCGGCCCCTTCAGCCCCATTACCACATTGACCGGCTTGTCCACGGCAGCGCAGACGGTTCGGATGGCGTCGATATCGGGCAGTCCGGGCGCGTAGAGCACATCGGCGCCTGCTGCCGAGAAGGCTTGCAGCCGCTTGATCGTGTCATCGAGATCGGGCCGCTCCCAGAGAAAATTCTCTGCCCTCGCCGTCAGCAGGAAAGGCAGTTTCCGCGCGGCTTCTGCCGCCGCCTGGACCCGCTCGACGGCGTGCGAGAGATCATAGATCGGCCTTGCCGGATCGCCGGTGGCATCTTCGATCGATCCGCCGACCAGCCCCGCCGCAGTGGCCAGCCGGATCGTTTCGGCGCAGATCTCGGGTGCTGCGCCGAACCCGTCTTCGAGATCGGCGGATACTGGAAGATCGCTCGCCCCGACGATCTCTGCGGCATTGTCGAGGATCTCGCCGCGCGTCAGGCTCGCAAAGGAATCCCGCTTGCCCTTCGAAAAGGCATAGCCAGCGCTGGTCGTCGCCAGGGCCTCGAAACCAAGGCCTGCCAGGATCCGCGCCGAGCCGGCATCCCATGGGTTCGGAATGACAAATGCCTCATCCCGATGATGCAGCGCCTTGAACCGCTCGAACTTCGTCTGTTGCTCCGCCACGACTCTCCTCCTCCGCCTGTAACAGCGGGGTCAGACTAACAGTCGCGAACAAAATGTGAACAACTTTGTGCCGCCTGTACGGATTTTGCCGGTGGTGGTCCCCCGTCAGTTCCGCAGCCTGTACCCGGTCTTGAATATCCACCCGAGCGTGCTCAGGCAAATCACCAGAAACAGCGAGATCATCCCGAGGCTGACCAGCGGGTTCACATCCGCAATCCCGTAAAAGCTCCACCTGAAGCCACTGACCAGGTAGAGCACCGGGTTGAAATGGCTCACCGCCTGCCAGAAGGGCGGCAGCATGTTGATCGAGTAGAAGCTGCCGCCGAGGAAGGTCAGCGGTGGCACGACCAGCATGGGGATGAGGTTGAGCTGCTCGAAATTCGTCGCCCAGATGCCGATCATGAAGCCGAACAGGCTGAAACTGATTGCCGTCAGCAGGAAGAACAGCACCATCATGAACGGGTGCTCGATGCGGACATCGACGAAGAGATTGGCGGTCAAGAGGATGATGACGCCAATGATCAGGCCCTTGGTCGCCGCCGCCCCGACATAGCCGATCAATATTTCCGTCATCGCGACGGGCGCCGAGAGAATCTCGTAGATCGTACCGGTGAATTTCGGGAAATAGATGCCGAATGAGCCGTTGCCGATGCACTGGCCGAGCAGCGTCAGCATGATGAGGCCGGGCGTGATGAAGGCACCGTAGGAGACGCCCTCAACCTCCTGGATGCGCGAACCCACCGCAGCGCCGAAGACGATGAAATAGAGCGAGGTGGAAATGACGGGCGAAATGACGCTCTGCAGCAGCGTGCGCCGCGTGCGCGACATCTCGAAATAATAGATCGACTTGATCGCCTCGAAGTTCATTTTGCGGCTCCTACCAGCGATACGAATATGTCTTCGAGCGAGCTTTGCCGCGTCGAGAGATCCCGGAAATGGATGTTGTTCTGGCCAAGCCGCGTCAGAAGTGACGCTACGCTCTCGTGCTCGTTGCGGGTGTCGAACTCATAGACGAGGCGATTGCCCTCGGCTTCGATCGACAGGCCGTTGCCGGCAAAGCAATCGGGGAGTTCCTCAAGCGGGTCGTTGAGTTCGAGGATCAGCTGCTTGCGGCCAAGCTTGGCCATCAGCGCCTGCTTGTCTTCCACGAGCAGCAACTCGCCGCCGTTGATGACGCCGACGCGATCGGCAATCTCCTCGGCCTCTTCGATATAGTGCGTCGTGAGGATGATGGTGACGCCCGAGGCGCGCAACTGCTCGACGACATGCCACATGTCCTTGCGCAGCGTCACGTCGACGCCCGCCGTCGGCTCGTCGAGGAAGAGGATGGAGGGCTCGTGCGACAGCGCCTTGGCGATCAGCACGCGCCGCTTCATGCCGCCCGAGAGCTGGCGCAGCGTATTGTCCTTCTTGTCCCAGAGGGACAGGTCGCGCAGCACCTTCTCGATATGGGCCGGATTGGCCTTCTTGCCGTGCAGCCCGCGCGAAAAGCTGACCGTATTCCACACCGTCTCGAACTGGTCGGTGGTCAGTTCCTGCGGCACCAGGCCGATCAGGGTGCGCGTAGCGCGGAAATCCTTGACCACATCATGCCCGTCGACCACGACCGTACCGCCGCTTGGATTGGCGATGCCGCAGATGATCGAGATCAGCGTCGTCTTGCCCGCCCCGTTCGGCCCAAGCAGCGCCAGGATTTCGCCCCGCTCGATTTCGAGATTGATGCCCTTCAGCGCCTGGAAGCCATTTGCATAGGTCTTGGTGAGATTTTGGACGGAAATGATCGGTGCCATAGGCGCTCTTTGCGGATTTCGTGCGATTTCGGCCGCTATATAGCCCCTTTGTGAAAGTTTGACATCCCGGGCGGGCCGAACACTGAATTCACACCATCAGCCTATCCGCCGACAATGCCCGGACGCCTGTCCACAGCCCAGATCGGACGATCAAAAGAAAATCGTCTGCCGGAGGCCCATGTCATCAAGCGGTGATGTTCGTCCTTCATAAGGAAGCCCGAGGACAGCACCGGTCTCCGCCCGCCGCCCACCCCTTTGCGGAGCCGCCCTCATGGCGATCTCGTTACGCCTTTTGCTGCCCTCGGCATTGCAGTGAAATTTATTGTCAGTCACGAAATGCAAGGAACCGGCTCAGTATCCCCTGTTTAGCCGCGTTCGTCTAAGCCGGCCTTGGGCCGGCTTTCTTTTTTTCAGCAGACGAGAACCGATCCGCGAAAAAAGGTCTCCGGCCCACAGCGCCCTGCCCGTCTGCCGCCTGCATTTCTGGTAGCAGGACACTTCAACCCGCCGCCAAAAACCTCTACCCTGACCCCAGCGCAACCTGGATTGGCCGAACCGTCATGAACGAGCTGCACACCATTTCGCCGTCAGGACAAAAGCTCGTCTCCATCGAAGAGATCGTCGACATCAAGCCGCGAAGGCCGCTGGCGACGACACGGGACCGGGGATGGAGCGGAGTGACGGTCGATCTCTATCGGCCGCGGCTCGATTGTTCACAGACCTATCCGGCTCTCGATCACCATCTGATTTCCTATTGCCCCTCCGGCCGCGCCCGGCTGGTCCAGCGGCGCGATGGGGTGGTCCATGAGGGCACGATTTCGGCCGGCATGTCGCTTCTGATGCCGGCGGGCTGCGTATCGACCTGGGAGGGCCGCACGCCGACATCGGCGCGGTTGCGCGTTCCGGCGCGACTGGTGGCAGCGGCCGGCGAGGAACTTGGGTCGCGCGCAGCGGCAGGCATCGAAATCAGGAATATATTCGAAACCCGCGACAGGCTGATCGAGCATATGGCACTCATACTGCTTGCCGAACTGGAACAGCAGGCCCATCCCGCCCAGGCGCTGATCGTCGATCAGGTCTCCGCCGCCCTCGCCGCGCATCTCCTGAGAGCCTATAACGCCTTTGGCATTGCGGAGCGCCGTACGCTGCCCGGCCTCGGCAAGGCCGAGATCGAGCGCATCACCAGCTATGTCGAGGACAACCTCGACCGGATGATCGGGCTTGCGGAACTGGCCGCCCTCGTCAATGTCAGCCGCTTTCACTTCGCCCGGCTTTTCAAGCAAAGTACCGGCGTCAGCCCGATCGGCTTCGTCGAGCAGCGCCGGATCGAGCGCGCCCGGATGCTGATTGCCGAAACCGATACGTCGCTGGCGGAAGTGGCCCTTGCGACCGGCTATTCGGACCAGAGCCATTTCACAAGGCGTTTCCACCGCCTGACGGGCGGCACGCCCGCTGCTTTTGCGCGCGAGCACGGACGTCGGCTGCGCCGGCGCCCGCCGAACTAGGACTCTACTGTGCTTGAAGCATGCGGCCGCCTGGACGTTCGGTCCGTGTTTCGCTCCAGCGCACGAAAGGTTACCTTAAGGCGAAAAATAAACGGGTCGCCTGCCTGCCATTGCCGACCTATTGTTGTTCTTCTCGGCCCCGCTTTTCGGGCCGCATTCTGATAGGATGAGCGATGCCTGATATAGCCAACCGCGTCATGGCCGTGCGCCAGCATGTCGACGAAACCGTTGCCGCCGCGATGGCGCGTCTTATTGAGGAAGCGCCGGATTTTGGCCTGAACCGCGTCAATCCGCTGGCCTTTGCGCGCACGAACGGGCTCGGCGAACAGGAGAGCATCGCCGCCTTCCTGCATGCCACCCAGCACGGCCTTTTCGAACTCTCCTGGAACGTCGTCTGCCAAAGCTGCGGCGGCGTGCTTTATCAGGCGGAGTCGCTGCAGGGCATCGACCAGCATCACTATAATTGTTCCTTCTGTGCGCTCGATTGCGAACCGACGCTCGACGAGACCGTGGAGATCACCTTCACGGTCGACCCGCGCATCCGCCACATCGCCGCCCACGATCCCGACAGCCTGCCGCTCTGGGACTATACGCGGCAGATTTTCTGGAGTTCGGGCAGCGATCTGCCCGAGCATCTTGCGCCCATCGTCAGCGAGGTCGTCCTCGACGCGTTCGAGATTGCGCCGGGTGCGCGCATGGGCCGCCAGGTTCAGATGCGCGAGGGCGTGGCGATCCTCTTCGATCCCGTGACGCACAGCTCGCGATTCCTGGAAGTGAGCGGCGAACCGGCCGAAGGCCAGCGCCTGTCGATCGAGCTCGACGATGCGCACCAGGCCGGCGAAACGCTGCGGGTGGCACCGGGCCTTCTGATGCTCGATCTCGAAAACCGGACGAACCGGAGGACAATGCCGATCCTGTGGATCGCCGGCAAGACGCTGGAAGCGATCCTGACGCGGCGCGTGCCTGTCCTGACCGCCAAGCGGCTCCTCACGCACCAGACTTTCCGGGATATCTACCGTACCAATGTTCTCGATCTCAACCAGCGCTTCAGGATCACCAGCCTGACCTTCCTGTTCACCGACCTGAAGGGATCGACCGAACTTTATGAGCGGATCGGCGACCTTGCCGCTTTCGATCTGGTACGCTCGCATTTCCAGCTCATGCATCAGGTCGTCTCCGCCCATGGCGGTGCGGTGGTCAAGACCATCGGCGATGCAATCATGGCAACCTTTCCGACTCCGGCGCAGGGCGTGGCCGCCGCACTCGACATCCGCAAGGTGATCGATGAACTCAACCGGCGCGACAGTCGCGACGACCTGTTCCTGAAGGTCGGCCTGCACAGCGGCCCGTGCCTTGCCGTGCTGATGAACGAGCGGCAGGATTATTTTGGTCAGACGGTCAATCTGGCATCGCGCCTGCAGACGATCGCCACCCCGGACATGATCTTTGCAACGACACCGGTGGTCGAGGATGAGGAAGCGCGCACGTTGCTTGCCGCGCGTGGTCGCAGCCTGCACGGCACAACCGCTTTTCTACGGGGGCTCAGCGGCGAAATACCGGTCTACGGCATTCCCGCCTGAACTGAACGTCAGGCGGCAGCAAGCCGGCACCAGAAACCGCAACACCCTTCAATACTGACCCGGATTTTTCACCCTTAATGGCTCGGACGGGCCACTGAGGGGAATCTACGATGAACGAACTTGCCGCCGTCATTCCGTTCCGCGCCAGGACCGGAAGCGGAGAAGAAGTTGCGCGCCTGATTGCAGACGCGCTGCCGCATGTCGAAACCGAGGCCGGCACGACGACATGGCTCGTGCTGCGCTCCGAGGCCGATCCCGACCTGATCTTTCTCGTCGATCTCTTCGCTGATCCTGAAAGCCGCGATGCGCATATGAGCGGGCATGCAGCAAAGCTGATCCTTGCGAGCGTGCCGCCGCTGCTTGCCGAGCCGCCCTCCATCCATCCGGCAACGGTCGTTGCACGCAAACTCGCCTCTGGAAAAGGCAAAATGTGAGCATCCTGGCGCGGATCAGAACAGCCGCTCGGCACAGGTAACCTTTCTGCCGCCAGAGCGAACTTCAAGACAGGCGGGTCACACCGCCCAGACGACTGAACAGTCCTCTGTCCATCATCGAAAACCGGAGAATAACAATGTCCAATCGCATGTTGTCCACGCTTGTCGTCGGCGCCTTCGCCAGCGCCATCGGCGCCCTCTCGACCCTGCCGGCCGGTGCGGAAGAATTCACCGACGCGCAGAAGAAGATTCAGGCGGAACACACGGCCCTGGTCAAATCCGGCAAGGTCGAGCCCTGCTTCGGCACGGCGCTGAAGGGCCAGAACGATTGCTATGCCGGCGCCGGCACGACCTGCGCAGGCACGAGCACCGTCGATTATCAGGGCAATGCCTTCAAGCTCGTTCCGAAGGGCACCTGCACGACGATGTCAACGCCGAAGGGCGCCGGCAGCCTCACTCCCAAGGTCTGATCCGACGCCGATCCGGGAGGCCTGCTCGGGCAGAACCGGATGACCGCCCGCCGGAACACTGCCCCGAGGACCGACATCCTCCGAAGACTTGCCTCCCGAAAAGACCGGCCCGCTTCCGTGCGGGCCGGTCCCATCCAGACCGATGCCAGGTGCCCCATGCAAAATCCAGACGTTGCCTTCTCTGACGGAGAGATGCCGCCCCGCGCCGGTATCGGCCTCAAGGCAGAGCATTACCGCCATATCATCTTGACCTTGCCCGATATCGGTTTCTTCGAGGTGCATGCGGAAAATTACATGGGCGAAGGCGGCCCGCCGCATCGCTATCTCGCCGCCGTGCGCGAACATTATCCGCTGTCGCTGCACGGCGTCGGCCTGTCGATCGGCGCCGACCGGCCGCTCGACAGGAAGCATCTTTCGCGGCTGAAGGCGCTGAACGAGCGCTATCGGCCCGCACTCTTTTCCGAGCATCTTGCCTGGTCATCGCATGATGCCGGCTTCCTCAACGATCTCCTGCCGCTGCCCTATACGAATGAGACACTCTCTCGCGTCGCCGGCCACATCGACGAGGTACAACAGGTGCTCGGCCGGCAGATGCTGCTCGAAAACCCTTCGACCTACCTGGCCTTTGCCGAAAGTACCTGGTCGGAGATCGATTTCATTGCCGAGATCGTGCGTCGCACGGGCTGCGGCCTGTTGCTCGATGTCAACAATGTCTATGTCGCCTCCACAAACCAGTTTTGGGACCCCATCGCCTATATCGATGCCTACCCGCTGCATCATGTCGGAGAAATCCATCTGGCCGGCCATGCGCGTGAAGCCGACGAGGAAAACCGGCCGCTGCTGATCGACACCCATGACCGCCCAGTCGATGCCATCGTCTGGGATCTTTACGCCCATGTGCTCTCCCGCATCGGGCCGGTGGCGACACTGATCGAATGGGATGCCGACCTTCCGGAGTGGCCGGTTCTGGCCGGTGAAGCAGCCCGTGCCGAAGCCCTGATGCGTGAGGCCGCATCCGGAGAGATACGCTCGGCCGCCGAATGAGGGTTGATCCATGACCGGCCACCGAGTTGCTGTCTACTACGCCTGGGATCGCTCGCGGGAAATCGAAGCGCCCTTGGGCATTATCGAAAACCGCTTCCCGGCCCTCTTCGAAAGCCGCCGTATCCTCTATCCGCACTATGAGGAGCTGGCCGACCCCGAGCGTTTCGACCAGGGCATCGCCGGCTTTCTCGACGAAATCCTGCGCAGGAATTTCGAGGCCTTCGTCGAGCAGGCAGAGGCCGAGACCGGCCATGCAGTGCTGGAAATGCAACGCGGCGGCGAGGAAGGCGTGACCGTCAGGCTCGACGCCCGGATTCTCGAAAGTGCCGACACGGTCATCGTCATTTCCTTCGATTCCCAGCGCACAGGCCAGCGGGCCGACAGCAGCGAGATCGAGGCGGTCACAACCTTTCTTTCGAAGCCCGGCAACATGCTCTTCATCTGTCCGCATCACGATATCGGCAATGTCGAAGATGCAGCGGCGGCTGACCGCACCGAAATCCAGACGGAACACTTCCTGCATCATGGCGACCGCACCATTCCGCCGCAGCAGCGCTTCGGCGGCTTTGCCCGCTCGCTTCTCTCCGGCCTCGGTCTGCCCGTCGAAAACCGCTTCGGCCTCCACCCGGCAAGCGAACCGGATGGATCGCCGAGCCCGATTGCAGTCGAGCATGATCTCGACCGACATGGGCTGCTTGCGGGCGTGACGAGCTTCAACCTTCATCCGCATTTGCCGCATTTCGAGCGGCTCCGCGAAGCGGTTGACAAGCTCGATGTGATCGCCTGCCAGAAGATAGATCCTGATGCTCCCTCGCATCGCTTCACGCGGGATGGCCGCTCCACTTTCGATGCGATGCTGCAATCCCGTCCCGGCCTTTTCGGCGGCGATCTCCTCATCGCCGACGCCACGCTCTGGAGCTCCACCGCCGGCGGTCTCGATAACCTGCGCCGGTTCTGGCGCAATGTCGTCACACGGGGGACCTGATGATGCCGTCGACACCTTCGACCGCCAAACGCCAGCATGATTTTGCCGCTGCCCTTCTGGACCCCGCGCAGCCCCTGCCCGAAGGTCTGGTCGGGCCAGACGGCCGGCCCAGCCTGAAGCGCTTCAACGTCTATCGCAACAATGTGGTCGCCGGCCTGACGGCAACGTTGAAGGATGCGTTTCCGGCCGTGGCGCGCATCGTCGGCGAGGAATTCTTCCTCGCCATGGGACGCATCTATGTGGCGCTCGATCCGCCGGCCTCGCCGATCATGCTCGACTATGGCTGCGGCTTTGCCGATTTCATCGAAACCTTCGAACCGGCTGCAAGTCTGCCCTACCTTGCCGATGTGGCGCGCATCGAGCGGGCCTGGGTCGAGGCCTATCATGCAGCCGAGGCCGAACCGATCGAGAGCGCCGCCTTCACGCGGATCAGGGCGGGCGACCTGCCATATATGCGCGTGACGCTGCATCCGTCGCTACGCATCGTGCGCTCCTCCTTCCCTGCGCTGACGATCTGGCAGATGAACATCGCCAATGGCGAGCCGGCGGAGGTGGATATATCGGCAGGCGGCGAAGACACACTGCTCCTTCGCCCCGGTCCAGATGTCGAAGCGCGCGCGCTGCCGCCGGGCGCCGCCGTTTTCATCACCGCTCTCGGCAAGGGACGGACGATGATCGACGCCATGAAACAGGCGCTGGGCGACAGCCCCCGTTTCGATCTGCCGGCATGCCTTTCCGGCCTGATGGCGGCCAGCGCCTTCACCACTTTTGCCATCACATCCGGGAACGGCAGCGCATGACTGACAAGAGCTTTACGCCGACAGCACTTTACCTGCGGCTTCTCGACATCGTCGGCCTGATCGGCATCGCCGTCGCCCCGCCGGTCGTGCGCATCGCGCTTGCCCTGCCCTTCCTGCGTTCGGGACTGACCCGCTGGGACGGCTTCCTGCAGCTCTCGATCGGCACACAATTCCTCTTCGAGGAGCAGTTCAAGCTGCACATCCTTGGCAATCTCTATGGGTTCCCAGCCCCCGATACGGTCGCCTTTCTCGTCGGCTGTGCGGAGATCGTGCTGCCGGTCCTGCTGCTAGCCGGTCTCGCCACGCGCCTCGTCGGCCTTGCGCTCCTGATCATGACCGGAGTGATCCAGCTGGTCTTTCCGGACGGTTGGGTGAATTTTCACCTCTACTGGGCAGCCCTTGCGCTCGCAGTCGTGACGCTCGGCCCCGGACCTCTGTCGCTCGACTATCTCGTGTCGCGCCTGTTTGACCGCCCGCGCGAAAGGCGCGCACCTGCATGAGCGAGGAGCGCGGCGACCGGCTGAAACTCGTCTCCTCCCGGCCGGCGGGCTCCGACATCAGGAGCACACGCCACCGCGATCTCGACTGGACGATCCTGATGGCCCGTGCCCAGGATGGTGATGGCGCCGCCTATCTTCGCCTGCTGCAGGAGATCACGCCCTATCTGCGCTCGCTGGCGGTGCGCTATCATCGCGATCCGAGAGACGTCGAGGATACGGTTCAGGATATCCTGCTGACCCTCCATTCGATCCGCGAAACCTATGATCCAACGCGGCCCTTCGCCCCCTGGCTCGTCGGCATCGCCAACCGCCGCGCCTTCGACCGGCTGCGCCGGCAGGGCCGCCAGCGCGCCCATGAATTTCCGCTGTCGAGCGAACATGACGCTGTTGCCACCAGCGACAATATCGAGGAAGCTGCCAACCGGATTCATCTCGAAGGCGCAATCAGCGACCTGCCGCCGGCCCAGCAGCAGGCGATCAACATGCTGAAACTGAAGGAAATGTCGCTGAAGGAGGCTGCGAGCGAAAGCGGAATGTCGATCACGTCGCTGAAGGTCGCGACGCACCGGGCGCTGAAAAGCCTGCGCAAGATCCTGCTTGATCGTGGTGAGCCGTAATGGAAACCGCCGATCTCATCCGTTCTCTCGCGGACAATGTCAGCCCGGTGAAACGGCTGCGGCCGCCTCTGCTGCGCGCCGCCCTCTGGCTTGCACTCGCTTTCGTGCTGATGGGCATCCTGACCATGATCCATGGCCTGCGGCCGCAATTTGCCGAGCGCATGACCGATATCATCTTCCTGACGGGCATGCTGTCATCGCTCGCCACGGGTATTCTCGCCGCCATCGCCACCTTCATGGTCAGCCTTCCTGATAAATCGCGCCGGTGGATGCTGCTGCCACTCCCGACCCTCGTCCTCTGGATGGCCAATATCGGCTATCAGTGTTTTGCCGGCTGGGTGGCGCTGCCGCCGGGCGCCGTTACCGTGGAAGCCGCGTCCAGCTGCCTGCTGACGCTAGTGGTCACCAGCATTCCGCTCACATTGTTGATGCTGATCATGCTGCGCTATGTCGCCTTCCTGCGGCCGGTCTCCGTCGCGCTCATTGGCAGCCTCGCCGTCTCGGGTATCACATCCTCGGCGCTCGCCATGTTTCATCCGCTGGACGCAACGATAATGGTGCTCGGCTGGAATCTCGGCACTGCAGTGCTCTTCGTGGCGATCGCCGCGTTTGTCGGGCGCAACGCGTCGCGGCGCGGCAGGCGCACGCTTCCCTGATCAAAGGCTGACGTGTAAAGCGCGCCCCTCGTCAAAGATCCCGGTACATGACGAGCGCGTCGACAAAGCCAAGGGTCGGATGCCGGAACGCCCCGGGCAGCCGGCCGACCACCTGAAAGTCGAGCGACTGCCACAGCCGTACTGCCCGCTCGTTGGAACTGACGACGAAATTGAACTGCATGGCCCGGAAGCCGCGCTGGCGTGCATGGGCAAGCGAATGCTGGTGCATGATGCGCGCCACACCCTGCCCCGCCGCCGCGGGTGCCGTCATATATCCGCAGTTACAGACATGGTTGCCGCCGCCCGCCTGATTGGCCCTGATGTAATAGGTGCCGATAATGCTGCCGCCGTCATCGGCGACGAAGGTTTCCTTGCCGGGGTCGAGCCAGTAGTCGAGCGCATCGGCCTCGCTCATGTCGCGGTCGAGCGTATAAGTTTCGCCTGCCCGGATGACAGGTTCCAGGATCGTCCATATAGCGCTGCGGTCTTCCGCTCTGGCAGGTCGGATCAGCATGGCCGGATGTTGGCATGAGCAGATGCTGCTCCGCAACTGCGGCATGGTGCCTGTAGGGCGGCGGCGGAACAAGAAAACGTGACGGCAGATGCCTCAGTCGTGGATGCTGTCGAGGATATCGTCGAGAAGACGCTCGGCATAACGCATCGTTTCGAACTGCTCGTCGGGCGACAGCTTGTGCGCGACGCATTCCGCGCGGATGGCGGTCCTCAGCTTTGCCAGCAGGGCCGCCTGTTCATAGGGCGTGAACGCGCTGTCGCGCACGGTGATCTTCGCGATTGTCTCCAATATCGCGATCCGCCCTTCCACCTGCCTCGCCGAGCCGACATAGTATGGGTGGTGCGACCTGAGGTTCCGGCGCGGGAATGTCACGACATTGCTCATCGGCCGCTCACAGGGCCGGTGTCTTGAAATCGGAGCCTGACAGCGAGGTGTGCAGCTTGTATTCGCTGTCGGCACCCTGCCGGTAAAGGTCGATTGTCACACGCGCGAGTTCACGTGCC
This sequence comes from Rhizobium sp. BK512, assembly GCF_014194915.1. NCBI lineage: Bacteria > Pseudomonadati > Pseudomonadota > Alphaproteobacteria > Hyphomicrobiales > Rhizobiaceae > Rhizobium > Rhizobium sp. BK512. The sequence continues at coordinate 310,051 of NZ_JACIAS010000002.1, read as the reverse complement.
TCCGTGCAGTCGCGCGACAAGCCGCGTTCCGCGCAAAGCCTGTCGAAAGCCTTCTGCACGATCGCAAGCTCCACGGCACCGATCCAGCGGTCCGCAGGCGCATCCGTTCCGATCTTCGGTTGCATGATCTCCTCCCGATCGCTCCATAAAGATGCTGCCAAACGCATGAGGTGGCAGAGAGTTCCACACAAAAAACAGGACGCAAAAATATTCCTCGGGGTCGCTCCGCAGGGCCGGAATCACGGCCTGCAAGCCAGCCCGCGAGCGCCCCGGAAGGAAAAACAAACGCATTGAAACTTTCTGCGTTTCCCTTTCCCGGGCCCCTACTGCCCGGCGCCAAAGAAGGCGAGCCGGGTGAAGATCGTATAGTCCGCTTCCGAAACCATCAGCGCCACGAAGACAAGCACCAGCAGCGGTGGCAGCAGGATGGCATAGACCAGCGCCAGCCGTTCCCAGGCCATGTGCATGAAGACGGCGACGATGAGCCCCGCCTTCAGCATCATGAAGAGCAGGATCAGCGTCCACCTGAGATGGCCCTGGATGCCGAGATAATCGACCATGTAGGAAAAGGCGCTGAGCACGAAAAGCAGGCCCCAGACCACCAGATAGAGCCGGATCGGGTGCTGCTGTCCGTGTTCCTGTGCCTGTACCGTCGGGCTTTGCGCATGTGCCGTTGTCTCGCTCATGACGACCTCACCACAGATAGAAAAACGCGAAGATGAAGACCCAGACCAGGTCGACGAAGTGCCAGTAGAGGCCCATGATCTCGACGGCCTCGTAGCGACCTTTCCGGCTGGTGAAGAAACCGCGCCGCTCCACATCGAAATCGCCCCGCCAGACCTTGCGGGCAATGATGAGGAGGAAGATGACGCCGATGGTGACATGGGTGCCGTGAAAGCCCGTAATCATGAAGAAGGTCGATCCGAACTGCGCCGCCCCCCATGGGTTTTCCCAGGGGCGCACACCTTCGGTGATCAGCTTCGTCCATTCGAAGGCCTGCATGCTGACGAAGGTTGCCCCGAGAAGCGCCGTCAGCAGCATCAGCGCCGCCGTCCTCCCGCGTTCGCGGCGGTAGCCGAAATTGACCGCCATCGCCATGGTGCCGCTGCTCGAGATCAGCACGAAAGTCATGATCGCGATCAGGATCAGCGGCACGTCCTGGCCGCCGATATGCAGCGCGAAGACCTCGCTTGGATTGGGCCACGGGACCGGCGTCGACATGCGGGCGGTCATATAGGCGATCAGGAAACAGCCGAAGACGAAAGTATCGCTGAGCAGAAAGATCCACATCATCGCCTTGCCCCAGGAGGCGGTCTTGAAGGCGCGCTGGTCCGAGCTGAAATCGGCCGCGACGCCGCGCAGGCCTGCTGGCCTGAGGCTTGTTTCGTCGTGTGTCCCGATAGTCTGTGCCATCTGCGCCTCCTGAGCAGCCCCTGGTTCTAGTTAAGCAATGTGCGGCAGAGATCGACGAAGTCATTCGCCCAGCCGGCAAAGAGCGCGAAAAGCAAAAGCCAGACGGTGAGCATGAAATGCGAATAGATGGCCGAGAGATCGACGCTGAGCTGCAGCCTGTCGGGTTGAACATTTGCCGAAAATGCTCTGACCGTCGTATGTGCGAGCACGGCAAGCCCGCCGAGAATATGCAGGCCGTGCAGGCCGGTCAGCATGTAGAAGAAGCTGTTGGCGGGATTGTCGGTCAGCACATAGCCGGCGGCGGTCAGCTCCCGCCAAGCCTGGATCTGCCCGATCAGAAAGAAGACGGCAAGCGCAAGCCCGGTCACGAGCGCCGGCCGCAGGCTTTCCATGCGCCCATGCTGCGCTTCGCGTCTGGCCCATTGGAGCGCCGCACTGCTGAGCGCGAGCGCTGCGGTATTGATCCAAAGCAGCCGCGGAACCGGCATTCCCCACCAGTCGGACGACGCCATGCGCATGAAATAGGCGCTGACGGCAAGGCTGAAGAGCGCGCCGACGACGCCGAGGAACACGAAGAGGCCGAGCTTGACCGCCGGCACCGGTGACTGCTGCCGGCCGGTATCGTCATGCGCCGGCAGCTGCACAGACCCCGTTTCGAGCCATGGCTTCGAGGTCAGCCGCTGCCCGGAAAGCCACCAGATGATGATGGCGGCTACCGCGGCAAGGAAGATCAGCATGACGTTCATGCCGGAACCTCCCGTGTGACGCCGCCGCTTGCCGGCACGTTCTGCGGAATGAAATCCTCCGCCGCTCCCGGCACGCTGTAATCATAGGCCCAGCGGTAGACGACAGGCAGTTCCTTGCCCCAGTTGCCATGCGCCGGCGGGGTCTGCGGCGTCTGCCATTCGAGCGTCGTCGCCCGCCACGGATTGCCGCCCGCCTCCCTGCCCCGGAAAAGGCTCCAGACCAGGTTGAACAGGAAGACGATCTGTGCCGCCCCGACGATCAGCGCCATCACCGTTATGAAGACGTTCAGCGTATGGGCCGAGGGCGGAACGAAGGCCGTCTCCCCCATCTCGAAATAGCGGCGCGGCACGCCGAGCAGGCCGAGATAATGCATCGGGAAGAAGATCGCATAGGTGCCGAGGAAGGTGATCCAGAAATGGATCCGGCCGAGCGTCTCGTCCAGCATGCGTCCCGTCACTTTCGGATACCAATGATAGATCGCCCCGAAGATGACGAGGATCGGCGCAACACCCATGACCATGTGGAAATGCGCGACGACGAACATCGTATCCGACAGCGGTACGTCGACGACGACATTGCCGAGGAAAAGGCCCGTCAGGCCGCCATTGACGAAGGTGACGATGAAGGCGAGCGCAAAGAGCATCGGCAGCGTCAGGTGGATGTCGCCGCGCCAGAGCGTCAGCACCCAGTTATACACCTTGATCGCCGTCGGAACGGCGATGATCAGCGTCGTGGTGGCGAAGAAGAAGCCGAAGGCCGGGTTCATGCCGCTGACATACATGTGGTGCGCCCAGACGACGAAGCTCAAGGCTCCGATGATGACGATCGCCCAGACCATCATGCGGTAGCCGAAGATGTTCTTGCGCGCATGCGTGCTGATCAGGTCCGAAACGATGCCGAAGGCCGGCAGCGCGACGATATAGACCTCCGGATGCCCGAAGAACCAGAACAGGTGCTGGAACAGGATCGGGCTTCCGCCGCCATGTTTCAGCTGCTCGCCCATCTCGACGATGGCGGGCATGAAGAAGCTGGTGCCGAGCACGCGGTCGAACATCATCATCACGCAGGCGACGAAGAGGGCCGGAAAGGCCAGGAGCGCCATCACCGTCGCGGTGAAGATGCCCCAGACGGTGAGCGGCATGCGCATCAGCGTCATGCCGCGTGCCCGCCCCTGCAGCACCGTCACCACATAGTTCAGGCCGCCCATGGTGAAGCCGATGATGAAGACGATCAGCGAGCTGAGCATCAAGAGGATGCCCCAGTCCTTGCCGCCGGGCGTGCCCGACAGGACGGATTGCGGCGGATAAAGCGTCCAGCCCGCCCCCGTCGGGCCGCCGGGTGCGAAGAAACCGGCGACCAGGATCAGCACCGCAAGCAGATAGATCCAGTAGCTCAGCATGTTCGCGTAGGGAAATACCATGTCGCGCGCGCCGACCATCAGCGGAATGAGGTAATTGCCGAAGCCGCCGAGGAAGAGCGCAGTGAGCAGATAGATCACCATGATCATGCCGTGCATGGTGATGAACTGGTAATAATGATCGGCATCGATGAAGGAGAGAGCGCCGGGAAAGGCGAGCTGGATCCGCATCAGCCAGGAGAGCACCAGCGCCACCATGCCGATCGAGATGGCGGTCACCGAATATTGCACGGCGATGATCTTCGCATCCTGGCTGAACACATATTTCGTCCACCAGCTGTGCGGATGATAAAGCTCGACATCCTCGACTTCGGCGGATGGGATGCTGCCGGATGGAATCTCGACCATGATCTCTCTTCCCTTCCTTTCCCGATGCGGCCCCCGGCCGTCATCCGCCGCCTCAGTTTGATGGCGGCGGTTCTCCCGACGATGCGGTAAGCTGGGTGAATGTCTGCTGCTGACCAAGCCAGGTCTGGTAGTCCGCGTCACTGTCGACGATGACGGTTCCGCGCATCTGCGGATGGCCGACGCCGCAGAGTTCGGCACAGAGAATCTCGAAGGTTCCCGTGCGCGTCGGCGTGAGCCAGAAATAGGTGACCATGCCGGGGATCATGTCCATCTTGGCGCGGAATTCCGGCACATAGAAATCGTGGAGCACATCGACCGAGCGCAGCAATATGTGCACCGGCTTGCCGATGGGCAGATGCAGCTCGCCGCCCTCGATGATGACGTCGTCGAGGCCGCTTGCATCGTTCTTGTCGAGGCCGAGCGGGTTTTCGGGGGTCACGTCACGCGTCTCGGCGCGCCCGAGCTTCCCGTCCGCGCCAGGCAGGCGGAAGCTCCACAGCCATTGCTGGCTGACCACTTCCACCGATGCGGCATCGGGCGGCACGGTGATGAACTGTTTCCAGACGATCAGGCCGGGCGCCAGCATGGCGGCGACCCCGACAGCCGTTCCCGAGGCAAGCAGCACTTCCAGCCTGCGGTTCTCGGGCTCGTAATGCGCCCGGTTGCCCGGCTTGTGCCGGAAGCGGAAGACGCAATAGGCCATGAAGGAAATCACCGCGACGAAGACGATGCCGGTGATCCAGAAGGTGATGACGAGGGTGCTGTCGATATAGCTCCAGTTGGACGCAATCGGCGTCCACCACCACGGGCTCAGCACATGGAACAGCACGGAGCCGACGACAACAAGGACAAGGATCAGCACAACAGCCATTTCCGCTCCTCCCTGAGCAGTCGACCGTGAAACCGTATTCCGCAAAAGTCCGTATTTATTATCGCATAACTGGAAAATATCTGCAATTACGGCAATTTAGGCATGTGCCGTCAGCCACCACCCGGCATTTGGATTATGATCCGTCACTGGGAATATTGCTTGAGATAAGCGATGAGATTGGTGATCTCCTGGTCGTCCTTGACGCCGACGAAGGCCATTTTCGTGCCCTTCACCTTTGCTTTCGGATTGTGCAGGTAGTCGCGCAGGGTCGCCTCGTCCCAGACGAGACCGCCCTCACCGGCGGCCTTCATCGAAGGCGAATAGGCGAAATTGGGATGCGTTCCGGCCGGTCGGCCGAACAATTTGTTGAGCGACGGGCCGACCTTGTTCGTATCGGAATCGACGATATGACAGGTCGCGCATTTCTTGAAAACAACGGCACCCGCTGTCGCATCGCCCTCCTGCGCCCCGGCGCTGCCGGGCGAAAGGGCAATCACGGATGCACAGATCAGCAGAATAACACGGTAATCCACGGCAAACCTCATCCTCCTCAAGGTTGCCCCGCCACTCGCACCCTCCGCTGGCATTCGCGCGGATGGTGGTTGCGATGCCTCAAAGCTTAATCCTTCGCGGGAACAAGTCAATCGGCGCCGCAGTTCCGGCCCGGGCGACGGATGGACGCGGCGGACGGGAACCTGCTGCTGGCTCGGATGTTCGGCAAATGTCGGGAAAGGAAAGGCATGACCATGACAGCGAAAGAATCCGGATCTGTCGATGACGGTGCCAAGGCGAGAATCTTTTCCGCCGAGGATGCGCGGGGCGGAGAAATCATCCTGCGCACGAAAACGAGGCGCGTGATCTTCATCGCCGGCCTCGCCGGCTGCGTCCTGCTCGGGCTGGTCGTCCATGCGCTTACATGAATCTCGACAGCAAGCTCGCACACGCGCACGCGGTGCGGAACGGTTCATCCCCGGTCTCGGCGTTGCGACGCTCTTTCTCGCCGCCCTCAGCCTCGGCCCGTCCTACGCCCACGTTCTTGAGGCAGGCCCGCGGCTCGCCATCTGGTCGCCCGAGCTCTGGCGGGAAACAACTGTCTTCAACGGCCAGTTCGAGTATTTCGCCGTCGTCGGTGCGCCGGTCGATCTCGCGGCGATTGTCTGTACCGTCCTGCTTGCCTTCCTTCTGCACGGCAGGCGGCCGTCCGTCGCACTCGCTCTCGTCGGGGCGGCTCTTTTCATTGCCGCGCTTGCGGCGTGGTTCATCCTCGTTGCCCCCATGAATGCCGTCCTGGCGCTCTGGGCGGCCGGGCCGCTGCCGGCGGATTTCGAAGCGGTACGTCATCGCTGGGAAATCGGTCATATGGTGGTGGCGGCGCTGAAGGCTTTTGGCTTCCTCTTCGTCTCGGCAGCCCTGCTCTTGCCACAACGCTTGCGTCGCGACACGTGATATCAGGCCTCGTCATAGTTCAGCCAGCCGACGCCGGCAGCATCCGCCGCTTCGACGAAGGCTTCCCGCGCCTCGTCGGGCAAGAGATGGCCTTCCGAGACCGCCGCGAAGGAGGCCAGCGCGTGCTCGAAGGCCGGGCCGTGGGTGACAGGCCATTTGTCGGCAAGAAGCGCTGCCGCATGGCCCGTCCCGCGAACGGTGATAAGGCTCTCCTGGTCCGGAAGCCGGATGTAAAGGGGTGTGGTCCAGTCTGACATGTGAATAGCGGCGCTGCCCCGGATCGATCGTTCGCGCCCAACACGGCGACCCGAATAAAGTTCCCGCCCCGGCATTCCAGGAAAGATCACCATTTGGTGACAGGCCTGAAACATCGGTGCGCATAGGCTGCATGGAGCTCGACTGCCGACACAACTCCTGCGAAAATCGGCGCTAATCGGGAACTTCGGCCGTCGTATCGAGTCTGGTGCACGACGAAGGGGAAGATCATGGACAGGGCCATCTATGCAGCCGGCGATAATATATTGCGCGGAAGAATGGACGAGGAGGCGACACGGCATCTCACCCCTTACCTGGAACCGCTTGCCCTGCCGCGTGGCTATGCGCTTTCGACCTCGGGCCATCAGCTGAAACATTGTTATTTCATCGAGGAAGGCATCGCGTCGATCGTCGCGCGATCGGTGGCCGAACGATCAAGCGAGGTCGGCATCGTCGGGCGCGAAGGTATCGTGCCGCTGGCGCCGATCCTCGACAGCACCCACGCGACCTTCGACATTTTCGTGCAGGTGGAAGGCCATGGCTCGCGCATCGCCGTAGAGCCGCTGCAGGAGGCCCTGAGGGCCGTGCCATCTCTGCGCAGGCTCCTGAACCGTTATGTCCAGACATTCATAGTACAGGCGGCTTTCACTTCGCTTGCCAACGCCAATCATTCCATCGAGGCGCGGTTGGCGCGCTGGATACTGATGTGCCATGACCGTATCGACGGCGACCACATCGGCCTCACGCACGAATTCCTGGCTCTCATGCTGTCCGTCAGGCGCGCCAGCATAACCACCGCCCTGCATGATCTGGAAGGCAGGCAGCTGATCTGGTCGGAGCGCAGCTTGGTTACCGTCCGCGACCGGACGGGTCTCGAGGAGTTCGCCGGCGATTCCTACGGCCGCGCCGAGCAGGAATATCGCCGGCTGATCGGCGAACTCAGACAGCCGCAGGCTCTCGCGAAAGTCCAGGCCGGCGATAATCAGGCCTATTGATAATAGCCGATATCATGCGCAATGCGTCGGCGGGCGCGGTTCACCCGGCTCTTGATAGTGCCGATCGGGCAATGGAAATGGTCCGCGGCTTCTTCATAGGAGCGCCCGTCCACGAAGACGAAGGCGAAGGCGGCGCGATAAGGCTCCGGCAGGTGTCCGCAGGCAGCCTCCAGTTCGTGGCCGCGCAGGTGCCATTCCTGGTCGGCCGGCACGCTGCCTTGCGAGGAGGCGCATTCTTCCGAGCCCAGCGTCTCGCGCTGCCTGAGGCGAAAGCGCGTGCAGAAGGCGTTGCGCATGATCGTGAACAGCCAGGATTTCATCTTGGTGCCCTGCTTGAACTGGCCGATGCTGCCAAGCGCCCTGACGAGCGTTTCCTGTACGAGATCGTCGGCATCCCCGGACGATCGGTAAAAGGTGCGGGCAAATGCTCTCAGCGCCGGAATATGGGCGACCATCTCTTGTTGAAGCATTTCGTGGGAATCTTGCATGTCCTGGCTCCCTGGCCCCGGATGTGAACCCGCGGGCTCTTATTCTGGAGAAAGGGGGCAACCTGCTGTTCGTTCCGCCAGCGGGCCACTTTGTACGCTACCGCACAATGGGATGCCGCTGCGAGCCAGGCCGGATTTCAGCCGCCGTTTGCGCGCGGCGCAAAGAGAGCCTCGCCGATCTCGGCAAGTGCGGCGGGGCTCTCGTTGAGCCGGTAGCCGCCATATTCTGGTGCAATATCCGCATCGGCATGAAACATCGCGAAAACAAAAGATATTCTTGCGTCCTGCAGACGCTCGGCGAGCGGGAATGCGGTTTCGCCTTCGATGCGTATATCCAGGATGGCGCCATCGATCCTGACGATGTCGAGCAGCGCAAGGCCGATTTCGACGGAGGCGGCAGGCCCAACGATGACGACGCCGGCCTGCGTCAGCGCAAGCCGCACTTCGTCGGCGACCAGATCGCCGCTCTCGACAATGAGCAGATGCTTTCCCGCCATGAGCCCGAGATCGCCGATCTCCATCCTTCCCCGCAGTCGCCTCATCCCCCGGGATCAGGCCGAGTATTCCTAACTGCGAAGTGCCTTAATGGTTTCCGGCTGGATGCGAGGATATCCGGGACCCGCCTGCCGGCACGGCAGAAGTATGCGACATGCCGCTGTCACGACAGTAAGTTGTAGACTTCGGCAAATTCTCCATGCCATCTAGCGGTCGTACCGCCGCTCCAAAAGTTTTATCCATGTTTCGCGCTCTGCAACGCCTTAAATCCTGTTTTAAAAGCCAGACGAAAATGACCAGAGCCAGTTCCGTCGCGGCGCCCGAAGGGCACCCCGACGCGGACGCCTATCGCATCTACACCCGGCAATTCGATATCGTCATCGATGCAGACAAGCTGCATACGGTTCTCGGCAAATTGGAAGGCGCCGACCAGATCCAATATCTGGGTGCCTGCCGAACGTTCAATTATGCGCTGACGGATTGGCGAACCGGCGCGACCGTCAAGGCACTGGCGGCATCGGACCGCATTCGTGCGGCAAAGACCGCTGAGGAGTTGTCGGAGATGGCAATCACCCTTCTCGTCGATCAATCGGGTTCGATGAAGGGACAGAACATATTGCTCACGGCAGCAGCGTGCGACATTGCGCTGGATTTCCTCAAGAATCTGGGCATCGCTACTGAACTGCTCGGCTTTACGACCGTCCGGTGGAAGGGCGGCAAATCCCGCCAACTCTGGCGAAGCAGGGGCAGGCCGCGATTGCCTGGACGCCTGAACGATACTCTGCATATCATTTATAAATCCGCGGCCGCACCCCACTGGTCAGGCGGAGGTCGTGCGTTGGAACCCATGCTTCGCCCGGACCTGCTCAAAGAGAATATCGACGGTGAAGCGCTCGAATGGGCGGTGGATCGGCTGGCAGCAAACAAGAAGAAGAGAAAGGCGCTGATTGTCCTCTCCGATGGTGCACCTGTCGATGATGCAACGCTCTTCCACAACGAGGACACCATTCTCGACCGTCACCTGCGCGAGGTAATCGGACGCGTAGAAGCCGCCGACGACATCAGGCTTTACGGGCTCCGCATCGGCCACGATACGACCGGTTACTATGAAAATGCACAGATCATCCAGTCGGTCAGCGATCTCGGCACCGTATTGATCTCGACCCTCGAAAAGGCGATCTGCGACACCGCAGCATTGCCGGCAAAGACCTTGACCGAAGAGACGACCAACGAGGACAGGACATGAGCGACGCCATCGAAACAATCACCCTCTGGCGTCCGGTTGGTCCAGAGGAACTAGCGCTCATCCGCGATCTTGGCATGCGCGGATTTCCGCCCCGCCTGCCCGACCAGCCGATCTTCTATCCGGTGCTTTCTCAGGACTATGCCGTCAGGATCGCCCGTGACTGGAACGTGCCTCGTAGCGGCGCAGGATTCGTTACGAGATTCGAGGTCCGAAAGGACTATCTCGACGGATACGCGGTACAGGAAGCCGGCGGTCGGGCACATCTCGAATACTGGATACCCGCTGATGAAATGGACAGCTTCAACGCTGCCATCGTCGGCGTGATCGAGGTGACGCAGACCTTCCCGTGATATCAACCTACTTGCAGACGGATCTTCCGCCCCTGCGCGACATGAGATCGAAGTGGAAATGGTTGTAGTGTTCGGGATTGTAGCCGGGGCCGAGCACCGTCGTGAAGTAATTGCAGCTGTCGGTGCGCACGGCTTTCAGAAGCCGCCCTTCGCGGAAGGAGAACAGGCCCTTCTTGCGCACGTCGATCTCATGACCGTTCTTCAGTACGAACTTGCCGACATCGATGGCGTTGCCCTTCGCATGTTCCGAAATCGGATTGTATCGCTGGCGGCTGTTGTTCATGCGCCGGCAGGAATAGCCGCCAAGCGGGACGATCGTCTGAATGCCGGTCCAGTAACGGAAGCGGGCCGAAGGCGCGAGTTCGTTCTTCACCCATTTGGCGAAGGCAAGCGTCACCTGGCAATTCAGGGTCACCGCCGGCTTGACGCCGATATTGCCTGAAAGGCCCTTCAGGGACACAGGATAAGGCACCTGGCAGGCCGGTCCGTTGGAGATCGGCGGGCGGTCATCGAAGATCACGCCCATGCGCTTCAATTCGCGCCGGCAGGAGAGCTCCGAGGCCGGCATGACGCCGGGGTCGATCGGTGCGGCAGGTTCGCTCATCATCGGATTGTTCGGCCGCAGCATGGCGACCTCTTCCGGCTCATCCTCTTCCGGCACGCGCGTCGGCGCCAGCACCGGGCTGCCGTCGCTCCAGGTCTGGGCGCGATTGCCGGCAGCGCGCATCGGCGCGCGGCTCATCTGCGCGGCGGCAACCGGCTGCGGCAGGCGACCCTGGTTGAGCTGTGTCGGGTTATCGGTGCCGATACCGTCGACGACAGGTTCGGTGGCATTGCCCTCGGCGATCTGCTGCTGCTCGTCCTGCGCCAGCCCGACGACCTGCTCGTTGCCCTGCCCGGCACCAAGTTCCGAATCCATGTTGACGCCGCCCTGGGGGATGGCGAGCGGCTTCACGCCGCCCCAGTTGCCATTCGGCGCCTGTTGCGGCTGGCCCTGCTGCGCGAGCGCCTCGTCGCTGTCGATCATGGGCAGGCGCCGCTGCCCCTGTTGCGGCGCGGCCATCGGGGCCGACTGTTGTCCGGGCGGGCGCATCTGTTGGCTCGTGCCGGCGAGGTTCGGCGTATCGAGATAATCGATCTGTCCCTGCGTATTGCCGACCGGCGCGCTGGCTGCGGGATAAGGTTGCTGGCTCTGGACCGGCGCCATGCGCAACGCTCCGCCCCGCGGCGGCGTGATGGAACTGACGCGCGTGCTGCTATCGACATTCTCGGGCGGCACCAGCCCGTCGCTGATCGAACAGGTCGTCAATGCCGCAGAAAGCAGGAGTGGCAAGGCGGTACGCTGGAGAAGGGAAAGAAACGCCATACTTATCGCTTCCGCATGCGGCCTGTGATCTGAAAACCTCGATTCAAATTTAGTTAAAAACGGTGAATGAAAGCTTTACGTGTGGAGATTGGCTGATCCCGAGCGCTTGCACTCGCTAGAGAGGTATCTCCGCACCGTGGGTTCATGTGCTCCCGCACCAAGGGCGGGCCGACCCGGCAAATGCCAATCCCGCTTCGAGCCCTATTGGTATTCCCGGCCAGCACCATAGCTACTGCATCATGAGCCCGGTCCATCAGGAAACCAGCCTATGGAAGCAGCAGTAAGGAAACTGTTCGAGCGGTATGAACACCTGTTCCGCCAGGGGCTCGCGGGCAAAGCCGATATGGGTGAGGTCGCCTCCCTCTATGCCTCGGATGTCATCGCCGCCTCGCCTTCCGGGGTCATGTCCGGCAAGAATGACGATGAGCTCAAGCGCATGATGGCGAAGGGGTATGAGCGTTATCGCGCCATTGGCACCAAGGATATGATGCTTCGCCATGTCCGTCTCTCATCGATCGATGAGAGCCATTGTGTGGCGCATGTCGCCTGGAGGGCGACTTATGTCCGTGGGAGCCAACCGGACACGAAAATCGACTTCGATGTCCACTATCTCGTGCAGGTTCTGGATGGAGAAGCGAAAGTCTTCGGCTGGGTTTCGGGCGACGAGCAGGCACTCCTGAAACAGCACGGTATCGGCTGACGCCTTCCTTTGATCTGCCTTGGAATAAAAGAAAGGGCCGCGCAATGCCGCGGCCCTTTCTCGTCAGATCGTCACCCGCTATCAGGCAGCCCGGCCGTACCGCGCACCCTGCCCGGCCTGCCCGCGCAGCTGGAACTTCGACAACAGCGACCGCAGCTGCTGGCTTTCCTCGGCCAGGGTCTGGCTGGCGGCCGTGGTTTCTTCGACCATTGCCGCATTCTGCTGGGTCATCTGGTCCATGTGGTTCACCGATGTGTTGATCTCCTGCAACCCGGTCGCCTGTTCGCGGGCGGCCGTCGCAATCGAGTCGACATGGGCGTTGACCCGGTTGACCAGCGCCTCGATCTCGACCAGTGCGTCACCGGTGGAGCGCACCAGCGCCACGCCGCCTTCGACCTCGGTTGCAGAACTCGAGATCAGCGCCTTGATCTCCTTGGCCGCATTGGCCGAGCGCTGCGCCAGTTCGCGCACTTCCTGCGCCACGACGGCAAAGCCGCGGCCCGCTTCGCCCGCACGCGCTGCCTCCACGCCGGCGTTCAGCGCCAGGAGGTTGGTCTGGAAGGCGATCTCGTCGATGACGCCGATGATCTGGTTGATGCGGCTCGAGCTATCCTCGATGCGGCTCATGGCCGAGACGGCGTTGCGGACGATCTCGCCGGATTTGCCGGCGCTCGTCTTCGTTTCCGCCACCATGGTGCGTGCCTCGTTGGCGCGCTCGGAAGCCGTGCGGACCGTCGCGGTGATCTCGTCGAGCGCCGCTGCCGTTTCTTCCAGCGCCGCGGCCTGCTGCTCGGTGCGCTTGGAGAGGTTGTTGGTCGCGTCGCTGATATCGCGGGCGCTGTCATTGACGATGTGGCTCGATTCCGCGATCGCGTTGATGACACTGTTCAGTGCGTCGACTGCCGCGTTGAAGTCGGAACGGAGCTTGGCATAATCCTGACCGATATCGTCGATCGAAACCGTCAGGTCGCCGGCCGCAAGCCGCTCCAGCCCGGCGCCGAGCGCGCGCATCGCCGCCGTCTGGCGCTCGGAGGACGAGCGCAGGCTCGCCTCGTTGCCGCGCCGCTCACCTTCGATCTCCCGCTGGCGCTCATCTTCGCGAACGCGCAGTTCGGCCCGCTCGGCGACGGAGTCGCGCAGCACGATCAGCGATTTCGCCATCTGGCCGATCTCGTCGCGACGATCGGCATCCGTGATGTCGACGCTGGCATTTTCATCGGCAATCGCATTCATCGCCTCTTTCAGGCGGGCGACCGGGGCCGTCACGCTACGCACGATCGCATAGGCGAAGGCGAGGGTAACGAGGGCGCCGATAAGGCCGACCACCGCCGTCCAGGTGGCGTTCTGGCGATAGAGCGCTGCAAGGTCGTCTGCATAGACGCCGGTACCGACGACCCAGCCCCAGGGCTGGAAGCCCGCCACATGCGAATATTTGAGGACCGGCTGATCGGCACCCGGCTTCGGCCAGTAGTAATCCACGAAGCCCTGCCCGCTTGTCTTCACCGTATTGACGAATTCGACGAACAGGAATTTGCCGTTCGGATCCTTGTTCTGCGTCAGATCCGTGCCATTGAGTTCGGGCTTGACCGGATGCATCACCATGGTCGGATGCATGTCGTTGATCCAGAAATAGCCGGTGCCACCGCCATAGCGCATGGAAGCGATCACTTCCTTGGCGGCCGCCTGCGCCTGCTCGCGGGTCATCGTGCCGGCCTGCTCAAGCTTGTAATATTTGTCGAAGATGGCCAGCGCGGTAGCATCCATCTGTGCCAGGCCGGCTTTTCGCTCGGCTTCCAGCTGCCGATAGGAATAGTTGAGGAAGAAGATCATCGTCGCGGCAAGCACGACAAGTGCGAAGGCGACGAGGCCGTAAAGGCGGGTAGAAATCCTGATGTTGCGCATGGGGTTCCGGCAGCTCTCATGTGTGACAATCAGCAGATACTGATATGAGCCGCTTACCGGACGGTAAAACTTGATTAGATCTTGATGAAATAACGCTACGTGAGGCAAATGGGCACGGCACGCATTTGAGCTTCAAGTATCTGAATCAAAAGGAAATTTCGATGGTCATGATTTTTCCGCGACGGGCCACCATTTTTTAGGGGGCATTGTCGAATCCGGCGTTTTTACGGGCTTCCGCACCACTTGGCCTTTGCATTAGGGTGATTCCAGATGAATCACCGGCGAGATGGGAGCCCTTGATGACCGATGCCAAGCCGACAGGCGAACTTACCTTGCGTACGCTTGCCATGCCCGGAGACGCCAATCCGGCCGGCGATATTTTCGGCGGCTGGGTCATGGCGCAGATGGACCTGGCAAGCGGCATCCGCGCCGCCGAGCGAGCAAGGGGTCGCGTCGTCACGGCCGCGGTCAAGGAAATGGCCTTCGAACTTCCGGTCAAGATCGGCGATACGCTCTCCATCTATACCCATGTGGAGCGCGTCGGCCGCACCTCCATCACGCTGCGGGTGGAAGCCTGGGCGCACCGCTCGCGTTATAACCAGCAGGAAAAGGTCACCGCCGGCACCTTCATCATGGTGGCGCTCGACGAAGACGGCAAACCCAAGGTCGTCCCCCAGGAGTGAGATGATGCAGGCAGCGGCGACACCGGAAGTCTACGTCTACATCCGCACCGTGATGTCGATGGTGATCGGCCTCTCGCTCGCCCGCCTGCTGACCGGCCTCGGCGGCATCGTGCAATCACCCGGCAAATTCCGGGTCTATTGGGTGCATCTCGGCTGGGTCGCCTCGATGTTCCTGTTCATCATCCATTTCTGGTGGTGGGAATATCGCCTGCAGTCGCTCGCCGTGATCTCCTTCGGCGTCTACCTCTTCCTTATCAGCTTCTGCTGCCTGTTCTTCTTCCTCTGCGTGCTGATCTTTCCGACGACGATCGAGGATTACGGCGGCTACGAGGAATATTTCATCTCGCGGCGGCGCTGGTTCTTCGGCATGCTGGCCGTGACCTATGTGGTGGATTTTCTGGATACGCTGCTCAAGGGCAAGGCGTATCTGGCAGCACTAGGCTGGGAATACCCGGCGAGGAATGCGGTGTTCATCGCGCTGTGCATCGTGGCGGCCTGGACGGCGAACCGGCGGTTTCATGCTGTATTCGTAAGTGCGGGCCTGCTCTATCAGATCACCTGGATTTTCAGGCTGTATGATTTGATTTGAGGTCTCTCTTCCCGTCCTGCGACAAGCATGGGACTGATGGAGGTTGCGAAAATCCTCGCCTCAAGCCCGCAGGAACTGTGATCCCTTGTCGAAACTCAATCCCGGGAAAATCTTCCCCGTCAGATCATCAGCCGACACATCGAACTGTCGGTAGAGCATCGCCGCCGCCAGCTCGCGCACATCTGCCGTCGGCATGAGGTCGCGATCGTCGAGCAGCGCTGCATCCCCAAGCCCCGGCCACTTGCCGAGTATGCGCCCACCATCGATCGCCCCGCCCGCCAACACCGCGCAGCCTCCCGTACCGTGATCCGTTCCGCCGGAACCATTCTCACGCACCGTGCGGCCGAACTCGGTCATGGCGAGCACGACCGTCTTCGACCACAGATCCGGCCCCATCGTGGCTTTCAGCGTCGTGATCGCCTGCGCCAGATCCTGCACCGGCCGCTTGAACTGGTTAAGCTGGCCGACATGCGTATCCCAGCCGGTAATCGAGAAGCTGGCGATGCGGTACTCGCCCTTCAGCATATTGCCGGCAAGAACAGCCACATCGGTGATCTTCTCGCCGCGCTGGGCCGATGGTTCCGCCATCATGGAAGCGCTGTTGGCGCGCATCGCTTCATCCATTGCTTTCGCAAACGCCGGGTCGCCGGCATAGAGCCGCATGAGGAACTGCATTTCGTCCCTGGCCGGCCCGAGATTGGAATCCGAGGCCCAGACGTCGACATTGTTCGGCCCGGTCAGGATCAGCTCGGTCGAGGTATTGACGTCGATCGCCTTGCGCGCATCCGAACGCGGGATCACGGCAAGCGCCCGATTGAGCCAGCCGGTCTTTTCCTCGGCCACATGCTCGCCGCCGGATTCCAGCATGTCCTGCCCGTCGAAATGGCTGCGCTGGTCGCGATAGGGCGTGGAAACAGCATGCACGAAGGCAAGCTCCTTGCTCTTCCACAGCGGCATCAGGTCGGCCGCCGCCGGATTGAGCCCGAAATGACCGTCGAGATCGAGAAGCCCCTTGTCCGGCGTCAGCGACAGCGTTGGCCTCAGGGCCGCAAAGCCGGCATCGCCATAGGGCTGCACCAGATCGAGCCCGTCCATCGCCCCGCGTAACACGATCGTCACGAAGCGCTTGTCGCCCGGCATCGCCGCAAAGGTCACCGGTGTAAAAATGGGGGCTGCGGCAAGGCAACAAGCCGATGTCAGAAAACCACGGCGTGAAAGCATAAACTCTGTCATGACGGGCTCCTATCGGCGGTTGAATTCGGGGGACGCGAGAACCAGTGTCAGTCCGCTCACCCTGTTCGGCGCTTGCGAGACGACGCGGATCGTCTCGTCGCGGGCGGCATCGGCAAGCGTTGCCTTCAGGAAGTCGCGCGGATCGACATCCTTGCCGAACTGGGCACTGGCGCGCCGCGCCCAGGACAGTCGCTCGGAGAGCTGGCTCGCGGTGATCCAGGCGGAAAAACTCTCCTCGAAGCCGGCGGGGCTTGGCGGTAGCCATGTCGGCTGGCCCATGCGGCGCAGAGCGCCCTGCCCGAGCGCACGCGCCATCTGGAAGGCCTTGCGTCGCTTGATGAGCGCCTCGTCCTCGGGG
Source organism: Rhizobium sp. BK512 (assembly GCF_014194915.1). Classification (NCBI taxonomy): domain Bacteria; kingdom Pseudomonadati; phylum Pseudomonadota; class Alphaproteobacteria; order Hyphomicrobiales; family Rhizobiaceae; genus Rhizobium; species Rhizobium sp. BK512. The sequence goes on along the minus strand of NZ_JACIAS010000002.1, from coordinate 293,149 downwards.
CTCGGCGGCGTCTGCATCATGGCCTGCCCGTCGGCAGCGGGCGCTGCATCCTTCTTCGGCATTGCCATCATCTCGTCACTGTCATCATCGTCCTGCTGATAGGCCTGCATGAAGGCCGCGACATCGCCCGCGCCAGAACCGCTGTTCAGCGCCCGCAAGCCAGTGACGATATAATCGAAAGGCTGGCGCGCCTTGGCGCCCTCATCCCGCCACGCGGCCGGATGGTCGAGCATGGCGCGGTAGACGGCAGGCAGATCCCCATCCGTCTTCTTCCATGCTTCGCTCATGGCCTGGGTCATCTCCTCCGGTGGCTGGTCGGAGATGAAATGCACTGCGAGCTTGCGGCTGATATGAGCGGCCGTCTTCGGATGGACCGCGAGATCGTCGAGCATGGCAAGGTAATCCTTGCGCGAGCGCTTGACCCCGCCATAGCTGACACCGAGCACCTGATGTTCGCCGGGCTCGGATATCTGCGGCCTGAAAGCCGTCTCCATCGCCTGCTGGTCGACAGTGAGCCCCGTCAGCACCATGGCTGCAGAGCGAACATCGGCCTGCGTATAGCCGCTGCCGGCACCAAGCGTATGCAGTTCCAGAAGCTCGCGGCCGAGATTTTCGTTCAGCCCCTTGTTGCGCCGCATGCCGCCCTTGGATTCCGGCCCCAGCGACTGCGCCTGATCGAGATAGATCAGCATCGAAGGATGCTCGGTGGCGCTGCGCAACAGCGTCGAAAACCTGGCCCCCATATAGGGCCGGATCGCCTCTGCCTCGTAAAGCGGCACGATCAGCCGCATCGGCAGGCTCTTGGCGGCACTGGTGGAAAAATGATTGGTCCAGAACGTGGCCAGCCGCTCGTTGAAACCATCGGGGGAAAGGACCGCCTGCATCAACCGCGCATTGGCATCCATCTGGAAAAGCACCTGCGCGCGGCGCTGCAACAGCCGCCGCTGCTGCCGCCGGTCGAGATCGTCGCCATCGGCCTGCCGGATCTGTCTCAGCCTGTCCTGCAGATCGAGGATCTGCGTATGCCGCGCCTCGATACCGCCGACGGGAAAGCCCGGCACGCTGTTCGCGCCGCGCGTCACCTGCCCGATCAGATCATCCTTCGTCTGCGGCAGAGCCTCGCCCGGCCGCAGCCCGTAACCGAACCGGATCGCTGCCATCGTCGGAAAAGACAGGCTCATGACCATTCACCTCCTCATCACCAGATCGTGACAGGGTCTCAGTCAATTGCGACGGCAAGGTGTAGGAAATACGGCGATTTTCCGACATGGACGATTTGTAATCTATTGAAATCGTTGGGATGGGCGTCAGAAATGAAGGAATGCGTCCACTGCAAACACCAAAAAGCGGATTGCATAGTTTCAGGCACGGCTCGACTAGTCCCGAAGATCGAAATTTATCTTTTTCCACCAAAGATAGTCCAATACACCAGCAGCAACCACTGCTATGAAACGCTGGGGATATTCTTGGGGGGCAAGATGCGATTTACTTGGATTCTGACTGCATTCGTTCTTTTCAGCGCGCCTTTTGCTGCCGCGCAAACTCCGTCTTTCGACATCAACAAGCAGAAATGCGATATCGAGAAAGCATTGGCGGACCACGCCCGAGGCCGGCTCGATAACGACCTGCAGCGTGACTTTCACGATATACTGATGGTCAACGAGCTTTCCGGGGGCTGCGGCGCGTTGCAGTTTACCGACGCGAAAATGGACAGCCATACAAACGGATTCAGCTTTGGGCTTTCGCAATTCGACCTTGCTACACGGCCGAAGGATAGCCTGTCGACGTTGAACAAGATCATTGCCTGCTCACGTAAAGAGCATGTCTCGCCAGGCATCTCCGACGCGGATCTTACGTTCCTTAAAGATAATGCTCATTTCTCCACTTACGACTTGAAGGGCGACAAGAACAAATGGGATCGTTTCTACAGGATGCGGCCCGCTATCGAAGCTGCGCTGCAGAGCAATTGCGGCAGACAGTATATCGAGAATTCCTACATCGCGGAGATGCGCGGTTTCGAGAAGAAGATCGCACCGTGGTGGCAGGTGATCAGGACGCGGAACCCGGCGACGACGCTGGCGGAAAGGTTTTACAAGCTTTATGAACTCGATCTGGAGAACGTGTTTGGCGGCACCGAGGGGTTCCGGAAGGTCGTCAATCTGGAGGAAGGAATCCCGTGCGGGCGCCTGTGCGAGGCCAGGATCGTCCCGCTGTTCAAGCTTGATGGTCCCGTCTCGGTATCTGATCTGATCCGCTATATGTTTACGACGAACTGCTATGGCTATATCCCGCAGCAGACACGTCAGCAGGATGCCTTACGCCGCCTGAATACCGTTCTCGGCAAGATCGATCTTCAATCGTTGCCGCTGGATGAAAGCGACAAGCGATATCTGACGACCGAGTTTGCCAATATCCTTGCGCGAAACAAGAAACGCTTTCCGGGTTCACCGGATGAGCATCTGCGGGCGCTGGTTGCGGTAGCGAACGCAGGCGCTTCCGTCAGCGGCGATGACACGCTGATGGATGAAGCTTCGCTCAAGGCTGCGGTCAAGGTTTGCAGCAAGAAATAGAGCGTGAAGGCGACTTCTCTCGTGACGGGCAGAAGCAAGCGCAGTCGCTCAGCAGCCCCTATTGACCGACACCACCCGCGGGCTGGACATGTCGCGCGGCGGCTCGCCTTCGACCATCACCTTGTTGCGCCCGGCTTCCTTGGCCGCATAGAGCGCCTTGTCGGCGCGGGCGATCTGCTCGTAGAGGGAATGATCGGCGGCGTCGGCGCCGGCGACACCGAAGCTGGCGGTGATCTTGCCGTCGAAGCCGCTCGCCTTGCGGTCGACGGCCGCAAAGGCAAGCCGCACCCGGTTGGCGAAATCGGCGCCTGCGGCCAGCGGCATTGCCGGCAGGAAGATCACGAATTCCTCGCCGCCGAACCGCGCCGCGAAACCGCCCTCCGGCATCCGCGCCAACAGCATTTCAGCAAAGGCGCGGATCACCTCGTCGCCCGGTCCGTGGCCGAGCGTATCGTTGACCCATTTGAAATTGTCGATGTCGCAGATGATGACGGAGCCTTCGGCCCGGCCGCGCTCTGCCACCATGCGGTCGAAGCCGCGCCGGTTCAGCATGCCGGTCATCGGATCGCGCTCGGCGATATCGCGGTGCATTGCAATGGTGTCGACCGTCGTTGCAGCAAGGGCTGAAAGCGCAAACATCAGCGCCAGGATGGATGTCGACGCCTGCATGGCGAAAGCATATTGCGAAGAGATGAAATCTCCGTGGCCGCCATAGGATGGTACCACGAAGACGAAGATGACATTGCGGATAATGGTATCGGCAATGACGAGGCTGGAGACGACAAGCAGCAGCTTGTCGGCCGTATGGCGCATGTGCCGCAGGCTGACGGTGACGGCAAAGCCGAGCAGCGCCGCACAGGCGAGATCGTTCAGCAGAAACTCCGCCGGAACATTGCCGGCCACCAGCCCCGCATAGAGCATGCCCGCGTAGGTCACACCGGCAAAGGCAAGGCGCGGCTGGAGATAGGAAGGCCGTTGGAATCGGGCCAGCATGGCGCCGGAATAGAAGACGAACGCGAGAAGGAACAACGCATCGGCGATGGCGGAAGCAACGCGCTCCTGCAGCAGGCTGTCGAAAAGCGGAACGGAGAAGGCTGCCGACGCGAAAAGATAACCCGGCCCCCACAACTTCGCTTCCCGCGACCCGAACCGGCCGACGATCAGAAAGGTGCAGCCGAAAATCAGCATCATGACCGGCAGCAGGAAGGCGAAATTACTATCCATGAACCCTCGCGGCGGTACGCAATATAGAACCGGCGCCGGCAAAAGGTAGGACAATGATCTTAAAAAAGGAAAAACCGGGCGGGATCAGAAATACCTGGAAGAACTAGGCCTCGCCTGGCGCACGCCTGCCCGTGGCCCACAAGGAAAGGCCGGCAGCCCTGGCCGCCGGCCTTCACAGCCACAGGCAGCGCTAAACTCGCATCGCGCCATGCGGCTCCTCGGCCTCCTCCGTGCCGAAGCGGACGTCCTTCTTCTCGTATCCCAGGCCCGAAAGCGCTGCGACGACGATGGCAACGATCACCGCCACTGTAACCAACGCATAAGCGTAGTCGCCGTTCCAATGGGCGGCGAGGTCCGCCTGCATCGTGGCGTTGCCCGAGGCCAGCAGATTGCCGAGCTGGTAGGCGAAGCCGGGGAATGTGCCGCGTACCTCGTCTGGCGAAAGCTCGTTGAGATGTACAGGCACGATGCCCCAGGCGCCCTGGACGAAGAACTGCATCAGGAAGGCGCCGAGCGCGAGCAGCACCGGCCCCGGTGCATAGGCCCAGAGCGGCGCGACGGGCACGGCAATCAGTGCGGCGATGACGATCGCCCGCTTGCGGCCGATGCGTTGCGACAGCGCGCCGAAGAACAGCCCGCCAAGAATGGCGCCGATATTGTAGACGATGGCGATCGCGCCAACCGTATAGCTTGAATAGTTGCGCTGGCTTTCGAGGAAGGTCGGGTAGATATCCTGCGTGCCGTGGCTGAAGAAGTTGAAGGCGGTCATCAGCAGCACCGCCCAGATGAAGAGCGGAATGTTTTCGCGCAGCACTGTGAGAAACGGCCGGCGCCCCTGCTGTTGTCGCTTCACGAAAGCCGGGCTCTCCTGAACGTTGCGGCGGATATAGAGCACGAGCAGCGCCGGAGCGACGCCGACGAAAAACATGCCGCGCCAGCCGATGACGGGGAAGAGCAGGAAGAACAGCAGCGAGGCGAGCAGATAGCCGGAGGGATAACCTGCCTGCAGAATGCCCGACACGATGCCGCGGCTCTCCTCCGGCACTGTCTCCATGACGAGTGAGGCACCGACACCCCACTCCCCGCCCATGGCGATGCCATAGAGGGCACGCAAAACCAGGAACATGGTGAGCCCGGTCGAAAAACCGGTGAGGAAGTCGAAGAGCGAATAGAGCATCACATCCACCATCAGCGTGATGCGCCGCCCGTAACGGTCTGCCGCAAGCCCGAAGATCAGAGCGCCGAGCGCCCGCATGGCAAGGGTCAGGAAGATCGCCACGGACACCGCGGGAACGTCGGTATGAAACTCCTCGGCGATATATTTGAGAACGAAAACGAGAATGAAGAAATCGAAGGCGTCAAGCATCCAGCCGAGATAGCTGGCGATCACGGTATTGCACTGCTGCGGGGTGAGCGCGCGCAGGCTTGCCAATGCGGACATATGTATTTCCTCCGTCCGAAAGCGGCGGCGAGCGGGCAATTCCGGATGCCGTCGGAAGGGGTGTCAGGGTGGGCATGCTGCCGTCAGACAGCGAGGCGGAAACGTCAGGATAGCTGACCGTGTTCCATCACGTTGGCGCGATTGGATTGAGGGGGTTGGTCATAACGTGCCCTCGAAACTGTTCAGGGCAGCGGGACAGGATTGTCGCTGAGTGTTCTCAGATAAGCGATGACGTTGACGCGATCGGCTTCTTCGGGTGCGCCGCGAACGTCCATATTCACGCCTGGCATCGTGAGAGAGGGTCCTGCGATGAAGATATTGAGGTCCTCGTAGGTCCATGGCCCTTCCCAGTCCGACAGGGTTCGCGAGTAGCCTGGGAATTTCGTCGAGGCTTTGTCCCGTCCCACAACGTTCCACAGGTTCGGCCCCTTGTTGGGCACATCCTGCGGACGTTTGACATGACAGCCGGCGCAATTGGATGCGAAGAATGTTGCACCCTTCGCCGGGTCGCCATTTGCCAGCTTTGCGGAAATCGGCTCGGGCTTCTTTATGATGACGCCGTGGGCCAACAGGTAGTCGGCGATATCGGCATGATCGTCGTGCCTTGCAAGGTGATAGGCAGTGATGATGCTTGGCAGGCGCGCGGGATCGCCACGGACCCATATGGCGTTGACGTCGGCACCGGCTTCAACCAGGAGCTTGACGCAGTCCAGACACCCGCTCGCGACTGCGAAATGCAGCATGCGCTCGCCCCGCGCTGCCGCATTGGCATCGGCACCGTGCGCCAACAGGATCCGGATGAGCTCGGGGGAACCCTTCAGGACGGCACCCGTAATAGGCAGGCCAATCGCCGACTCGTGGTTCACATTCGCCCCGCGCTCGATCAGCAATTCTGCTGCCTGCGGATGGTCGCTGCGAACGGCTAGAAATAGCGGTGTGGCTCCCTTGTCCAGCTCCTCGATGTCAGCCCCCGCATCAAGGGCTGCCGCGATCGCAGCCAGGTCGCCCTTGCCGGCCGCGTCATGAAGCGGACCAGCATGGGAACTTGTAAGAGCAATCAGATAGATGAACACGCTTGCCACGAGCCCGCGCATCTTGCTGTTCCTTGCTGCAAATTACGATCGACTAATATACACCCTGTCTCCTTGACCGAACAGCAGGAACAGGTTCGACAGCCTTGGCGGCGGTCAAGCTTTTGAAAAACGCCATTAAAAAACGAGCCTGCAGCCACCGTCGCAGAGAACTCGATCAGGGTGATCCTGGACATCCTGAGAGCGAGACGCCGTTATGTCCTGGTTTCCGTAAAGGAAACCGAATTCGTGCCGTCTCACGGGCGGCGGAAACTTCCCTCGCCGCCCATCCATCTGAGCCAGGGACCGACATGAAACAGTCCCATCAGCAGATACATCGGCACCATGCCGCTGAAGAGCGGTGACCCATCCATCTGCATGCCAGCCATCGAGCAGATCACGTCGGCCGCCGGCTCGCTTGCCGAGAGTGCGGCCATGACGGCAAATGTCGGCGCCGCCGCAAAAGTTAGCCCGCGCGCAATGCCGGATAACAGGATGGAGCCGGCGGAATTGCCGGCTCCTGTGGAGACTGACGGGCGCATTACGCTGCCTCGTAGCGGTCGTGGTGGCGCCACCAGACGCCTTCCTCGTTGCGGCCCAGCGGCGCGCGATCGAGCCACTGGTACATGGCCCACACGCCATCCACCCCTCGGGCATAGGAGGAATAGGTATGGTAGATATCGCCGCCCTGCATTACGAAGGCGCTGAGGCCCGGCCGCTCACGGGCGAAGGTTTTGATATCGGTGCCGGTCATCGAGGAGATGAGGTCGTCCGGGCTTTGCTCACCACCTGGCTTCTGTTGCTGCAGCACGGCCGGGATCGGCGGTTCGCGGCGGAAGTTATATTCGATGCCGCCGCTCTGTTGTTCCTCCGGCGTGAACCAGACATTGAAGTCGCGGTTGAAATCGCTTGTTGATGACGAGGCCCAGTCGAAGGTCCAGCCCATGCGCTTCTTGAACCCGAGAAGCTTGTCGAGCGGCGCGCGGGAAACGGCGCTGAAGGCGACATCGTGGTTTTCGAGGTGAACGGTGACGCCGTTGAAGCCATCGGCGATCGACGAGCAGGACGGGCAGCCGGCCGTGTAATCTGGGCCGAACATGAAGTGATAGACGAGCAGTTGCGAGCGGCCTTTGAAGAGGTCGGCAAGCGGCACGATGCCGGCTTCGGTCTCCAGCTTGTATTCCTTGTCGATCTTCACCCAGGGCAGTTCCTGGCGCTTTGCAGCGATCTCGTCACTGCGGCGCGTCAGTTCCTTTTCCTGTTCCAGGAGCGCAATTCGCGCCTGCAGCCATTCCGCCCGTGTTCCGGTCTTGTGCATCATCATGGGTCTTCTCCTCTCATTGCGTTGAAACGTATCCGACGGCGGGCCGTTGCCTGCCGATGGGGAATAAACTAGGTCTTGTTGCCGAGGGGTGGGAGTTACAAGTGTGACGGGATTCCGATGGACTCGCTGATTACAGCTGCCGCACAGGCGCTGGCGGTGGGCGATGCGCTGGGGGCGATGAAGCGCGTGGCGCTGCGCGACGACCCGCCGGCGCTCGCCCTTCGGGGCATCGCCATGGCCCAGCTCGGCGATCTCGCCCGCGCCAAGGCACTGCTGAAGAGCGCTGCCCATGCCTTCGGCCCGCGCGAGGCCGTGGCGCGCGCCCGCTGCATCGTGGCCGAAGCCGAAATCGCTCTGGTCTCGCGCGATCTCGCCTGGCCGGAAAAGGCGCTGGAAGGCGCGCGCCTCACGCTCGAAAGACGCGGCGACCGCGTCAACGCGGCGCACGCCCGCAACCTGCAGATCCGCCGCCTCCTCCTGATCGGCCATCTCGATGCTGCCGAAAAGCTGCTCGCCGATCTCGACCCCTCGCCGCTGCCGCCGGCTGCCCGCGCCGGCCATGAACTTGCCGTCGCCGGTGTCGCAATCCGCCGGCTGCGCACGGAGCCTGCGCGCCAGGCACTGGCCCAGGCGGCAGACGCGGCGCAAAAAGCCGGCATACCGGCACTTGCCGTCGAAGTGAGAGAGGCGGCAAAGGCCCTGGAGGCGCCGGCCGCCCGCCTGATCGACGGCGGCACCCAGCGCCTGCTGCAGCTTCAGGAGGTCGAAGCGCTGCTTGCCTCCGATACGCTCGTCATCGATGCCTGCCGCAACGTGGTGCGCGCCGGCAGCGCGATCGTGCCGCTCGCAAGCCGCCCTGTGCTGTTTGCGCTCGCCCGCACGCTCGCCGAGGCCGCACCGTCAGATGTCCTGCGCTCGGTTCTCCTCGCCCGCGCCTTCCGCGCCCGCCACGCCGATGAATCCCACCGGGCGCGCCTGCGCGTCGAGATCGGCCGGCTGCGGGCTGCACTTGCCGATCTTGCCGAGGTCAAGGCGACGAGCCACGGCTTCATGCTGCTGCCGCAGGACGGGCGCAAAGTCGTCGTGCTCGCCCCGCCGGTCGAGGAGGAGCACGCCTCGCTGCTGGCGCTTCTCGCCGATGGAGAATCCTGGTCGAGCACGGCTCTGGCAATTGCCCTGAGCCTGAGCCCACGCACGGTGCAGCGGGCGCTGGAAGCGCTGCAGGACGCCGGCAAGGTGCAGTATTTCGGCAATGGCAGGGCGCGGCGCTGGATGATGCCGCCGGTCGTCGGCTTCCCGACAACATTGTTACTCCCGGGTCCGCTGCCCAGCGATTAAAAGTAGTTCCGGCAAGAGTGCGCAGCGGTTTTGCGACCGGAATTGCACCAGGCAAAGAGCCGGTGAGAAAGGGGATGGAGCGCCATGAAGACATCACAGGCAGAGATCATCAGGGAATACGGACCGTTCGAGGGCACGCGCAACATCGGCGGCGTCACCTATGACGGCAGCAAGGTCTGGTTTGCGGCGGGAGAAAACCTGCGGGCGCTGGACCCTGAGAGCGGCGCCGAGCTGCGTGCGATCGATGTCGCCGCCCATGCCGGCACCGCCTTTGACGGGCGCTACATCTTCCAGATCGCCGAAGACAAGATCCGCAAGATCGATCCCGAGACCGGCGCGGTAGTCGCGACCATCCCTGCCCCCGGCAAAGGCGCCGATTCCGGCATGGCCTGGTGCGAAGGCAGCCTCTGGGTCGGCCAGTACCGGGAAAACTGCATCCACCAGATCGACCCGGAGACCGGCAAGATCCTGCGCACTATCGAATCCAAGCGCCATGTCACCGGCGTCACCTGGGTAGACGGCGAGCTTTGGCACGCCACCTGGCAGGACGACAAGAGCGACCTGCGCCGCATCGACCCCAAGACCGGCGACGTGCTCGAACGGCTGGAGATGCCCGAGGGCACCGGTGTTTCCGGGCTGGAATCCGATGGGGCCGATGTCTTCTACGCAGGCGGCGGCGGCAGCGGCAAGGTGCGGGCGATCAGGCGGCCGCGGTAAGGTTTCGGGTGGCAGGCGGCCTTGGCGTTGAACGGGGCGCGGCTGGCAAGACACCCTCCCTTCAGTCCTGCCCCAATCAAACCAGCCGGATCATCACGTCGATATTCCCTCGCGTCGCCTTCGAATAGGGGCAGATCTGATGCGCCTCCTCGATCAGCGACTGGCCCACGTCGCGCTCCACGCCGGGAATGCCGACATTGAGCCGTGCCGTCAGGAAATAGCCGGCATCGGAAAGATTGAGATCGACTTCCGCATCGATCGTGACATCGCCTGACAATGCGATCTTCCTCTTCTGCACGATGATGCCGATTGCGCTTTCGAAGCAGGCCGACCAGCCGGCGGCGAAGAGCTGTTCGGGGTTGGTGCCGATCCGCGCCGAGCCGGGCACGGAGAGGCGCAGGTCGAGGCGGCCATCGGAGCTGCGCGCAACGCCGTTTTCGCGCCCGCCACTCGTATGGGTCTTGGCCGTGTAGAGCACCTTCGAATGCTGATCCATGGATTTTCTCCTTTGAAAGTTTGATTGAAACTGCGACTGCCGAAAAGGGCGCAAGGCGCCCTGCCCGTTCACGCGGGCTCGGTGCTCTGCGCCGCCTTGATCGCCGCGACGACCTGTTGCGTCGTCACGATGGCGCTTGCATAGTTCGGCATGTTGATGACGAGTGCGGCATGCATCATCTCGTCGGAATAGTCGGCGATCGCGTCCTTCACGACCGTCACGTCGTAGCCGAGCTCGGCGGCGAAACGGACCGTTGCCTCGATGCAGGTATGGGCGATCAGGCCGATGACGATCAGCCGGTGAATGCCTCGCCGCTTGAGCTGGTTGTCGAGGTCGGTATTGGCAAAGCCGCTGGAGCACCAATGTTCCGAGGCCACGACCTCACCTGACGCCGGCACGAATTCAGCCTTGAACTCGCCACCCCAGGTGCCGAATTCGAACGTGCGGCGTTTCCAGGCGAGCTTCTGGATGGGGGCGATGTATTTCCAGTTTTCATAATCGCCCTCGCGATAGCGGTGGTGCATGGCGAAGAATACCGGAAGCTTTGCCTCGCGTGCTGCCGTCAGCACCTCGAGCATATGCGGCACGCAGTTATTGGCCTCGGCCACGGCCTGGATGCGCGGCCAGATCTTGCCGCCTTCGGAGATGAAGTCGTTATAGGGATCGACCACCAGAAGGCCGGTAATGTCGCGCTCATAGGAAAGGTCTATCATCCTGCTCTCCCTGGGCTCATGCCGCTTTGGACGGCTGGCTTCGCAGCGCGAAACGCTCGATGCTGGCGGCAAAGAGCGGCGTCTCGCCCTTGTTGTGGGCAATCGACATCGGCTGGCGCTGCGTGCGGAACACCTCGAAGGGAATGCCCTGCCGGTCGAGGAAGGCCATCATTTCGTCGGTCGCGAAGGACTGCACCCGGTTGGTGAACTCGCACCTGCCGCCGTCGATCGCCTTGACGCTGAGTTCCCAGGTCACATGGATGGTGAGGCGGCCGGTCGGGGTGAAGACGTCGGAGTCGGAATCGAGGATCAGGTGATCCTTCTCGGCAAGCGTTTCGACATAATGCTGCACCATCAGGCTGCCGCCGATCGTCTCGACATTGATCGACATGCGCGTGCCGTCGGGCGCTGTCGTAAAGCCGGCGGCGATATGGGCGGGCGAGCAGGACTGGTATTCCTTCTCCGGCAGCGTGAAGCACCATCGAGGAATATCGATCTTCTCGATCGGCGCGTTAATGATTGCGCTAAAGCTGGAATCGACGATCTGGTTATCGCTCATGATCTCTTTCCTTTGGGAAAACAGGGTTGGCTTTCAGGGAGAGCGGCGCGGGCTGCCGCGCCGCGAGCTCCCGTCAGATCTGGTCGCGCAGCGACTTGAAGGAGGCGCGCAGCTCGTCGGTAAACAGCTCCGGCTGTTCCCAGGCGGCGAAATGCCCGCCCTTGGCCGGCCGGTTGTAGTGGATGAGCTTCGGATAGGCCTTTTCGGCCCAGCTCTGCGGCGCCTGGTAGATCTCGTCCGGGAAGGCGCTGACAGCGACCGGGATCTTGATGCCGCGCGGATCGAAGAAGCCGCCGGAGGGGAAATGCGCATTGTCCCAATAGAGCCGCGCAGACGAGATCGCCGTGTTGGTCAGCCAGTAAAGCGTGACATTGTCGAGGACATCGTCAGGCGTCAGGCCTTCCTTTTCTCCGTTGAAGGATCGGGCGATCATCCGGTAGCTCCGGATGTCGTGGTCGAGCATCCACGAGGCGAGGCCAACAGGCGAATCCACGATGCCGTAAAGCGTCTGCGGCCGGTTGTTCATCTCGATCGCATAACCGAGCCCGTTCTTGTAGAAATCGTCGAGCTGCTCATAGGCGCGTTTTTCATCGGCCGTGAGATCGGCCGGCGCCGGCGCCCCTGCTGACAGCAGCTTGGCGATGTCGGGCGGCACGGTGGCTGCCATGTTGGTATGGATGCCGATGAGGCCGGCAGGCTCCTGCACCGCCATGAGCTCGGTCACCGCATTGCCCCAGTCGCCGCCCTGGGCGACATATTTGGTATAACCGAGGCGCTGCATCAGCACGGCCCAGGCCTTGGCGATGCGCGGCGGGTTCCAGCCCGCTTCCTTCGGCTTGCCCGAGAAGCCGTAGCCCGGCAGCGAGGGAATGACGACATGGAAGGCATCGGCTTCGGTGCCGCCAAAGGCGGTAGGGTCGGTCAGCGGCTTGATGATCTTCATCTGCTCGATGATCGAACCCGGCCAGCCATGCGTGATGATGATGGGCAACGCCTTTTCATGCTTGGACTTCACATGGATGAAGTGAATGTCCAGCCCGTCGATCTCGGTCATGAACTGCGGGAAGGAGTTCAGCCGTGCCTCGACCTTGCGCCAGTCATGCGCCCGCCAGTATTTGGCGACTTTCTGGATCGTATCGAGCCGCACGCCCTGCGTATCGTCGGAGACTGTCTCACGGTCCGGCCAGCGGGTTGCGGCAACGCGCCGGTGCAGATCCTTCAGCTGCTCGTCCTTGAACTTCACATGGAAGGGACGGATCGCCTCGGGGTCCGCCGCAGCTGCCAGAGCTGACGGCATCAGCGCCATCGTACCGGCGGCGGCAAGTCCAAGCGTTGCAGCGCCCAGCAGCATGCGGCGGTCCTGATCGATCTCTTCGACATCGGTATGCATGGCGATCTCCTTGAATTCGGGAATGTTCCGGCTGCACTTTTGTGCTGGCAGGAACCTACGGGAGAAGGCGGTGCATGGCCCGTTAGGGCTTGTTAGAGGCTGTTAGCTCTTGCAAGCCGCACGCGGAGATCCGCTAAACGGGCACTCATTGCGCAAGCACTTATCAGAGGTCGCAAAGCTCGGGACCGCGAGGGCGAAACAAGGCGATTGCCGTATGGCGCAGGCCAGATACTTGCTCTAAAGTTCGCCCCGCACAGGGGCTGGCGGGGAAGAAACGCCGTGGCGAATGGGGTGGACGAGGATATCGGCGGATTTCGCTTCGGCCCGTTCCGGCTGGCCGTCAGCGAACGGCTGCTGACGAAAGACGGCGCTCCCATAGAGCTCGGCGGACGCGCGCTCGACATCCTCATCGCACTCGTGACCGCCCCCAACGAGATCATCTCCAAGAAGGACCTGATGGCGCAGGTCTGGCCCGATGCCCTGGTCGAGGAAGGCAGCCTGCGCTTCCACATGACCGGCCTGCGCAAGGCGCTCGGCGACGGCCAGGCCGGAGCGCGCTACATCACGACGGTTCCCGGGCGCGGCTATTGCTTCGTCGCGCCCGTTTCGCTGGCGCCTGCAGAACGGAACGGCCCATCCGCTGCCACACCGCATTTTTCACATGCCAATCTACCCCCGCGCCTTGGCCGGATGATCGGCCGCGACGTCGACGTGATGAAGCTCGCGGCACAGCTGACGGATTCCCGTTTCGTCACCATCGTCGGCCCCGGCGGCGTCGGCAAGACGACGGTCGCGATATCAGCCGCCCATCAGGTGGCGGAGGATTTCGCTGGCCATGTGCTCTTCGTCGATTTCAGCGTGATCACAGATCCCGGACTGGCGGCCACCACCATTGCTTCCATGCTGGGCCTGTCGGTGCAGGCCGAGGACCCGACGCCGGATCTGATCCGTTTCCTGAGAGACAAGCGCTTCCTGCTGGTGCTCGATACCTGCGAACACCTCGTCGAGGCGATCGCCGCCCTGGTCGAGACCATCCTGGAGGCCGCGCCCGAAGTGCACGTGCTCGCCACCAGCCGCGAGGCATTGCGCATCGAGGGTGAGCGTATCTACCGGCTGGACGCATTGGCTTATCCGCCGGAGGCTCCCGGCTTTTCCGTCAGCGCGATCGAGCAGTTTCCGGCAACGCAACTCTTCATCGAGCGCGCCATGGCAAACGGCGCGCATCTCGATGTCAGCGATGCGGAAGCCGCCATTGTCAGCGATATCTGCCGCAAGCTCGATGGCGTGGCGCTCGCAATCGAGCTCGCCGCCCGCCGCGTCGAGGCCTATGGGCTGGAACAGACGGCAGCCCTTCTCGACCAGCGCCTGACGCTTCTGTGGCATGGCCTGCGCACGGCGCCGCCGCGCCAGCAGACATTGCAGGCCACGCTCGACTGGAGCTACAGCCTGCTCTCGGATCTCGAGCGCGCGGTGCTGAGGCGGCTCGCCGTCTTCGTCGGCCATTTCACGCTGGATGCCGCTCTTGAAGTGGTCACGAACGACACGCTCGACCGCGCTGCCGTCTTTGCCGCAATCGACAGCCTGGTGGAAAAATCCATGGTGGCCGCCCGCCCGCTCGGCGCCATGATGCGCTACCGGCTGCTGGACACCACCCGCGCCTATGCGATCGACCTCTGCACCGATACGGCCGAATGGACGGAGCTCTCCGGCCGTCATGCCGCCTATTTCCGCCGCTGGCTGGAACAGAACGGCAGCGAATGGTCGACATTGTCGACCGCCAACGAGCGCGCCCCGCATTTTGCAGCGATCAACAATGTGCGCGCCGCTCTCGACTGGTGCTTCGGCGACTCCGGCGACAGGCAGATCGGCATCGGCCTTGCCGCTGCGGCCGCCCCCGTTTCGCGCGCAATGGGACTGCTGCCGGAATGCCACCGCTGGACCGAACGCGCGCTGCAGGCGCTGGACGAGACGACCCGTGGCGGCAGCGAGGAAATGCAGCTGCAGGCCTCGCTCGGCGTCTCCATGATGTTCACGCGCGGCCACCATGAAGCCACCGTTGCCGCATTGAACAGAAGCTTCGAGATCGCGCAGATGCGCGGCGATTATCTCAATGCCGTGCGCCTCATCGGACCCATCTATTTCTATCACCTGCGCAGCGGCGAACAGAGGCAATGCCTGCTCCAGGCAAAACGCTGTGCCGAAATTGCAGCGACGCTTGGAGACCCGGCGGCAACCGCACTTTCCCACACGCTGATGGGCGTCTCGCTCTGCGTCATGGGAGGGCTGGCCAACGCGCGAGTCGAGTTGGAAACCGTTCTAGAACCCGACAATCCACTTGCCAGCCGCCAGATTCATTACGGCTTCGACCATTACAGCTGGGCCGGCATCGGCTGGGTCACGGCCCTCTGGCTGCAGGGTCATACGGCACAGATGCGCGACGCGATCGACGAGGCTGTCGGGGAAGCGGAAGCCATGCGCCATCCCGTCGCTTTCGCAATCGTCATCAATGCAGTGGCAGCTCTTCTCTGGGTCGGCGATCTCGATCTCGCCGAAGAACATCTGGACTGGTTCGTCGCGCGTGCCGAAACCCATTCCACCGGCCCCTATCTCCATATGGGCAACGCCTTCAAGGCCGAGCTTTCCATACGCCGTGGCGATGTCGAAACCGGTGTCGCCACCTTGCGGCGCCACCTCGAGAAACTCCACGCCGCCCGCTTCGAGCTCTTCTCCATCCGCTTCAACATCGTCATCGCCACGGCGCTTGCCGAAAGCGGCGACCTTGCCGAAGCCTGGTCGCTTGCCGAGGAAACCAGCCAGGGGATCGAGGAGAAGGGCTATACTTCCTACCTGCCCGAACTCCTGCGCCTGCGCGGCGCCATCCTGCTTTCGGCTCCCGAACTGAGCAACATGTCGGCCGAGGACTATTTCACCCAATCGCTGCAACTCGCCCGCATACAGGGCGCCAAAGCCTGGGAAATCCGCACCGCCACGGACCTCGCCAGCCACTGGGCCGGACGCGAGCGTGCCGGAGATGCGAAGGCGCTGCTGCGGCCGGTCTACGAGAGTTTCACGGAAGGCAGAGACACACCGGATCTGAAGGCCGCAGCCGAGGTGCTGGCAAGGCTGGGCTGAAGGAGGCCGCAGCCCTGAGAGGCCTGACATTGCGACGCGCCGGGGCTTGCCCCGGCATTCGAAATCCCCAGTTTTCAGCGCATGCCAATCAACCACGCCAACAGGGAGAAGCAGCATGAAAGTCCTCATGGTTTTGACTTCGCATGACCAGCTCGGCAACACCGGCAAGAAGACCGGCTTCTGGCTCGAAGAGCTTGCCGCACCCTTCTACGTCTTCAAGGAAGCCGGCGCCGAGATAACGCTCGCGTCTCCCAAGGGCGGCCAGCCGCCGCTCGATCCCAAGAGCGACGAGCCGATGTTCCAGACCGAACTGACGCGCCGCTTCAATGCCGACGAACCCGCCAAGGCGCAGCTCGCCAGGACGGTTCGCCTCGACAGTGTCAATCAGGCCGATTTCGACACGGTCTTCTATCCCGGCGGTCACGGGCCGATGTGGGATCTCGCAGAAGACCCGAATTCCATCAGGCTGATCGAGAGCTTCATCGCCGCCGGCAAGACCATCGCCCTCGTCTGCCATGCGCCGGGCACCCTGCATCGCGTGAAGAAGCCCGACGGCACGCCGTTCGTCGCCGGCCGCACGGTCACCGGCTTCACCAACGGCGAAGAGGAAGCCGTGGGCCTCACCAAGGTCGTGCCCTTCCTCGTCGAGGACGAGCTCCTGAACCTCGGCGCCACCTTCTCCAAGGTGAAGGACTGGGGTGTTCACACCGTTGTCGACGGCCAGCTGATCACCGGCCAGAATCCCGCCTCGTCAGGCCCGACGGCGAGCGTGCTGCTCGAAGCGCTTCGCAAGCAGGGCAAGTGACGAAAGCGGATTGAGGGAACGCGATCGGGCGCTTCCCTCTCTCTGCCCGGCCAGCCCGCAACGGCAACGAAACCTTAACCATAACCCGACCATTTCGGAACCGCTTCCCATGGCGGGAAGTTTCCCTGCCGTAAGCAAGCAGGTGGAAATGACATGGTTCAGTGGTTTCGGGAACGCTACGTTTCACGCGAGGAGCATCAGCAGGTCGTCGATTATTATCGCAAGCTGGTGGCGCAGCTCTACGGCAATGTGCGGGACCTGAGGGCGCTGGTGGAGGCCCAACGGGCAGACATTCCCCAGACAATGGAACAGTCTGCCGGAGCGGAACAGCCTGCCGAAGCCTCCACTGAGCAGGCCAAGATACTGCCGCAGAAAAGGGACCTTGGACCGAATGTGATCAGCATCGGCTTGTATCGCGATCGCCGGAGGTCCGGGATCTAAAGCGGCTCCGGCACGGTGCATGGCGGTGTGGAAACAAAGCTTTGCCGCGGCTATCCCGGCACCCTGCCCCGGCACGCCCAGGCGACCGAGGCAAACGACCGCGGCCCGTCCGGCTCTCCGGCCTCATAGGCATCCCTCACCGAGGCATCGACCCGCCTGCGCATCTCCGCATCCAGGCCAGCCACATATTTGCCGAGCGGACCTTCGCCCGAGGCGATCGGATCCCAAAAGTCGGCGAACGAACCGTAATCCATGCGAATCGTCAGCGAGGTCTCCTCGACATCGACGAGACCATTGCCGACAAAGCTCGCCTTCATTTTTCCCGGCTGCGTCATCGGCTGGAAGCAATAGCGATGGCGCATCGTCCGCGCATTCGCGTCGATCATCGCCACCGTATCCCACATCATGCGCATGCCGGACATGCCGCCATAGTGATCCCAGACGGCGGCGGCAACGACACCGCCAGGACGCACGACGCGCCGCATCTCGGCCACAGCCTTGCCGGCCTCCGGCACGAAATGCAGCACGAGCAGCGATAGCGCCCGGTCGAAACTGTTATCCTCGAAGGGCAGCGCGCAGGCATCCGCCTCGCGAATAGCGATGCGCGGGTCCGTATTGCGCCGGCTTGCAGCCTCCACGAAGACCGGCGAAAAATCGATGGCCGAGATTGCCTTCAGGCGGGGATTTTTCGCCAGCGTGAAGGTGAGGCTTCCCGTGCCGCAGCCGACATCGAGAATGCTTTCCCCATCCGCAAGCCCGGCGAAATCGACGAGCCCGGGCGCGAGCTTCTTGCTCCAGCGCCCCATCAGCTGCTCGTAACCATCGGCACTTTCGACATTGAAACTCGACGGCATCGCGCTTCTCCCTCAAAACGGGACAATGTCCGCTTCGACTTTAGGACTGAGCGAGCTGCGCGGCAAGCAAATCGGCTCTTCTTGTTTCCACGCAATTACGCCCACAAACCGCGGTGCCGTTTTGCCGGAATTGCTCCTCAGCTTCGAGCGCTCGCCTTTCCCTCGATATTCAATGGCTTACCGTCGATGCTTCCAGCAGCACCCGTAACGGAAGTCTCTACCCAAAAGGAACCAGCGACTTCAGTTTACGCCACGCCTAGTCGAGAGCGATATTCTAACTCACACTGGCGAGAAGGCGTCCAAGTGCGGCATCGAAATCCTCCAGGCTGAAATTCTGCGGGTCGTCATGCCCGTCGCTGAGGCCCTGGTCTATTACGAGGCCGGTTTGGGCGCGCATGCTTGCCATGAGGTAAAGCAGCGCGAGCCGGTCATACTGGGTTGTCGAGAAACCGGGCGTTGGCGCGTTACCATCAGGCTGGCTCGGGTGCTTCCTGCGCGGCTGCACGTTCTCGATGTGCAGGAACATGCCGCGCGACAAAGTGCCGATCTGCTGTTCCAGCTTGGTTGCGCGCCAAGGCACGCCAAAATCATGGCCGACATAGATCTCGCCCCGGCGGTTGAGGAATATGTGCGCCTTGGCGTTCGACGGGCTCTTGAAACCGTCGAGCCGATTGACCTGGTTGCTGGTATCGATGTCAGCGGGAAACTGCGCCACGTTCCCGAAATTCGGCGAACTCGTATCGTGAATGACGAAGTAGCGCGCCATCGGTGCCTGCGGATTGTTCGTGTTGCCGCGGGACAAGGGCGCGTCGAGACTGCCTCCGAGCCCGGCCTCGGTCAGTCCCTGGCCGGAAAGTGCCTGCCGCAGCTTCGGCTTGGAGATGGTGACCGGCTGGCCGATGAAGCCTGCGAGATTGGACGGCAGCTGCGCGGGTGTGGCGTCGACATTTCCCAGTATTTTCACCTTGCGCAGCAGACAGGATGCCTGTTCCCCAGGGCTTCCCGCAAAGGCCATGGTCTCTGTATTGAACTTGCATTTTCCAAAGGTCGCCGCGCTGAGCTCGCCGGTCGCGCCGGCAAGTATCAAAATGCTCAATGGCAAAAGGTAACGCATCGCAAACTCCTCTCCTGCTTGCGTGGAAACATCACGGGCACATTGCGCCGCCCGTCAGGTTGAGCTTCTCCTTGGCAAAGGCACACATTTTCGAGATGGCGTTCTCCGGCTTGAGAGCGGTGTCCCGGCTGCCTGGGTAGACGATGAAGATCACGTCATGGCCGAGACCGAAATTCTTGTAGGGGTAAACGTGTCCCGGCCCGACGCAGGCCGTTCCATCGCTGTTCCACTTCTTGCAACGGCTTTCGCCGATTGCCTCGAAGACCCTGCTCGATCCCTCGCCGAGCCGCATGAAAGGACCACCATCCGCGATCAGAACCGGCGTCCACCGGTCCTTGTAGACGACGACGCCCATATCGCCGAGCCGCAGCCCGGTCTTCTCAGCGAACATGCGGCCCATTTCACCGCTCTTGTTGCCGGTTATCCTGGAAAGGCCGGCCGTCGGCATCACGATGAAGGGAATGCGGTCCGGATCGATTTGTGCGGACTGCGCGGAAGGATTGGAGGAGCCCGGCCACTTGTACGACGTCTCCTTCAGATCGGTAGCACCGGGCAGACCGTTCCATGCCGCCCAGGATCCGTCGACGTCGAGCGCCATCTTGCTGCGCCAGTAGATCGCGCCGTCCTTGAGGCGCAGCAACGCCTTCACATTGCTGGGGTCGCGACTGCACAGATAGTACTGTTTCGATTCCGCGACACCAGGAAGCCTTAGGTTGAAACCGAGAAACTTGTCCTTCCTGCTCGCTCCGGCCGCGCCGTCGCAACCGACGAACTCTCCCCGGTAGGACTCGTCGAGCGGCGTCGCCGCGGGGAATTCAACGGCCTTGAGGACGTCGGCCGAGCTTGTCGGCGGTTCGGCGGCGTAAGCGTGAAAGGCAAGCACTGCAATGCCAAGCGTTACTAAAACGCGGGATAGTTGAAGCATGTAGAGAGACATGGTCTGCGGCTCCTCTGCTCGGCTTCGGTGCAACGTGAACGACCCAAGTCACTATTTCATTTAATCTTGGATTGTGCAATATTAACGACAATAAAAGCAACTTTGTCTCCCCAGGTTGAAAGTATTTCCTCCAAAAATCTCGCAAGGACGGTAAAATGCGGCGGCTGCTTCTTATGACCTCGAGAAACGTCGGGCTTGCCATTCTGCTCGCTGCCTGCGCCACGCGTATCACGCAGGCGGCAGAAACCGACCTGGCATCGCTGACGGCCGAAATGGAACACCGCTTCGAGACGCGCATCAGCGGCGGCCAGTATATGAGATCATCGTGCTCGCCGACGACGACGGACGACTGGCCGGGCGTCGAACTCCAGCGCTGCACCTACAGGGAACTGAACACCGAGGCGACGGTGACGCTCGCCTTGCCGAGCGCCGCACAGCTGGCGCGCTGGACAGTCTCCGCCTGCCGCGACGCAGCAGCGACCGACATGCGGGCCTGTGCGCGCCATATCGAGAAGCGTATCTGGTCGGCTTCGAATGCCCAGTTTCCGGTGCGCGGCTATGTGATCGAGCCGCAGTCCGTGATCGGTGGCCCGGCAGACAGGGCTTACTGTTTTCTGTTCCGCGACGGCGTCACGGTAAGGACGGCCGCGGTGACGTCACGCCCGCCGCAAGGCGGCAAATGCGCTCCGCAATCTGCGGAAAATGATCCGATCACCCGCGCCTTCACCTATGGCCGGATCGCGTCGACCACCAGGGCCGAGCTGGCGCTCGCCCCTGGCGCCGCGAACGAGTCCGCTCTGGCGGGCACGGCTTTTCCAGATGCGGTCCGCAAGGAATTCGTCGCCGCCTGGACCTCCGACCGCAACCGCCTGATCTCGGGCGCTGCTATTGCCGACAAGGCGAACGGCAAATTTCACTGACCGCGCTTTCCGGTTTTCCGCCTAGTTCATCGAGGCGATGGCGGCATTGAGCGCCGTCGCATAAGCCACCCAGACCGCATAGGGCATGAATAGGACCGACGATATCCGGTCCCGCTTCCAGGACAGGCCGATGAAGGCAAGGATCAGCAAAAGCAGCGGGATGATGATCATCAGCCCCAGGCTCGGGGATTTGAGGCCGAAGAAAGCGGGCGACCAGGCGAAATTCAGGACGAGCTGGGCGATCCAGCAGGTCATGACGGGTGACCGCCTGCTGCGAGCATAGGTGCGCGCGCCTGCAATGCCGATGAGGATATAGAGGATCGTCCAGGCCGGGCCGAACAGCCAGTCCGGCGGCGTGAACCAGGGCTTGGCGAGCGACTGGTACCATTCATCCGGCAGATTGATGAGACCGATGAGAAGCCCGCCGCCGAGCGTGAGCAGAATGAAGACGAGATAGTGATCGAACCGGTGCAACAGAACCCCCGCGTGAGTGACGGTTGAAGTGGCGCCCGGCGGCCCGCCGTCAAGAGCGTCTTGCTCGGCTGCCGGTTTCCCGCTCGCTGAGCGTCTCGATCAATAACGCTGGAGTGCACACCGCAAACGCGCTTGACGCTCATCCCGAAGGCGCTTTCGCACTGACGGAGCAGCGTACCAGACTCGCACACTACCGCAGGGATTTGTTCACCTGATCGCGTTGGAGATGCCGGGAGCGCCTACGCAAGGCCGCTGAGTTAGGCTACAATTCGCCAATCTGCTTCCAGATGCAATGTGAGCAACCCCGGCCAAAGATCGGGGCACGCAAAAATTTCTCGCCATATCTCGTGCCGATACCACTGCGAATTTCATTCACCAGCGGAGGCGAATATGCCGTCAAACAAGACCTTGCAGGAGCTCATCGACTACACGACCGTCCGACCCTATGCCAGCGAACTGTTCGGCATCTACCAGCCGCTGCTCGGCTGGAAGTCGAAGCGGCTGGAACACCGGTTCAACGACGGTTTCAAGCAGGACAAGCAGTCGCTGCTGAACCGGCTGAGAACCCAGTTCAATCCGCAGGTCAGCATCAACTATCGCGAAGGCTGCCAGGTCGGCATCGACATAAAGCCTGGGGCGCTGGAGCTCGGCGAGCCGCGCACCTTCGACAGCGTCGTGCTTGAAACCGTGGCCAAGAAACTGCCGCCGCACGAGCAGTACAAGCCGGACATCTGGCGCGACATCATCAGCCGCGACACCATTGAATCGATCTTCACGCAGGTGGTGATCCCGCAATACAGCCGGCTCTACACCGAGCATTGCCGCAGCAACACCACGCCGGTGCGTCTCGCAATGAAGGCCGACAGGGGCGATGTCGACAGTCAGCGGGTCCTGTACCTGAAGGCGTTCGAGAGCCAGCTGCGCAACGAGTCCTCGCAAGCCGGCGCACTGCTCTACCTGACTGAGCATAATCACCATGCCCAGCTCGAACAGATCTTCTACAGCCTGAAGAACAACGCGCTGCAGGCCGCCAACCTCTCCGCCATCCTGGGCGCGCTCGAACTCGTCGACGGCTATCTGAGCATCGACAACCTGAACCCGCAGGACCAGGAGGACATCCGCCGCGTGGCGCTGTCGCCGATCAGCGTCGTGCACCTGTTCCGCCAGTATTTCTTCGAGCTGGATTCCTTCCTCGGCTCGCCGGTCAGTCACGTCTGGATGAGCCCCGGTTCCACCGTCGAGCTGATCGAGGTGCAGACGCGGCGCGTGCTGGTCGAAAAGAGCCTGGAGACGTTCACCGAAACCGTCACCAAGACGGAAAGCGAAAAGACGGAGCAGGACGAGATCAGCGAGGCGGTCAAGGAGGACAATAAGCAGGACATCAAGTTCGGCGCGAGCGTGACTGCTTCATACGCGTCCGTCACGGCCACATCCAGCTTCGACTATTCCACCTCGCAGCAGACTGCGCGCGAGGAGTCGCACAAGCGCATGCGCCAGCAGACGGAGAAGCTCTCCACCGAGATACGCAAGAACTACAAGACCACCTTCCGCACCGTAACCGAGACGACCGACACGTCCAGCAAGCGTTACCTGCTCACGAACTCGACGCAGGCGCTGATCAATTACGAGCTGCGCCGGAAGATGCGCCAGGTGGCCGTGCAGGTGCAGGACGTCGGCACCTATCTCTGCTGGCAGACCTACGTCGATCGCCCCGGTGAATCGTTAGGCATCGCCGACCTCATGCACATCGCCAAGCCGGCGGAACTGGACGGTCTGCACGCGCCGGACGAGATCCCGATGCTGCAGCCCTTCAGCGAGAACAAGATGGTGACGATCCCCTTCATCTCGGTCGAGGATACCGACGCGGACAATGAGGGCGAGGTCTATAAGGACGGCATCGAGGTCGACGATTCCGAGGCATTCGGCAACCTCGAAAAGATCCAGGCCGATTTCCCGATCGAATGCATCTGCCCCAAGGGCAATTACGCGCTGACCGGCGTCGAGTTCGACGGCCAGGGCAAGCCGGTGGCAGCCTCGCGCAAGGGCGATATCGTCAACAACGCCGACAAGGCGAAATTCACCCTCCATCTCGACAGTGCCGATTTCCAGGGCCAGAACAGCGTACAGGTGAAGCTCCTGCTGCACTGGACGCCGACCGACGGCGCCAATGACGAGGCGGTCAAGAAGAACAAGGAAAACGTCGAGGCTTTCAAGGCCAAGGAGCAGGCCGAGTACCAGAAGGCCTTCGTCCAGAACGCCAAGGACCGCATCAAGCTCACGCACCAGATCAAGCCGCGGCCGAGCGAAGACCTGCGTGAGGAAGAGCGCATCGTCGTCTACCGCAAGCTCATCCAGGACATGCTGATGCACGGCATCACCATGCCGGACGATCGCACCCGGCATGTCGTGGCCGAGCTGATCAACTCGATCTTCGACATCGACAAGATGCTGTACTTCGTCGCGCCCGAATGGTGGCGGCCGCGGCTCCGCGTCTACACCCAGCAGCTCGGCGAAACCAAGGCGGCGCCGAACAACTTTCTCGCCTCCTCCGCGTCCGTCTCCTCCGCGTTCAGCACGGTTACGAAGGCGGTCGCCAAGACCATGTACTCCTTCAACGCCAGCCAGCAGTCCGCCAAGCTTGCTCCCAGCACCATCGGTTGGGGCGGCATCGATGATCCGCTCCGCGACAACTACTACATAACCGAGGATTCCGAGCCCGCGAGGTTCGGCAGCTCCCTCGGCTGGCTGCTGCAACTCGACGGCGACGACATGCGCAACGCCTTCCTCAACGCCCCCTGGGTGAAGGCGGTCATCCCGATCCGTCCGGGCAAGGAGGAAGCGGCGATCAACTGGCTGAAAGGCGTCGAAGGGTTCAACGGCATCGGCGACGCAGACATCTACCAGACCAACAATCCCGACGAGAAGGATATCAACGGCAATCCGCTCAACGGCCAGAAGGTGATCGACGTGATCCTCGACCTGGCGAAGAAGATCCGTCGCAAACACGCCGAAGGCGTTGAAAACGGCCAATACCCGAAGGAAAGCGAGATCGCCGATCCGACGCTGGTCGACGAGGATAATGTGGTAACCTCGACGCCGATCGATCGTGTCTACGAGCACGGCTTCTATCCGCTGAAGGACGGTTTCCGCGCCAACGTCACCGGCAATTATGAAGTGTTCGACCAGTGGCTGGAGATCCTGCCGACCGACCAGGTTGTGCCGGTGGAGGTGAAATACGATCCCAAGACAGGACGGCAGGTGTGACGACCCGCTATGTCAATGCCAAGACGGGCAAGACCGGCGGCAAGTTCGACACGGCCCTGACCCCGGCGCGCAGCATCACGGCCGCCCTCAAGGTTGCCGTCGCCGGCGACACGATCGTGATCCAGGATGCCGAGAGCTACAAGGAAGGTGAGCTGGTGATCGACAAGCCGCTCACTCTCGTCAGCAGTTTCCTTCTGGCCAATCCCTTGGCTGATCCGACCGCGGCCGGGTTCGATCCAAAGAAATTGCCTGAGCTGACGATCAAGTCGGGCACGCGTGCGCGCGTCCTGCGCATCAGTGGCACGCCCGCGACGCGCGCGAGCGCCGGACCGGTCGTGATCAAGGGGTTGCGCATCCGCGGCGGCCGTTCCCTGCACACGAGCACAGAACCAGCGCAGGGCGCCGGCGGCGGCATCGCGGTGGTCGATATCGACAATGTCACGATCGAGCGCTGTGTTTTCACCGACAATCAGACCGAGACCGCGCCGATCGGCTCCTGGCCGGAAGCCGATCGCACGGCCTTTCGCGACGCGGTGGTCGATCTGGTGGGCGCGATCTTCACGCCGACGGTCGAGTCCTTCATCAACACGCTCATCGACACCGCCAACTTCGCCCTCGTCCTTGCCGGTTATCCGAAGCTTGCACATGTCAGCCGCGCCACGATCCTCACGGAAGTCGGCAAGGCTTTCGACGCAAAGCTCGGACCGGGCCGGCCGAACCACTGGCTCGCCGGACAGGCCTTCGGCGGCGGCGCGGCAACCGTCTGGGCAAGCCCCACCTTCCGCCGCTGCCTGTTTCGCGGCAACAGTGCCGAAGGCCGCGGCGCAGGCATCGCCGTGGTCGGCTATGGATGGCCGACGCTCGATGCCTGCCTGATCGACGGCAACCGGTCGGGAAATGTGGGGCGTCGCGATGGCGGCGGCGTCGGCTGCGAGGTGGCCCTGCCCGGCAAGCTGCCGCGCAACCTGTCGGAGATCGACATGGTGAAGTTCCTGACCTCGAAACTGGCGGCGGTGAAGGCGATCATCGGCTCGCCGCTGTCCTACATCAGCGTCTGGGACATCATCAACTATGCCAAATGGCTGGCCAATCCCGCTGCCCCGAGCCCGCCGGTGCGCGGCATCAAGGCCGTGATCCTCGACCTGATCAACGCGCGCTGGTCCGAAGCGCTGGACCACCTCTTCTATTTCGCCTCCACCTCGGCGCTCAGCCTCAACAAGTGGGACGCGTGGAACGCAGATGAAATCAAGCGTGCGCAGACGACGGCGGTCAGCATTTCCGACAGCACGCTGTCAAAGAACTGGTGCGCGGACGACGGCGGCGGGCTCTATGCCTCGGTCCTGTCGCGGGTCGACATTTCCAAGAGCAAGGTGCTGCAGAACACCGCCGACAGCAGCGGCGGCGGGCTGCGCTTCTCCATGGGCTCGGCGGCAAATGTCAGCGGCTGCGAACTGCTCGGAAACACCGCCGAAGTCAACGACCCCTCGGGCAAGCTGGTGGCGGGCGGCGGCGGCATGTCGGCCCGCAACGTCGATCTGGTGATCAAGGACACCCGCCTCGGGCCGACTGCCGCGGCAATCGGCACGGATTCGAACGTGTGCAGCGATCATGCAGGCGGCGGTTTCGCCTATCAGGCGGATACCGAAGGCATGCTCGCCGGCATCCCTGATTTGTGGACCGCCATCATGGTTGAAGTCTTCGGCGTTCGCGCCGTCAGCGTGATGATCAATTCGGGCTGCGCGATCGTTCACAACGGTGCCGGCTTTACGCCACGCCGCGGCGCCATCGGCAGCGCGGTTAAATCCAAGGGCGGTGGTGTCTGGTTCGTCCAGGGCATATTCCCCGACGCCCCGAAGCTGACATTGAAGATCGATGCCGTGGCGACGGTCGTCAGCGGCAACATCGCGCAGACCAGGGGCTATCTGTCGAAAGTGCAGCCCGGCGCGACGATCGCCACCGCCAACGATGTCTGCATCCAGAACCTGATCGCCAGGCAGGAATGGACGGAAGTGAATTATGCTTCGCTGCTGAAGGCGGGAGCTCTGGATTTCAAGGCATGAGCTCAATTCCAAGCCCAGCCGTCCGCCTGCCCTCGGAAGCGTCGCAGGTCTGCTCTGTCAGGTATCCCGCCAGTAGCGTTTCGGCGCGCGGCCGAAGACGCGCTTGAAAGCATTGCCAAAGGCACTTTCGGAGGAATAGCCGAGATCGGCCGCAAGGCCCGCAACCGTCGCCTGCCCGCGCCGAAGCGATTCCCGGGCGCGATGCATCCGCCAGCGGGTGACGTAATCGAGCGGTGCGATGCCGACCTGCGTCCGGAAGCGTTCGGCAAAGGCGGAGCGCGACATGCCGATGCGGCTTGCAAGCTCGCCCACCGTCCAGCGATATCCGGGGTCGTTATGAACAAGGCTGATCGCCTTGCCGATCTGCGGATTGCCGAGCGCGCCGATCCAGCCGGCATTTTCCGACCCGACGCGGGAGACATGGGCGCGCAGCGCCTGTACCAGCAGGATATCGCCCATGCGTCGCGTCATCAGCGTCGAGCCCATGTCGCCGGCACCGAGCTCCTCGTCGAGGGTTGCGAGCGTGGCGCGCAGAATGCCGGCCGCACGATCGTCGGCCGGGATATGGATGAAGGGCGGCAGCGCATCGATGAGCAGTTGCGCATTGCCGCCGGAGAGCGTGAAACTGCCGCCGATCAGCGCCGTCTCGTCGCCGCCGTGCCGGGCAATGTCGGAATGCTCCCAGTCGAAGAAGGCAATGCCATCCTCCGGCTCGCTCGCGAGGTCATTGGCGATGACATAGGCCGGCGCATTGGCGAGCAGGAATGTATCGCCGGCCCGAAGAACAAAAGGCGGCTCGCCCTGCAGGATGATCCAGCAACCTCCCCTGAGGACGGCGACGAATTTCAATGCTGGCTTCGGCGGAAAGCGGAAGGCCCATTGCCCGCCCACCTCGAAGCGCGTGCAGCGGGCGCTCTCGATATCAACGAGCGAAAACATATCGGACAATGGATCGATCATGATTTCTGGACGATCTCGACGAAATGACAGAGCCTACAGCATAGATTCTCCAAGCCGTCGCTGCAATCCTTGGCTAAAGGAACAAGGAGAACGAATATGTCACCGATCAAGGACAAGGTTATCGCCATCACCGGCGCCAGCAGCGGCATCGGCGAAGCGACCGCGTTGATATTGGCGGAGCGCGGCGCCAGCGTGGTACTCGGTGCAAGGCGCAACGAAAAGCTGGAAGCGCTGGCCGAGCGCATCATCGCCATCGACGGCAAGGCCATTCATCGCGTCACCGATGTCAGGAAGCGCACGGATCTCGAAGCTCTCGTGGCACTTGCCTGCGACACCTACGGAAAGCTCGACGTGCTGATCAACAATGCCGGCATTGGACCGATCTCGCCGATGGACGAATTGCGCGTCGAGGACTGGGAGGAAATGATCGACGTCAATATCAGGGGGCCGCTCTATGGCATCGCCGCCGCCCTGCCCGTCTTCCGCCGCCAGGGTTTCGGCCATTTCGTCAACACGCTGTCGACGGCGGGCATCACCATCAAGCCGACCATGGCCGTCTATGCCGGCACGAAGAATGCCATGCGCACCATTGCCGAGGGCCTGCGCCAGGAGGCCGGCCCGAACCTGCGCGTCACCAATATCTCGCCGGGCTTCATCAGGACCAATTTCGCAGACTCCCTGACCAGCCCGGCCGTGAAAGCCGGCATTACCAAAAGCATGGAGGAGATGGCGATCTCGCCCGATGCGGTCGGCCGCGCCATCGCCTTTGCCATCGAGCAGCCCGACGATGTCGATGTCGGCGATATCGTCATACGGCCGACGGCGCAGGGGTGAACCGGTACGAAGCGGACCGGCTTCGCGCCGGTCCGCTTCGCGGGGTATCGTCGCCTGCAGATCATTTCCCGTCGAGAACACTCCAGTCAAAGCCCTTCGCCCAGGCGGCATAGCTGTGCCAGCCGACCTCGGGGAAATCCCGGCGCAAGCCCGCGATATCGGCGGAATAGCCCGTGCGGTCGAACCATTCGAACATCAGCGCCGCATCTTCGCTCTGCTGGCGCATGGCCGCAATCGGCAGTTCCTGGAAGCGGATCGGCCGGCCGATTGCCTCGGTCAGAACCTTCGCCTGCTCCTCGCCGGAGAGTTCGTCACCGGCAATATCGAACCGTTTTCCGAAGACCTGTTCGCGGCGTTCGGCAAGGGTGGCGACGAAATGACCGATATCGTCGATGGCGATCTGCTGCAGCTTGCGGGCTGGCGGCAGGGCTGCGGCATAGACGCCCTGTTTCAGGCCGCCGATCGACCAGGGCGCCACGGTATTTTCCATGAAGGCGACCGGAGCCGAGATCGTATAGGGAATGCCGAGCCCGGCCACATGCTGCTCGACCAGATATTTGCTGTCGAAATGCGGAATGCCGGTCTTCCTGTCGGCATCGCCGACCGAGCCGTAAATGAGATGGCCGATACCGGCCTCCCTCGCCGCATCGGCGGCAATGATACCCTGGCGCGTTTCCGCTTCGATGCCTGCCTCATAGCTGTTGCCCATCAGGTACATCGTATCGACGCGCTTTGCCGCCTGCACGACCGAAGCCTTGTCATCGAGATTTCCGGCGACCACTTCGACGCCTGTCGCGGCCAGCTGCCGGGCGGCATCGCTGTCAGGCCTGCGGGTCAGGCCCTTGACGCGGTGGCCGCGTGCAGCGAGCGCGCGGGCGACGGCGCCGCCCTGCTGGCCGGTCGCACCCGATACGAGAATGGTTCTGATATTGCTCATCGCTTGCTCCTTGATCGCGGCGGGACCCGTGTTCCCACCTGTCGTTGCTGATGAAGCAAAGTTAGGCATTGTCGCATTGAGCCATAATGGCCTACAACTGCAAAACATCGTCCCATCACAAGCACCAATGATCGATCTCAACGACATAGCGATCTTTGCCCGCGTCATCGAGACCGGCAGCTTCACGGCTGCCGCCCGGCTGCTAGGCATGCCCAAGACCACCGTGAGCCGCCGCATCGCCGCCCTGGAGCGCGAGCTTGGCGTGCGGCTTTTGCAGCGCACGACCCGCAGCCTCAACATGACCGATGCAGGGCGGCTCTATTAC
Source organism: Rhizobium sp. BK512 (assembly GCF_014194915.1). NCBI lineage: Bacteria > Pseudomonadati > Pseudomonadota > Alphaproteobacteria > Hyphomicrobiales > Rhizobiaceae > Rhizobium > Rhizobium sp. BK512. The sequence continues at coordinate 263,250 of NZ_JACIAS010000002.1, read as the reverse complement.
GAGGAAAGCAGCCAGGCGCTGCGGCGGATCGAGGATGCCAACCTGCGGCTGGCCGAAGCGCGCGCCGAGCCTGCGGGCACGATCCGCATATCGGCGCCGGTCGGCTTCAGCAGCCACTTCCTGCAGGAGGCGATCTTCGATTTTCTGGCGACCTATGCCAAGGCGAGCGTCGAGCTGCGCCTGACCGACGAGCGGCTGAACCTGATCGACAACGGCATAGACCTCGCCTTCCGCACCGGACAGCTCGAAGATTCCACGCTGATTGCCCGGCGGCTCGGCACCACCTACCGCCTGCTCTGCGCCAGCCCCGCCTATCTCGCCCGTTCAGGCATACCGGCGACGCCGGCCGATCTCGCGGCCCATGACTGCGTCATCGCCGGGCCATCGGCCAGCCATGTCCAATGGCTGCTGGAAGGACCGCACGGACAGGAAGCGGTTTCGGTATCGGGGCGCTTCGCCGCCAATGAAATGCAGGCGGTCAAGGAAGCCGCCGTCGCCGGCTACGGCATCGCGCAGCTGCCCTACGGCGTCGCCTTCGGCTGCATCGCCGACGGGCGTCTGCAGCGGGTGCTCGACGGCTATAGGACGGCGTCGGGCGGATTGCATGTCGTCTATCCCAGCAGCAAGCACCTCTCGCCGCTGGTCCGCGCCTTCATCGAACTCGCCGAAAAGCGGCTCCATCAGGCCGACGCGCAAAATATCCTGCCGGTCTCCTAGCGCCCGGACACACGCTGTTGCCAAATGCGCCGGACTGGCGGAAGCTGCCACAACACGGGAGTAACGGCAGGCATGACGACAGCAACCATCACAGGACATCATGCAAAACCCGGCAGCGCCGGCATCTGCCGCGGCTGCTGGGACCAGATGCATATGCCGATCCCGATCGGTGGCCCGCTCTCGCTGCCGCTGCGCGCCTTCGGCATCACCAGAAGCAAGATGAATCCCGATATCTGCACGATCTGCGAGCGCTCCTTCCAATATGTGAAGAAGCAGCGCCACATCACCTCGGGCGCGACGATCCTGTTTGCCGATATCAGGGGCTATACCGGCCTGTCGGAACGCATCGGCGCCGTCGAACTCAGCCAGATCGTCAGCCTGTTCCAGACCCGAGCAGCCGAGGCGATCTGGGCAAACGACGGCATCGTCAACAAGCAGATGGGCGATGGGCTGATGGCGATATTCAACTTTCCCATCAAGCGCGAAGATCATGCCGCAGCTGCAATCCGGGCCGGCAGGGATATCCAGCGCCTCTGCGGCGAAGCGCTGGCCGGCATCGAAGTGAGCGAGCCGCTCGGCATCGGCGTCGGCATCCATACGGGCGATGTCCAGATCGGCGAATTCTCAAGCTTCCACAGCGATTTCACCGCGATCGGCGGCGTGGTCAACCAGGCGGCAAGACTGGAATCGCAGGCACAGCCGGGCGAGATCGTGGTCTCGGCCGAAGCGGCCCGTCAGGCGCCGGCGCTCATGACCGGCAGCGAGGCGCGGATGCTCTCGCTGAAGGGCTTCGAGCAGCCGGTGGAGGCGCGGATCTTACAGGCGGAGTGAGCGCGGATGCCCCCCCGTATCGGGACTGTCCAGCCGCCCTCAAGCGGGGCGGCCGGGCGTTGGCGGCGACCTCGCGGTCGCCACCGGTCAGGATCATTGCTGGGTCTGAGGCCGTGTGGACTTCGCCAGCGCCGCGCTCAGAACCGCCGCGACGACAATGTTCGCCGCAAGGGCCAGAAGCCCGGTATAGACGGTGAAGCTCGCGCCGCCGATGGTCACTGCGTGCAGCGGCTTCCAGCCCGCGTCCCAGACGAGGTAGGTGCCGCCGAAGAAGCCGACGAACCAGCCGGCGAGCAGGCCGGGTGCGCGGAACCAGCCGGTATAGAGGCCAAAGACCAGGGCCGGCAGCGTCTGCAGGATCCAGATGCCGCCAAGCAATTGCAGGTCGAGGGCAAACTGTGTCGGCAGGAAGAGGATCACGAGCAGCGCACCGATCTTGACGATGAGCGAGGTGATCTTCGCGACCTTGGCCTCGCCCGCCGGAGACACGGCGGGATCGACGTAAGCCTTCCAGAAATTGCGGGTGAAGAGATTGGCCGCACCGATGCTCATGACCGCAGCCGGCACCAGCGCGCCGATGGCGATGGCCGCGAAGGAAAAGCCTGCAAACCAGCTGGAGAACAGGGTCTTGAACAGCGCGGGAACGACGTCGTTGGCGCTGTCCAGCTGCAGATGCGCGGCATGGCCCATGTAGCCGAGCAGCGCCAGCAGGCCGAGCAGCAGCGTGTAGGCCGGCAGCAGCACCGCATTCTTTCGGATCGTGTTGCCGCTGTTGGAGGCGAAGATACCGGTCAGCGTATGCGGATACATGAAGGCGGCGAGAGCCGAGCCCAGCGCCAGCGTCGCATAGGCGACATACTGGTTGGAGGCGAGCAGCAGGCTTCCCGAGCCCTTGGCCTGGAAGGCGGCATCGGCGGCATTGAAGACATTGGCGTAGCCGCCGAGCTTCGAGGGGATCAGTGCCACGGCGGCAATCACCACGATATAGATCATGATGTCCTTGACGAAGGCGATCAGCGCCGGTGCACGGAGGCCTGCGGAATAGGTGTAGAGCGCCAGCACGATGAAGGCGATGGCGAGCGGCAGTTCGCCATGCAGGCCGAGCGCCTTGAGCACTGCCGTCATGCCGACGAGCTGCAGGGCGATATAGGGCATGGTGGCGATGACGCCGGTGGCGGCGACCGCCAGTTCCAGCCCGCGTGAACCGTACTGGCCGTGCACGACGTCGGCAGCGGTGACATAGCCGAACTCCTTCGCCCGCTTCCACAGCACCGGCATGACCATGAAGACGAAGGGATAGACGATGATCGTATAGGGCAGCGCGAAGAAACCGTAGGCGCCGACCGTATAGACGAGCGCCGGCACGGCGATGACCGTGTAGGCGGTGTAGAAATCGCCGCCGACGAGGAACCAGGTGATCCAGGTGCCGAACGAGCGGCCGCCGAGACCCCATTCGTCGATATGGGCAAGCGTTTCGGGCTTGCGCCAGCGGGCGGCGACGAAGCCCATGATCGTGACCAGGACGAAGAAGAAGATGAAGACGGAGAGCGCCGTTACGTTGATGTCACTCCCCATCGCGCGTGCTCCTGTAGGCGACCCAGATCAGGGCTGCGGTGATCGGCACCCAGAGCAGCTGATACCAGTAGAAGAAGGGGAAGCCGAAGAGTTCCGGCTCGCGGAAATTGTAGAACGGCACCCAAAGGAGGCCGATATAGGGAATGAGCAGCAGCCAGAGCGCCGCCTTCCCGGTCGATTTCTGATTCACGATGATATCCTCTCGTCCTGAGCGCCCGGGCGCCTGCCCGGCCAGACGGAGAAAGATCTTGGGCCGACCCCGCGACAAAGCCGCGGCGGGTCGTATGGCTGGCGGATTTTTCTCCCCTGGGCACAGATCCTCCGCTGTGCGCAAGCCTTGCTAGAACAGGCAGCGCACGCGCCTCAAGACGCGCGGCGGGGATGTTGGCGCCGGACTACCCACTGGTGGGTAGCTCCGCCAGCGCATCGGGATGCTCCAGTACGAAGCGCACGAGATCAGCGGTCGTGGAGACGCCGAGCTTGCGCTTGAGATGCTTGCGGTGCGTCTCGACGGTCGCCTCGCTGATTCCGAGCTCGTCGCCGATCTCGCGATTGCTCTTGCCGGCAGCCACCAGCCGCGCCACCTCGTGTTCGCGCCGGGTCAGGCGTTCGCCTGTCGGCAGCGGACCGGTGTTGAGCAGCAGATCCCTCACGCCGCTGGAAAAATAGGTCTGCCCGCCCGCCACCGTCACGATCGCCTCCACGACCTCTGACGTCGGTACCTCCTTGAGCACGTAGCCCGCAGCACCGCGCATGATCGAAGACGAAATATACTCGCGGCTGTCGTGCATCGACAGCATGACGATACGGCTTTCCGGGCTCTCGGCCTTGATCAGCGTTATGGCGTCGATGCCGCTGGTCTTCGGCATGTTGATATCAAGGAGCACGACGCGGGGGCGCAGCGCCCGCAGGAGCGGCAGCGCCTCGGCCACGTCGTTTGCGCCGCCAACGACGCTGACGCTGTCGTAGGTGTCGAGAACCTTCCTCAGCCCGTCGACCACGACGGGATGGTTGTCGACCAGGAACACGGTGATCGGCGCCATCTTCTTCCGCCCCTTTCACACGGCCGCTTCAGGCGGCCATCTCATGCTGCTTTTGTCGCAGCGTCCGCTCGTGCTGCCGATCGCGGCAGCATCACCTGCAATTTCGTGCCTTTTTCGGTTCCGCCGATAATCACCATCCCGCCGAAATGCGCAACACGCTCGCGGATGTTCTGCAGCCCGAGCCCTTCGTTCTGCCTGATGAAGCCGGACGGCAGGCCGAGGCCGTTATCGGCGATCTGCATCCTGGCGCGCCCGTTCTCGCTCCATAGCCTGATTTCCAGCGCCGTGGCCTTCGAATGCCGTTCCACATTGTTCAGCGCCTCCTGGGTAACGCGAAAAAGAGCCGTGCGCGCGTCGGGCGAGAGATCGTCCACGAAGGTCTCCATGTCCATCGTCAGCGTCAGCCCGGTGCGCAGCGAGAATTTCTCCGCCAGGTTCTTGATGGCGGCAGCCAGCCCCATATCGTCAAGGACGCGCGGCCGCAGGTCATGCGAGATTTCGCGGATCTCGCGGATCGTGGCATTGAGCCCCTTGACGCTTTCGTCGATCGCCTCTTTCAGCTCCGTCGTTTCCGCATGTCGCCCCGCAAGCTCCATCGCGAAGCGTACGCCGAGCATGTCCTGCGAGATGCCGTCGTGCAGCTCCCGCGCCAGCCTCGCCCGCTCGGATTCCTGCGTGTCGATCACGCGCTGCGTCAGCTGCTTCAGCGCCCCGTCTGCCATCCGGCGCTCGTCGAGCGTCAGATAGAGACAGGTCGAAAAGACGATCACCACCGCCGGCACTGCAAATAGCGCGACGATGATGAAGCTCTGCCGCGTGCGCTCGCGCAGCGCCGCGTTGGCCGCCGAGGTCTGGACCGCGACATCGTCCAGATAGGCGCCCGTACCCAGCACCCAGCCCCATTTGGGAAGCGCCACCACATAGGAGATCTTGTCGGCGACGGCCTCGGTGGAGGGCTTTTGCCACTTGTAGCGGTGATAGCCGCCGCCGCTTCTGGCGGCAGCGACAAGCTCGCGGATGACCCGGTCGCCGTCAGGGTCCACCAGCGTCATCCAGTTCCTGCCGTTGCGGAACGCCTGCCGGGGATGGACGACATTGTTGCCGGCATAGTCGTAGACGAAGAAATATCCGTCCTTGCCATAGTCGAGCGAATTCAGGATCGCTGCGACGCGCTCCTTGGCGGCGTCGTCATCCACCCCCGCGCCGTCGTAGGTCGACTGGATGGATGACATTGCCACACCGACGAGATTGGCGATCTCCCCTTCCTTCGAGCGCAGCATCGCTTCCTCGAACGCGGCCGAATTGCTGCGCGCAAGCTTGGCCGACTGCCAGGTGAGCAGCATGGTGACGGCGAGCGTGACCACGATCAGGGGGCCTACAGCGAGGACCAGGATTTTCGATCTGAACGTCATTGATACTCTTCCCGTCGTTCAACCGGCGGCACAGCGGCCCCTGGTCCTTGTGACGGAGTTTTGCCTTCGCCACAACATCGCCGGCCAGCCGCTCGACATTGGCGCCGACATACAGATCGGAGAATTCTCCAGCTTCCGCAGCAATTTCACCGCGATCGGCCGCGTGGTCAACCAGGCGGCAAAGGCGCAATCGCAGGCGCGGCCGGGCAAAAAAACAAAAGCGCTTGCATTTAAATCCGAACGTTCGTATTTTTATCCATGAAAACCGGGGCCCATATCTGTGACGCGAACGCGCAAGATCACCACTGACGATATTCTCGATGCTGCAGAGCGCGTGGTCGTGCGCGCTGGCGCGGCCGGGCTTTCGATCGATGCGGTCGCAAAGGAAGCCGGCGTCAGCAAGTCGCGCGTCGTCTATGACCACAAGACGAAGAGCGCGCTTCTGGAAGCGCTGGTCGATCGCCGTGTCGGGGCAGATGTCGCCCATATGCAGGAATGCGTTGACGCCGCGACGGATACCCCTCACCCGGAGCTTTACGGCCGCATTGCCGCTGCCGACAAGACGCTCGACGATACCGACCGCGCCGTGGCGATGGCGATCAGCGCCTCCATGTCGAGCGAGGAAAACCTGCAGCAGATCATCCGCAAATGGGTGGTGAGCGATCTGGCGGCCATGGCCGCCGGGCCGAAGCCGCGAGCAGCCCTGATGGCCTATCTGGCGCTGACCGGCTTCTATTGTACCGAACTTTTCGATTTCCACCGCTGGAGCGGTGGCGAGCGCCAGCAGCTGCTCGAGGATATCCGTAACGTCTACACAACGTTTCGCGAGCCTCCTGAAACGAAGAGCTGACCCTAGTTAAACTCCAAACCGGTTCCGGGAATGCCGTTGAGCGGTCTTTCCGATGGGAACTGCTTGGGAAAAATGACCTGAACAAGCCGCCCGGGGGCGGCCAAAAAGGGAAAAGACTGATGTTGCGCAAGACCAGACTGCCGCGCCTGAAGGCGATCATGGCAGCCACCGCCCTCCTCGCATTCACCGCTGGCGAGACGCTGGCGCAGGAGGGCATGCAGATGCCGCCGGCCGCCGTCGGCGTCGTCGAGCTGAAGGCCCATGCCGTGCCTGTGGTCAACGAGCTGCCAGGCCGCATTGCCGCCACCCGTGTTTCGGAAGTGCGCGCCCGCGTCTCCGGCATCCTGCAGGAGCGCGTCTTCGAGCAAGGCACATTGGTCAAGCAGGGCGACGTGCTCTACCGCATCGATCCGCGCATCTTCCGCGTGCGGGTTGCCTCTGCTGAAGCCACATTGCAGCGCGCCAAGGCCACGCAGCAGAATGCCCGCCTGCAGCTGCAGCGCCAGCAGAACCTCAAGGAGCGCAATATCGCGACCGGCATCGATTACGATACGGCCGCCGTCGCCGTCGCCCAGGCCGATGCAGATGTGGCAAGCGCCGAAGCCGGCCTCGACGAAGCCAAGATCAATCTCGATTACACCGAAGTCCGCGCGCCGATTTCAGGCATCATCGGCGGTGCGCTGGTGACTGAGGGCGCGCTCGTGACCGCCGACGGCACCTCCAATCTGGCGCTCATCCAGCAAGTCGACCCCGTCTATGCCGATTTCACCCAGTCGGCCCAGGATCTCCTGAACCTCAAGCGCGCGGTGGCCGACGGCAAGCTCGCGAGCACCGCTCCCGGCGAGGCCCGCGTCGAACTCGTCTTCGACGATGGCAGCCTCTATGCCGAGCCCGGGCGGCTGCTCTTTGCCAGCGCCAATGTCGACCCCAATACCGGACAGGTGACACTGCGCGCCGAATTCCCCAACAAGCATGGCGATCTCCTGCCCGGCATGTATGTGCGCGTGCGTATCGAACAGGCCGTGCGCCAGGATGCGCTGACCGTGCCGCAGCGGGCTGTCACGCGAAACGAGGCCGGCCAGGCGCAGGTCTATGTGCTCGCCGAAGGCAACAAGGCCGAGCTTCGGCCGGTCACGCTCGGCCAGGTTCTCGGCTCCGAATGGGTCGTCGAGACAGGCCTGAAGGCCGGCGAAACCGTGATTGCCGATGGCGTGCAGAAAGTGCAGCCCGGCGCGACTGTCGCGCCCGAACCCTGGAAGCCGGACGCCCCGGCGGACACTTCCGCCGCACCAGCGGATGCTTCCGCGAGTGCCCCTGCTCCGGCAAAGACGGCGGAGTAAGAGCTCATGGCACAATTCTTCATCCGCAGGCCGATCCTGGCCTGGGTTTTCGCATTGTTCATTTCGATTGCCGGCATCATCGCAATTCCCTTCCTGCCGGTCTCGCAATATCCGAAGGTCGCTCCGCCGCAGCTTTCGATCTCCACCTCCTATCCAGGTGCCTCACCGCAGGAAATCTATCAGGGCGTCACCCGCCAGATCGAAGATGAGCTGAACGGTGTCGAAGGCCTGATGTATTTCGAATCGACCTCGGACAATTCCGGCTCGGTCAGCATCAACGCCACCTTCCGTGCCGGCACCGATATCGACCAGGCCTCGGTCGACGTGCAGAACGCCATCCGCCGCGTCGAAGCCCGTCTGCCCGCGACCGTGCGTTCGCAGGGCATCAACGTGGAAGAGGCAAGCTCGGGCTTCCTGATGTTCATCGCGCTGACCTCGACGGACGGCACCCGCGATGAAGTGGCGCTCGGCGACTACATCACCCGCAACATCATCGGCGAGCTGCGCCGCATCGATGGCGTCGGCCGCGCCCAGCTCTTTGCCGCCCAGCGGGCGCTCCGCGTCTGGATCGATCCGGACAAGATGGTCGGCCTTAATCTCACGACCGACGACATCAACAACGCCATCACCGCCCAGAACGCCCAGGTCGCCGCCGGCCAGATCGGTGCCGCGCCGAACCCGGTCACCCAGGACCTGACGGCAACCGTTCTCGTGCAGGGCCAGCTGCAGACCCCGCAGCAATTCGGCGAGATCATCCTGCGCGCCAATCCCGATGGCTCCACCGTGCGCCTGAAGGATGTCGCCCGCGTCGAACAGGGTGCGGAATCCTACAATTTCACCAGCCGCCTGAACGGCCAGCCGAGTGCGGCGATCGCCATCCAGCTCTCGTCGACGGGCAATGCGGTTGCCGTCTCCAACGCCGTCAACGCGAAGATGAAGGAGCTCTCGCGCTTCTTCCCGTCGGGTATCGAATATTCCGTTCCCTACGATACCAGCCCCTTCGTCTCGGCTTCGATCGAGAAGGTCATCCACACGCTGATCGAGGCTGTTGCCCTCGTCTTCGTGGTCATGTTCATCTTCCTGCAGAATTTCCGCTACACGGTGATCCCGACGCTCGTCGTGCCGGTTGCGCTGCTCGGCACCTGCGCGGTCATGTATGCGACGGGATTTTCGATCAACGTGCTCACCATGTTCGCCATGGTCCTGGCGATCGGCATTCTCGTCGATGACGCGATCGTCGTCGTCGAAAATGTCGAGCGCATCATGGCCGAGGAAGGGCTCTCACCCAAGGCGGCCGCCCAGAAGGCGATGGGCCAGATCACCGGCGCCATCCTCGGCATCACGCTGGTTCTCTCCTGCGTCTTCATTCCCATGGCCTTCTTCCCCGGCTCGACCGGCATCATCTACCGCCAGTTCTCGCTGACCATGGTCGTCTCGATCCTGTTTTCGGCCTTCCTGGCGCTGTCGCTGACGCCGGCCCTTTGCGCCACCTTCCTGAAGCCGATCAAGCAGGGCCATCATGGCAAACGCGGCATCGGCGGCTGGTTCAACCGCAATTTCGAGCGCATCACCGCGGGCTACTCGACAACCGTCACCGGCATGGCGCGCCGCGCCGGGCGCATGATGATCGTCTATCTCGCCCTCGTCGTCGGCCTCGGCTATCTCTTCATCAACCTGCCGACCGCCTTCGTGCCGGATGAAGACCAGGGCTTCATGATCGTCGATATCCAGGGCCCGCCGGAAGCGAGCGCCAACCGCACGATCGAATCCATCAAGCAGGTGGAAAAGATCTTCCGCACCGAATCCGCCGTCGAAAATATCGTCGCGATCCAGGGCTTCTCCTTCTCGGGCAACGGCGCCAATGCAGCACTTGCCTTCGTGACGCTGAAGGACTGGGCGGACCGCGGCCCCGGCAATACCGTGCAGGAAATCGCCAACCGCGTGAACGGCCAGCTCTTCGCCCTGAAGGACGCCACCACATTCGCGCTCTCGCCGCCGCCGATCGAAGGCTTCGGCGCCACCGGCGGCTTCTCCTTCCGCCTGCAGGACCGCGGCGGCAAGGGCCAGACCGCACTTGTCGAGGCGGCCGGCCAGCTGATGCAGATGGCGGGCAAGAGCCCTGTCCTGACGGGCATGCGCGTCGAAGGCATGCCGGACGCAGCCCAGGTGCTGATGGTGATCGACCGCGAAAAGGCCAACACCTTCGGCATCTCCTTCGCCGATATCAACAACGCCATCACCGCCAATCTCGGCTCGTCCTATATCAACGACTATCCGAATACCGGCCGCATGCAGCGCGTCATCGTCCAGGCGGATGACCGCGCCCGCCTGCAGATCGACGACGTGATGAAGATCAACGTGCGCAATGCGAGCGGCGGCATGGTGCCGCTCTCCTCCTTCGCCATTGCCCAATGGCAGAAGGGCGCGCCGCAGATCGTCGGTTATAACGGCTATCCGACCGTGCGTATCTCCGGCGCCCCGGCACCCGGCCAGTCCTCGGGTGCGGCGATCGCCGAAATGGAGCGTCTGGCCTCGCAACTGCCGGAAGGTTTCGGCTTCGAATGGTCCGGCCAGTCGGCGGAAGAAATCACCTCCGGCAGCCAGGCGCCGATCCTCTTCAGCCTGTCGATCCTCTTCGTCTTCCTGCTTCTGGCAGGTCTCTACGAAAGCTGGTCGATCCCGCTTTCGGTCATGCTGGTCGTGCCCCTCGGCGTTATCGGCGCGGTCGCGGCGGTGATGCTGCGCGATATGCCCAACGACATCTACTTCAAGGTGGGCCTCATTGCGATCATCGGCCTATCCGCCAAGAACGCCATCCTGATCGTCGAATTCGCCAAGGATTATTACGCCGAAGGCAAATCCCTGCTGGATTCGGCGATAGAAGCCGCCCGCGTCCGCTTCCGCCCGATCATCATGACCTCACTCGCCTTCACCCTCGGCGTCGTGCCGCTGGCGATCGCGACCGGCCCGAGCGCGGCGAGCCAGAACGCCATCGGCACCGGCGTGCTGGGCGGCATGATATCAGCCACGGTGCTCGCCATCTTCTTCGTCCCGGCCTTCTTCGTCTTCGTCCTGAAGCTGATGAGGACGAAGCGACCGGTCACCGAGCAGGAAACGCCCGCACCACAGGAAACCCCGCCAAACGCCCCGACCGTCCACCCCTGACCGCAGCGGCCGGTGCGTCATGCCTCCCGGGCTCCCTTGAGGGCCCGGGAGGCAATTTCGAAGCCCGATCTATAGCAATGCGCCACATGGGGCCGAACGCGAACGCCCCAATCTCCCACGAATAGCAGGTCGGAGGGCTGTGCGCGGCGTGAGGTGATCGCCTGCCCGATAGCGGTTGTTGCAAATTTCGAATGTCCGGATCAAATCGACTTGACGAGCCGAATGATCGCCGGCGCCGGTCCGAATTTGGCGATCGAGGTCTTGCGAAAATCCAGGAAGTCCTGCGCCGCAAGCGCCTTGGAGAAAAGCCAGCCCTGGCCGAACGAGACGCCGTGCTCGCGCAGATAGGCGGCCTGCTCTTCCGTTTCGACACCTTCCGCAACGGCGAACAGTCCAAGCTCCTGTGCCATCTCGATAATATGCAGGGTTACGGAACTCGTCGCTGTGCCCCGCCCAATCATGTCGATGAAGGATTTGTCGATCTTCAGCGCATCCACAGGCAGACCCTGGAGATATTGCAGGCTGGAATAGCCCGTCCCGAAATCGTCGATGGCAACTGAGTGGCCGGCTTTTCGTGCCCTCTCCAGATTCGTCCGGGCGGCTTCGACGTCCATGAAGCCCCTCTCTGTCGCCTCCAGCCAGATCTGCTCGTTGTGAATATCCGTGTTCTGAAGCTTTTCGGCGATCATGTCGATGAAGCGGCCCGATTTGATATCGGCCGCGCAGAGATTGATTGCGATGTGCAGCCCCCTGTCGCTGGCGAGAACCGCCGACATATCCTTTACCACCGCCTCGACCACCTGATCGGTGATCGGCATAATCAGCCCCGTTTCCTCCGCAAGCGGGATGAAGAGATCGGGGCGGACTATGCTGCCATCCCGTTGCCGCCATCGCACCAGCGCCTCGGCGCCCACACAGACACCCGTCGCCAGCTCGATGATAGGCTGATAATGCACGATGAACTGCCGTCTATGGATCGCAAACTCCAGTTCGGCCCGCGGCGACAGCTTTCCCCTGGAAAACACCACGACCACAGCCACGATGAACGCGGCGATGAAAAGGCCGACTGGAAGAAACAAGGTCAGCTCCCGGCGAAGCTGGCCGTAGACCATGCTTGTCTGCTCCGAAGTCACAGCGACGACACCACCGCCGGATACGGACGCAAACATCCTCTCTCCGTCGATGCCCGTGACCTTGTTGTCGATATGCTGGCGGGCGAACGAAATATCCGGATCGTTGCTTCCATCGATCAGCAGCCCGCTGTTGTTGAAAAGCGCAAGCGATATGCCGCGGCCAAGCTCGACATCGACAAACCTTGAAGGCGTCACAAGGACATTGTGATTGCCCAGGTGCAGCGCCGTCATATGTTTGCCTCGGCTTACAATAGGCAGAATGCGAAGAGATACCTCCACGCCGTCAGCGGTGGTGTAATCCACACGCGGTTTCGCGATATCGGCTTCCGTGACGCCCCATGACGTGCACCTAAGCTTGCCATCTTCGAAATAACCGATCTCCTCCACAGACACCGTATTTATGGTCAGCACACGCATGAGCGCGATATGCTGCGGCGAGCAGGGAGTGACATTTGCGGCATCCACTTCGGCAAGTGCGGCGCGCGCATCGGAAAAGGTGAAACTTGCCCGCTCGACAGCGTCTTCGGCCTGTCGCTGAAGGCCCGACAGTTCCTTGCCGATGGCAATCTGCCATGAGGCATAGGCCATGACCGCCAGCGGCGCGACCGCCCCGACGACAGCAAGTACTATGCCCAGCGTGATGACACGATACCGTCTGGCTTGCATGAGTCACCTATAATTCAACTATAAGAACATAATCAACAAGCATTAATCAAGAGGCAAACCAGCGGTCGGCATTGCGTGAAAGCATCGCCAAGGGGTTTGTTCTCAGCTGCCGCAGGAACCGCCATGAAAACCGGCGGCGTGAAGGCCGTCAGAGGCCAAGTCATGGGGCGATGGCAGGAGCCCAGAGCGTGTGTCCACCGCGCAACCGAGCAAACCCCGGCCCTCCGATAGACGCCGCATCCACCCCGCCCTATATCCGCCCCGCAAAAGCACCATTGCCGGGAGCGCCCCCATGCCATCCACCTTCATCGCCAAGGGCGCTGACGCCTATGAAGCCAGCATGGGCCGCTGGAGCCGCAAGCTTGCAGACCCCTTCCTCGCCTTCGCCGGCGTGCCCTCGCACGGCCGCGTCCTCGACGCCGGCTGCGGCACCGGCAGCCTGACGCTGGCGCTCGCAACCCATCCAGGACTGACCGCCATCGAAGCCCTGGATTTCGAGCAAAACTTCGTCACGGCCCTCAGCGCCCGCACGGATGACCCGAGGATATCGGCCCGCCAGGGCGACGTCTGCGCTCTGCCCTATGACGACAAGAGCTTCGACGCCGCCTATTCCCTGCTCGTCCTGCATTTCGTCTCCGACGCCGACAAGGCCATCGCCGAAATGCGCCGCGTCCTGACACCGGGCGCCACCGCCGCAGCTGCCGTCTGGTCCCATGACGGCATGCCGAGCTGGCGTCTCTTCTGGAACACGATCCGCGCCGTCGAACCCGAAGCCGAAGGCAACGGCATCCCCTCCGGCCCGAGGCCGATGACGGCGGAGGGTGAGTTGCGGGCGCTCTTTGCGAATGCCGGTTTTGCCGATGTCACCGAGGCAAGGCTGACGATCATGATGAACTATGCCGATTTCGAGGATTTCTACCTGCCGAAGGTCTATGGGCAGGGACGGTTTTCAGCCTTTTTCGAGGCATTGCCGGAGGCGAGACGGGGCCGGCTGCGGGAGGCGCTGAAGGCTGCCTATCTGGATGGGAGAAGCGAGGATGGGCCGCGCGGGTTCGAGAGTGTGGCCTGGGCGGTGCGAGGCAGCGCGTAAGAAGAGCTTAGCGCCGCCTGCCCGTTGGTGACTGAACCCGGTTCCGTCAGAACTTCATGTTCCGCAGCTCAGGAAAATCGTAGTAACGCAGCCGTTTGTCGTGGCAGCGGTAGTCGTTCTTTGAGAGGCCCAGGATCACGTTCTGTTTCAAGGAAAGGCCGATATAGGACCAGTCCGGATAGGCACGTTCCGCCGTCCGCGTGCAATAGGCGTAGATCTGCTTTTCAGGATCGAGCAGCACCACGCTCGAAATCTCGGCCTTCACGAAATTTCCCGGTTTGATGGTTCCGCGCAGGGCGTCCACATACTCGCGTTTAACCGAGCTGGGCGGAGGACGCTGTGAATCCAAAACGGATTGTGGTGCCGGAGTCTGGCAGCCGGCCAATGTGATCGCGGCGGCACAGAGAAGTACAGTCGTCCTAATTCAGTTCAATCTCCAGAGAGACAAAGCATAGGGCGCATAATATTTTCTACAAGTTTTACGAGAATAATATCTGGAGCATTCGATGCAATGACAAAAGCCCTCGGTGAGATTGTCGGCCTCTTCTCAGTCGACGAATGCCTGAATTTCTTCAGAGCAGCCGGATATGAGGCAGAATAAGTGCGACACGCTTTAGCTACGCAATGTGAACAATCGTCTCCCAGTTCCGCCCTTGAAAGAGAGCATAAGTGGACGATTGAAATATGGAAGACTGCCGCCGGACCGGAATGGGAGCATTAACCCGGCGCGAAGACACGACTGCCTTGCTAAAAACACCCCAGAATCAATTAGATCTAAGTGATCATAATCATGAGCAACTTAGAAATCAGCTCATGACTTTTGCCAGTTTCTATTTCGACCTAACCTTTCGCCGGGTACGTGCTGGACGTGGAGACATTCTATAATCTTGAGGGACTAAAAGCTTGTTTTCCAACTCACTTATGATCTCAATCACAGATTTCGGAAACGGCACATTTTCGACCCCTTTCAATCTGGAGTAAAGGTCACCATCATCTATTAAATCAGGAATATGGTATGCAAGGATGAAATAGCCCGGTTCTCTTGAAAAGTTGGTGGAGGCGATCTTCGTTGGATCTATTTGTTCTAGAATTTTTTTCCTTCCATCGGCATCTACCTTGGGCGACCAATTAGCACGATCGATCTTTGCCAATCTACTCAAAGCAAATGAAGCTACTTCATTCTCTGTTCCGTCGGCGATGAGGATTTCCGCCAAACGGTCCAACGTCTTAATGTTGCACGGCCTATCATTTTCATCATGGGAGTGTGCGAGCCCGAAAACCCATATGGCTGGCTCCCATACTCTCGGAGAGGCTGAAAATATGTGTTGTTCGACCATATTTAGCGTCTCATCGTCCATATCAAAGTTATACAAGTGGCCCCAATACACCCCAGCTAAAGCTAGAAGCCCCCTCTCGATCTCGCTGTCGTTGTTGCTGTTGAGCTGAGAGTGAATCAACGCCATCCCGTCATTCGATCGCCAAAATCCCCCTGCTTTAGAGAGTGCCAGTGCCACAGCTTTCGTATTGCGCAACCAGATTTCTGTCGGCCACTCCGCCGGATTTATTTCGAAGATCACATTAATGAATTCGTCGGAGTATATACCCTTGAGAAGACTATCCCAGTTCGCATTACTCCGACATCCCTTAGCAAACACCGCCAAAATATACAGTGCATCGGTCAATGTTTGAGGGGATGCCTCAGCCTCTTCTGCAAGACATTGCAGTAGTAGCGACACCGGTGAAGGCAATCGCATGCTCGACCAATCGCGCTTCCCCTCAAAATCAACGCCATGTTTGAGGTCATCGGCAAGCGCCTTTGCCTTATTTAGAAGCTCTATCATAACGGGCTCGGCCTGCCTGCGGGCAAGCACTGTCGCCATCGGTATTACCTCTTTCCATTCCTCAAGCTCTAGACACGACGCTAAAGGGGTTAAAAGATTGTCACCAATACTATATTCCCGGTAGTTTCCATTTACGGCAGCCTCAGCTGCCAGATACTCCTGGAACGTCAGGTGCCTAAATTGATAAAACGGTACAGGTCGACTACCCTCAAGTTGGTAGCCGGCCTCCATCAGCAAACTCGAACGAAGTTCAACCCGACGTAAAAAATCTACGGGCGAATCTTTCGCATACATCTTTATCCGTGGAACCTTTTCTCGGGCTTCCTCGAGAAGTGATATCAGTTCCGATTGTGTAGCCGTTTGTTTCCCACGCCTCATTAACTCGTATGCTACGTATGAAAGCTGAGGTAATGCTTCTTTAATATTTAGAGCCTCGTGCCCTTTAATGTTCCATGTGTCCAACAGAACTTCCACTGCTCGGCTGTACAAGCTCACTCGGTCTGGAGGAAGTCGACCGGCGCCATGCTTCACAACCAACAGCATGGTCAAAAGAAGTGGATTTTCCGCCAGTCTTCGCAAAGCAGGATTCTGTAGAAGACGCTCTGAGACCTCTGCAGCATCATCCGCAGCTTCGACGCTCTCTCCGGCCATCAGCTTATGCCAATGGACGCAGAGAGATGAGATTGTTACGTCATCTAGCGGCGCAAGACGCCATCTATCGCAGAATCTTGCCACAGTCGGCGCGACGAGGCCAAAACCTGCTTCTCTACTTGTTACAACGAGCCGAATTTTTTTGAAGTCGTCTAGAAATTTCTCAAGATTTTCCGCGAATGTTGCTCTATCTGCGTCGCTGTGGATCTCGTCCAAACCATCAACCAGCAGAACTACTTTTCCAGCCTTCAATAATGGAAGCAGGGCTTCATAAAAGTTGTCTAATCCTGACTGGCCAGTGATATTCGATATGTTCTTCAGGATAAACGGAATCGGGCGGGCGATATGCTCCCGCCATTCTCGACATCTG
Source organism: Rhizobium sp. BK512 (assembly GCF_014194915.1). Taxonomy (NCBI): domain Bacteria; kingdom Pseudomonadati; phylum Pseudomonadota; class Alphaproteobacteria; order Hyphomicrobiales; family Rhizobiaceae; genus Rhizobium; species Rhizobium sp. BK512. The sequence goes on along the minus strand of NZ_JACIAS010000002.1, from coordinate 246,566 downwards.
ATTAAAACGGGATAAATGTCGAGGTCCGGTAGAAAATCATTTGAGTTTGTTCGTCTATTTTCATCTGCATAGGCTACAGCCAGGCGCTTCAATAGAAGTGTTTTCCCTCCACCAGGTAGAGCAAGGAGAGCGATACGCTGTTGATTGGTGAATATCTCGCCGAACCCTAGTTGTTTATTGTTCTCCTCCATCCATTTTCGGAGTTTTACATCTCTCTTCTTATCTGATAAAGGAAATTCCGGCGGAATAGGAGTAACACTTAACGGTACAAACAGTTTCTCAAGGTCGAACTTCCGTTGCGCCGTATCAATATCTGTGCGAATTCCCTCAATCGTCATTTGTCCGCAATCGCGAAGCAAGAAAGATCGATACTCGCGCAAAGCTTTATCGTCGCGCACCTGATTTTCAGTCGAAGGCGGTTGAGATTTACTTATGTATTCAAGGACTTCAGGCGAAGGTAGTAACGATTTCAAGTATGTCGGAAGATCACTATATTCTTTGCCATAGCTTATGGGTTCAACAAACCCTTGCCAGTTGGCATCAGCGTGCCTTGTAGATAGCTCGCTCTCGCGCACCAGAGCATAGTGCAACGGTGAGGACCCTCTTATTTCCGCACGCATCCAGGAAATTAGCGCAGAAAAATTCGGATCCGAAAAAGTATCTCCACAACCCAGAAACAATATCCTTCCGAAGGTACTTAAATTCCTCTGAATAAATTGCCGAACGTCACTCAGACTGGCAGTGTGATAGTCGCGAATTCCAAGTATGCAACTCTGAGGGTCGCTCCACACACCGTGAAGGTGCAATATCCCTGATGTTTCACGACGAACCCACTCTGTAACCTTCTTGGTTTCGGAGAAATTTATTGTTGGAAGACCAGTAACCTCCTCCAGAAGTGTATCATAATTTAAAGTAGCGATAGGAATTTCTAGCTGAGCTATACTCGAAATTGCGTCAGATAACCCTTTATTTAAAACATCAGCCGCGCCGAAGCTCTCTTCAAGCCAACGAGCGTACATGCTTCCTGTGGGGGCGCCCAGTTTTCTTCCCACAAACTCTGCTGCACTTAGCAAATCATCAATGTCGCTTGAATCTAGATGGGTCTTCCAAGCGCCGTATTGGGCATCCGTAACGCATGCCCGCGTTTTGCAGTATTCCAATCCATTTTGAATTAATCCGCTCCAAGAAAATACATTGGCCGAATTCGCGCTAAGCGCTCGACTTACGCCCGTACCCACAACGATTACTAATTTTTTGTTAGATATCGCATTTTGAATATCGGAGAAATACTTCGGCCTAGTGTCTTTCTTTGTCTGCGCAACCAATTTCCCGAATCCTTTGCAATGCTTTCAGCATGCAACATGTCATCAATTCGTCTTAAAATTGCAACACGCATAAATCGTTTTTAGTCAAAATCGCAACAACGTTTCTGGTTCGCAATTGCCCCGACATTCGCGCGTGACGCCAGGCAGATATTTCAAGTCAACCAGCTTCCTGTTCAACAATCGCAAGCCTGTCGCCTGATTTCGTCAGATCCTTCCTCACTCCCCCACCACACCCCCAGCCTTCTTCCAGGCATCAATCCCACCCTCAATATGACACGCGCTCCCCATCCCCGCATCCTGCGCCGCCTGCACAGCCATCGCCGACCTCTCCCCGAACGCACAGTAAAACACCACCCTCTTGCCCGTCGCCACCGCCAGCTCATGCAGCATCCCACCCTCTGACAGGTTCTCCTGCAGATCCGCATAGGGCGCATGCAGCGCGCCCGGGATCACCCCATGCCGCTCCCGTTCGCTCCGCTCGCGCAAATCAACGAGGACAACATCGCTGCGCCCCCTCAGCCCCAGCGCATCCCGCGCACTCACCGCCCAGCCTTTCCTTGCGATCTCCTCCTGATGCAGCCCGATGCGGATGTTGGCGGGCACGGCGACGTCCATCATCTTGGGGTTGGGCAGGTGCAGGTTGTTCATCAGCTCGACATATTCGTCGATCGATTTCACCTGCAGGCGCGGGTTGAAGCGTTTTTCCTCGCCGATGGTGGAGACCGTGTCGCCCTTGTAGTCGTGGGCGGGGAAGAGCAGCGTTTCCTCCGGCAGGCGGAGCAGCTTGTTGAAGATCGAGTCATATTGGGCGCGCGGGTCGCCGTTCTGGAAATCGGTGCGGCCGGTGCCGCGGATGAGCAGCGTGTCGCCGGTGAAGATGCGGTCGCCCATCAGGTAGGAATAGGAATCGTCAGTATGGCCGGGCGTATAGAGCACGTCGAGGCTCATGCCCTCGATCGTCACCCGGTCGCCTTCGGCAACGCGCATGGCGACGACATCGGCCTTGGTCTGCTCGCCCATCACGGTGATGCAATGGGTCTGGTCGCGCAGCGCGCCGAGGCCGGTAATGTGGTCGGCATGGAGGTGTGTGTCGACCGCCTTGACCAGCTTCAGGTCCAGCTCGCGCACGAGCTGCATGTAGCGATCCACCTTTTCCAGGACGGGATCGATGATCAGCGCCTCGCCGCCGCGCCTGGAGGCGATGAGATAGGTATAGGTGCCGGAAACACTGTCGAAAAGCTGTCGGAAAATCATGGTCGTCTCCGTGATGTGCTCATCTCGATCTAGCCAAGCGAACGGATACCGGCTCCAGGGCGCCGTGCATCCGTTCGGACGCACAAGGGACGCTCTGTCTTTTCAATCTACGCATCAGGCTTTCCGAAAATCGAATCCGAATTTCGGGCCGACGCCGTGGCCGATGATACGCTCGCATGGAAAAAAGCGGAATATGGGACGAGGACGGATGCACACTCCCGCCCTCGCCTCTTCGGATGACCTTCCCTAAGGGCAAGCTATTCATTCCCTTACGGGAGGCAGTACCTTTCAGGTCAGGATCGGCTGCGGCACGATGCGGATATAGGGCTTCGGCTCCTTCCAGCCCTGCGGATAGAGCTGCTTCGCCTCGTCATTGGAAACGGAACCGGCAATGATCACCTCGTCGCCCGGCTTCCAGTTCACGGGCGTCGCCAGGCGATGCTTGGCAGTGAGCTGCAGGCTGTCGATCACCCGCAGGATCTCGTCGAAATTGCGCCCCGTCGTCATCGGGTAGGAGATGACGAGCTTGATCTTCTTGTCCGGCCCGATGACATAGACATTGCGCACCGTCTGGTTGTCGGCAGCCGTGCGTCCCTCGGATGTCTCGCCGGAAGCGGCCGGCAGCATGTCGTAGAGCTTCGAGACGGCGAGCGTGGGATCGCCGATCATCGGGAAGTTCGGCGCCATCCCCTGCGTCTCGGCAATATCCATCGCCCAGCCGGAATGCCTGTCGACCGGATCGACCGAGAGGCCGATGATCTTCACGCCGCGCTTGTCGAATTCCGGCTTCAGCCGCGCCATATAGCCGAGCTCCGTGGTGCAGACGGGTGTAAAATCCTTCGGGTGGGAAAACAGGATGCCCCAGTCCTTGCCCAGCCATTCGTGGAAGCTGATCATGCCGTCGGTGGTCTCGGCGGTGAAATCGGGGGCGATGTCGTTGATGCGCAGTGACATGGTCTTGGTCCTCTTGGTTTGCCGGCACCTTGGCCGGGGTCGCGAAATCTGGGCTGATCCTCTTTGCGCTGCTCTGGGTGTGTTGCCATCGCTAGCGCCGGATGTACGATGGCGACATTACGCTTGCGCCCGTTCCTCCAGCGTTCCCCGAGCCAGCTTTCGCTGCGGCGGGCGGGAACGCCGGCACGGGCTTTTTTTCGACATGGCATTTTCGAGACATTCCGGGCCGCGATCGGGCCTCATCTGACAGGGGCATAATGTGAAAATTTCTCTGGAACTGCTCGGCCGCTTTGCGGTTCGCGTCGATGGTGCCGAAATCCCGGCCGCCGCCTGGAAGCGAGACCGCGCCGCCGCCATCATCAAGCTGCTGGCGCTCTCGCCCGAGCATCGCATCCACCGCGAACAGGCGATGGAGGCCTTCTGGCCTGATCTCGATGCGGACGCCGCCGGCGCCAACCTGCGCAAGGCGCTGCATTTCGCCCGCAAGGCGCTGGATGCGCCTGATGCGATCGGCATAACGAAGGAAATCGTGGCCTTCCTGCCCGACGTGGAAATCGACACCGATGTCATCAGGTTCGAGAGCGCTGCAAAGGCCGCGCTGCGCAGCAGGGATGCGGCCGAATGCGAGGCCGCGGCCGATCTCTATGGCGGCGCGCTGCTGCCGGACGACCGCTTCCTCGAATGGCTGGACGCACCCCGCCAGCGCCTGCAGCAGCTCTATGTGGAGACGCTGCGCGCTGGCAAGCTGTGGCGCCGGCTGATCGCGCTCGACCCGACCGACGAGGAGGCGCAATGCGCCCTCATGCAGGCAGCCCTCGATGCCGGCAACCGCACGGAGGCGATCCGCCAGTTCGACCAGCTGCGCGAAAAGCTGCACGCCGAGCTCGGCGTCGGCCCCAGCCGCCCGGCAATCGAGCTTTACGAGAGGGCGCTGGCTCTATCGGGCGCGCAGCCGGCAGCCCCGGTGGAGCGCATCCGCGCTGCCCTTGCCTGGGCCCTCGTCCATCTGCAGAGCGGCGAATTCGCAAAGGCTGCCGATCTCGCCCACCAGACCCGCGCCGACGCGCTGGATGCCGGCCTCGGCCGCGAAGTCGGCGAAGCCGGCGCCATCCTCGGGCTCACGGCCCATATGCAGGGCCAGTGGCGAGAGCTTTTCCGCAGCGAATTCACCGAATGGGTAAGGAAACGCAGCGCCTTCGTGCCCGCCGTCTTCGATGGCCATCTCTGCCTCGCGGAATTCTGCCTGTGTGACGCCCGCGGCCACGGCCTCATCCATGAGAGCGCCGAGGAGCTGCTCGGTGTCGCCGACGAGGCGAAATCCGTGGCCGGCCGCGGCCTCGCCTGCCTCATCCTCGGCGAGATCGCCCGCTGCGCCGGCAATCTCGATGAGGCCGAACGCCTGCTTGTTGAGGCCGAGCGCCTGCATGTGGAAGCCAATGCCATATCAGGCCGGGTGCTGGTGCTGGAACGGCTGGCCGAGATCGCGCTTGCCCGCGGCCAGAAATGGCGCGCCGCCCGCTTCATCCAGAAGGCATTTGCCGATGCGCAGGCCTCCTGGCTGTCAGGTCACCTGCTCTTGCGCCTGCAGGCGCTCGCCGTGCGCTCCGCCACCAGCAAGGAAAAGGTCGCCGAAGCCATCCTCACCGGCGACCGGCTGCTGACCCCCGGCGCCTGCCAGCCCTGCTCCATGGGCCTGCGCACGGCGTCCGCGATCGCGCTCGCCCAGGCCGGCAATCTCGACCAGGTCGACCGCCGCCTGAACGAAGCCGAGCGCATTGCCGGCATGTGGCAGGGCGGCCCCTGGGCGGCTGCTCTCTGGGAGGCCCGCGGCGTCCAGCGCCAGGCCCAGGCCAACAGAATCCGCGCCGTCGCCGCCTTCGCCGAGGCCGCCGCCCGCTATGAGGAACTCGGCCGGCCACTCGATCAGGCGAGATGCCTCGCCCAGATGGATGAGGCGCAGATGGCTGTGGCGGTCTGACAAGTCAAAAAGCCTGCCAAGTCTGCGTTTTAACTGTGCAAAAATTAAACAAATACCCGGCGGAAAGCTCCGCCGGGTATTTATTAAGCAACAGCTGAAATAATTTCGCCGCGATTTAAAAAGTGAAATTGCGGTTCCATTATTCAGGCCTACAATGTTCCACGCTGGATGCTGCAAACCCAGTGGAGAAGGGTTGCCCAACCTGTTGAACCGGGCGGCCCTTCTCCTTCCTTTACCGCAAGCGCGGATCTGTTGCTATTACATGCGTAACATCGTGAACAGGCATTGAAGAAATCCCCAGGGCGGACGGGGCTGCACGAGGACGTGATCTACTTTTTGTTGAAGAACACAATCTGCGCCCTAGAACGTTCGGGGGGACGTTTGAGGGAATGTCGATGATAAGAGAGAAAATGTCGGCGAGTCAGACGCCGATGCAGGAAGAAGATGTCGCTCTTTGCCAGAGCGTCTATGACCATATCTGTGCGGCACGGCATATCGCCACGGACGGCGAGCGCGAGGAACTGGCGATCCAGATCCTGCATTTCTATCAGCATGGCGTGAAGGACCAGGGCAGCCTGGAGCGGCTGTTGCTGTAGGCGGAAGACGGCGCATTGCGCAGGGTATTTGCCTTTAGCAGCCCTACCCGACGGCCGCTCCTGCGTCATGTTCCGCCCCAGCCCCGATCTTTGCAGCGAAGCAGACTGGCTTTCGCGCCTATGCTACACTCCCGCTCGAGAGCATGCTCATCGAGGGGACCGGCATGGAACGCAAGCTCGCAGCCATACTCGCCGCCGATGTCGCCGGCTATTCGGCGCTGATGGAGCAGGATGAGGCCGGTACGTTCCAGCGGCTGAGGGCAGATCACAAGGAGCTGCTGGAGCCGGAAATCCGCCAACATAATGGCCGCATCTTCAAGCTGATGGGCGATGGATTGTTGGCCGAATTCGGCAGCGTCGTCGATGCGGTGGAATGCGCCGCCGCCCTGCAGCGCGGCATGATCAGGCGCAATGCCGGCGCTTCCGAAAACACGCAGCTGGAAATTCGGATTGGCATCAATCTCGGCGAGGTCATCGTCGAGGGCGAGGATCGTTATGGCGAAGGCGTCAACATCGCCGCCCGCCTGCAGGCCCTTGCCGAGCCCGGCGGCATCTGTGTGTCGGGCAAGGTTTCGAGTGAGGTTTCCGGCAAGCTTGCCTTTATCTTCGAGCCGATGGGCGAGCAGCGGGTCAAGAACATTGCCGAGCCGATCGCCTGCTACCGCGTGAAGTTCGATCAGGGAATGTCTTCCCGCGCCGGGCCGCGAGTGCTGAAAAGGATCTCGATCGCCGTCCTGCCCTTCAGCAACATGAGCGGCGACCCGGAGCAGGAATATTTCTCCGACGGCATCACTGAAGACATCATCACCGACCTCGCGAAAATCTCCGGCCTGCATGTCATCGCCCGCAACACGAGCTTCACCTACAAGGGCCGGGCCGTGAAGATCGAGCAGGTAGCCCGCGAACTCGGCGTCGGCTTCCTGCTGGAAGGCAGCGTGCGCAAGGCCGGCGCCCGCGTGCGCATCACCGGGCAGCTCGTCGACGGCCGGGATGGCAGCCACCTCTGGGCGGAGCGCTACGACCGCGAACTGACCGACATCTTCGCCATACAGGACGAGATCGCCCACGCCATCATCGAGCAGCTGAAGGTCAGGCTGCTGCCGGATGAGAAAGCGGCGATCGACGCCACGCCGACGGAGGATGTCAAGGCCTACACCTATTACCTTCGGGGCCGGCAATTCCTGCACATGTGCTCGAGATCCTACATGCTGCTGGCGCGGCGCATGTTCTCGAAGGCGGCCGAGATCGACCCTGATTATGCGCGCGCCTATGCCGGCATCGCGCTCTGCGATTCCGTTCTCCACTCCTGGCAATATGCCGATATCTCGATCGAGGGCATCCTCGCGACGAGCGCCAGGGCGCTGGAACTCGATCCCGATCTCGCCGACGCCCATGCCTCGCGCGGCCTCGCCCTGCAATATGGCGGCCAGCGCGATGAAGCCGCCGCCGAATTCGAGCTGGCGCTCACGCTCGATCCGGATCTGCATGAGGCAAACTATTTCTTCGCGCGCTTCTTCTTCGAAAATGGCGATTTCGAACGAGCCGCCACCCTGTTCGAACGCGCCACGCAGCTGCGGTTCGACGACTACCGCTCCGCCGCGCTCCTGGCCTGCATCTATCTCAAGCTTGGCCGCCGCGCCGACATGCAGCGGGCCGGCCGGCTGGGCCTGGAGCGGGCCGAACGCGAACTCAGCCAGCATCCCGAGAATTCGAGCCCTGCCCAGCTTGGAGCATTGATGCTCGCCTATCTCGGCGAATGCGACCGCGCCAGGGAATGGGCGGCCCGCACGCTCGCCATAGACCCCGATGATCTCAACGCCATGTACAATATCGCCTGCGCCTATCTGAACATGGGCGATCAGGAAGCGGCGCTCGATCTCCTGGAAAAGGTCCTCCCGATCGCCTCCGTGCACCGCCACTGGTGGACGAGCGATCCGGACCTCGACACGATCCGCGACCACCCCCGGTATCGGAGGCTGGTGGAGATGACGGCAGCAGGCACCTGACGCGCCGTTCCCGCGGTTGACCTCCGCGTACAAGCCCTACCTAAACCCCGGCTGACATGCTGAGGAGGTTATGGTGACGGCACTTATCGAGGATTACGCGCTTATCGGCGATTGCGAGACCGCAGCACTCGTCTCCAGAAACGGCTCGATAGACTGGCTGTGTTTTCCGCGCTTCGACTCTCCCGCCTGTTTCGCGGCTCTGCTCGGCACGGAGGAGAATGGCTTCTGGTCGCTCTCGCCTTCGGGCGGCAAATACGCCACCACACGCCGCTACCGCGAAGACACGCTCATTCTCGAAACCGAATTCCAGACCGAGACCGGCACCGCTGTCGTCACCGACTTCATGCCGTTGCGCGATGGCACCAGCGACCTGATGCGCATCGTCGAGGGCAAGAGCGGCACCGTCGCCTTCGACATGGAGCTCAATCTCCGCTTCGATTACGGCCGCACCGTTCCCTGGGTCACGCATGGCGAGGATGGCGGCATCACCGCTATTGCCGGCCCGGACAGGCTGACGCTGAATTGCGCCGTGCCGCTGGAAGGCCGCGGGCTGAGCACGGTTGGCTCTTTTGAGGTCGCGACCGGCGAACAGCAGATCTTCACGCTGACCTGGTCCCCCTCGCACCTGCCGCAGCCGACCCAGCGGCAGGTGGAATATGCGCTGCCGGATACGGAGGAATTCTGGTTATCCTTTGCCGCGAAATGCCCCAAGGTGGGCAAGTGGACAGAGCAGGTGAAGCGCTCGCTGATCACGCTGAAGGCGCTCACCTACATGCCGACGGGTGGCATTGTCGCCGCGGCCACGACCTCCCTGCCGGAAAAGATCGGTGGCCCGCGCAACTGGGATTACCGCTATTGCTGGCTGCGCGACGCGACGCTGACCCTGCTCGCCCTGATGAAGCTCGGTTACTACGAGGAGGCGAGCGCCTGGCGCAGCTGGCTGCTGCGTGCCGTTGCCGGTGCTCCGGCTCAGATGCAGATCATGTATGGTGTCGCCGGCGAGCGCAACCTGCTGGAATGGCAGGTGCCCTGGCTGCAGGGTTACGAAGGCTCCGCGCCGGTGCGCATCGGCAATGCCGCCGCCGAGCAGGTGCAGCTCGATGTCTATGGCGAGGTGGCAGATGCCTTGCTGCAGGCCCGCAAGGGCGGCCTGCCGCCGCATCACCGCGGCCGCGAACTGGCCATCGCCATCCTGCCCTTCCTGGAAAAGGTCTGGGTGCAGCCTGACGAGGGCATATGGGAAGTGCGCGGCGAGCGCCAGCATTTCACCTATTCCAAGGTCATGGCCTGGGTGGCCTTCGACCGCGCCGTCCAGATCGCCGAGGCGGACGGCGAGCCAGAAGAAGCCGCCCGCTGGCGCGCGATTGCCGACCGGATCCACGCCGAGGTCTGCGAAAAGGCCTTCAACGCCGAACTCGGCTGCTTCACCCAGGCCTACGGCTCGAGCGCGATGGATGCGAGCCTGCTGCATCTCGGCATGGTCGGCTTCATCGCGCCGGACGATCCGCGCTATGTGGCGACCGTCGAGGCGGTGGAGCGCAAGCTGCTGCGCGACGGCCTGCTCCTGCGCTACGAAACGCAGGAAGTGGACGACGGCCTTCCACCCGGCGAAGGCGCCTTCCTCGCCTGCAGCTTCTGGCTCGTCGACGCCTACTACATGATCGGGCGGCAGGAGGATGCGCTGCAGCTGTTCGAGCGGCTGCTGGCGATTTGCAACGATGTCGGGCTGCTGGCGGAGGAATATGATCCGGGGTCAAAGCGCATGCTCGGGAATTTTCCGCAGGCGTTCAGCCATATCGGGCTGATCAACAGTGCGCTGAACCTGGCGCGGGCCGAGGGGCCGGCGGATCAGCGCTCGGCGTGATGGGTGGGTGGCGGCATCACCCGGAGCCCCCTCATCCGCCCTTCGGGCACCTTCTCCCCAATGGGTAGAAGGCGGGAACACGCGGCACCGCTTGCAACAAGAGACGCTTGAAGTTGCACCGGGCATTGCGGCAGACACCCCTTCTCCCCAGCGGGGAGAAGGTGCCCGCAGGGCGGATGAGGGGGCCGCAGGGCGGATGAGGGGGCCGCAGACGCAAACCTTGCCCATCTCTTTGACTCGATAGCGGCCGAAGCCGCCACCCCACTATTCCAAAATCCCGAACGATTCATTCGTTTCCCTTTTGTACTCTCAACCCCTTCCATTTCCGCATGACAACAGCCATATTCCGCGCATGGCAAAATCTCCGAAGAAATCCCCCGCCTCGAATGGTTTCGAGGAAGCTCCCCAATCGTCCTTTGAAGGCGCCCCGCTCAGCGGCAGTGTCGCCGATTGGGTGAAGCAGCTCGAAGCCGATGCCGAGCAGGCAGGCGTCGAAAGCCAGCGCGAAATCGCCTCCAAGGCGGGCAAGCACCGCAAGAAGGTGGAGAACGAGGCGCGCAAGCATACGGAGGCCGTCAGCGTCAACAAGAAGGCCACCGTCAGCAAGACGGCGCGCGGCGTTTCCATCGGCGGGTCGAGCGACCCGAAGACGCGTGCGGCGGCGGGCCTGAACCCGGTGGCCGGTCTCGATATCTCGCTTGAAGATGCCGGCAGTCTTGCCAATGGCGGCGTCACCGCGACCGTCGAGGCGCTCTCCAAGCTGATCGAGAGCGGCAACCCGCTGCACAAGAACGGCAAGATCTGGACGCCGCACCGCCCTGCCCGGCCGGATAAATCCGAAGGCGGCATCTCGATCCGCATGGCCTCGGAATACAGCCCCGCCGGCGACCAGCCGACGGCGATCCGCGATCTCGTGGGCGGGCTGGAGACCGGCGAGCGCAGCCAGGTCCTGCTCGGCGTCACCGGCTCGGGCAAGACCTTCACCATGGCCAAGGTGATCGAGGAAACGCAGCGCCCGGCCCTCATCCTGGCGCCGAACAAGACGCTGGCCGCCCAGCTCTATTCCGAGTTCAAGAATTTCTTCCCCGACAATGCGGTGGAATATTTCGTTTCCTACTACGATTATTACCAGCCGGAAGCCTATGTGCCGCGCTCCGACACCTATATCGAGAAGGAAAGCTCCATCAACGAGCAGATCGACCGCATGCGCCACTCGGCGACGCGCTCCCTGCTCGAACGCGACGATTGCATCATCGTCGCCTCCGTCTCCTGCATCTACGGTATCGGCTCGGTCGAAACCTACACGGCCATGACCTTCCAGATGAATGTCGGCGACAGGCTGGACCAGCGCCAGCTGCTGGCCGATCTTGTGGCCCAGCAATACAAGCGCCGCGACATGGATTTCCAGCGCGGCTCCTTCCGCAGGCGCGGCGACACGATCGAAATCTTCCCGGCCCACCTGGAAGACGCGGCCTGGCGCATCAGCATGTTCGGCGACGAGATCGACGCCATCACCGAGTTCGACCCGCTGACCGGCCAGAAGACCGGCGACCTGAAATCGGTAAAAATCTACGCCAATTCGCACTATGTGACGCCGCGCCCCACGCTGAATGCCGCGATCAAATCCATCAAGGAAGAGCTGAAGGGCCGCCTCGTGGAGCTGGAAAAGGCCGGCCGCCTGCTGGAGGCGCAGCGCCTGGAGCAGCGCACCCGCTACGATATCGAGATGCTGGAAGCCACCGGCTCCTGCCAGGGCATCGAGAACTATTCGCGCTACCTCACCGGCCGCGACCCCGGCGACCCGCCGCCGACGCTGTTCGAATATGTGCCAGACAATGCCATCGTCTTCATCGACGAAAGCCATGTCACCATTCCGCAGATCGGCGGCATGTACCGGGGCGACTTCCGGCGCAAGGCGACGCTGGCCGAATATGGCTTCCGCCTGCCCTCCTGCATGGACAACCGCCCGCTGCGCTTCGAGGAATGGGATGCCATGCGCCCGGATACGGTCGCCGTGTCGGCAACCCCCGGCGGCTGGGAAATGGAACAGGCCGGCGGCGTCTTCGCCGAACAGGTCATCCGCCCCACCGGCCTCATCGATCCGCCCGTCGAGGTGCGCTCCGCCCGCAGCCAGGTGGACGACGTGCTCGGCGAAATCCGCGAGACGGCCGCCAAGGGCTATCGCACCCTCTGCACCGTGCTGACCAAGCGCATGGCCGAGGACCTGACCGAATATCTGCATGAGCAGGGCGTGCGCGTGCGCTACATGCACTCCGACATCGACACGCTGGAGCGTATCGAGATCATCCGCGATCTTCGTCTGGGTGCTTTCGACGTGCTCGTCGGCATCAATCTCTTGCGCGAGGGCCTGGATATTCCCGAATGCGGCTTCGTCGCCATTCTCGATGCCGACAAGGAAGGCTTCCTGCGCTCCGAGACCTCGCTGATCCAGACCATTGGTCGTGCAGCGCGTAACGTCGACGGCAAGGTCATCCTCTACGCCGACAACATTACCGGCTCCATGCAGCGCGCCATGGACGAGACGGCCCGGCGCCGCGAAAAGCAGGTGGCCTATAACGAAGAGCACGGCATCACGCCCGAAAGCGTCAAGGCCAAGATCTCCGACATCCTCGACTCGGTCTACGAGCGCGACCACGTGCGCGCCGATATTTCCGGCGCCTCCGGCAAGGGCTTTGCCGATGGCGGCAACCTCGTCGGTAACAACCTGCAGGCCCATCTCAACGCGCTGGAAAAGTCTATGCGCGACGCCGCCGCCGACCTCGACTTCGAAAAGGCCGCCCGCCTGCGCGACGAAATCAAACGCCTCAAGGCGGTGGAACTGGCGGCCATGGACGACCCGCTCGCCCGCGAGGAAGCCAAGGCCATGGAAGGCATCAGGCGAAACGCAAAGGCGACCAGCGAGTCCCTTCCCCCCACCGGGGGGAAGGTGCCCGGCAGGGCGGATGAGGGGGCCACACCCACCTCACCCTCCTACTTCGCAAAACCCGAACTGGACGAAATGGGCGGCCGCAACGCCCGCCCGGTCCCCGCCGACAAGACCCTCTTCCGCCGCAACACGCTGGATGAGATGACCGTCGGCCGCACGGAAAAGCCGGTGACCGGGCATGTGCCGGAAAAGCCGGATGCCGCCAAGAGCACGAACCGGTTTTCGCCGCTGCTGGAGGGGCAGCCGGAGCGAGACGACGTGCGGCCGTTGGTGCGTGGGAAGACGGGTGTCGGGAGTTATGAGGATCCGGGCGAGCAGAGGCGCAAGGGGCGCACGAAGAATAAGACCGGGCGGCCGGGGCGGTGAAAATTGAATTAATACTTAAGCCATCCGGCCAATTCGGCTATTACCAAGGTCAGGACATGATTAAAAGTTAAATCTAAGCTGACCAATTCCAAGCTCATCCATGATGAGTTCTTTTGTCTTTCCCGATCTGAATACTCTATAAAACGATTGAGACTTATATTTCTCCGCAATACTCGAAACTACAGATTTAGCGCGCTCACAGTAGTCCTCAAACTGATGTTCGGAGGGAAGAAATAGACCCTCACCCCCCATCATCAACGATATGCAATACATTATGTACCACTGGGTATAGGCTATAAACTCATTACTGTTGTCAAAATTTTCTTGCTTTCGTAACAGAGTGAGATCCGCCTCGCGTACAGAGTTAACGAAAAGATACAGTCTTGCCAGTTTTACAAGATAATCTCCGTCTAACTTCTCCGAAAAAATTAGATTATACATAGATCCAAAAATCTCGTCGGACGCCGTCTTTGCCAAATGCGGTGCGTGAAGGCGATATGCCAGAATTGCTTGGCCCAATTTCAATGAATCAATACGATCTCTTTGATCTCCAATTTCAAATTGATTCTTTTTCCGCTCATACAGCAAACTGTTATCTTCAAAAACCGCGCCGATCTTCTTTTGAATTGCATCATTGGCCTTGAGATCACGCGGCGCAATACGGGCTTGACTATTTGTTGCTATCGCAATCTGCTCTGATATATCAGGTCGGCTTGATGCAAAGATCTTCACCAGCAGCACAACTTCTCCGACTTTGTCCGGATCCCTCTTGTAGGCCTCCAAAAGGGAGTAAGAAGTTTGAGCTCCGTTGACAATCTGAAAGTCAGTCAGGTGGATCTTGGATCCCCTCACCTTCTGATGAGTGAATTCTTTTGCGATAATCGTAATGCCATTGTTCAGATACCAAAAAAGATGATTTTCTTCCGAAAGGGCACTCTGATGAATTTGACGGTTATATCCTCCGTCCAAACCCAGAAAACCACGAATATTCTCATCGAAGAGATGTCGTTTTGCCACCTTCATTCGAGATCATATCAATATAAGATCTGGCATCTACATTTGCGACTAATCCTCGAATGTCGCAATCTGCTCTTTCATATTTTTGTACGTCAACAGTATCAAGTATACCGTCTTCTTTAGTTCGCCCATCGCTAGATATTAAGCTTATGATGCTCTGATAGGACAATTCTTCTACAGAAATAAATTCGTATTGCGAACAAAAAGCATCCAGTCTTTTCCGCTCATGGGTTGCGAGTGGCAACGCATTTGAGACAAGGAAGATATGTATGTATATCATTTTTCCTTGATCAACCAGGCGCCATATATCGACAATCTTTCCCCGCAAAAGCGGATTTACAGACTCAGGCAGTCCAGCAACTCTATCTACTAAGTCTCGTATGAATGAGATTAGCTTATCAATTTCATTGCCAGGAAAAGTTCTGCCAGCGCTTTTAATAGTGGAAGCATATTTGCTTTGAACAATGCTGATATGTGCGACGTTGCCGGATTCTTGAATATATACCGCGTCAACTCCCCTATCGCTCCCCCCGTCGGTGATAAGTGACGATATATCCTCTCCAGACCTTGGAAAAAGTGAGTCCAATATCAGATAAAGGAAACCAGTCGAACGATCATCAAGCCCGATTTTATCGGCGGATTTTTTTACTTTACTTTCAATTAGCGAAAACTCGAGGTCGGTTATCTGGCGCATATCAATTCCGATGCGGTCTAATCAACTCAAAATAGTCAGATTCGCTGACCACACAATCGCTATTGTCGAAACATCGTTACGGCCAGGATAAGCGCGCCAAGACTGAAACTGTAGACCGGCGCGTAACTGTCACTGGATGCCAGCTTCCCGTTAACTAGGAGTTGCAATGCTACGAATCTATGGCAGTTTAACCTGATGATGTATTCCAAAGCGAAAATTGATAAAGCCGGGTCCGTTCTTTCGAAGCCGCCGACCGAAATTACTGAAGAGTCTATTGAATTGGAGTATGCCTTCGATGACTTTCGAAAACGGCATCTCGCCCCTCTATCGGAGCTCACACTAGATATACAGAAGATGCTCACCGAATACGGGGGACGTTACTACATTGCACAGAGATTGAAGCGGAAGCCTCAGATTCTCAGAAAGCTCAACAGGTTTAGCGTTCGATTGACGCAACTTCAAGACATTGGAGGACTGAGAATAATCGTTGATAAGAACACCGACGTCGATAATCTAATAGTATTCTTAGAACAGAAAATACAACAGCAAAAGAGCTTGTATTTAAAGAAAAAGACAGATTACCGCGAAAAAGGACGGGATGTAACCGGTTATAGGTCTGTGCATCTGATAATAGAAAGCGGGAAGCTAAATCTCGAGTTGCAGATTAGGAGTAAAATTCAACATTATTGGGCGGAAAGCATTGAAAGAACTTCTGTAATATACGGCTACCTGCTCAAAGAGCAGGAAGGTGATACAAATGTCATAAACTACTTCAAGGAACTCTCAGACATATTTTTCGAGATGGAGGCTGGACGTCTTCCGAGCGTTCGACAGAAATTGAGCCTTAATGCTTTAAGAGAAGTCGCGGAAAAGATAATAAAAAATTCCGACCGAGGTAACGTCTTGGCGGGCTATGTGAACGACGACATCATCAAAACACTGATTGAGATAGAAGCGAAAAATCCAAACGGGTTGAATAACTGGATATTGGTTTTTGATTGGTCGAGCGGAAATTTCGTCACTTGGGACGTCGTTGGGCGCGATCCAGCAACCGCTGTCGAAACCTATATCAAGTATGAGAAACAATATACAGAAGATAGGAAGTTCGAGGTTGTACTAATTGGATCATCCGATATCGCTACTGTCAAACAGACGCATAGTCATTATTTCGGCATTGATTCTTTTGAAGATATACTTGAGAATCTTGATCAATCGATTATTGGATTCTCGGAAAGAATGGAACTTGATGTCGGCGCACGTCAAATTCTTGCTGTAATGACAAGAAAGAAATACTGGGGAGAGAAGGAAATATCCCCTAACACGCTAAAGAATCATTATTGCCAAACGGTTTTGACGTTTGAGGCTTCGTTGAAGGCCCTGGCAGATAAGGGGTTCCTCAATCAAAACTCGATAAACGGGCCGGTGTCTCTCAACATTAAAAAGAGATCACTGGTAGAACAGCAGCTTTGAGGCCCGGTCGCAATTTCGAGAGAGATGAACGCTTTGGTGAAATTTGACGTCGGCTCGGCGCCTTTTCTTTCTTGCCCACTACGGGATACAGTGATGCGCGCATCAGGTGAACGACTCCTCCACTTTGTCCTGTCCTAGAAAAGGGAAAGCTTAGTCCTTGTTTTGAGCACGGACACGATGGAGACGGCGTCTCGATCCATGGTCGGCTGCTCGCAACGTTGGTGTACAGCTGTCGCATTATCCAGACTCAAACTAAATCACACCCGTCATTGCCCTCCACTATCCCCGCCCTACCTCCACCCTGCCCCATCTCCGCGGGCACACCACCACACCCTGGAGCGGCAACATGGCGGCCTATACGACCGATGACGCGATGCGGGAGCTTGGTTCCATCCTCGCCAAACCGCCGGCAGGCGCAGTCAGTGGTGAATGGCAGGCGACCACCATGCAGGCCGGGCATTCCTCCCGCACGGGCGGCTTTCGCGATGCCGAGGGCAACCATGTGGAGGAAAGCAGGCCGGACAGTCTGAGCCGCATCGCCGATATCGTCGAGAAGCTGGCGGCCGGCGCGGTCGATGGGTCGGATGGCCCCGGTTTCAACAAGGTGGTGATCCGCTGGAAGAGGCCGAAAATTCCCTTCATGCGCGCTCAGGTGACGATCGAGACCAGCTTCGACCGGTCGATCGTGCCGCGCGGGATCGATGATCCCGTCTATGAGGCGGCGGCATCGGCGCGGCGTGCCTTCTGGCAGGCCCGCGGCGCCGTCGATGACAGCTTTGCCGCCGAGCGCGGTACGCCCAACAGCTATAACCAGACGAAATGGTTCGGCCCGCATCGCCGGGTGCTTTCGATCCGCGGTCGCGGCAGCGATGGCGGCGCGGTGCTGCTGCTCGCCACCGACGGGCTTTCCACGCCCTGGGCGGGCATATCCGAGCCGGAGAACGGCGTGGAATGCGAGCTCTTCATGGAATTTGACGATAACGCGCTGGATGCCGAGGGCATCGACAGCTGGGGCAACCTGCTGATCAGCATCGGTGATCTCGTGGCCGATGGCCACCGGGTGGCCCGCGATGTGGAGCGTCACGGCGCCGTTCTCTTCTGCCGGCTGACGGAGGATTACCGGCCGTTTCAGCACATCATGCTGAGCCGCGATCACGGTCGCATCGAGGGCCTGCCTTTCGGCGCCGTGCCGCTGATCCGCGTGACCGCTGTGACCGAAGCCGAACTTGCGGGACAGGACCTCGACGAGGAATGGGGCGTGACGGCGGCCCGCAATGTGCTTGCCAGCCGTGGCCTTTCGCGGGCGCTGTGACGGCGCGTTCGGCGGCACTTCTTTTCGCGAAACACCCTCCCTCCGCACCCGCGACTCCTGCTACACATCCTCACTCAGCAGAAGGAGCGCACATGCGCCTGTCCACCCTCATCCTCGGCCTCGCCCTGTCGGCGCTGATCGCCTCCTCGGGTTTCGCCGCGACCTACAAGACCCCGGAAGCGCTGCTTGAAGCCCTCTACAGCTTCGACACGGACAAGGCCGATGATGACGGCCCCTCGCCCTATTCGGCCTTCTTCTCCGACCATCTGAACGAGATGCTGCAGGCCGATATCGACAACACGCCGGATGGCGAAGTCGGCGCGATCGATTTCGATCCCGTCATTGCCGGACAGGATGGCAAGGCAAGCAATGTCGAGATCGGCGAGCCGATCCTGCTGGACGACCGGGCCGAGCTGGAGGTGCAGTTCCGCAACGGCGAAGAGGTGACGCTCTATTACACGCTGGTGAAGGAGCATGGCGGCTGGAAGGTGGAGGATATCGCCGACCAGCAGGGCGAACAGCCGTGGAGCCTGAGTGCGCTGCTGAGTGAAACGCAGTAGGGGGTCCTGTTGGCTCCTGGATGGGTGCCCGCCAGTGACCTCATGCCCTCCTCGCATCGGCACGAGGGCACGAAAACGGCGGGGAAGCTTCGTCCCGCACATAGGCGACCTCTCGCGGCCCCAACCGTCCGGTCGATGATGCGCTACGGCCGCGTTCCGCTATGCTGGGACTTGCGCCTCCCAACGCCACAACCGGAAACAGCCCATGCCAGACATCCGCATCGACCCTTTCCCCTCGCCCGAAGAATTCGCTGCCCTCTGGCCGGCTGCCTGGGAGGGTGCTGAGGCGCCGGATTTCACCCGTATCCTGTCGCGCAGCCTTGCCCATCTCGGCGCTTATCATGACGGGCGGCTGATCGGCTTCGTCAATGTCGCCTGGGATGGCGGCATCCATGCCTTCCTCCTCGACACCACGGTTCATCCGGATCTGCGCCGGCAGGGTATCGCGACAGCGCTTGTGATGGAGGCTGTGCGGGTTGCCCGGGAGCGCGGGGCGGAATGGCTGCATGTCGATTTCGAGCCGCATCTTCACGGCTTCTACCGCGCTTGCGGTTTCAGGCCGACGGAGGCCGGCTTGATACGGCTGACCTAGAGCCGGGCTTAAGACAGAAGCGGACGGTAGCCGCCGCCGGGCTCGCGCCGGGTCAGGAAGAAATGCAGGAGATTGGCATAGCCGCGGGCATCGTCGATGGCGCGGTGTGTGTGCGGCACGTTGCCCAGCCACTCGCGCGGATAATGGGCGATATCGCATTCCCACGGGCTGCGCCCCGTCGCGCCCGCCACCAGCGACATGATGCAGAGCGGCGGATGGCGGAACAGGCGGTCGGCGATCCACGGCCCTTCGAATAGCGGCCGACCGGTGAAGCGCTTCAGATAGTGATCTATCCAGGGAGCGTCGAGCGTCACGGGATGGGCGGCAAAGATCGGCTCGGCCCGGAAGGCCTTCACCCAGGCTGTGAAACGGGCCATGACATCGGGCGCAGGCTCGGGATTTTCAGTCGCGGCCGCCAAGGCCTGCGGATGCGCCTGCCAGAAGGCCGTGGTGACGGGGTCGCGTCCAGCGCCCTCCAGCGGCTGCAACACGGCTTCGAATTCACCGAGCATCTGCCCTGTCTCGGAAACGGCGACGGAGGCGAAGGACAGCATCGAATGGCTGCCCGGTATCGGGCCGTCGAATTCGCAATCGGTGACGATGTAGATATGCGGCACGCGCGGTATGCTCCTGCTTCGGTGGTTTGAGGAGCATAGCGGGATATTTGCGCGTTGCCATCGGCTTTGGGGTGTGGCGCCGCACTTCCTTCCGCGGAGCAATCGCTTGGTATCGGAGCGCTAAAATGCGGGCGCCCAACCTGCCCTCCCTTTCAACCGCCTGCGATGCTGCTCGCCTAATCACCCCATCCGACACGAAAACGCCCGGCCACCACATGATGACCGGGCATCTTCTCGACCCGCGCCGTATCAGGCTTTGTGGGTTCAGTTGTTGTGCGCTGCGCAGGCCTCGTCCATCGGTGTTGCATTGCTGGTGCCGCCCTGGGTCTGCAGCTTGCCGGGACCAGTGCCGCTGCTGCTTGCAGGGTCAGGGCAATGAACCTTGTTCGACTTCATACTGCCCATTTTCGTGCTGCCGGTCTTCATCTTGTCCGTTGCGACAGGCTTCTTGGCTTTGACGCCGGCGCCGCCGCCGGAATCAGTGGTGTTCTTGTCCATGGTGGCGCCTGTCGGGGCGGGGTTGGACTGGGCGAAGGCCGATGTGGCCATGCCAAGGGCGAGCAGCGTTACTGCGACAATTTTCGTGCGCATCGATATTCTCCTGATGGGATCAGTTGCTGGTAGATAAGGAACCGACGATCGCAGACATTGTTCCCATGAATTTGATCATGCTGCCCGGGCTCTGCCCCCTTCTCAATTTTCGAGCAAGCACCATCTCTGATCTCAATCGCCAATGATCGATCGTTTCGGAACGGCCAGAGGGGAAACAGGCCGCATAAGAGGCGCGGAGGAAACGACCCGCCGCACCCGCCAAAAACCACCTCCAGCCCGGAAAACCCCGCCGGGCTTTTTCTTGGCCCAGTTGCCGCAGCGCGCCCGCATCCCTCCGCCATGCCTGCAGGCCGGTGCCGTTCATCGCGTTTCTCTCGTCAAAACCGGCCAATATTTTCGGGCTCCACGGCGCGGCGCCGGAAGGCAGTGGGATCAGAATCCAGGGCCATGGTTTTTGCGCCTTGCGGCGGTTATCATCGCGGCCTGGAGACCCGTCAGGGCCTTGGTGTCTGGAGCTTCGACCTTGCGTTCCTATTCCTTCGGGCCGTACATCCTCACTCCTGAGCGGCAGTCGCTGGTGAAAAACGAGCGGCCGGTGCGCCTCGGCAGCCGTGCGCTGGAGATTCTGGCAGCCCTGGTGGAACGGCCCGGCGAAATCCTGGGCAAGACCGAACTCGTCTCGCGCGCCTGGCCGGAAACCTTTGTCGAGGAAAGCAATCTCAAGGTCACGGTCTCGGCCATTCGCCGCGCGCTCGGCGATGCCGCCACCGATATCAGCTATATCGCGACGGTGAGCGGTCGCGGCTATCGCTTCGTCTCGCCGGTGCAGGTCTCCTGGGATGGAGAAAAGCCGGCGCCTGCCGCAGCCATGCCGCCGCGTGCCCATAACCTGCCGGTCTCCACGACCCGGCTGGTGGGCAGAAGCGATGCGGTGAAGACGGCGCTGGATGTCCTCGCCCATTCCCGCCTTGTGACGATCGTCGGTCCCGGCGGCATCGGCAAGACCCGGTTGGCGCTTGCCGCCGCCGATGAGCTGACAGGCGCCTGCGAACACGGCATCTGGTTCGTCGATCTGGCACGGGTCAGCGATGCGGCGCTGGTGCCGACCTCTATTGCCGCGGCGCTCGGGCTCAGGGTGCATTCGGCCAATATCGAGGCAGCGCTTGCCGCCTTTGCCGCCGATCGCGAACTGACGCTGATCCTCGACAATTGCGAGCATGTGATCGAGGCGGCCGCCGCCTGCACCGAAATGCTGCTTGCCGCAGCACCAAGGCTGCGCATTCTCGCGACCAGCCGCGAGCCGCTGCGTACCTCTACCGAACAGCTCTACCGGCTGCCGCCGCTCGACACCCCGCCGCAGGGTATCGCGCTCTCCGCCGCCGAAGCGCTGGCCTTCCCGGCCGTCGAGCTTTTCGTCGAGCGCGCCGCCAAGAGCTTTGCCGGTTTCGAACTCGGGGATGCCGACGCGCCTATCGTTGCCGAAATCTGCCGCAAGCTGGATGGGCTGGCGCTGGCGATCGAACTGACCGCGCCCCGGCTCGATGCCTTCAGCGCCGGTGAGCTGCTCGATCTTCTCGCCGAACAGTCGCATCTGTGCAGCCTGCGCTCCGGCCCGGACCGCCACCATACGCTGGCCGCAACGCTCGACTGGAGCTACGGGCTGCTGGCCGAGCCCGAACGCATGCTCCTGCGGCGGCTCTCGGTTTTCGCCGGCGCCTTCAGCCTGGAATCGGCCTGCGCCGTCGCGGTCGACAAGGGCCATGCGCGGGCACAGTGCATGCATGGCGTGGCAAATCTCGTCGCCAAATCGCTGATCGCCATCGAGCGCGGAGAACTCGGCACGCAATACCGGCTGCTCGACATGACGCGCCGCTACGCCCTGCAGAAACTGGCGGAGAGCGGTGAGCACGAGGCGTTGCGCCAGCGCCATGCCGAACACCTCCTGGCGCTTGCCGAACGCGCCGAGGCCGAGTGGAAGATCCGCCCGACGGCACAGTGGCTGGCCGAATATGGCAGCAAGGTCGATGATATCCGCCTGGCGCTCGGCTGGGCCTTTTCCGGCAGCCGCACCACCGCGCTCGCCGTGGCGCTGACGGTCGCCGCAATTCCCTTCTGGGAGCATCTGTCGCTCGTCGAGGAATGCCGCGTCCGTGTCGAGGGCGCGCTCGGCAAATCCCTTGCCGGTCACAGAAGCCTGCGCGACGAGATGAAGCTGCATCTGGCGCTCGGCACGGCGCTCTTTCACACCTGCGGGCCGCTTCCGGAGGTGAAGGCCGCCTGGACCATGGCGCTCGATTGCGCCGAAGCGCTCGGCGATGTCGAAAGCCAGATGAGCTGCCTCTGGGGCCTCTGCGACTACGCCACCTGGACCGGCGACCACCGCACGACGCTCTCGACCGCCGAAAGGATCAGAAGGCTCGCCGAGAGCATCGGCGATCTGGCCGCCCGCACCAATGTCGAGCGGCAGACGGGAACGGCGCTGCGCTATCTCGGCGAACTCGGCAAGGCCCGCCGTCATTTCGAACGCATGATCGCCCGTTACGTGCCGCCGGTGACACGTTCGGATATCGCCCGCTTCCAGCTCGACCCGCGCTCGGCTGCCCGCGGCACGCTTGCCAATGTGCTCTGGCTGCAGGGCCATCCGGAAAAGGCCGTCGCCATGGCCGAACGCCAGCTGCAGGAGGCGCGCGCCGCCCAGCACGCGCTGGCGCTCTGCAATGCGCTCATCCACACCACCTGCCCCATCGCGCTCTGGACCGGAGACCTCGGGGGCGCCGAGCCCATGCTCGCCACCATCGAGCTGCACATGGCCGAACATGCCATGACGATCTGGATGGCGATGGGCCGCTGCCTGCGTGCCGACTGGCTGCTGCAGGGCGGCAATATCACGGGGCTTACTCTGATGAAGGGCGCTCTCGACGAGCTGGATGAGGTGGGCTTCCGCATGCGCTGCCCCTTCTACGCAGGCATTTATGCGGCCGGGCTCGGCGAACACGGTGATGCCTCGGCCGGGCTTGCGGCCATCGAGGCGGCCATCGCGCGCGCCGCCTCGACAGGTGAATTCTGGTGCATGCCGGAGCTCTTGCGCATCAAGGCCGATCTGCTGCGCCGGGAAAGTGCCGCACGCACGGTAGAGGACCGCGAAGCGCTCTATCTGCAGGCGCTCGATCTCGCCCACCGGCAAGGCGCGCTCTCATGGGAGCTGCGCATCGCGACGACGCTTGCCGAGGAATGGTTCTGGCAAGGGCACGGCGCAAGGGCAAGCGATCTGCTGGCGCCCATCCATCGGCGCTTCGCCGACGGTTGCGAGACCAGCGACCTCCTCCGCGCCCGCCTGCTCCTCGATGCATTGCCGGCCGCAAGCGACGGACACCGCCTCGCCGGCCAGCTGCACCAGGGCCTGTCACGCCCCGACGCGCTCGGGTGACCGTATGCCGCGATCGAGCATCAGCAGAAGCGGCGCAATCGCCCCGATACACGCAAAGACCGTCAGCGCCTCATCGTAGCGCGTCCCTCCCTGGGCCAGGAAATGCAGCATGGCCGGGCCAAGGCCGGCCCCCATTGTCAGCGCCATGTAGTTGATGCCGAAAAGCTTGCCGAAGCTGCGCATGCCGAACCGCCGCGCCAGCAGGAAACCGATCGCATCGCCCTCCGCCCCGGTGGCGAGGCCGAAGAACACGGCACTGACATAGGCCGCCGCCTGCCCCTCCGAATTCAGAAGGATCAGATGGCCGACAACGGGTGCGAGAAAGGCGAGCGCCGTCAGCGGCACCGGCGGAAACCTGTCGAGCAGCGCCCCGAAGCCGAGGCGCATGACGATGAAGGAGAGCCCCACCATGCTCATCACGAAGGCCGCTTGCGCAGGCGCCGCACCACGATCGGCGAGCTGCACCGGCAGCGAGATCGAACCCGCGGCAGCCGCGAAATAATTGAGGAAGAAGGCCGCCAGCATCAGCCAGAAACTCGACGTCCTCAACGCCTGCGGCACGTCATGCCCCTCGCTGCGCGCAGCCTTGCTTGCCGCCGGCGGATCGCGGATGACGAAGAAGGCGACGGGCAGCGTGATCGCCATTGCCGCGATGCCGGCCGCCACGAAGGCAAAACGCCATCCCCAGAGCGAAATGATGAAGGCAAGTGCCGGCGGAACCGTGGCGATGCCGAGCCCGACGAAGGAGAGCATGATGCCGAGCGCAAGGCCGCGCCGTGCGCTGAACCAGCCGACGATCACATAGGTATAGGGCACGCCGGTCTGCGCAGCACCGAGCAGGCTCGCGATGGTGACGGCGGCGACGAAGGCCTGCAGGCTGTGCGATGTGATGCCGACGGCGGTCAGCCCGAGGGCCATCAGGATCGAGGATGCGATCAGCACCCGGCGCGGTCCGAACCGATCCGTCAGCGCGCCGACGACGGGCGACATCAGCCCGTTGACGATGGCGATCGGCGCCACGACGGCAGCGACCGCCGTCCGGTCCCAGCCGGTATCCTCGACAATCGGCAGGATGAAGACGCTGAAACCGTAGATCAGCACGATACCGATACTGAAATACATGCCGAGCCCCGAGCCGACCACGATCGCCGCCGGCCCGAGCCACGCTGTCCTTCTCTCCATATCATCCCCCTCCGGGCGCCAGCCCCCAGCGGCCGGTTTCCTCCCGGTGAAAGGTGAAACGGCCCATGCGCCTTCACCGAATTTCCCCGATCTTCACCCCGGCCGCAAGCGCCGCCGATCTAGAATTCCATCAATTGCCCGAACAGCAAAACCATCCGATATCCCGAGGAGAAAAGCATGTCACACGAGCAGATGAGCCAAAACCAGCCCGAAAACCCCGATCGCCGCACCGTACTGCGCGCCGCCGGCGGCGTTGCGATCGGCGGCATGGCCGCAGCCCTTTCGGTCAGCACCAAGGTGTCGGCGCAGCAGGCGCCGGCAGCTGCCCGCGACCCCGGTTCGCTCGGCGCCCGCCTGCAGGGCGTCCAGCATTTCGGCCTCACCGTGCAGAACATGGAGCGCGCCTATGAATTCTACACCGCCGTTCTCGGCGGCACGGAAGTCTTCCGCCACGGCGATTTCCAGGGCGATGCGGTGCAGAACACGCTGCTGGCCGACCAGGAGATCATTGCCAATACGCTCGGCGTCAATCCGCGCACCATCGGCGTGCCCGATCTGCGTGGCGGCGCCCAGCGCCTCGACGTGCGCTTCATCCAGTTCGACAATGTGGTGATCGAACTCCTGCAATATCGCGATGCCGACCAGCCGATGGGCGGCCCGAAAGCCTTTGCCGAGCCGGTGGAGCACATGAGCCCTGCCTTCCCGCGCATGATGCATATCTGCTTCTATGTGCGTGACGATGTCGACTTCAACCAGTTCATCACCGATCTCGAAGCGGAATCCGCCCGGCGCGGCATGACGCAGGTGCGCGCAAACCGCATCATCCGCGTCACCACGGAAGAGGAACGAAAGGCGGCACCCCAGGACACCAACACCAACAAGGTGACGGTCGCCCCCTCCGATGGCTGGGAGCTGATCTACTGCAAGGGCCCGGAAGGCGAACAGCTGGAATTCGTCAAAGCGCTCGGCCCGGTGAAGAAGCGCTTCGCCGATGCGCACGAAGCGCATATGCGCCTCGCGAGCGCCAACTAAGCCCATCCCGCAATATCCGACATCCAGACCGCGGCTCCGTTGCGAGCCTTCGCGGGACAAGGAGACATGCCATGAAAACTCTTGCCTATCTGCAGATATCGGCCTTGCTGCTGGCGGGCCTCTTTCCGGGCCTCGCCGCCGCCGAGGGCGGACCGGGCG
Organism: Rhizobium sp. BK512; assembly: GCF_014194915.1. Taxonomy (NCBI): domain Bacteria; kingdom Pseudomonadati; phylum Pseudomonadota; class Alphaproteobacteria; order Hyphomicrobiales; family Rhizobiaceae; genus Rhizobium; species Rhizobium sp. BK512. The sequence goes on along the minus strand of NZ_JACIAS010000002.1, from coordinate 220,662 downwards.
TCGGCTATGCGAAGATCTCTGACGGCGCCTATTCGATCGTCGCCGAAGTGCGCGCCAAGCCCGGCAAGGAGGCCGAGCTTCGCGCCGTCACCCTGCCGCTGATCGATCTCGTGCGCGGCGATCCCGCCAATCTCGTCTATTTCCTGCAGGAAAACCGGGAAAGCCCCGGCCATTTCATCTTCTACGAGATCTTCGCCAACCAGGCCGATTTCGAGGCCCACAACGCCATGCCCTACGTGAAGGACTGGTTCGCCAAGCTGCCCGATCTCGCCGATGGCGGCGTCAAGGTGATGCGCATGGAAGTGCTCGCACCAGCAGGCAAATAGCGCAAACCACAGGCAAGGAAACAGCGTCACCGCCAGGTGACGCAATCCTCAACGGATCAGGGAGTGGCGACATGAGACTTGAGGGCAAGGTTGCCTTGATCACGGGAGCGGCAGGCGGCATCGGCCATGCGGTGGCCGGCCTCTTCGCCAGCGAAGGCGCCATCGTGATCGCCGCCGATATCAAGCCGCCGGCAAAACCCTATGCCGGCGATGTCGAGACGATCATGCTCGATGTGACCCGCGAGGAACAATGGGCATCGGCCGTCGCCGCCATCGTGCGCAAGCACGGCCGTCTCGACGTGCTGATCAACAATGCCGGCATCATCGCCTACGAGCCGCTGGACAAGCTGGAAATGAAGGACTGGCAGAAGATGATCGCCGTCGACCAGACCGGCGTCTTCCTCGGCATGCGCGAGGCCGTGCGCGTCATGCGCAAGCAGCAGGCAGGCGCCATCGTCAATATCTCCTCGATCTGGGGCAGCGCCGCGGTCTCGGGCGCCCATAGCTATCATGCCGCCAAGGGCGCGGTGCGCAACATGTCGAAGAATGCCGCCATGACCTATGCCGGCGAGGGAATCCGCGTCAATTCCGTCCATCCCGGTTTCATCCACACGCCGCTGACCGACGCCCAGAACCCGGACCTGAACAGGATCGTCATCGACACGACCCCGATGAAACGCGGCGGCCAGCCGATCGAGATCGCCTATGGCTGCCTGTTCCTCGCCTCCGACGAGGCAAGCTATGTCACCGGGGCGGAACTGAACATCGACGGCGGCTATCTCGCGCAGTAGCGCCGGGCGATGCGGGCCTGCTCCTCGCCTTCGTCATCGCCGCCGAGCAGGCGCTATTTGCCGATATATGTCTTCAGGAAGGCTTGAACGCTGGCGATCGACTGTTCCGCGGCGGCAGCATTATATTCCTCCACATGCCCGAAGACCGTCTTCGGCTTGGTCATGGCTTCATCATCGAAATCATGACGCGCGCCGGGATAGATATGCAATTCGACCGGCGGCCCCTTGCCGCTGAGATTGGCGATCCGCTGCCGGCAACGCTACGCCGGGCTCCAGTCATCGAGATCGCCGTTCAGGATCAGCGTCGGCACCGTCGCATCGCTCTCATGTGGCGCACAGACCGGATAATAGGCGACCGCCGCCCTGAATTTCTCATCCATGAACTGCTCGTTCCCCTCGATCTTCGTCGCCTCCAGCGTCGCAATCCCACCCGCCGAGAAGCCCATCAGCGCGACGCGCGAGGCATCGACGAAGCCGCTCTTCGTCAGGAAGTCCAGCGCCCCATAAGCATCGAACACCCGATCGGGAAGATAGGTCTTGCAGCTGTTCTCGATGTTACGCGTGGTGAAACTGTCGACCACGAGCGTGACATACCCCCAGGAGACCAGCCGCTCCGGCCAGACGTCTCTCACATGCGGATGGATGCCCCCGCATCCGTGCATCAGTACGACAGCCGGAAACGGCCCGTCGCCTTGCGGGCGGGTGAGATAACCGATCAATGGGGTCGCCTGCGGTACCGGCAACACCTCGCCCTGCTCTTTCGCCTTGCGCTCCAGAAACGGGCTCGGTTTCACGACGGCACTGTCGAAGTGGACGAGTTCGTCGGCTTGGGCCTGCGGAAGGATGAAAAGGGGGGCCGTGAGACAGAGGAGGAACTGGAAGAACTTCACGGGATGACCTCGTTCCGGATGACAGGCTTAAGCCCACAGCGGCAACTTGGATGCGCCGCAGTCACCGTCAAGGCAGTGCGGCAGAGAAGCGCAGTGCCCGGTCTCCGGCCTCAGATCAGATGGGGGATAGCGCCATGCAGCGTGGCCCCCTCATCCGACCCTTCGGGCCACCTTCTCCCCGCTGGGGCGAAGGGGAACCCGCGGCACCATTTGCTATCAAATGAGGTAGTTTGGTGGTGAGCGAGGCGTTGCAGCAACGCCCCTTCTCCCCGGCGGGGAGAAGGTGGCCCGAAGGGCCGGATGAGGGGGCCACGCACACAGTTTGCAGTTACTCATCGAGAGCGGAGAAACAAGGGCAAACCGTGCCCTACTCCGCAGCCTCCCCCCGCTGCGGCTCCACCACCTCCACCGTCACCTCCTCCAGCGGCGCCAGAACCTCCACCTCATACGAGTAACCCTCGAGCATCGTATAGGTGTGCTCGATCGTCTCGATCTGCTTTTCCGTCTTGCGGATGGCGTCGGCGATGGCCTCGCTGCGGGCGCGCAGCATGGAGCCGAGCACGTCGGTTTCCGGGCGGCGTCCGAGGCGGTCTATGTGTTTGCGCACGCGGGCGCGGTGGCGTTCGAGCTCCAGGATGTGGAAGCGGCTCTTGACGATGTCGTCGGAGAGTTTGCGGCGCATGGCGGCCACGGGATCGAAGCTGCCGGGTTCGCGCTCGTCGAGGATCACCTCGTTGACCAGCGATTCCAGCATCAAGACGCCTTCGAGATCCCTGGGATCGGCAAGCTGCGGATCGTAGCCGGTATCGTCATAGACACGCCGGCGCACGGGATCCTGCAGCAGTTCATAGGCGATCTGCAGCCGGTTGAAATTGTCGACATCGCCGCCGGCATCCGGATGCGCGCCCTTGGCGGCCTTGCGCCAGGCAAGCTTGATCGCCTCTCCACTGGCGTCGCGCTCCAGTCCGAGCATGGCATAGGGATCGATCACGCCGGCATTTCCTTCATTCACTGCTTCGTCCCTCCGAGACCTACCGGCTGGCAGACGCCGCATCAAGCCCCGAAACACGCTGCCATATTTGCGGCAGCTCGGGACGAAATTGTGGAACGGCGCCGATTTTCCCACAGATGAAAGGTTAATGCGACGAGTTTTCCCTCTGGTGTGGCCGGCAGAAAGGCTCGATCCCACGGCACGGCCTTCCCCTCGTTGCGAAGTTTGTGCGGCCGCTGCCTAAAAAAGCCATGGCCGACCCGCCGCATACCTCGGCCAGCAGTAGTATCGAACCACGCCCAGGTTGCAAATGCGCCCCCCGTCCCGCAATGATACAGATCCGTCAGCATAGACTAACACTCTGCCAACCATTTGAATCATCATCAATTCTCGCAACCGCGAAAGACATGCCACAATATTACCGCTTGCTTTTTGCCCGAAATGCTGGCACCAACTGCGACACTCGGGCATTTCGCATGCCGGTGACTGGACTGAAGTGGTAATGTCCGGCTGGAGCGCCAATTCCGGTTGGGCGGCATGGGTGACACCCATGTGCGTAGATGTTCTTTCCCCGTACGTGACGTCTCGACTGACCCTTCGCGTCCGGCTTCCAGGCCGAAACGCGAAAGCTAAAGCCGTCCGCCTCCCCACCGCCGGGGGTGCGGATAAACTAACTACCAATGGGAAAAGGACTATCCCCCATGGCCACCAAGGGCACCGTAAAATTCTTCAACCAGGACAAGGGTTTTGGTTTCATCACGCCGGAAGGCGGCGCGAAGGACGTTTTCGTCCACATCTCCGCTCTCCAGGCTTCTGGCATCCAGTCGCTCCGCGAAGGCCAGCAGGTTTCCTTCGACACCGAGCCGGATCGCATGGGCAAGGGCCCGAAGGCTGTTAACATCCAGGCCTTCTGATCTGATTCAGGTCTTTCTGCTTCGGCAGGCGACGGCGCTCCGCAAGGGGCGCCGTTTTTGTTTGCGGGGTTCAACGACTTATCCTGACCGCAGCGGCCGCGCCCTTCGCCCTAACCCTCTCCTCTTGCCGGGTAAGAAAGAAAGGGCGAGATAGGTCGCTCGACCCCGGTCAGGTGCCCGAAGGGCGGATGAGCGGGCCGCACATTCGCAGCGCGTGACTGAATGCCTCTTCTACCTCCCGGCAGAATAATCCCGCGAAAACTCCCGAGCCGCCATCAAGACCGGCATCAGCGCCCTGCCCGCCTGAGACAGTCGGTATTCCACGCGTGGCGGCTTCTCGCCGAAATCACGCCGCTCGATCAGCCCGTCCTCTTCCAGTTCCCGCAGGTGCTGTGTCAGCATCTTCTGAGAAATACCCGGCATGTCCCGCTTCAGCTGCAAGGTGCGTATCGAGGGCTCGGCAAAGAGCCGGAACAGGATCGGCAGTTTCCAGCGCCCGCTGATCATCTTCATGACCCGCGCCACATGCGCAACCGAGCCGTCAGGCCCGAGGCAGGCGGAGCGCTCTTCCTGGTCCATGGGCACTTTTAAGTGCGTAATTGTGTCGAGCATCATCCTGTTCTTCTGTGTTGCATCCACTCCAAGATAGGGACACGGCCATGGATTTGAAACTCGACGGCAGGACAGCGCTTGTTACCGGCAGCAGCAAAGGCATAGGCGAAGCGATCGCGCGAGGGCTCGCCCGCGAGAAGGCTACCGTGATCGTCCACGGCCGCGACAGGGGCGAAACACAGCGCGTGGCCCGTGAGATCATTGCCGAAGGCGGCCGCGCCCATGCGGTCACCGGGGACCTCACCCTGGACGAAGAGGTGGAAGGACTGATCGCCGAGGCACGCGGGCTTGCCGGCCACATCGACATCCTCGTCAACAATGCCGGCGGTTCCGGCCAGCCGGAGGATTGGGCGGCAAGCCGTCCCGCCTCCTGGGCCGAAGCCTATGACCGCAATGTCCTGGCAGCCGTGAGGGTCACCACAAGGCTGCTGCCCGAGATGCGCAAGGCAGGCTTCGGCCGCGTCATCAACATTTCCAGCCTCGCAGGCCTGATGCCGCCTGCCGGCAGGCCGGATTATTCCGCCTGCAAGGCTGCCATGAACGCCATGACCTCTTCCATGGCCAAGGCAGTGGCGACCGAAGGCGTGACCGTCAACACGATCTCGCCGGGCACGATCCGCAGCGCCCGCCTCGACGCCCGCTTCCGCGAGGTCGCCGGCGAGCGTGGCGTTGCCGGGGATGCCGCATGGGAGACGATCGAGCAGGTCGTGCTGCCGCTCTTCGCCGAAGTGCCGATGGGTCGCGTGGGCACGCTGGAGGAGATCGCCGACGCGGTCTCCTTCCTCGTCAGCCCGCGCGCCGGCTATATTACCGGGGTGAATCTCAGGGTGGATGGCGGGATGCTGCCGGCGATTTAGGGTGGGTGCGGCAGAAGACCCCACCCTGTCCAACTGAAAGATGGGCGACAGATTGAACCGAAGATATGGGCATAGTTCCGGTGCTGTGGCGACGCAGTTTGCAGTGGGCAATCTGACGAGCCTCGGCCGGCCGGCCGATAAAAGCGATTGGCCGCAAGCAGCATCGATGCTGGTTGTGATCGCGTGGCATCAGGCGCATCATTCCGGGAAGAGGATGAACGGAGAGGAGAGATAAGATGACCTGGTTCAAGGCATCAACGATGCTCGCTGCCGCCGTGGCCGTCCTGCCGGCCGGAATGGCTCTAGCGCAAACGATGACGAGCGTGGAGATCAAGGCGGCGCTGGAGGGAAATTCGATCAGCAACGAGAATGAGGTTCAGTACTTCAATCCGGACGGCACGGCGATCTACCAGAAAGGCAGCAAGAGAGCGAACGGACACTGGAGGATCGAAGGCGACAAATTCTGCTCCGACGTGATCACGGATGTCCGCCTTCTGGAGGCCGAAGACAAGCGCGAGGGATGGCAGTGTCACGCGGTCATAGGCGACAGCAAGCGTATTGGCTTCCTCGTTGAAAACCACGCAGATTCCTGGACGGTCTCCAAGGGCAGGAAGGTCGAGTAGCCTCATTTATTCTTCACCCAGATAGGTCCCGATATATTCGCCACGTTTCCAGAGCGTCGCACGCAGCCGGGCCTCGACCCCATCCGATGTCGCCGCCTGCAGAGACAGCATCTGGTCGGCGATCACCTCACCCCGCTGCAGGATCGCCTCGATGGCGGCCGCTTCCTCCACGGTATCGGCATAGTCGGGCATCGCTTTCAGCCGCAGTTCCGCAAACATTGCCGCTTCGTGCAGCTCGCTGCGGAGCAAGACGAGCTCCGTATCGTCGCTCCGTTGGAGCGGGCAGGCCTGCATGCAAAACTCCCTCTCTGGATATCGCTGCCGTCATAAGGTTGTATCCGCCAATGCGGACAACAATCAAGGAAATTATTCCTATCTTCGATCACGATCCATATCAGCGAGACTTTTTCGGAAGCTCGGGACGCTCGATAGCAAACAAAGAGGGTGATGTTTCGCACCGGCACGCGGCGCTCAGGCCGCCTCGCTGTGGCGCTCCACGAGCTCGGCCCATTCCATCGCCGCGTGGCGTCCGCACACCGTCTTGTCGTTCCCGATGACAGCGGCGATGCGCCGGAAGAGTTCGTCGGCAAAGGGCGCGGGCATGCCGGATTCGGCATTGCCGGTCGGGCGAAGTACCGAGCCCTCGGCAAGATGGATCATCTCGACGCTGAAGCCCTCATGATCGCCCGCAAGCTCGGCAGAGCCATAGAGCAGCAGGCCGTTATCGTTGCGGCCGAGAATGGGAATGACGAGTTCGTCGAAATCGAAGCGCAGGCTGAAGGGGTTCATCGAACGACGACCTCCTGCTGGATGCGCTCCGCACGGATGAGCTGCCACTCATGGCGGCCGGCGAGCAGGACCACGAAGCCGGCCGCAAGAAAGAGGCCGGCCAGCGGCTGGATCATGCCGATGGCGTGAGGGCGGCGGCCGGGGTGCCCCGCCGCCCTACAATTTGTTCCGGAATGCTCAGACACCATGCGCCAGCTCCTGCATCGGCTTTGATTTCAGCGATGCAGGAGGATGCGATGGCAATGGTTGTCGGATGGAATGGAGCGGCCGCCTATCCGTCCAGCGAGACTATATCCTTGGCGACGTCGGCGAGATCGCTGTCGAGCTGATGATCGCGCCCCGGCAGCGAGCAGAGGACGGCATCCGGGATCGCCCTGGCGTAGAGCTCGATATGGGCAAAGGGCACGGTATCGTCTTCGCTGCCGTGATAGATGAGCACGGGCAGGCCCTCCGGCAGGCTTTCGGAAAAGTCGTCGCGCCCGGCAATCTCATCGCTCTCCCACCCGCCCTCGCCCATGAAGGGCGGCGCGATGAGGATGACCGCGCCTGGCTCGAATGCCGGCCAGTCCTCGGCAAGCGTATGCAGAAGCACGGTGCCGCCGAAGGAATGGCCGATCAGGATGGCGCCATCCTCAAGGGTTTGGAACTCGGCGACGATAGCAGCTTTCCAGGCATTGTAATGCGGATCGCCCTCATCGGGCATGCGGGGATAGCGGATGGCGTAGGCATCGCCGAGTTCACGCGCCAAGCTGTCGACGAGCTTGTTGTCCCACTGGTCATGCGTGGTTTCGCCCGCGCCCTGGATGAAGAGGATCTGTGTTGGCATGGAAGTGTCCCCTGATGTCGCCATCAGGGAGATGGGTCATCGCAGCGGCAGGACAAGATTGACGGCCTACACCGCGATGGCGTTTCTCTTTCGCTCAGGCAACCTGCCCGGACGTCGATCTCAGGAATTCGGGATTCCGAGAAGCTCCTGCTCGAAAGCCTCGACCAGCCCGTAGGGGGCCGTTTCGCCGAACAGAAGCGTGGTGAGCTTGGAAGCCTCCACTGCCGCTGTCGTGCTGCGCGCGAAGAGCTCCCTTTCATATGCAAGCAGTGCTGCCTCGATATCGCCAGACGATGCCGCGATGGACTTGCCGAGTTCGGCGCCGTCATAGATCGCGAGATTGGCGCCTTCTCCCGACGGCACCATCAGATGCGCGGCATCGCCGAGAAGGGTCACGCCGGGAACCCGGCTCCATCGATGCGTCTCCGGCAGCGTGTGGATGATACGTGGCACCGGCCCCACGTCGCATCCGGTGATCAGCGCCGTCAGCGATGGAGCCCAGCCGTCGAATTCCGCGGCAATGCGGCTTTTGGCAGCTGCCCGGTAGAGACGTCGATGCTGTCGACCCACGCCTTCGGCCTTCTCAGGGCGATATAGGCGTGCAGCACCCCGTCCGGCTCGCAATGCGCCATTATGCCCTTGCCGGGTGCGAGCGCGAACATGGAGCCGCCACCAACAGCCTGCGCGCTTTCGCGGTGATGGACATCGGCATCGTTGAGCCATGTCTCGAAGAAGACCAGCCCGGTATAGGTCGGCGTCGCATCCGTCAGGAGCGGCCGCACTTTCGACCAGGCGCCGTCGGCGCCGATCAGCAGATCGGTCGTCACAAGCTGCCCGTCGGCGAATATGAGTTCGTGTCGCCCATCCCCGAGGGATCGTGCCGACGAGAGCTTGTGGCCCCAGTGCACCGCATCCTCCGGCAGGGACTCCAGGAGAATGCGCCTCAGTTCGCCTCGCTGCACTTCGGGGCGCCCGCCCTTCCCGTCATCGGGATTGTCCATGAGAAGCGTCCCGTCCTTGTCGAAGAAGCGGGATTGCTGTCCGCCGGGATGGATAAGTTCGAGGAACTGTTCGTAAAGGCCTGCATCCTTCAGGCCGAGCTGGCCGTTGAAATCGTGGATGTCGAGCATGCCGCCCTGCAATCTCGCCTCGGGAGAGGCATCGCCTTCATAGACCGTAGCGCGGATGCCGTTGATGTGAAGGACCCGCGCAAGGACGAGGCCGCCGAGGCCGGCACCGATGATGGCAACAGGTATATGCATGTCAGCTCTCCGGAATTATTTAAAATGGAATGTCATTCCATAGTTGGAATGTCGTTCCATCCATGTCAAGGTGAGGCATGAGAAAACCCGATGGAAAGCGAAGACAGGATTCACTGACGAGGGAGCGCGTCGTCGATGCGTCCATCGCCATTCTCGACGAGGGCGGAGAAAAGGGGCTGACCTTCCAGGCCCTTGCGAAAAGACTGAAGACAGGCGCCGGAGCGATCTACTGGCATGTCGAAAACAAGAGCGACCTCCTTGTAGCCGCCTCCGATGCGATCGTTATCAACGTGATCGCCACGTGTTCGGCCGGCGGATCTCCGGCGGATAAGATCCGCGCCCTCGCCCTCGACCTGTTCGACGCGTTGGACGAGCGTCCATGGCTCGGCTCGGCCTTGGCGCAGGCACCGGGATCGATGCCGACGATCCGCATTCTCGAACATCTCGGCCGGCAGGTTCGGGCGATGGGCGTGCCCCATGACGATGAATGGACTGTTGTGGCCGCGCTTCTGAACTATGTGCTCGGAGTGGGCGGCCAGAACGCGGCCAATGCCGAGATGGCGCGAATGCAGCATCTCGAGCGCGACGCATTCCTCGGCGAGATCGCGCTGAGATTGTCGGCCCTCGATCCCGAGGATTTCCCCTTCGTGCAGAGCATCGCCCCGAAAGTGCCTGACCATGACGACCGCGCCGACTTCCTGACCGGTATCGACCTCTTTCTTGATGGGATCGCTCGAAGGATCGCCGGCAGCCTCACGGTTTCGGATTGACCCGGGGTCAAAGCGGCGCGGAAGGATTGCGTTGCAGGACTTTACGTCCCGCCGTCCTTCGCCGTGGCGAATCTGCCGTGTGTTTGCTAACGGTTTGCCCTTGAAATTGCCCCCCGACCATCGGCGCATCCTTGAAATATCACACTTGGTGTGACATATAATGGTGATCATTTGAAAGTCTTCATGAACGCCTGGTTCGAGCGGTTTGCGAAAAAGGAAGGGCTGGATCAGACGGCCCTGTGGAAAGCGATAGAGCTTGCGGAACAAGGTTCGATCGATGCGGATCTCGGCGGGCACGTCATCAAACAGCGGGTGGCGCGTTCGGGAGGCGGAAAGTCTGGAGGATACCGGACGGTTATCCTCTACAGGAAGGAAGAGCGCGCCTTCTTTGTCTACGGATTTCCCAAGAGTGCGCGCGCCAACATCGAGGAAGATGAAGAACGCGCGTTCAAGAAGATGGCGAAGCATGTTTTGAACCTGTCGGATACCCAGCTTGAAAAGCTCGTGAAATCCAGGGAATTCAAGGAAGTAAAGCGAAATGGCGAAAAAGAAATACAAGAGTGAGGCCTTTGCTTCGATCCATGAAACCATGGAGGCCCTCCATGAGATCGGAGCCATCGACAAGGTCACGATGAGAGAGTTCGACGAAGTGAGCCTCGTCGAACCGACAGCATTGTCCGGGCAGGAAATCCGCAGCATTCGCGAGCGCGAACACATGTCTCAGCCGGTTTTCGCCCGCTATCTGAGGGTCAGCAAGAACTTGCTCTCCGACTGGGAGCGCGGTGTGAAGAAACCCGGAGGGCCTGCGCTCCTCGTTCTATCGCTCGTCAAGCAGAAGGGCGTTCAGGCAATCACGCTGGCCTGACACCCTTCCCTCTGCATCACTCCGAGGCAAGCAGAAGGAAGATGGAGGCGAGGAAACATCCTCACCTCCATCAACGGAAAGGCCGCCACGTCACCCTGCAGTGACCGCCTTGCTTCTCCGCAACACCACAGCGACGACAAATCCGCAGATTGCCGACAATCCGCCGACCAGAAACACGCTGCCATAACCAGCCCGGTCCGCCAGTACGCCGGCGAGCGGCCCGGTCAGTCCGTAGGCGAGATCCTGAAAGGCCGAGAAGCCGCCGAGCGCCGTGCCACGCAGATGCGGGGCCACGAGATGCACGACCTCTCGCCCCATGGCGGGAAAGATCATCGAGCAACCGAGGCCGGTCATGAAGGCGCCGATCAGCGCCACGGTGGGATCTGCCGCCGTCCAGATCAGCAACTGCCCCATCGCCTCGACCGCAAGCGAAACCACGGCGACCGCAAGCCCGCCGTAACGATCCGGCAGGTGGCCGAAGACGAGGCGTACCAGCACGAAGCCGCAGCCGAAGGCAGTCAGCCCGAGGCCGGCATGATCCCAGCCGAGATCGCGGAAATAGAGCGTGAAGAAGGAGCCGATCGCCGCAAAGCCCATGCCCTGCAGGCAGACGATCAGCCCATGCAGCCAGATGCGGCCGATGACGGCGGCAAGCGGCGGCCGCTCCCTGTCCGGATGGGCGGCGACGGCCGGCACGCTGCGGATTGCCGCAAGCCCCAGCAGAGGCAGCGCGGCGCCGACGGCCATCGTCCCGGCAAAGCCGATGTCGTCGAGGAGCAGCAGGCCGAGCGGCCCGCCAAGCCCGAGCGCGCCATAGATCGCCGCGCCGATGAGCGCCAGCACCCGGCCGGAGCGCTGCGGCCCGACAAGCCCGATACCCCAGGCAATGACGCCGACGGCGACAAGGCTTTCGCCAAGCCCGATCAACAGCCGCCCGGCAACGAGAATGGCGAAGGCCGTGACCGGGTTCTGCAGCGACAGCCCCGCGGCAAGCGACATCAGCGCACCCGCGACATAGAAGGCGAGCCCGCGCTGCACGGCGACCTTGGCGCCCCTGCTATCCGCCAGCCCGCCGGCATAACCGCGGATAAGGATGGTGGCGAGAAAGGCAATGCCCACGCCGAGACCCGCCCAACCATTACTCAGGCCGAGCGCACCCGTCACGAAGACCGGCACCACGGGAAGCGCGATCGCGACGCAGAGATAGGAGATGAAAAGGATCGCGGTCAGCAGGTAAAGCCTGGCCTGCTCGCGATCACTGCTAAGACGGAAAGCCATGAAAACCTCCTGGCTGTTCCCTCGTCGACGGGCACAAAAAAACGCACTCCGACCGGCGAGGATCGATAAGTGCGTTGCTTGACGTCAAACGCTTACGGCCAGAGGACTGGCATGGGCCGGGAGATACGGGATATGTGGAGAAGTGTCAACGGTGGCGCTCGGGTGGTCGCAGTCGAAACAATGCCCGGCTCGCGAACGACGCGCATCTGTCGGGCTGGAAGAATCCCGTAACTTATGCACTATTCCGCAGAGCCCGCGCGCCGCCGAAGCCGTGCACAAACTGTTGGAATCCAATGATCAAAGATCTCGCGCAACTTCTGCACTTCGACTCCGAACAGCAACTCTCTACCCTGAATCCCGTCCCCGACAGCGTTGTCACGGAAATCGCCGCACGCCACCCCGGCATTTCCCAACAATATCTCGAGTTCCTGCGTGCAGTCGGAACCGGCGAAACGGCAAGAGGCATGTATGTCTACCAGCCCGACCCCGCATCGTCAGTCAAGCAGCATACATCCTATCAGCTTTACAACTCCCCTGCCTATGCTTCGCTCTTCGGCCCACGTAAAAGCGATCCCATTCCCGCCGATGCGGTGGCAGTGGCCGACGCCGGCGCCTCTTGGCGCTATTGCCTTTGCCCCTCTCTCGGGGAAGGTGTTTTCTGCCTCGATATGGCGGGTCCCACATTCGACAAAGAACATGACGACTTCTTCACTTTCGTCGCCACGAATGTGATCATCAACACGCTGGCGGAGGATGCCTCGCCGCATTGACGGGGCAAGCCCCGATCAAAACGCCGGACATTTGCGCCACTGGTTCAATCAGCTCCTACCCGACCACCGGCACCAGCAGCAGCCCCAGCTGGGCCGATTTCACCACGGCCTCGTTGAACCGTGAGCGATCGACGAGAACATCCCGCTTCTTCCCCCACAACAGGCCGGCAATGAGGTTTCTCGCCTTGATGCCTTCGAGCTCCATCCGGCGCGCGAACCTGCGTATCTTGCTGAGCGGCAGGAAGACCAGGTCCTTTTCCGGGCGCACGAAATCGGCGCTCTCGGCCTCGGTTTCCAGAAACCGCTGTTGAATGACCGGCGCCGGCTCGATCTGGTAGGCGGCGAGCCAGGAGCAGTGCCAGAAATGCGCGTCGATCAGCGAATAGGTGGTGGTTTCGGAGAGCATGCGTTTTGCCGCCTCGGGGCCGATGACATAGCCTGCCAGCCCTACCCGGTTCTGATAGACGCGGGTCGCGCCAAAACCGCCGGCCTCATCCTGCCACGCGCGCTTGCGGTTGAGGATATGACGCCGTGGGGCGAATTCGAGGTCGTAGACGGTGTTCCATGCCTCGTTGCGCGCTTCGATATTGGCAAGAACGGCCGCGATATCGTCTGACAGCACCGCATCGTCTTCGAGGATGAGTGTCCTCGCACCATGCTCGACCACTGTTTGCCAGGCCTTGCGGTGGGAGTGGAAGCAGGCGATGTCCTGCCGCCGCGTCGGGCTCGGCCAGTTGCTGGCGGCCGTCTGGCAATCCTCGTCCGACAGGTCCGCCGCCTCGAATGCGTCGAGAAACTCGTAGGAAAGGCCGAGTGCGGCCATCTGCCGGATCTGGAAGCTCCGCCGAACCTCCTCCGCCTTCCTGCTGATGATCAATATTCTCAAGAGAGCTCCCTGGCGCCCGATACTGCCCCGCGCAAACATATAGCCATGTTCCGATGCGAGCAAAAGTGCGGAATTCGCCAGGGTCCGCACTCATGGCAGGCCGGCGGTGAGGCATACCGCAACCCATCGCCCGGAAGATCCAAAGGGGCGAATTGCTGGGGGAAGAGATAGCGAGTAGAATCCGGGAGGTTAATTCGACCATAGGGAGTGGGCCAATGAGCAGACTGTTAATCCTGTCAGCCAGTGCCATCCTGGCACTAGCGTCCGTGGCGTCCGCTGCGCCGGCTATGCAACCGCTAAAGATTTCCAAGGAATGCAGCCAGTACACCGGCGAGACCCCGAGCTTCTGCACCATTACGGAGTCGAACCTCGCGGCGATCCCGGCAGGCACAAAGATCCTATACTATGGGCCGGTGACCGGCAGTCCCCTTTTCGGCAGCAGCACGGCTGTTATTGCAGTCGGAAACGGAGACACGGCGGTCGGGTACTGCGTCACCTACGACACTGCCAGCCCGATGCAGGGAACCTGTGCGTTCCATGCCGGCAGCGGAACGCTTGCCGGCTTCCAGGCAGTCGTCAAGGTCACGGTCGACGACAAGCAGATCTATCACTGGGACGGGGGCTACCTACTTGGCGCCACCAAGTGAGAGCGGAGGAAATCCCGCTCTCGTTCGGCTGTTTGCCGTGAATTCGTGCCCCGAGTCACAACCAGCCGGTGACAGTGGCGGCGCCACAGACGGCTGCAAGGAAGCTCGTCGCTGATCGATCGTACCGGGTTTCTGTTCGGCGGAAGTCTTTGAGCCGTCGAAGACCACGTACCCTCACTGCGGATAAAGCGTCGAGACGCGCCCGGCGAAATAATAGGCGACGATGCCGATCCATTCCCGGATGCCCGTCGTCAACAGGTCGACATTGTCAATCGGATGGCCGACGGACAGCGTCAGGCCCTCTTCACCTGTCGTGCGGTAATCGGCGGCCCAGGGTGTGACGTCCATGCCGAGATTGCGGAAGATTGCCACTGCCCGTGGCATGTGGAAACCCGATGTCACGAGCAGGCAGTGGTTGAGGTTCAGCCGCTGCAGGATCACCCTTGTATTGATGGCGTTCTCATAGGTATCGCGCGACTGCGTGTCATATTCGACGCGGGCCGGATCGATATGGAAATCGTCGAACATCCTGCGGATGACGTCCGCTTCCTTGACGTAGCCGCCGAGAAGACTGCCGTCGCCGCCGGACATGATGACCTTGGCATTGGGATAGACGCCGGCCAGGCGCACCGTTTCGATGTAGCGATCGGCCGCGTCATCCAGGTTGTAGCCGCCGCGCACGCCGTCGACCTTTGTCGCGATCCCGCCGCCAAGCAGGACGATGCAGGCGACATCGGCAGGTGCGGCCGGCCGCGGAAAACGATCCTCCAGCTCCTGCACGATCAGCGCACCTGATGTGGTGTAAAAGCTGACGGAGATGAGGACCAGCGACAGGAGCCCGACCGCGATGGCGGAGCGCCGGAAGGAAAAGAACATCAGAAGCACGCTGAGCGCCATCAGGAGGAAGAAGATCGTCACCGGCTGGGAAACGATCCAGAAAATCTTGGCGAAAACAAACATGGGCGTGCTGGGGTCCTGCTGAAACGCGGCCACGAAACCTTATTCGCGGATTCGGGGCAAGTCCGGTTTTTCGTGTGAGGCCGCAGTGGTGGAGGAAAGTCTGCGCAGAGCGCAGCGGCGACCCGAAGCCTTCCCCGCTTCGCGGTTCAACTCCTGAATTTACGCCGGAGTTTACCGTAACGTACTTCCCCGGCATGTGCACAATGTGCTTAGGACTCGGGCCTGCTGGGGAGCGGAAACGGAGGGTTTCTTTGAGACATCGTCAGAGGGAAAATCCGCAACGGCACCGCTTTCGGGCGAGAGCCATGCTTGCCGTGACGGCATCGATCTTCATCGCTTCCGGCTCGGCGCACGCCGTCCAGGCCGCCGATCTCGTCATCGCCGTGCCCAACTGGCCGTCCGGCCAGGCGACCGCCAATATTCTCAAGGTTGCGATCGGCAAGACATTCGGCCTTGAGGCCGACCTGCGCGAGATGGGCGAGCTCAATGCCTTTGCCGGTCTCGAGAGCGGCGAGCTTGACATCCACCCGGAGGTCTGGCGGCCGAACCTCGATGCGGCGATCGAAAAATATGTCGATGACAAGAAGGCGGTAGTTCTGGCAAAACGCGCCGTTGCCGCCTGGCAGGGCCTCTGCGCCACCGAGGACGCCGAAAAGGCCGGCATCAAGAGCGTCAAGGACCTCTCGGACCCTGAAAAGGGCGCCCTGCTCGACACTGACGGTGATGGCCGCGGCGAACTCTGGATTGGTGCACCGACCTGGACCTCGGCAAGCATCGAGCGGGTACGCGCCCTGAGCTACGGCTACGCCAAGAACCTGGCGCTGGTGGAAGCGGAAGAGGATGTCGGCATGGCCGCCGTCGATGCCGCAGTCGCCACCGGCAGGCCGATGGTCTTTGCCTGCTACGCGCCGCACAACGTCTTCGAGCTGCACAAGGTGATACGGCTGCAGGAACCGGCCTACGATCCCGCAGAATGGAAGATCGCACCCGGCAGCGATCCTCTCTGGATCGAGCATTCAAAGGCCGATGTCGCCTGGCCGCCATCGGAATTCCACATCGCCTGGTCGGCATCCTTCGGTCAGAAACATGCCGATGTCGCCGCCTTCCTGCAGAAGGTCGACCTGACGCCGCAGGAAGTGACCATGATGACCTACGCGCTGCAGGTGGAGCGCACGCCGCCTGCCGCCTATGCGGAAAAATGGGTGGCCGACAATGCCGCCCGCATCCAGGGATGGGCAAAGCCATGAGCCGGACATTGCAAAAAGCCGCCCTCGCCGCGCTCGCGCTCGGCTTCGCCGCCTGTGTCGCCCTTGCTGCCGGCACGCAGATCTACGATCCCAAGACGCGGCAATGGGTCGATTACGACAAGAACACGGCCCGCAAATACTTCGCCCGCAACAAGCAGGTTCCGGATGCCTTCCGCCGGCAGGTCGTGACCTTCCGCACGGCGGAGGAGCCGGGCACGATCATCATCGACGGCAACCAGCATTTTCTCTATCTCGTGCAGCCCGGCGGCCAGGCGATCCGCTACGGCATCGGGGTCGGGCGCGAAGGCTTCGGCTGGGCCGGCATCGTGCGCGTCGGGCGCACAGCCGAATGGCCGACCTGGACCCCGCCCGCCGAAATGGTGGCCCGCGATCCGAACGCCGCCAAATGGGCAGCTGGCCAACCCGGCGGCCCGGACAACCCGCTCGGCGCCCGCGCCCTCTATCTCTATGCCGGCGACGCCGACACGATCTACCGCATCCACGGAACGCCGGAATCCTGGTCGATCGGCCTCGACGTATCCTCGGGCTGCATTCGCATGAACAATGACGACATCATCGACCTGCACTCGCGGATCAAGGTCGGCGCCAAGGTCATCGTCCTGATGCAGGGCGCGGCCCTCTACAAGGGCGTCTGACGGTGGATGGCATCGGAGCGTGAGTGTTTCAAACGGGGGATCAACATGCGCATTTTCCTGAAGAGCCGGCCGCTTCCGGCCCTGCTCCTTTGCTCGCTCTCGGCATTGGCGGCCTGCCAGTCGGCCCCGCCGCCCGATCAGATGTCGCGCACGGCGGTCGAGACCGCGCCCGCCGACCTGCAGCTCCTCTGCGCCGATGCCGCCGCCAAGCAGGCCGGTCTCGACAGGGCGAAAATCCTGCCGACCGGCTCGCGCCCGGTCGAAGCCGGCGGCTTCAGCGTCGATCTCGATGCCTCCGGCCGCAAGTTCGCCTGCGTCATCGACCGCACGGGCGTGGTGAGGAGCGTTCAGCCCGCCTCCGCCTAGGCGCGGACCGCCTTCCCGAAGAGACCGCCGAAGAGACCGCTGTGCCGTTGCGAGGTGATGGGCTCGCCGCCCGGCTGCCGCCGTTCTCTTTTGAAAATTATCCGGACTGTCGGGTAATCTTCAAAAAAGAACGGTATGGTAGCAATACGGATCGGATCTGCAGCACCCCATTCATTCATTCGGTTACTATCTGTCTGAGGAGGAAGGTAAATGCCGTTTGCGGAATCTCAGGTCAACACATTCACGGTCAATTCTCAGTACAGTACTGTGACCACCCAGCTGCCGGGCGGCGGATGGGTGATCACATGGGCCTCCACCCTGGAGGATGGCAGCGGTACCGGCGTCTACCAGCAGGTCTTCGACGCCACAGGCTCCCCCTCCGGTCCTGAAACCCGAGTCAACACCATCGTCGAGGGAAATCAGGAGATGCCGGCCATCGCCGCCCTTACCGATGGCGGTTGGGTCATTACCTGGGGAGACCAGGGCATCTCCACGCCTGGGGTCTATCAGCAGGCATTCAACGCTGATGGTACGCCGCGCGGCAACGAGACCCAGGTCAACACCTATGAAGGCGGCGGACAGGGGCTACGGTCGGTCATGGGGCTTTCTGACGGAGGCTGGGTCGTCAGCTGGCTGTCGGTAGGCCAGGGCGGGACCTATCAGCAGGCCTTCGCCGCCGACGGCTCCAAGGTCGGTGGAGAGACCCTTACAAACGCCAGTTCGATGGCGCCGCTCGATGGCGGCGGCTGGGTCGTTACCGGGACCCTGCAGGACGGTTCGCAAACCGGCATATTCCAGCAGATCTACAATGCCGACGGCACGCCGCACGGCGGGCAAACCCCCGTCAATACCTACACCGATTCCTATCAGGGCAGCCCGACGGTGGTGACACGTGACGGCGGCTGGGTCGTCATCTGGGGATCCAATGGCCAGGACGGTTCGAGCGGCGGGATCTATCAGCAGGCCTACAATGCCGATGGAACACGGTTCGGCACCGAGACACGCGTCAATACCACAACCGACGGCAACCAGGGCTACCATACCTCCGCCGCATTGGACGGCGGCGGCTGGGTGGTGATCTGGCTCTCGGGCGACGCCCACATGATGCAGCAGGCCTACAATGCGAACGGGACGCCACAAGGCGTCGAGACCCAGGTCGATACCGACGGCATGTATGCCTCGAACCAGAAGGTGACGGCTCTTTCCGATGGCGGCTGGGTGGTGACCTGGACGGTGATCGGCAGTTCGGAGACCTTCTATCACGTCTATCAGCAGGCGTTTAATGCCGACGGGACGAAAAACGGCGACGAGACGCTCCTCAACACGCTGACCCATACCTACAAGGATATGCCCCAGGTGGCAGCACTCGATGACGGCGGTTGGGTCGTCAGCTGGGCGTCCGACAGTGATTACAACGACGTCAACGGATATAATGACGGCATCTTCCAGGTCCGCTTCGATACCGACGCCCATGCGGTGGAGATTCCCGGCAGTCGCATCTACGGCACCTATCCCGACAAGAACCTGGTCGGCACCCCCGCAGACGACGCCATCTACGCAAGCTCCGGCAATGACACGCTGACAGGCCTTGCCGGCAACGATCATCTGGACGGAGGATACGGCCACGACCGGATGACGGGCGGCCTCGGCGACGACACCTACGTCGTCGACACCGCTGCCGACAGGGTGATCGAGCTGGCGGGACAAGGTACAGACACGATCCTTGCCCAGGTCAGTTACTCGCTTGGGGCCAATGTCGAGAACCTCGCCTTCGTCGCGGAAGGCAATCTCTATGGAAGCGGCAACGCGCTCGACAACGTCATGACGGGCAACAGCGGCAACAATAGTCTCGGCGGCGCAGCGGGAGACGACACGCTTTCCGGTCTCGACGGCAACGACTATCTCGATGGCGGCGCCGGCAATGACACGCTCTACGGCGGCTCCGGCGATGACATACTCGCTGGCGGCACCGGCGACGACACCATGGATGGCGGAGCTGGAAACGACAAGTACAAGGTCGACAGCGCCGGCGACGTCGTCCACGACACCGGCGACGACCCCTCGTATTTCACCGATATCATCTATTCCACCGCCGAGACCTATTCGCTCGCCGGAACGGGAGCCGAGAGCCTGATCCTTCAGGCGGGCGCCGTGACCGGGATCGGCGATGCCGGCAACAACCAGATAACAGGCAATGCCGCGGCCAACACGATTGTCAGCGGCGGCGGCAGTGACGGCCTGGCCGGCGGCGGCGGCGCCGATACTTTCCTCCTTGCCGCACCGAGCCCATCGAACTTCGTTTTCATCGGCGATTTCGGCGCGGACGACTTCCTGTCGTTCAAGTCCAGCGACTTCCAGGGCATGACGGCATCCACCCTGGATTACCATGTCGGCAAAACAGCCATTGGCACGGACGCGCAGTTCTACTTCAACACGTCCGACCGCACGCTCTATTGGGACGATGACGGCACCGGAGGAGACGGCGCCGTCGGCATTGCCATGCTGAACGGAGCCTATCTCCTCCAGTCCGGCGACTTCCTGTTCGCCTGACAGGCGTCGACCACGGCAGGCAGCGCTTTTCTGTTGCGAAGGGGGGAGCGGTTCAGCGACCGCTCGCCCGTTTGTCTCCCTTACCCGGCCGCAGCCGGTTATTTGAACTCGTCATAAAGCGAGAGCAGCGAGGCCTGCGCGGCGATCGTCGTCTTGATCGTTTCCGACATTGCCGGCTTCTTGCTTTCTACGTCGATGGCATCCTGGAAATTCTGCAGCGTCTCCTTGGAAGCCTCCAGGGCCTGCGCCCGGATGCGCTCGACCATATCGGCATCGAGATGGCCGACCTTGAGCGGCAAAAGGATCTTCAGCCCCTCGATGATCTCATCCTTGTCGATTGCCCCCTTGCCGGCGGGATCGAAGGTCGACCAGCGGTCTTCGGCGGCATCGATATCGAAGATCCTGTTATCGGCATCGGCAAGCCGCTTTTGCGCGGCCATGTATTCGTCCTTGCTCATCATCCCGTCACCATCGATGTCGGCGTCATCGAGCGTTTGCTGGGCGGTACGATCGTAGAGGTCGGCCAGCAACTGGTCGTCCGATTTTGCAGGAAGCGCGTTCGCCGCTTCCCCTGATGTCTTCTCGTATTTCTCCTCGCCGAAAACGGAAACGGCGACCCTGGGCATGGCATTGAAAACGCTGCGGACTGAATTATCGGAACCGACGATCACGGTGTCTCATCCTTCTGTTTGGCGTGTTGATGCGCGCAAACTGGAAAGCGGAGCTTGCATGAAACTGGCCGAAAACCTGTGTCGGCGCCTTGTGTTATAACGGTAACGAAATTCCCGAAACAGCAGCGCCCGGGACGGCAGGGCCGCCTATTCTCCCGCCTGCAGAACCGGGGGATAGGCGGCACTGCCCTCCCCGCCGAGCCGCTCCAGCATGATCTCGATCAGCGCCCGCACCTTGGCCGGCACATGCGGCCCTGGCGGACGCACCACGTAGATCGCGCCCTCGTCCAGATAATATTCGACCAGAAGCGGCACGAGCGTGCCCTTGCGGATCTCTTCGGAGACGATGAAGGACGGCAGTTCCGCCACGCCGAGCCCGGCAATCGTCCAGCCCAGGTGCACCTCGGCATTATCGGTCAGAAGCCGTCCATTCGGGCGGATCGACACGATGCGCTTGCCGGCACGGAACTTCCATTCCGGAATATGGCGCCCGGAATAGATGATGCAGTCATGCGAAAGCAGGTCTTCGGGCCTCTCGGGGCGACCGTTGCGGGCGAGATAATCGGGGCTGGCGACGATGAAGGGCCTGACCGGCGCGATGCGGCGCGCGATCAGCGAGGGATCGCGCAGCTCGAAGAGCCGGATCGCCGCATCGTAATGTTCGTTGATGAGGTCGACGGCGCGCTCGGAGAAGGAGACATCGATCTCGAGGCGCGGATGGCGGCCGGCAAGCTCGGTCAGGATGGGGCCGAGATAGCGCTGCCCAAAGGCAAGCGGTGCGGCGAGCCTCAGGCGCCCGGTAACATCGCCGCCGGCATAGGTGGCGACCGCATCCCGCGCCTCCTCGAGTTCGGCGAGAATGCGCCCGCAGCGCGCCTTGAATTCGAGCCCGGCCTCCGTGGCGCTGATACCGCGCGTGCTGCGATTTATCAGGCGCGCCCCAAGATCAGTCTCCATGCGCGCGATACGCCGGCTGACGATCGACTTGGACACACCGAGGCTCTGGGCGGCGCGATTGAAGCCGCCGCTTTCGACCACCGCCACGAAGCTTCTGATATCATCCAGGTCGATCATCTATGTTCCACTGAGCGCAACACCCTGTTGCCGGAAGCGGGCATTGTGCCACCCTTTGCCCCGCTTTACCTTGGCTTCGACTCTATTCAGCCTGATGGCTACTATCATGACCGATATGGTGCCGCCAATGGCGGCCGCAGGTGGATGCGCGCCAGCAGAACGCGCGCGTCCGCAACGAAGAGGCATTGTCTCGGACAAACTATTGCACCCGCCGGAACATCCGGCCTGAAACATAGTGGCTGAGCGTATAGGAAGGGCAAATGGCCGACACGCCGATAGCGCGGAACATCGCTGCTCGATGGGATGACGCCAGACATGGCGAGCGCTCTGTCGCGCAGCCGCCGATCGTCGTCATCCAAGGCGGCGCTAACGGCGATCTGCCGGCAAGGCGTGCGCGCAGCGAGACGCACGCTACAGCCCTCATCCATCATCTTCCGGTCCCGGTCCTGCAGCTCGATCCCACGAGCCTCTGGGCACTGCTTTCCGGATCGAAGGCCAGGGGCGATGCCGAGCACTTTCTCACGGCGGGCATTTCGCAGGCAGGCCTTTTCGTCAGCGACGCCAACGAGATGGCCGTTTCCCTTTTGCAGGCATCCTCGTGCGACGACCTGCAGGGGCCGGCAAGCTATCTGTTTGCCCTATCGCCCCAGACCGGCAGGAGACTGATGCGCGCATGGTTCGAGGGGACGAAGCTCTTCTCGGAGGTGATGAAGATGCGCAGCTTCAAGGGCGCCATGCTGGATGTCAAACTCTCGGTCACCTTCCCTTCGGCCGAAAGTCCCGAACCGCTGCTCATCGTGCTCACGGATATCACCGATCGGAGACAACCCGGCGAGCGCGAGGCCGACCCGCTGCATACGGCGCGGCTCTCCATGCTCGGCAGGCTCGCGACTTCGATTGCCCATGAGGTCAACCAGCCGCTTGCCGCGATCGTCACCGACTGCGAAACCGCAAGGCTGCATCTGTCACGTGACGAGCCGAACATCACCAAGCTCAAGGAGATTGCCGCGCGCATGGCGGCGAGCGCCCATAGGGCGAGCGAAATCGTCAAGCACGTCCGCGGCATGGCAAGCGGCCAGGCGACGATACGAAAGCCGCTCGACCTCAATGAGATCATCGGGGATGCGCTGTCCTTCGTCCGCCACGAGACCGATATGCACGCGATCCGCATTTCGGTCGCCTGCACTCCCGGCCTGTCCGCCTTCCTCGGCGACCGCATCCAGATGCAGCAGGTTGTCGTCAACCTGCTCCTCAATGCCATCGAGGCCGTCGTCAGCAGCGGCAAGCGGCCGCGCCGCATCGAGATCGCCACCAGCGCCTCGGGCCAGAGGATACAATTCTCCGTCCGCGACAACGGCGACGGCATATCAGCCGTCGATCTCGGGCGGATATTCGACTGCTTCTACACCACGAAACAGGACGGCGTCGGCGTCGGCCTCTCCATCTGCCAGTCCATCATCCTCGACCACGGCGGCGATATCAGCGCCGCCAACCACAATGGCGGCGGCGCCCTTTTCTCCGTCTCGCTGCCGGTGGCCGCAACTGAGACCGATCGGTAGGCCCAACGCCGGCGTCGGACTGACACTGCAGATCGAGGTTGTGCATATCGGCACTGATGCCGGACCGAGCCTCCTGACCGCTTTCCTTTGCTGCGACTGGCCGCTATTGCGTGTCAGCTAAAACACAGGAAGGCGACCGATCATGACACGCTCCATCAAGTCCATCGCGGTATTCTGCGGATCGAACTTCGGCGCAACGGACGATTTCGCCGATGGCGCCCGCGCGCTTGGCCGGGCCATGGCGAGCGAGGGCATCGGCCTCGTCTATGGCGGAACGACCAAGGGCCTGATGGGCGTCGTCGCCGATGCCGTGCTCGAGGCCGGCGGCACGGCGCATGGCGTCATCACCGAAAGCCTGCATCAGCGCGGCCATTCGCACCCGAAGCTCACGACGGATGAAATCACGCCAACCCTGCGCCTGCGCAAACAGCGCATGGCCGAGCTCGCCGATGCCTTCATCGCGCTGCCCGGCGGCATCGGCACGATCGAGGAACTGATGGAGGTCTGGACGATGAACCAGCTCTCCGAGATCGATAAACCCGTCGGCCTGTTGAATTCTGCGGGCTTCTTCGATGCCTTTCTCAAGTTCATCGACCACATGGTGGAGACGAAATTCCTGCCGTCGGCGCATCGCTATTCGATTTCGGTGAATGCCGATGCGGCCGGGCTGATTGGAGACCTGAGGGCGTTTCAACGGGTCGACGTGCCGAAGTGGTTGTGAGGGACAGGCTCTCCGACCGCCTCCTCTCTCCCTCATCCCTGTGCTTGTCACAGGGATCCAGCCTGCCAAAGTCCTTGGGCAGGAGAGATTATTTCGCTTGCCGCATATGTCGGGCGTCATTCGCCGCACGGACGCGCGGTGGCTGGCCTCTCTGATATCCCTGGCGCCGGCGCCAGGGACGCAGAAATGAGGGAGAGGAAACTACGCTCCTCTCCACCCCAGTCCGCCTCAGCGTCCCCCGAGCTCCTGTCCGACCAGCGACATCCAGTAGCGCACCCCGTGCGCAATCGCCTTGTCGTTGAAATCATAGGCCGGGTGGTGCAGACCCGCGCTGTCTCCGTTGCCGATCAGGATCATCGCGCCCGGCCGTTTCTCCAGCATGTAGGAGAAATCCTCAGCGCCCATCGACTGCACGTAGGCCGCTTCCACCCGCTCCTCGCCGGCTACCCGCGCAGCCGCCGCAACGACAGCTGACGTCCTGCCGGCATCATTGACCGTCACCGGATAGCCCGGCCGCCAGTCGATCTCGGCTTCCGTCTCGAACAGCTTCGCCGTGCCATGCACGATCTCGCGGAACCGCTGCTCGACGGCCTTGCGCGTATCCGCCTGCATGGTGCGGATCGTGCCGCCGAGGCGCACGGAGGCGGGAATGACGTTCAGCGCCTTGTCGTTACCCGCTTCCGAGAAGGTGATGGAAACGACGACAGGATCGAAGGGATCGGTAAAACGCGAGGCGATCGATTGCAGCGCAGTCACCATATGGGCGCTGACGAGAACGGGATCGCGGGTCATCTGCGGTGCTGCCGCATGCCCGCCCTTGCCGTTGATGGTGATGACGAAACGATCCGCACCCGCCATGAACGGTCCGGCGCGCGTGGCAAAGGAACCGATCTCCAGGCCCGGCTCGTTATGCATGCCGTAGACTTCGTCGATGCCGAAACGCTCAAGCAGCCCTTCCTCGATCATGACACGCGCACCGCCGCCGCCCTCTTCCGCCGGCTGGAAGATCAGCACGACCTTGCCGGAGAAATCCCTGACTTCGGCAAGGCATTTTGCGGTGGCAAGCAGCATGGCCGTGTGCCCGTCATGACCGCAGGCATGCATCCGGTTGGCATTAACAGAGGCATAGGGAAGATTGGTCTGCTCCGACATCGGCAGCGCATCCATGTCGCAGCGCAACGCAATCGTCTTGCCGGGGCCCTTGGTGCCCTCGATGACGGCGACGACGCCGGTCCTGGCAAGCCCGGTCGTGACGTCATCGCAGCCGAATTCCGCAAGTTTGCCGGCGACGAAGGCTGCCGTCTCCGGCAGATCGAACAGCAGCTCCGGATTCTGATGGATATGCCGGCGCCAGCCCTTGGCCTCTTCGGCGACGGCTTCGATGGTGCTCATGATGATGTCCTCGTGATGGTGCGGCCGGGCGTGGGAAGCGGCGGCCGAAGGTGGGGTGGCGCAAGATTAGCCGCTGAGGGGGCGGTTTGCCAACCGGGGTGCGAGAAAACCGACAATCGTCTATCGACATCTCCTCGAATGAAGAGCTTGCTTTGAGCACTCAGCCCATCATCCTCACCCTCATTCTGTGGCAAGCACAGGACTGAGGGAGGTATACGAGGTCCGAAGTCTAGCCCCCTTCGGCCCCCGTTTACCCGAACATGCCGGGCGAATAGACACCATCGCTTTCCAGTTCCCGAGCGCGCTGCTGCAGCCAGTAGAGATACTGGTGGATGGAACTGGTGGTCTGGTCACCATTTCCGGAATGGAACGAGTATTTCTCGGCCTCCCCGCTTTGAATGAGGTAGGTGATATAGTCGATCCGCGGCTTGATGGCGTCGTCAGGCAATGTTGCGACATTGGTCTCATACATGTCGTTGCTCTCGGGCTGCGGATTGTAGCGCTCCGGATGAGCGGCCGTCTCGGCATCATATTCCGCCTTCAACTGCTGGACATGGGCTTCGCGGGCCGCGAGTTCCGCTTTCACCTCGGCTGACATCGGCTGCGCCGCGCCCGGCGGCAATGAGTGCCACTCGAGATGGGAGTAGTCATACCTCGGGATGCCATAAATGGCCGGCGCAAGCGCGCCGACAAGATATTCTCTCTGCGCCTGCGACATGTTCGGGTCACGGATCATTGCTTCGAATGCTTCCTTTGACATCGCCGGCTCGCCAGGAGGCAAAAGGATCGGGGCTTGAGAATTTGGCGGCAGATGCGGTGTGCCGCCTGCGCCCGTCGGCTGGGCGGTGACTTGCCGCGTGCTGCCATCCGCAAACGCTATTGTCAGCGATGATGATCCCGCGGAATAGAGCTCGACGGTAATGACATCGTCGGCATTGCCATTGATGCTGATGGTCGCCGTGCGGCCATTGACGGTGACCTGCACCGCATCTGCTGAAATGCCTTCGCCGAGCTGCAGGGTGGCCGAGCCGGAAACCCGTATCTGATCGCGCCCGTCGCCTGCGGCATATTTGAGGATGGAGCCGCCGCCGGTCTGTATCCGGTCTGCGCCCTTGCCGCCTGTTATGACCGAACGTTCGTAGGTCTCGATGACATCGTTGCCGGCCCCGCCATCCACCGTGGAGTCGCCATAGACGGAGATGTAGTCATTGCCGTCTCCGGCCTCGACGGTCGAATGATCGTAGCCGCTCACCCAGTCGTTGCCCGCCCCGGCGGTCACCTTCGAATGATCGTAGACGGATACGTGGTCATTGCCGTCTCCGGCGTCGATGATGGAATGATCGTAGGTATCGATGACGTCGTCGCCGCGGCCACCGCTGACGGTCGCATGATCATAGGCACTGATGTAATCGCTGCCGTCGCCGCCATCGACCGTCGCATTGGAATAGGCCGAGATCTGGTCATCACCGGCGCCGGACCTGGCAGCCCGCCACTCCTCGATCGTCGTCTTTGAAAACCGGTACGTCGACGACTGCAGGATTGCGGACATGATCGAACTGGTGACTGTCATGCGTGTTCCCCCGTGCGGCGCCATGCAGAATGGCGGGACGCGCCCCCGCATCCCTCACCAAAGTTGAACACTCATATGCCGGTATAAACTTGTGCGGGCATTGCGTCGGGTCGTACGCATTGAATTTCACAACCGTCGGCTTTGGAATCCCACGGAAACGATGGCATGGGCGGCTCTCCGCGCCCATGCCATCGAAGTTTTCTCTCATTCCGGCTGGGGCTCGCGCGCCTCACCCCTGCACGCTCGCCTTCCGATAGGCCGCAACGGTCATCCACACCGCCGACAGCAGGAAATAGAAGGCGCCAAACCCGGCATAGGGCGCAATGTCAAGAATGCTCGGCGCCGCGGTCCCATAGGCCCGGCTGATCATGAAGCCGCCGGCGAGCGTCGATTGTGCACCGCTGAGGATCATCACCCATTGTGCGCCGTAAATGCGCCAGCGCCGCACGGCCGCCGAAAGCTGCAGCAGGCCGGAGAAGATCGCCCAGATGCCGAAGACGGCGAGCACGGCATAGGTGCTATCAAGCACGGCGATGATGACGGCGAGCGTGGTGATCGTGCTGACGGCGACGTTGAAGGTCTGTGCGGGGTTCGCCTTCAGTCCACCATTCGAGCGGGCGTCCACGAGGTTCGCCACCGCATCCCAGGCCGGATAGATGACGAGCAGCACCGAGGCGAGCGCCGATTGGCTTCCCGACAGACTGGCCGCAAGGATCGCGGCGATGATCCAGCCGATCGAGAACAGCGCACGGACGAAATAGTAGGATCGCAACCAGCTCGATTGCGCGGAAGATTGGTTTTGCATGACAGGCTCCTTGTTTTATCTTCCTACTAGTAGGTAGATAACTTTGGAGAGTCAATCGCCAAACGCGCCGCCCGCAGCCATGATGAACACAAGCGCGTGAGCGAGCCCGCAGCGCCAGCTTGACAGCCTTGCCTACCTGCAGATAGGCAAGCTGCATGGAACAGACGACTTCGGAAAAGATCCTCGATATAGCGCAGTCCCTCGTCGTGGCGGGAGGCTATAACGGCTTCAGCTATGCCGATATTTCCGAGGCGGTCGGCATCCGCAAGGCAAGCATCCACCACCATTTCCCCACCAAGGCCGAGCTCGTGCAGGTCCTGGTCGACCGCTATACGCAGCGCGCCGAATCCGGCCTGAACTCGCTGCGCGAGCACGTCCCCGGCCCTGTCGATCAGTTGCAGGCCTATGTGAACTACTGGCAGAAATGCATTCTCGATGCCACGGAGCCATTCTGCGTCTGCGCCATGCTCGCGGCCGAAATGCAGATGCTGCCGGAGCCGGTCGCAGCCAATGTGCGCCGGCATTTCGAGAACCTGGCCGCCTGGCTGACCTCGGTGCTGAAGGCCGGCGCAGAGCAGAAGCTCTTCCGGCTCGCCAGATCGCCCGAGGAGGAAGCGCAGATCCTGATGGCCTCCGTCCATGGCGCCATGCTGTCGGCCCGCGCTCTCGGCGAGCCCAGCCTCTTTGCCGCGATCGTCGGCCCGCAGCTCGCCCGGCTCAAGGCCTAGAGGCACTCGCGGCCTGCGCCGATCTTTGGAGACGGGCTGCGGCAGTCAGATGCAGCCCGGGCGATCGTTATCTCAGCGAGAGCGATTTCTTCCGCGCCGCGGGCTTGCGCGGCGTCAACGGCAGGCCGGCATCGCAATTGCGCGCCACCAGCGTTTCGGTGACGGATTCGTCCGCATAGGTTTCCTGCATCCGGATATAGACCGCCGACAGGGTCGGATCGAACGAGAGCGCTTGCCGGACCAGGGATTCGGCCCTGTCGGCATTGCCGCAAGCCATGCTGGCGGCAACCTGGTAGAGCGACTTGCGCCTGGTCTGGAACGGCAGCGTCACGGCAACGCGCATCATCTCTTCGAACCGGCTCAACGCATAGAGCGCCGCCACCCGCTCCTCGGTGATCCAGACCGGCAGGAAGGGATCGAGCGTTTCGGCGCGATCGAGCATTTCGAGGGCGCGCTCGGCCTCACCGGCATAGACGTAGAAGGCAGCGCTGCGGCCGAGAATATAGGCGTCGTTCGGTGCGAGTTCGTGGGCGCGAATGTGATGATAGCGGGCCGAAACGAAATCGCCCGATTTCATCTTGATCGCGCCCATGATGCGATGGGCTTCCGGGTCGGACGGGTCGAGGGCGAGCGCATGTGCAACCTGCTGTTCGGCCTTGTCCATGTCGAAGCTCGGCAGGTTGCTCCAAGAGCAGACATGCATTGCGAAGGGACGGCCGAAACCGGGGTCGGCCACCATTGCCCGCTCGAACCAGCTCATCGCTTCATGGATGTGAACATCCGCCACGCCCACCAGGCGGTGATGGTCGAGACCGCGTAGATAGTACTCATAGGCCGTCATGTTCTCCGGCCGCTTCAGCCGTGCTGCCGCAAGTTCCGACTGTTCGATGCGTCCGGAGACCGTTGCCGCGACACGGGCGATGATCTCGTCCAGCACATCGAGCAATTCGCGAAACGGGCGCTTGATCCGGTCCGACCAGATGACGAGCCCCTCTCCCGTCTCGGTCAGCGCGATATTGACCCTGAGGTCCTCGCCCACCTGCCGGATCGAGCCGCTGATGACATAGCCAACGCCGAGAAGACGGCCGATCTCGACCGGGTCTTTCGTCGTCAGGGCGGCGGCCGCCGAGCGGGAACTGACGAATAACCCTTTCAGGCGGCTGAGTTCGAGCGTCAGGTCGTCGGTAATGCCCTCCGCCAGGAACCATTGATCCGCAACGTCGCCAGACGCCACGTCGAAGCGCGTCACCGCGATCGAGTTGGTCCGGGGAGACTGGGCGGCGCTGGGGGCGGAGCGCGTTGGAGCGAACTGATAGACGTGGCGGTCCACCAGTTCGGTGACCCGGTAGATCCGGATCGGCTCCAGAATCCCCTTCAGCCGTCTTTCGCCGATATCTTCGAACCCGCAGGGCGAGACCCGCCGCACCTGGTCGTAAAGCAGCCCTGAAACGTCGATTGCGCCGGGTGGCGCGGACGCCTCGATGCGCGCGGCGATGTTCACCCCGTCGCCACGCAGGTCCGAGCCGACGACGACGACATCGGCAAGATGGAGGCCGAACCGCATGTCGCCGCCGCTCGCTCCAGGAAGCGCAGCGATCTCGGCGCGCGCCTCGATGGCGGACCGGAGCGCATTGACGGGACTGGCGAATTCCGCAAGCAGCGCATCCCCCGCCGTGCCGAACACACGGCCGTCATGGCGCTGGACGACGGTGCGAACCGTTTCGAGCACGGTATCGATCCGGGTAATCGCTCCCTCTTCATCTGTTTCCATCGCAGAGGTGGAGCCGACGAAATCCCCGACCATGATCGTGGCCAGCTTGCGCTGCATTCTCGATCCCTCCCGCAACAGAAGCCTGTCATGAAGCAATGTAGCACATTCGCGGGCGTGGACGACGGGTGATCGGCGATGCTGGCCGCGGCAAGCAGGTGATTGGAGAAATTGACATGGCAATCGCTTCATTGCCGGCAATTTCCCGTCGATGACCGCCTTCGGTTCGAGAGGATGCCATTCGATCAATGGCCCTGGGCCAGGAAGCTACCCGATCAGCTTGCGAACGGTCGCAATGCGCTGGCCCGATCCTGTCGGTTTTCCCAGGTTGATTGCGTCGGCAAGGACAGGGCTGGACGCCAGTTCGTGGGGGGAAGACGCAGACGCAAGCACGAACGGCACCTTCAGCCGTTGCAATTCCAGGGCCACGGGGGTCACCTTCTCGGCGCCGAGGTAAACGTCGAGTACCGCGAAGTCCGGTTTGTCCTGATCGATCAAATCCAGCGCGTCCTCATTGGAGGATACCGGACCCATCACTCGAAATCCCCCAGCAATCAACACACGGCGAAGCTCGTCGGCTATCAGGAACTCGTCCTCGACAACGAGGACTTGATAGGCGCCTTCGGCTTCTTCGTTGGTTACGTTGCTCACAGCGCCTCACATCGGAATTTTGAAGTTCGCCGTCAAACCGTCAGGTGCAAAGGTAATTTCCACGCTTCCACCTAAATGAGCGGCGAGACCTTCGATGAGTTCAGTTCCATAGCCCTTTCGCTGGGGCGGAGAAACCTGTGGCCCTCCGTCCTCACGCCAGTGGCAAGCGAGGAAGGTTCGTCCTCGCCCGCCGGCCTCCAGCTCCCATTTTACCCTGACCTTCCCGCCAGGCATGGAAACGGAACCATGTTCTATGGCGTTCGTCGCGAGTTCATGAATGATCATGCTGACCGGAACGATCTTCGAAGATTGCAGTTCCACGCGCGTGCCGGAGCATTCGAGCCGGGTCGCAACCGTCGGTCCGACCGTTTCCCTTAACAATTGTTCGTACCCGATCGGCTCGCCGCGCGCAGCGACCTCCTGAGCCTGAAAGGTGGTGTCCAGCCTTCCGAGGAGCGCCTCCTTGAAGTCCGCCAGATAAGGATCGTCGGCCCTGGTGTTTTTCACAACAGAGCGAACCACGGCAGCAAGGTTCTTCAATCGATGCCGCATTTCGGCGACGATGAAATCCATTTCAGCTTCGTGTCGCTGCCGCTCGGTAACATCATCGAAGATGATCAGCATGTTCGGGCTGTTATTGTCGGGATGAGCAAGGCGTCGGGCATCGATGAGAAAGGTCCGCTGCCCTATCGCCGGAAAATCGTGCTTCACTTCGAAGCCGATGACGGCGGCGGCTCGCGGGATGACGGCAGATATGACCTGTCGCAGCTCGGGAATATCCCATTGCCCGTTCCCGAGCTCGAAGAAATTCTGCGAGACGATGTCCTCACGGTCGACCTCGAACGCCTTGATGAATGCATTGTTCGCCGTCGTTACGCAGAAGTGCTGATCCAGGACAACAACCGGCTGGGTCATGGTATCCACCACACCCTGAGCCTGCACATGCCCCGTTTTCATCAGGCGATACAAATCTTCCAGCAGCATCGTTGCCATCCAGTCCCCGCCACCGCCAAATGAGGGCATTGGACGATTAGATAGGCCACTTCAGATACCTGGCAATGTCCGCTTCTGGTTCATGGCCGCAATCCGACCCTTAGCGGACGTCAGCCCCAACTGACGCCGTCAACCAATCATGGAATGCGGTCACCTCGTACCTGCGCAAAGCTTTCGGTGCGGCGACGGCGTAATACGCCCATTTCACAGGCCATCGGACGTCTGGCATCAGGTGGACCAGACGACCGCCAACCAGTTCCTGCGCAACGAGCGCCTTCCTCACAAGAGCGACGCCCTTGGCTGCGATGGCGGCATGAATTACTGCCGCCGTCGAGTTGATCTTGAGCCCGGCTTCCTCTGGCGATCGGTTGGCGCCGGCGCGGGCGAGCCAGTCGTTCCATGAAGGGAAGTCTCCGCCAGGGTGGGGCGTGCCGTCATGGATAAGCGTTTGCTCCATGATCCACCCCGGCGTTACCTCCCTGTCCTCTGAGAGGAGCGAGCGATTGCAAACGGCGATGATTTCCTCACCCATGAGGAACGTGGACTTCACGCCCTTCCAGTCCCCGAGCCCGCAGCGGATGCCGATGTCTGCTTCGCCCTGCGCAAGGTCGATCACCCGATCCGTGACATCGAGCCTGACATCGATGTTCGGGTGTCCAGTCGTGAAGTCGCCGAGCCGTCCAAGCAGCCAGTTGGCGACCAATGCCTGCGACGCCGTCACGACGACGACAGTGCGGGCCTTCCTGCCGCGCAGCTTCCGCAGACCCGACTCAAGGAGGTCCAGCCCCTGCGCGATGTCGTCGAGGGCCTCCTTTGCCTCGTCCACCGGAGCGAGGCGTTCCGCGCCCGAACGAGACCGCTTGAAGAGTGGATAGCCGACCCAGTCTTCCAGCGATCGGACGAGCTGGCCGACAGCGGCGGGCGTCACGTTGAGTTCGGTTGCCGCACCGACGAAGCTGCCGTGTCTTGCCGATGCTTCCAGTGCCTGCAGGGACTTGAGCCGGGTGAGGTTTCTCATGGGTGCAGCCTTGTCGTCGCACCAAAGCGACAA
Organism: Rhizobium sp. BK512; assembly: GCF_014194915.1. Taxonomy (NCBI): domain Bacteria; kingdom Pseudomonadati; phylum Pseudomonadota; class Alphaproteobacteria; order Hyphomicrobiales; family Rhizobiaceae; genus Rhizobium; species Rhizobium sp. BK512. The sequence continues at coordinate 187,803 of NZ_JACIAS010000002.1, read as the reverse complement.
AGATTTTCTTTCTATCCGATATTGTTCGTTTGTCTCGTCAAGACAAGCCCGCAGGTTCATGGATTGGTTTCGAAGAGAGGTTTGGACATGACACTTGTAGGCAAGACAGCACTCGTCACCGGCGGCTCGAGCGGAATCGGTCTCGCGGCTGCACGAATGTTGAAGGACAATGGCGCGCGCGTCGCCATCACCGGTCGCTCGGCGGAAAAGCTCGGGGCGGCTCAGGCGGAACTGGGCGACGACATCCTGACCATTGAGGCAGACGTGTCTTCGGTCGAGGACCTCAGGCGAATGGGCGAGCGTCTCAGCGCGGAATTCACTGGGCTCGACATCGTCTTCGTGAATGCGGGTACCGCTATCGGCACGCCGCTCGCGACCGCCGACGAAGCGACCTACTCGAAGATCATGGACACCAATGTGAAGGGTGTCTTCTTCACCGTGCAGGCCGTCCTCCCGATGATGCGTGAAGGCGGATCGATCATCCTGAATACCTCGTGGCTCAACAAGGTCGGAACTCCGGGGCGCGCTGTACTTTCCGCTTCGAAGGCGGCCGTGCGATCCTTCGCGAGAACGATGTCCGCGGAACTGCTGGATCGCAAGATCAGGGTCAATGCGGTCAGCCCCGGATCGATCGAGACACCGATCCACCGCGGCAAGAACCAGACAGAAGAAGAATTCCGCGTTTATGCCGATCGCGTCGGCAGCCAGGTTCCAATCGGACGAATGGGCAAACCCGAGGAGATCGCGTCCGCCGTGCTTTTCCTTGCGAGCGATGCCTCTAGCTACATGCTTGGCTCGGAAATCGTCATCGACGGCGGAAGATCGGAGCTTTGACCATGTTGATCAACGAAGACCTCACCAAGCGGGCAGTTGTCCATGCCGGCCGCATCGAGTGGGTTCCTAGCCCGATCAAGGGCGTGGACCGCCGCATGCTGTTCCGGATCGGAGGTGAAAAGGCTCGGGCGACCTCCATCGTGCGCTACGCGGCGGGAAGCCGGTTCTCGTATCACCAGCATCCAGGCGGCGAAGAATTTCTTGTGCTCGATGGCGTGTTCCAGGACGAGACCGGAGACTTCCCGGCCGGGACCTACGTGCGCAATCCACCCGGAACGGGTCATGCCCCCGGCAGCGCCGACGGATGTGTGATCCTCGTCAAGCTCTGGCAGTTCAAGACGGGAGATCAGGAACGGCTCGTTTGCCGTCCCGGCGAAGGCGTGCCACAGGAAACCCGATCCGGTGCGGTGTCATCACGCGTGCTGTACGACGCTGATGACGAGCGCGTCCTCCGTGAAGACTGGGAGCCCGAGGCCACCATCCATCTCGAAAATCCCGAAGGTCTTGAACTTCTGGTTCTGGCTGGAGAGCTTACTGAGAAAGACGAGCTCCTTGATTGCTGGACATGGTTGCGGCTGCCGGCCGGCCAGCCGTTCGACGCGGTCGTCGGCAAAGGGGGCGCACGTGTCTGGATGAAGTCCGGCCCGTTGCTACATGACGACGTCTGCAAATTCGAAGACGCTGACAATACGAAGGAAAAGTAGAATGAAGTCGTGCGAAATTGCTGTTGTCGGCGCGGGCCTGGCCGGACTCTACGCGGCATGGGCACTTAATGCTGCCGGGATAGATTTTCTGGTCGTCGAGGCGCGCAACCGTCTTGGCGGTCGCATCTTCTCCGCCGACGCGAGCGGCCAACCTTCGGACGACGGGTTCGACCTCGGACCCTCGTGGTATTGGCCGGCGATGCAGCCCGCCATGGCTTCGCTGATATCAGATTTTGGTCTTCAATCCTTCGCTCAGAACAGTGAGGGCGACGTCGTCTTCGAACGCATGTCCCGCGAAGGTCCTCAGCGGTACAGCCCGCAGATGCCGGATCAAGGTTCGATGCGGCTTTCGGGCGGGACAGCCGCTGCGGTTCGTGCCGTCTCCCGGGAACTGTCCGCAGAACGAATCTTGCTCGGGAGCAAGGTGACGGCGATGTCCCTCGGCGGCAGTTCCGTTCGTTTGACGGTTCAAGGCGACGGTGGGGAAACGACAACTATCGAGGCACGACACGTCATCGCGGCGCTGCCACCACGATTGCTGGAAGCCTCGGTGACCTTCGATCCGCCCCAGGACGACGGAACCGCGAAGAGGTGGCGCAATACGGCAACCTGGATGGCTCCGCATGCCAAATTCTTCGCGATCTATGATCGACCGTTCTGGAGAACAAATGGTCTGTCCGGAACCGCACAGAGCATGGTCGGGCCGTTGGTCGAAATCCATGACGCGACGACGGCGTCGGGAAAAGCCGCCATATTCGGCTTCATCGGCGTCCCCGCCGAACAGCGCACCACGGTCGGTGAAGACGTATTGAAGGCGGCCTGCGTCAGTCAGCTTGTGCGCTTGTTCGGTCCCGCGGCTGGAGACCCGGTCGCGACGCTGCTGAAGGACTGGGCGGCCGATCCTTTGACAGCAACCGTAGCCGACCTTGTTGGGGGTGGACATCCGGCTGTTCTTGACGACGCTTGGGTAACCGGCCCGTGGAACGGACGCCTGAGCTTGGCCGGAAGCGAGACAAGTCCCACCGAACCAGGTTATCTCTCTGGGGCTGTGACTGCCGCGCAGCGGGCCGTTTCCCCCTATCTTTCAAAGTAGGAATTTCGATGAGCGTGATGGAGAGTGGCGTCGACCAGTCGGCGGCCAAACGAAACCTTTGGGTTCTGACGATCGCCCAGTCCCTCGGCGGCGCGAACGCGCCGATCGTGATTTCCCTCGGGGGCCTGGTAGGCCAACACCTGTCTCCTGCCCCCGATCTCATCACACTGCCCGTAAGCCTGCTCAATCTCGGTCTGGCTCTCGGCACGCTTCCGGCCGCCTATGTTATGCGACGGTTCGGGCGGAGGTCGGGCTACCTGGTGGGAGCGGGTATCGGCACGATCTCCGGGCTCATCGCCGCGCTCGGGATCGCGCTCGGCAGCTTTGTTGTCTTCTGCTTCGGGACAGCTCTCGCGGGCTTCTATTCGTCCTATGTGCAGAGTTATCGTTTCGCAGCCGCCGACTACGCGACTGGAGCCGAGAGCCAGAAGGCCATCTCCCGCGTCCTGATCGGTGGCCTTGTGGCCGCGATCATCGGACCCCAGCTAGTGATCTGGACACGCGACGCCTTTCCAGGAACACCGTTCGCTGGCAGCTTCGTCAGCCAGGCCGCGCTGGCAACGCTCGCCGTCCCCGTTCTCCTGATGCTCACCCGGCCTCCGTCTGCCCGGTCCTCGGGCGCGCAAGCCGAAGGCGGGAGGCCTCTGTTCGAGATTCTCGGTACATCCCGCTATCTCCTCGCTATCGCAACAGGCGTCGTTTCCTACGGACTGATGACGTTCGTCATGACCGCATCGCCGATCGCCATGGTCGGTCACGGACATTCCGTCGACCAGGCAGCGCTTGGCATCCAGTGGCATATCCTCGCGATGTACGGCCCAAGCTTCTTCACGGGAAGGCTCATGGTTCGATTGGGCAAGGAAAAGGTAGCGGCTGTCGGCCTTCTGCTCATCTGCTGCTCAGCGGCCGTGGCACTCTCCGGATTGGACATCGCGCATTTCTGGATCGCACTTATCCTGCTCGGTGTCGGCTGGAACTTCGGCTTCATCGGCGCGACATCGATGGTCGCCGATTGCTACACGCCCGCGGAACGAAGCAAAGTTCAGGGCGCGAACGACTTCCTGGTATTCGGTACCGTCGCGTGCGCATCATTCTCCGCGGGATCGCTCCTTCACAATTCGGGATGGGAGACGATCAATTGGGTTGTCCTGCCGGCGGCCGCTCTGGTGTTGGTCCCGTTGGTATGGCGATCTGCCAAAACTCTTCACACCAACCCCGTTTAGGCACAAAAGAACAATCACGATGCCCTCCGCCCACTCCTTTCGACGCCCTATCCCTGATGATGCCGAGCGATGCTTCGAGATCGAAACGTCCGCCTATGAGGGCGACGAGGCTGCAACGCTGGAGAGGATAGAAAAGCGTATTGCGCAGTACCCCGAAGGATTTCTGATTCTTGACATCGGCGGAAAAATCGCCGGCTTCATCAATAGCGGTTGCGCGTTCGACGTCGTTATGTCGGACGAAGAACTCAAGGAGCTGGTTGGCCACGATCCGGCCGCTCCGAATGTCGTCATTATGTCCGTCGTCGTCGATCCCGCCGAACAGGGAAAGGGCTATTCGAAACTCCTCATGCAGCGCTTTATCCAGCAGATGCGCGGGATGGGAAAGGAGACCATCCACCTGATGTGCAAGGACCAGCATGTGCCGCTCTACGAGAAGATGGGCTACCGTTACGTCAAACCGTCCGCCTCCGATCATGGTGGAATGGTGTGGCACGAGATGGTCATGACGCTTTGACGTCCGACAGGGGACATTTCATCATGTCAGCCGTTGGAGCAAGGTCGTCGTGCCCATCGGTCAGGCGCAGCTTGCGTGAGATCAAGGAAAAATCCGCTGACCGTGCCACATTCCCGGGCGCATGACGGCGCCAGGCAACGAGTTCAAGCATCGATCCTGCGCACCCGATAAGAAACACCCAGCCGAAATGGGAGGCGTGCGACCATGAGCGTTCCGGACGAGCCGAAGGTTCAGCCCCGAATTCGCATTTCCGGCGAACCGCGCGCATGGATGCCCGACATCGGCTTGCGCTCGACAATCATGGCGGCGGCAGCAGTGGCCGGTCTGGCCGGTGCTTTCGTCCTCTTCCTGCTGGATTTCGGCTCGGCAAGCCGGCTGGCCCTTGCCGCAAGCACCTGTGTTGCCCTTGCCTTCCTGTTGATCGACATTGGTGCCAAGCTCCGAAACGGCGATTTTGGTCTTGACCTGATCGCAGCCCTTGCCATGGGCTCGACCCTCTGGTTCGGCGAATATCTCGCCGGGGCGATCGTCGCCCTCATGTATGCCGGCGGCCAGTTTCTGGAAGCCTTTGCGCATCGGCGTGCCGACGAAGGCATGTCGGCCCTCCTGGCACAGGTGCCGCGCACCGCACTTCGCCTCATGGAAGACGGGCTGGAGGAAGTCCCCATTCCCGACATCGCGGTGGGGGACGTTCTGATGATCCGCAGGGGCGATGTGATCCCTGCCGACGGTACTCTGATGTCGGAGAGCGCATCGATCGATCAATCCGTCCTGACCGGAGAAGCCTTTCCGGTCACCGTCTCCAGCGGCGAGCGGATTTCGAGCGGCGCCACCAATGCCGGAGACGCGGTCGAGATCAGGGTCGAAAGCCGCGCCGAAGACAGCACCTATTCCGGCATCGTCAAGCTGGTCGAGGCATCCCGGCGTTCGAAGGCGCGGATCGCGCGACTGGCCGATCGCTATGCGATCGCCTTTCTGCTCCTGACGCTGGCAATCGCGGCCGGCGCCGCCATCCTGTCCGGTGACATGGCGCGCATCGTCGCGGTTCTGGTCGTCGCAACCCCCTGCCCGCTGATCCTCGCCGTTCCCGTGGCGCTTGCGGCTGGAACCTCGAAAGCGGCCAAGGCGGGTGTGCTGGTAAAGGGCGCAGGCCCGCTGGAGATCCTGGCCGACGCCTCCGTCGCGGTCTTCGACAAGACCGGCACGCTGACGGCGGGCGATCCGGAAGTCGTCTCGATCGACGGGCCGGAAGGACCGGACAGGATCCTGCGTCTTGCCGCTTCGCTCGATCAGGCATCCTCACATGTCGTCGGCCGCGCGATCGTCAGGGAAGCCCGGAGACGGCAGTTGGCGCTGTCACGCCCGGCGGACGTATCGGAGCTTGCAGGCGCCGGAATTTCCGGGCTTGTCGACGGGATCAGGGTAAGCGTCGGCGGCGATAATTACTTCACGGCGGATGGCAGGCCCTCCCGCCCGCCTGAGAAAAAAGGCCGGATGCAGGCAAAGGTCTTTTTCGACGGACAACTCGCCGGCGAAATCGTTTTCGAGGATCGGCTGCGCGGCGATGCGGTCGAGCTTGTCGGCAAGCTCCGCAAGCTTGGTGTCCGCCGGATCGTGCTTGCGAGCGGCGACGAGCGCAGCGTTGCCGCCGCCATTGCCGGATCGCTGTCGCTGGATGCCGTCGAGGCGCGGCTCACACCCGCCCAGAAGGTCGAGGTCGTCGCCAGGGAGCGTACCGCTGGAAGGGTCATGATGGTCGGCGATGGCGTCAACGATGCTCCGGCGCTTGCAGCTGCCGATGTCGGCATCGCCGTCGGCGCCACCAATCTCGCGGCTGCGGCGGAAGCTGCCGATATCGTCCTGATCCGCAACGATCTGAACAGGATCGCCACCGCAATCGAGATAGCCAGGCGCTCCCGCGCCATCGCCGTCCAGAGCATTTTCGCCGGCATCGGCCTCTCGCTCGTCGCCATGCTCTTCGCGGGCGCCGGTTTCCTGCCGCCGGTCACCGGCGCCATGCTGCAGGAAGTGATCGATGTGGCCGTGATCCTGAACGCGCTCAGGGCACTGCGCTAGATAACAAGCCCTAAGCTTTGCCCAGATGTTTCGGCCAGAATTCCTGATGGACTGCGGCGGCTTCCTCTTCGAGGTTCGTCGGTCCCTCGACGGTGACAATGCGCGCGCCGGTCTGCAGCACCGCCCGGCTCGGCACGTTCAACCCGATCCCGGCAATCTCGCCAAGCCGTACCTCCGAGCACGCAAATACCATGCGCCCGATGCCCGACCAGTAGATCGCCCCGGAGCACATCGCGCACGGCTCCGTGCTGGTGTAGAGCGTGCAGTCGGCAAGATAGGCGGTGTCGTAGTGTTTTGCCGCCAGTTTGACGAGGTTCATCTCGGCATGGTTCGTCATGTCGTGGCCGGTGAAGACGCTGTTTTCAGCGCGAAGGATGACTTCGCCATCCCTCACCAGCACCGACCCGAACGGCTCGTCGCCGTTTTCCATCGCGGATTTCGAAAGCGCAATCGCCTCACGTAAAAAAGCCTCGTGGTTTTCCATCAGCATCTCCCCCAAGAGCCAGAGCGGGATGATCTTCGCTTGGATACGGGAGATTTCCAAGGGGCAGCAATCGCAGCAAGCAGGCTACCGAATGAAATTGTCGCGCTCGATCGGCCGCTTCATGAAGACCTCGGTGTGCCTGATCACATCAGGAATGTCCCGGAACGGCGGGCAAGGCGTGAAACCGAACGCTTCGTACAGCGACACCGCGCTCTTCATATAGACCGTCGTATGAAGCAGCAGCATCGATCTCGGCCCCTTGCCGGCTTCGGCCATGATCGCCTGCAGGAGTGCCTTGCCGATACCGCGCCCTCGAAAGGCCGGGTCTACATAGAATTTGTGGATCTCGGCCGCGCCCTCGTCGAACGGTGCAAGGGCAATGCACCCTGCCGGTTCGCCATGCCATCGGGCCAGCAGAAGCGGAGCGTCCGCCTGGCTGTACCTTGCTGCCAGCGCCTCGTCGTCCTCGCTATGGAAAAAGGTCTCCACCACCTCCGGCGGGATGTCATAGGCGCGGCATGCCTCGGCATCCCAGGCGCCAAACGACCTGCACAATTCGCCACTGATGGTGAAATCCTCAGCAGTGCATGCCCTCGAAATCGACAGCATTCGCATGTCCCCCGAACCAGCTCGACCTTCATACACATTTTCTAATATTCTGGACAGGGATCCACCTCCCTGTTGCCGATGGCATTTGCGCGAGAAGGCCGAAGTTCTCTGGTTCAGTGGGCAAGGAAGAGCGGCAGCTGGCATTCCTCGATCATCCTGCGGGTCACGCCGCCGAACAGGCTCTGCTGCCATCTCGGATGATTGTAGGCGCCCATGACGATCAGGTCCGCGCCCATGTCCACCGCATGCCGGGTGATGATCGCATCGGCGCTTCTGCCTTCGCTCGAGAGCCGATCGACCTGAACCCTGACGCCGTGCCGGGCAAGGAAGCCCGCTATGTCGGCGCCCGGCTCCTCGCCATTCGTGCGCATGCGCGCGACCGGGTCGACCATCGTCACATGAACGATCTCGGCTCTTTCCAGAAGATCGAGCGACTGGCGGGCCGCCCGCGCCGCCTCGTTGCTGGAATCCCATGCGAGCACCACGGACCTTGGCGACGCGGCGATGGCCTTTTGCCCGCGGTTGATCAGGATCGGCGTCGGGGTCTGGAAGAGCGCGCCATCGAAGATCCGCTTTCTGAGGTCGGCATCTCCTGCCGCGTCCGATCCCAGGAGCACGATATCGGCATAAAGCGCACGCTCGGCGAAATCCTCGTCGGCCCATGCAAATTCCGTGTAGAGATCCTGCACCTCGAACGAGAGATCGCTGCCCGACAGGGTCTCCTTGATCTTCGCGGTCGTGGTGGCGAGTTCGTCGATCTCGCGCTGCCTCTCATCCAGCCAGATGGTGGAAATGGCATCGTACTGGCTGAGCGACGGGGCCGCGCCGATGGAAACGGCAAGTGCGGTCAGATGAGCCCCGTAGGTGGCGCAAAAACCCGCCGCGCCTTTCAGGTCGCGCTCGAATTTGCTGCTCCTGAGGATACCAAGAACTGTGGTGATGGCCATGATGGCTGCCCTCCGTGATGGATATCCCCACGGTAGCGATCCGGCACACCATGGTCTTTGACATCGGTCAACACGATCGGCCGGCAAGCCCGCCCGCCGGACATGGATGACGGGTCGAAAGGCGAGCTGAAAACGGCCCGTAACCTACCGTAAAATACGTTGCACCGCGGGGCGCTCCAACTATGCTGCAGGTGCTAACAAAACTCCGTGGCCGGCAGCGCCGCCCATGCGCAATGCGGACGAGGATCGAGACTATTACTTCCAGCAATTAGGTCTTTGAACTCCCGCCGAGAGCGGTGAGCCAGGAGGTTTGACATGTTTGGCATGTGGTACCCTTCCCATCTCTCGAAGTTTGATTTTGCAACCCAGTTCGGCCCGGCCGGCATGGCCTTCGATTATCTCAGAGACGCCACCCAGCGCAGCGTTCTCTTCTGGGATGTGATGCGAAAGCGCGGCAATCAATATCGTGTCCATTCGGAAGCGGCAGCACCCCATGTGCTGAGCTTCACGCCCGAGGTGCTACTGGACGGGCGCGACCTCGAGCGGCCGGTCAACTACGCGCTGGTTCGCATCGTCCCGCCCGAGGGCACGGATATCGACGAAACACGCCGGCCTTTCGTTGTGGTCGATCCGCGTGCCGGGCATGGGCCGGGCATTGGCGGCTTCAAGGCCGATAGCGAGATCGGTGTTGCGCTCGCAGCCGGCCACCCCTGCTATTTCATCGGCTTCCTGCCGGACCCGGTCGCTGGCCAGACGCTCGAGGATATCGCGCTTGCCGAAGCGATCTTTCTGGAAAAGGTCATTGCGCTGCATCCGGACGCTGACGCAAAGCCCTGCGTGATCGGCAATTGCCAGGCTGGCTGGGCCGTCATGATGCTCGCTGCCATGCGGCCCGAGCTTTTCGGCTCGATCATCATCGCCGGCGCCCCCCTTTCCTACTGGGCCGGCAAGCGCGGCGAATATCCGATGCGCTATACGGGCGGCCTGCTCGGCGGCACCTGGCTGACGGCGCTGACCGGCGATCTCGGCCACGGCAAGTTCGACGGGGCATGGCTGGTGCAGAATTTCGAAAACCAGAACCCCGCCAATACGCTCTGGACCAAGCAATATAATCTCTATTCCAAGATCGATACCGAGGCGCCGCGCTATCTCGGCTTCGAGCAATGGTGGGGCAATCACGTCAACCTGAATGCACAGGAAATCCAGTTCATCGTCGACGAGCTCTTTGTCGGCAACAACCTCGCCGCCGGTCGCATCGAGACCTCGAAGGGCGAGACGATCGATCTCAGGAATATCCGCGCACCGATCGTCGTCTTCTGCTCCAAGGGAGACAATATCACCCCGCCCGCCCAGGCGCTCGGCTGGATCGCCGATCTCTATGACAGCGTCAACGAGATCCGCTCGCATGGCCAGACGATCGTCTACACGGTGCACGAAAAGATCGGCCATCTCGGCATTTTCGTCTCCGCCAGCGTCGCCCGCAAGGAACATGGGGAATTCTCCAGCAATATCGACCTGATCGATGCATTGCCGCCCGGCCTCTACGAGGCGATTTTCGAAGCCAGGACGGATGCGACCGTCGGCAGCGACCTTGTCGAGGGCGACTGGATCATGCGCTGCGAGGAGCGGACGCTCGACGATATACGCGCGCTCGGCTGCAACAATGCCGCCGATGACAGGCGTTTTGCGACGGCGGCCAAGGTCTCGGAAATCAACCTGTCGCTCTACCGCACCTTCGCCCAGCCTTTCATCCGCGCAATGGTGCCGGAACAGGCGGCCGAAGAGATGCGCAGGCTGCATCCGCTGCGGCTGCAATACGAGCTGCTTTCCGACCTCAATCCCCTGATGGCGCCCATTGCCGACCTTGCGGTCGACGTGGAGGAAGAGCGTCGTCCCGTTGCCGCAAACAATCCCTTCCTCGCCTTCGAGCAGATCGTTTCACACCAGATCGTCGCCGGACTCGACGCATGGCGTGAAGGGATTGAGGCGCTCAGCGAGGCGGCGTTCCTCACCGTCTACGGCTCGCCGTTCCTGCAGGCGGCGGTCGGCATCGATCCATGGAGCGAGAAGCCGCACCGTCGCGCAAGCAAGACAGCGCTGCATGCCCAGGTGCTGAAAACGAGGATCGAGGAGCTGAGGGCGCGGATCGACAAGGGCGGCCTGCAGGAAGGTCTGGCGCGCAGCCTGCTTCATGTCGCCATGGCGCATGGCGCAGCCGACGAGCGCGGCTTTGCCGCCATCCGCCGGATGCGGCGCGCCGAGAACAACATGCCGGCGATGACGCTTGCCGAATTCAAGGCGCTGATCCGCGACCAGTTCCTCATGCTTGTCATCGATGAGCAGGCTGCCGTCGACGCGATACCGCAACTCCTGCCGGCGGACGAGGAAGCCCGCCGTCATGCCCTCGCCTCGCTTCGTGAAGTGTTGAACGCGCGCGGCCCACTCTCCGGCGAGGCCGAGCGGCGCTGGCAGAAGATCGTCGACCTCTTTGGCATTTCCGCAGCGCCCCTTGCCGGGCCGGTATCGCCGGGCAGCCCACCGTCGATCAGCCCGACACCCAGCAGCCCGACGCCACTCAGGGCCGTCAGGCGCGCAAAATAACCGGGCGCATCAGGGCTCGAAACGGTCATTCAACAGGGAGCGGAGGCACATGCCGGATTGGGAAAACCCTGGCGAAGCCAGGCAGCACGAAAAATATGAGCGGCTGATTGTCAAGGCAAGGCAAGCGCCGCAGATGACCACCGTCGTTGCTCATCCCTGCGACGAGTCATCGCTGCGCGGAGCGGTCGAAGCCGCCGAAGACGGGCTCATGCGTCCGGTCCTCGTCGGGCCGGCGGAGAAGATCAGAACGGTTGCAAAAGCGCATGCCATCGATATCTCGCCCTTCGAGCTGGTCGATGCGCCGCATAGCGATGCGGCGGCTGCGAAAGCGGTGGAGATCATCCGCGAAGGCCGCGCCGAACTGCTGATGAAGGGCAGCCTTCATACGGACGAGCTGATGCGGGCCGTCACCTCGTCGGCCACGGGCCTGAGGACGGCACGGCGCATCAGCCATGTCTTCGTCATGGACGTGCCGAACTATTCCGAGACGCTCTTCATCACCGACGCCGCCATCAACATCGCCCCCGATCTCGATGCCAAGCGCGATATCATCCAGAACGCCATCGATCTTTTCACGGCGATCGGCCTCGGCACGCCCCGGGTGGCGATCCTTTCGGCGGTCGAGACGGTGACGTCGAAGATCCCCTCGACCATCGATGCGGCCGCACTCTGCAAGATGGCCGAGCGCGGACAGATAACAGGCGGCATCCTCGACGGACCGCTCGCCTTCGACAATGCGATCGATCCGGAAGCGGCACGCATCAAGGGCATCCGGTCCGAGGTCGCCGGCCGGGCGCAGATCCTCGTCGTGCCCAATCTCGAAGCCGGCAACATGCTGGCGAAGAACCTGACCTTCCTGGCGCGGGCGGATGCGGCGGGCCTCGTGCTGGGCGCGCGGGTGCCGATTATCCTGACATCGCGCGCCGACAACGTCAGGGCACGCCTCGCCTCCTGCGCCGTCGGCGTGCTCTTTGCCGAAGCGCGCCGGCGTACGGCGCCGATTCAGGGCGGTTAATGCCATGGACACGCTTCTCGTCGTCAATGCCGGTTCCTCCAGTCTGAAATTCGAGGTCTTCGCCGCCTCGGACCCGCTCGCGCGGCAGGTGAAGGGAAAGATGGAGGGCATCGGCACCGCGCCGCGCCTGACGATCAAGAACGCCGCCGGCGAAAAGCTCGCCGACGCCGACTATCCCGGCGAGACCGTTCCCGACCTGCCGGCGGCCATGCGGCTGGTCGGCCAATGGCTGCGGGAACGGCACGAGGGGCGGCTGGTCGCCGTCGGTCATCGGGTCGTCCACGGCGGACCCGACCACAGGCACCCGGTGCGTATCGACGCGAACCTGCTGCGCGACCTCGAACGCTACACGCCGCTTGCGCCGCTGCACCAGCCGAACAACCTTGCGCCCATTCGCGTATTGCTGGAAAACCAGCCGCAGCTCGCCCAGGTCGCCTGTTTCGATACCGCCTTCCACCGCGGCCATGATCCGGTGACCGATCACTACGCCATTCCCGCCCATTACTTCGCCGAGGGTGTGCGGCGCTATGGCTTTCACGGCCTCTCCTACGAATATGTTGCCGGCAGGCTCGCCGAGATCGCACCGGATATCGGCCGCGGCCGGCTCATCGTTGCGCATCTTGGAAGCGGCGCCTCGCTCTGCGCGATCCATGAGGGCAAAAGTGTCGAGAGCACACTGGGCTTCACCGCTCTCGACGGCCTGCCCATGGGCACACGATGCGGGCAGATCGATCCCGGCGTGCTGCTCTATCTGCTGCAGGAACGCGGCATGAGCCCGGCGCAATTGCAGGATCTGCTCTACAAGGAGTCCGGTCTCAAGGGCCTGTCCGGCATCAGCAACGATGTCCGCGATCTGCTGTCGAGCGACGAGCCGGGAGCCGGTCTCGCACTCGATCATTTCGTCCATCGCATCGGCCTCAATGCCGGCATGCTTGCTGCGGCCCTCGGCGGCATCGATGCCTTCGTCTTCACCGCAGGCGTCGGTGAAAACTCGCCCGTCATGCGCGAGCGCATAGTCCGCAAGCTCGGCTGGCTGGGAGCAACGCTTCATGAAAGGGCCAACGATGCCGGCGAATTGCTCATATCCGGCGACGACAGCAGGATCGCGCTCTACGTCGTGCCGACGGACGAGGAACTGATGATCGCACGTCATACTTTCGCACTTGTCGCCGCCTGAACGGCAGACCTTTCAACCAACAAGAGGGGCAGATGATGATCCCGGACGTGAAGGCCAAACTTCTCGAGGGCAAGCGTGGCCTGGTGGTGGGCATCGCCAACGACCAGTCGATCGCCTGGGGCTGCGCCAGGGCATTCCGCGCGCTTGGCGCCGAACTCGCGGTCACCTATCTCAACGACAAGGCCAAACCCCATGTCGAGCCGCTGGCGGACGCATTGGAAGCGCCGATTTTCCTGCCGCTCGATGTGTCGGTGCCGGGGCAGCTGGAAGCCGTGTTCGAGAACATCACCGCATATTGGGGCGAGCTCGACTTCGTTGTCCATTCCATCGCCTTCTCGCCGAAAGATACGCTGCAGGGCCGCGTCGTCGACGTGCCGCGCGACGGTTTCCTGAAGACGATGGACATATCCTGCTGGTCCTTCATCCGCATGGCCCATCTTGCCGAACCGCTGATGAAACGCGGCGGCACGCTCTTCACCATGACCTATTACGGCAGCCAGATGGTGGTGAAGAACTACAACGTCATGGGCCTCGCAAAGGCCGCACTCGAAAGCGCCGTGCGCTACATCGCGGCCGAACTCGGGCCGAAAGGCATCCGCGTCCACGCCATCTCCCCCGGCCCGCTGGCGACACGCGCAGCATCCGGCATTCCCGAATTCGACGAACTCCTGAACAAGGCCGAGGAAACGGCCCCCACGCGCAGCCTCGTCTCGATCGACGATGTCGGCATGGCGACCGCCTTTCTCGCGCATGACGCAGCAAGGCTGATCACCGGCGATACGATCTATATCGACGGCGGTTATCACATCATCGACTAGGTTACCAATGGGTGACGGCCTTGCCGGAAGTGCCCTAGCAGTTCGGGCGTATCTGCGCGGACGTGTCCGATCCCGGAAGCCCCGAGGCGGTGCCGGTGCCGGTCATGCCGTTGCAATCCGGCGTTCCCCTGCTCATGCCGTTGCCTGTGCCGGAGGCGCCGCGCACGGACGGATTTGTCGTATCGGGGTCAGGCACGATGCTGTTGGTCGTGCTGTTTGCGTCCGGCGCCAGCGCATTGCCGGTGCCCGTGCCTGTACCTGTACTTGTACCGGTGCCCGCGCCCGTCCCCATGCCGGTGCCGGATGTGCCGGGGCTGATGACGCCGCTGCCGGACGTACCGCCGGCACCGCCCGTGCCGCTACCCGCACTGCCCGTGCCGCCGCCGACGCCTGAAGTCTGCGCCATTGCTGACGTCGCGAGGCCGATGGAAATGATGGATGCGGTGATGAGCTTGAGAAGCATGAAAAACCTCCATTGCGCTTCATGGGTCATCAGGCACAACTTGGTACATCCGCCGAGGTTCCGCTCGTCACGACAAGTTTTGGACGTCAGTCAACGCGCCCCGGCGTCCGAAAACGGACCACAAAGGCGATTTATGCCCGCCCCTCCGGGGCGCGGCAATGGCGTGGCATGGGATCGATATCGGGCCCGACCGTGATCAATGGCACAGCGCAAGGGCGCGACCGCGCCCTGCGATATCATGGGCGCGATGGTGTTCGACCGAGAGAATGTCGATCAGGTCGGCCAGTCTGAAGTGATGTTCGACGCCGCCGACATCGATGTGAATCTCGCTGTCGCTGATGTGTAGAGCGACGGCAACAAAGTTTCTCTCTTCGCCTTCATCCAGTACAGATACAATAAACAGAGGCCCCTCCCTCTTTCGCTTATCCCTTTTTATAGAGTAAATCGGTGAATTCTTTATTATTAGCAGTTAATAATAATTTGTACTCAATACATTGCTGGAATTCAATATGGGGTGGGCAGGACCTGGCCATGCGCTCCTGTTCCGATCAAAGGCAGGCGGGCCGGAAATTCACTTCTCCAGATGGCCGGGTGCGCAATTGCACTGCGCCTGCGCCGCATCGCTGTTCAAACGGGCCGCCGCGCCCTAACTAAGGGCGGTCACCATTGTCAGGGAATGCGCCGATGACGATACCCACGACACTTGCAGACTGGCTTTCTCCCGATCGGACCGCATTGCTGGTCTACGATATGCAGATCGGCATTGCCCGGCAGGTACCGGGAGCGGAAGAAACGGGCCGCCGCATCGCCGAGATCGTCGCTGCCGCAAGACATGCCGGGATGAGAATTGCCTTCTGCCGCCACCTTTCCCTGCCGAGGCCGTGGATGGGGCTGTTTGCGACTCGCATGGCAATGGCATGGCAGCGCACCGATGACCCCGAGGCCGTGAAACCCTGGTTTCTGAGGGACAGCGAGGCGGTTCGGATCATTCCGGAACTCTATCCGCAGGAGCAGGATTTCGTGTTCGACAAGCTGGGCATGTCGGCTTTCGAGGGAACGCCGCTCGCAATCGCCATGCGCGATGCCGGCCTTTCGGCACTGGCGATCTGCGGAATTGCAATGGAGATCGGCATAGAGCCGACCTGCCGCCACGCCGCCGACCTTGGCATCGTCCCGATCCTGATCGAAGATGCGTGCGGATATGGGGACGCGGACGCCGCTAGACGATCCGTAGAATCCCTTCGCTTCATGGGCGACACCATCCTGTCGAACACGCAGGATTTCCTGTCAGCCGTCGCCCGTCCGCGCTAACGTCGGCCCTCTTCGGTGGCAAACTCTTCAGATGGCGACCGCCGTCAGGAATCGTCCTGCGTGTCGCTCTCCAGCATCGTCATTGCCCGGAGCGCTGCGTCGTCACCCTTCAGGTGAAGGTAGTTGATAATGGAGCCGAGACTCGGATCGCACATGTCCGCAGGCATAAGCACGCCCGTCGTGTTCATCTCGTCGCGATCGACAAAACCGTCGCCGTTGTGATCCATGCGGGCCTGCATGTCGACCGTCGGCTTGCCGTTGTCATCGAGCTTCAGTCCGGGCATCAGGACCTGATTGAAATCCGCGAACTCATCTGCATTCAGCTTGTTGTCACCGTCCCGATCAAGCTTCGTGAAAGCATTGTTGAGCATTTGCGACAATGGGTTTCCGGTAACTGGAGCTGTCATGAAATCGACCTTCAATATTCCCTGATTGAAACCGCGCGTTGAGCGCGCCCGTACCACTAGGTTGTGAAACTGGCGCAAGGCTGACGGAAGGCCGCGGACGGGCTTCTACTTCCTGCTGTCGGTCAGCGCCGTCTTGCCCGAGCGCGTTCCGCCCTTCGCCAGGGAGCGCGGACTGTCCAGGAAGCGCGACAGCATGTTCCGCTTCCTCTTGCGCGGGACGAGATCGATATCGCTGACAAGTTTGGCGCCGCCTTTGCGCCGTTCCAGCGTGATCTTGCGGCTGTGGTAGACTTCGAGCTCGGCGCGGTGCGCCACGCTGAGGATGGTGACCTTTGGAAGTTCCCGGATCACCATCTCCATCATCTTGTCCTGGCTCTTCTCGTCGAGCGCCGAGGTCGCCTCGTCGAGAACGATGATATCGGGGTTGTGCAGCAGCAGGCGCGCGAAGGCGAGCCGCTGCTTTTCGCCGCCCGACAGGATCTGGTCCCACGGCGCCTCTTCCCCGAGCTTCTCGTTGAGGTAACCGAGCCCCACCTTGTCGAGCGCGCTCTTGATTTCGTCCAGCGACCAGGCGTCGGCGGCATTGGGATAGGCGACGGCGCGGCGCAGCGTGCCGGAGGGGATGTAGGGCCGTTGCGGCAGCATGAACAACCGCCTGTCGGCATGGAAATCGACGCTGCCGTGGCCCCATGGCCAGAGACCTGAAATGGCGCGCACGAGCGTACTCTTGCCCGAGCCGGATTCGCCGGCAACCAGCACCCGCTCGCCCGGCTCGATCTCGACCCGGGTTTCCGTAACCACGGCGGTTCCATCGTCCAGCGACACAGCCAGATCATTGAGGCTCAGCATCGCCTCGCTCCCGGTCTCGCCATGCTGGATGCGCCCGAGCGCATCGCTCTGTTCAGCCCGTTCCAGCCCGTCGAGAGACATCATCAGCGAGGCGACGCGCCGTGCGCAGGCGTTCCAGTCGGCAAGCCGCGGATAGTTGTCGACGAGCCATCCGAAGGCGGTCTGGACGATCGCGAAGGCCGATGCCGCCTGCATCACCTCGCCGAGCGACATGCTGCCTTCGAGGAACTTCGGCGCGCAGAGCAGCACCGGCACGACAGGCGCGATCAGCATCGACCCATGCGATACGAAGGTCGTGCGCATATACTGGTGCGCAAGCTGCGCCCACTGATGGAGAACATTGTCGAAGGTCTTGTTGAGGTCGTTGCGCTCCTCCTCCTCGCCGCCGAGAAGCGCGATGCTTTCGCCGTTTTCGCGCACATGCGTCAGCGTATAGCGAAACTCGGCTTCCACCTGGTTCTTGACCTCGGAAACCCGAACGAAACGCCGGCCGATGACGGCAATCGTCGTCGAGGTGATGCCGGCATAGAGCACAGCCGTGACGACGAGGAAGCCGGGAATGGTGATCGACATCCCGCCGATCGGCAGCGTCAGCGCGCCGCCGATCGTCCAGAGAACCACGATGAAGGTCGAGGCCGAGAGAAAGGCCGAGATGACGCCGGCGACGAAATCGACGGGCGATTCCGTGGCGATCCGCAGATCCTCGGAAATGCGCGCCTCCGGATTCTTGTGATCGCCGCCGATGAGGTTCAGCTGATAGTAGCGCCCGTTCGCCAGCCAGCGTGCGATCAGCGAGGTTGCAAGCCACCGGCGCCAGTGCCGCTGGATCATCATGCGGACATAGACCTGTGACGTCACGAGAATGACACTGCCGGCCACGAGCGGCAGGAAGATCGCGCTCAGATAATAGACGGTACCCGCATCGTGCCGCTCGATGGCATCGAATATGCCGCGGTTCCACCTGTTGATCCCATACTGGAAGCCGACATTGGCGCCGATCATGATCAGCAGCCCGATGGAACATGGCCAGGCGAAACCATCGCCCTTGCGGCTCCAATAGCCGCGCGCGCTGATCCAGAACCGCTTCAGCAGATATTTCTTGCGCGCCTCCTCGGCCTCCTCCGGGCTGAGCCCCGGATCGGGTTCGATAACATCTGGCGGCGGCGCGACATCGACGGTTGATGCCTTCCCCTGATGCGTCTCCTCGACGCCATCAGCTTCGGCGCCGTCGACCGATTTCGATTTCAGTTTTGTTTCGGCCATGTGAGCGAAAACGGATTACCAATCGAAAGGTTTCACGAGCGCGGTCAAGCTTGGTGTCTGCTGGAAACAGGTAGGTGAATAGACGGCCGTGACCGGATCAAGAGGTCCAGGAAAAGCCGAACCGCTTCCTTTATGTGGCACTCGCCATCTGTCGGCCCTCGCCGTCAAATCCGTAGGCGCGCTGCACGAGAGCGACGCGAATTTCGTATTTCGAGTACCACTCTTCGCGGCCTCTTCGTTGTGCTTCGGCATGGTCGATGAGGGCTTTCCATGCGCGGATACTGTCTTCGTCCTTCCAGAAAGAGACCAGTATTCCAAAGCCATCTGCCCCGCGCGCGCTTTCGAAGCCAAGATACCCCGGTTGCTGGCTCGCAAGTTCGGTCATTGAGTAGCCGATCTCGCCATATCCATCGTCGACGTTTGTTCGCTGCGAGGTGAAGCTGACCATATAGTATGGCGGTTCCGGTAGCGCGGCTATCTGCATGTGATTTCCTCTGTTTTCGAGACGGAAGCAAACGTCGCCCGCCTTCGCCCGCTCGAGAGATGACTGCAAATGGGTGATGCTCGCCCGCAAGCGCTCAGGTTACGAAGGGCATGATATCCACGCCGTCACCGGGAAACACGGTGATGTGCGGATGGTCCTCGAACAATCGTGCGGCGGCATCGGCAGTTTCCGCCTCCACCACGAGATAGCCGCAGAGTGGATTGAAGGCTTTGGCGATGCCGTCCCTGGTTATGCGTGTCGTCTTGCCGACCATGCCACCTCGATCGAGGATGGACGCAGCATTTTTTTCCTCCCACGCCGCCCACCGTGCAACGCCAACGGTATCGATCGCATCCTGCTCGGCTTTGGTCAGCTTTCGGAAGGACGCAAAGTCTTCGGGCTTCATGGTGTAAACGGCAAGAAAACGCGGCATTGACGCTACCTCCTGTGCTCAATGGTGCGTCAGCTTACACCCACTCGTCGGCAATCGCCCGCGCAGCCTCAGAGAAATCGCGACCCTTGCCTCGTTTTTACGTGCCGCTCCCGAACGATAGGACGTCACTGGCATCCAACAGCCAGCTTTACGCCGAGTAGAGCTCGCGGCCATTCGCTTCGAAGGACAGTCAGCAGGATTGCAAAAATCCCCTCTTGTTTTCAGTTGGTTGCGATCTTTCTTCGATGGCTTGGGAATATTCGCCCCCGCTCCCCGATCTTGTCTGTCAGTGGCCAAAGAGTTGCTGTCACGGGACATCCGCGTGGCCGACGGCCAAGGAAAGGCGTCATGCCTGGAGGGTCCATGATCTCATTGAAGCGATCGGTCGAGGTGGAGTTTATCTCCGATATCGTCTGCCCCTGGTGCGCGATCGGCCTGCACAGTCTCCTTGCGGCGCTGAAACGCGTGCAGGATTCGATAGAGGTGAAGATCTCATTTCAGCCCTTCGAGCTCGACCCCGCAATGCCGGAAGGCGGTGAAGACAGCACTGCCTATGTCGGGCGGAAATATGCCCTGTCGGCAGCGGAGGCCGCGCGCAATCGTCAAACCATCCGTGCGAGAGCGGCCGAGGTCGGCTTCGATATGGCGTCGATCGACAGTCGGCGTCTCTACAACACGTTCGACGCGCACCGGCTGGTTCATTGGGCCGAACTTGAGAAGCGCCAGATCGGCCTCGAGCTCGTACTTTTTGCAGCGCACTTCACCTATGGTGCAGATGTGTCCAATCTCGATGTCCTTGCCAATGCGGCGCAGGTGGTGGGGCTCGATCCTTCGGCGGCCCGCGAGATCCTCACATCCGGCGCTTACGCCAACAAGGTCCGAACCGCTGAAGCGGATTGGCATAGCCGCGGCATTCGCTCCGTGCCGACCCTCATCCTTCAGCAGAAATACCGCATCTCCGGAGCGAGCAGGCCGAGCGACTACGAAGAAGCGTTGCGACGCGTAGCGGCCCAACAGCCGGGATAGGCATCAATTCACCATCCATCCCAATCGATATCGAGAGGACAAGACCATGATCACGCTCAAGAGCCTCGGTCTCGCCGAGGCGGACCAAATCATCAGGGCCGGCATCGCCCGTGCGTCCGAGATCCGCTCGCCCAGCACGATTTGCGTTGTCGATGTCGGCGGAACCGTCATCGCGCAGGCGCGCATGGACGGCGCCTCGCTTTCGAGCGTCGCGCTGGCCTATAACAAGGCCTACACCGCCATCTCCACCCGCCTCGCGACGAGCTTCATCGCCACGATTGCCCAGCCCCACGGAGACTTTTACGGCATTGCCAATGGCCTTGACGGCCGCGCCATCATCTTTCCCGGCGGCGTGCCTGTTAGCATTGATGGAGAGGTCGTGGGCGCGGTTGGCGCCAGTGGCGGCAACGGCGAGCAGGACGAGGACGTGGCCCAAATGGCCGCCAAGGCCCTCTCGGGCAACTGATCCAATTGCGGGAGGCAACAATGACCACCATCATGATCACAGGTGCCGGCAGCGGCCTTAACAACGGTGCGGCCATCGAGCTCGTGCGGCGCGGTCACGAGGTGATTGCCTGCGTCGAGAACTATCCGCAGCTCCGCGCGCTGGAGATCCAGGCAAGGAACCACGGCCTCGCCCTGCGCATCGAGAAGCTCGACGTCACCAATGAGGGCGATCGCAGGCGCGCCGCATCGTGGGACATCGACGTGCTTGTCAACGGCGCCGGCATTATCGAGGGCGGCGCCATCATCGACATCCCCCCTGAAAACATGCAGCGACAGTTCGAGGTCAATGTCTTCGGCCCGGTGCAGCTCACCCAGGGAATAGCGCGCAAGATGGTCGCGCGGCGCAGCGGCAGGATCATCTTCATGTCGTCGGTCGTCGGCATCCTTTCAGGCCCGTTCGTCGGCGCCTATGGTGCCTCGAAGCACGCACTCGAGGCCATAGCAGAGACAATGGCCATGGAGCTCCAGGAATTCGGCGTGGAGGTGGCGGTCATCAACCCCGGCCCCTATCTCACCGGTTTCAACGATGCCGGGTTCCTGGCCCCGAAGAGCTGGAACGACGACCCGGACGAGCGCGTGTTCGACTACGACAAGCTGGCCTTCCCCTTCGAACAGTTCGAGCCGTCGACCGTCTTCAACGCCATCGCCGACGTGATCGCAGGCAAATCGCAGCTCTTCCGCAACATCGTTGCGCCGGAACTCGCAGACGGCGTTCGCGAGCAGTCGCTGCAGGTATGGACGCGGGCGACAACCGATGGTCTCGGCACGCGTGCCGGCCTGGTTCAGCGGTCATATGATCTGAAGCCGGAAACGCTCGTCACATCACTATAGGCAGGGGCATGGCATCGACCGCCGCAAAGCGCTCGATCACTCCGGGTCACCACTATGCTGCCGGCATGACGTCGGCACCCTCGATGACATAGGTCGCATAGCGATGGTCGCGGATCAGGCTTATCTTCTGCCCCCGCCACTCGAGCAGCATGAAATAGGACGGACCGTCGGGCGCTTCGGCCGATACCAGCAATATTTCCCGGCCTTCCAGCCAGGCCGGCTCGATCCTGACCGGCGGATATTCGGCATAATATGTGAAGAACCGGCCGACATCGGCGGCACCGGAGATTTCCGGCCGGCGCGCCTGACGCAGCCGGACATCGTCGGCCAGCAGGCGGCGCAAGGCGTCCCAATCCCGGGCGTTGAACAGCGCTGCAAAGTTCAGGGCTTCCGGACTGGGCGGTGGCGCAACCTCGCGCCGCATGTCGGAGACGGCGCGCAAGCTCGCCCGGCCGCGCGACAGATGCGCCTTGACGGCATCGACACTCAAGTCGAGCAGCGCTGCGATATCCGCAAGCGACTCTCCGAGTACGTCCTTGAGGATGACGGCGCTGCGCTGCGGCACCGGCAATTCTGCAAAATGGCCGAGCGCTATCAGCACCGTATCCTGCCGGATCAGCGCCTCCTCCGGGCCGACGGCGCCGATATCGGCGAGATTAATGGCCATCTCAAGGGGCTCGGCCCGGCGCGTACTGCGCTGGCGCAAGGTATCGATGGCCTTGTTATGGACGACGCGAAACAGCCAGGGGCGCAGAGGCGTATCCGGCGGGATCGAGCTCGCCGTCGCAAATGCCCTGGCAAACGCCTCCTGGATCACATCCTCACCGTCGATGACGGACCCCACCAGACGCGCCGCATAGCGATGCAGCTCGGGGCGAAGCGCATCCGCTTCGCTCGCGAGCACTGCCAGCAGAGTTTTCCTCTCTTCGTCCTTGAGGGCAGCGTCTTCCGTCATTCGATGACCGTCACTCCCGTATCTCCGCGCGCCGCGTAGACCATCGCCTCGGCGAGATCAGTCCTGCCGATCAGGTCGGCGACCATATCGCCAAAAGCCCGTGGCGTCATGTCCGGCCAGGTGGCCGCCTGCTCGGCAAATGTCCGACCCGCCGCCACGGCATAGGCTCCGATGCCGGTATCGCCGACACCGGTTCCGGCAAACATCTGCCGGGGAACGATCACCCGGAAGCGCAAGCCCAGGCCAAGCTGCGCCGACAGGCCCTCGGCATATTTCGCAATGAACCACTGCGCGCGCTTCGCGCCCGCATAACCGCCAGACAGCGGCGAGCCCTGCACGGCGGCTCCGCTGGAAACCAGCACGACAAGCCCGCCCGGCGCCATCGGCAGGGTCAGGGCAGCCTGTACCCAATGCAGCGCGGCCTTGACGTCCACATTCCAGTTGGTGGTGAATGCCTCCCAGCCGATCCGGTCGATCCGCTCCATGGGCGGTTCCGCACCGGCATTCATGATGACGAGATCGGGTCGCCTGTCTTCCATGATGCGCCATGCCGCATCGACATCGGTTGCATCAGCCGACAGGGCCGTGAAGACCGGTTGTTCGCCCGCCTCCTGCATGGCCGTCACGTTCCGGGCAACCACCGTGACCTCGGCCGCGCGCGCCACGAATGCCTCGGCAAGCCCCCTCCCCAAACCACGGCTGCCGCCGACAACAACAATTCGCTTTCCGTCCAGATCCATCTCTCATCCTCATTCGGGTCGGGTCCGACCGTTCGACGACGGTCGCAACAACGACGTTCCAACGAGGCAAAAAGAGTCATCTCCATCTGCGATTTGTGGCGGCCGGCGTATAAGAACCTGGCTCGACCGAAATTCGAGAGTGATCGATATCGGCCTGGATCACCGCAAGCGGCCATGGGTTCCGCCAACCCGAAGAACGGTATCCGCGAAGGTCGGCCGGATGATTGCGTGCAATTTTCTGATATTGTACATTCCCGCGACTGCATTGAAAGCTTCCGTCCGGGGTCTGTCATGCGAGGGGAACAACGATCTGATGGGCCGTCTGCGGCTCCCGGACACGACGATGACGACCAGATCGTTCTCATCGCCGGCATCGCCTTTTCGTCTATCAAACTGATCAAGAAAAACAGCACGCGCAAACTGCGCAATCGCCTGCTCTACGGCATGGGCTCCACACATCCCGAAATCATCAACCAAGGCGGGGAAGCGGCTTCAGCCTGACCCTGGAGCGCCGCCGCCATTCCGGAAAGGACCTGCCAAGTGACCCAGGATTTCAGACTTTCCCGTCGCGGTTTTTGTCTCTGCTGCGTGGCCGCCACGACATTCGCTGCATCCGGAGGCTGGCTCAGCCCGAAACAGGTATTCGCGAAGGCTCAGGGCATCGTCGATATAATCCGCGACTCCGCCGCCAAGGAGCCGATCAAGGTCCATAAGGCAAGGGCCGGCGTATCGATCCTCGAAGGATCGGGCGGAAACATCGCCGTCCTGACCGGCGCCGACGGAAAGGTTTTTATCGATGGCGGCATCACCGCGTCCCGGCCGCGGGTACTCGAGGCCCTCGCCCGACTTGGCAAACAGCCGATCACTCACCTCATCAACACCCACTGGCATTTCGATCATACGGATGGCAATGCATGGCTGAACGCCGAGGGCGCGGCCATTCTGGCGCATGAAAACACCTGCAAACACCTGATGTCGGTCGTGAGGGTCGAAGACTGGGATTACGAATTCCCGCGACCGCCGCTCGCCGCCGTGCCTTCGGAAACCGTTGGCGACGAGATGTCCCTCAAGCTCGACAAATCCACCCTGATGCTGAAGCATCATCCGAATGCTCACACCGATGGCGACATCTCCGTCACCTTCGGCGAAGCAAACATCGTCCACGCAGGAGACCTCTACTGGTACGGCATCTATCCGTTCATCGACTATTCGACCGGTGGCGGAATCGACGGACTGATCAAGGCGGTCGACGACATCCTGGCCAATGTCGCCAACGACACGATCGTCATCCCCGGTCACGGCCATCCCGTCAGCAACAAATCGGAACTCACCGAGTACAGGACGATGCTGGTCGATATTCGCGGGAACGTCGCCAAACTGAAAGCCGCCGGAAAGCCGATCGACGAGGTCCTTGCCGCAAAGCCGACAGCCGAATTCGATGCGAAATGGGGGCAGTTCCTTGTCACCCCTGAATTGTTCACGCGCCTCGTCTATCATGGCGTCTGAGAAGATCGCGCAACGGCAAAGCTGTCTGCGCCATCGCGAGATCAGCACCGTCACGGAGGAGGCATGACGAAGCATCGTATCTATTCGGTCAGCGTCGCAAGCGTTTACCCTCACTATGTCGCCAAGGCCGAGAAGAAGGGCCGCACCAAAGCGGAAGTTGATGAAATCATCTGCTGGCTGACGGGGCACAGCCCGGAGAGCCTGGACGATCAGCTGGCGCAGAAAACCAGCTTCGAGGATTTCTTTGCGCAGGCGCCGGCGATGAACCCGTCCCGGTCTCTGATATCTGGTGTCGTCTGCGGCGTGCGCGTCGAAGAGATCGAGGAGCCGACCATGCGGGAGATCCGCTACCTGGACAAGCTCGTCGATGAGCTCGCCAGGGGAAAGGCGATGGAGAAAATCCTGCGGGCATAGCCGCGGCCCGGCCCTGGCTATCACTCCGCGTCTTGGAAACCACTCCCGCTGGCCGGAGCATTCCGGCAGCGGAACTGCTCTACCGGCCGACTGCCGCACCAAGGCTGTCAAGCGCCTCGCGCACCCGCCCGCGTGCGGCCTCGGCAAGGCCGAGCACCGGGCGCGGCGGCGAAAACCGGCCGAGGCCGATGAGATCGGCAATCGTATACATGACACGGAAACTGCCGAATTCCTTGAACAGCGCCCAGAGTGGCGTGAAGGCATCGTTGATGCGTCCCGCCTCCGCGGTGTCACCGGCCTGCGCGGCCCTCGTCAGCTTCAGCGCCTCGGCGGGCAGCAGACCCGCAACGACGCTGTACCAGCCATCGGCGCCTGCGAGCAGCGCATCCGCCGCAATCCAGTCGCCGCTATAGCCAAGCGCGAAACCATCCGGCGTCACCGTACGGAGACTTTTGATCTCGCCTGCAATATCGCCATTGGCCGGCAGCGGCATCTTCACCGCCTTGACGGTGCCAAGCCTGGCAAGCCGGGCGATCAGCTCGGCGCTGAAGGTGAATTTCGTCGTGCCCGGATTGTTGTAGATGCAGAGCGGCAGCTGCCCGGCATCGGCGACTTCGGCAAAATGCTCGTAGACCTCGTCGTCGGTGAGCGGCGTATAGGAGACCGGCGCGAGCAGCAGGCCATCCGCCCCAAGCTCCCGCGCATCCCTGGCGAGCGCCTGCGCCTCATCCGTCCGGAGCGCGCCGACACCGACGATGACAGGGATCTTGCCGCCAACGGCAGACATGGCCGCTTCCACCGCCCGGCGCCGCTCCTGGCGCGACAGGAAGGCATAGGCGCCGGTGCTGCCGAGCAACCCGATGGAATCTGCGCCCGCGGCCTCAATGCGGCCGAGCAACGTGGCGAGCGCGCCGGTATCGACAATGCCCGAGGCATCGGCCGGCGTGATCGGAAAGGCGGAAAGGCCATGGAAAAGCGGCATCGGGAACTTCCTTCTTATGCGCGTGACAGCAGGAGTTTCATGCCGGCGGCACCGAAGACGAGCGCCAGCGTGCCCTCGATCCAGCGCCGCGCATGGCGATACATGCGGATCATCGGCGCGGTGGAGAAGACCAGCGCATAACCGCAGAAGATGGTGATGCTGAGAATGGCGCAGCCTGCAAGAATGACGGCGACGGTCGCCGGCGTCGCACCCGGGCCGAGACCGAGCGTCATGGTCGCGATCCAGCCGAGCAGCGCCTTCGGGTTGGTCAGGTGCATCAGCAGGCCGCGGCGATAAAGGCTGAAGCCCGAGGCCGGCTTGAGGGCGTCGAGCGGCCTGCCCTGCTTCTCATCCGAGGTCATGGCGGATTTGCCGGCCTTGTAGGCGAGGAACATGAGGTAGAGCCCGCCGGCTATCTTCAGGACAACGAGCGCCTGGGCATATTGCGCCAGAACGGCCGAAACCCCTGTTGCCGCCATCGAGCCCCAGAAGAGCGAGCCGCTGACGACGCCCGCGGCAATCATCAGCGCCGACTGGCGCCCCTGATGCATGGCGACACCCATGATGCGCATATTGCTGGGACCGGGGCTGGCTGCGGCGATGATATAGGCGGTGAAGACAAGGGCAAGGTGGTGCGGATCGACGGTCATTCCGGTTTCCCAAGGTCGTGATTGGTGCGCGTGCGGCCGTCACATGCCGTTCAGCAGCTTGAACGCGATCAGCCACATCACGCAAGCGATGATGGTTTCGAGAATGCGCCAGGAAACCGGCCGTGAAAAGATGGGACGAAGCCAGGCCGCACCATATCCCAGAGAAAAGAAGAACAGGAAGGAGCTGCTCGCCGCCCCCGCGGCAAAGGCGGCTTGATGGCCGGCAAAACGCGTCGAGATCGTGCCGAGCAGGATCACCGTATCGAGATAGACATGCGGATTGAGCCAGGTCAGCGCCAGGCACATGGCCATGGTCTTGCCGAAGCTTGCCCCTGCCCCGTTTGCAACCTGCAGCGTGCCCGAAGACCAGACCGTCGAATAGAGGCTTTTCGCCCCATACCAGATGAGGAACGCCGCCCCGCCATAACGCATGACCGGATCGAGAAAGGGCATGAGCTTCACCACCTGCGCCAGGCTGGTGACGCCGATGACGATCAGGATCGCATCCGAAAGCGCGCAGGCAAGGCAGACGGCAAAGACATATTCGTTGCGCAAGCCCTGGCGCAGGATGAAGGCATTCTGCGCGCCGATCGCCACGATCAGGCTGAGGCCGGCCACCATGCCGGTGAAATAGGTCGAGATGTCCATGATATCAGAGGGTTCCGTCGCGTTGTTGCAACGCTCCGTAGACCGATCGACCGGATTAGGCTAATTAATCATCCTTACGTCAATTAAGCGCAGCTTACCCATGATCGATTATCCTGCCCTTCGTGTCCTGCTTGCCGTGGTCCAGACCGGCAGCTTCGAAAGGGCCGCCGCCATCCTGAACGTCACGCCCTCTGCCGTCTCCCAGCGCATCAAGCAGCTGGAAGAGCGCGTCGGTGCCGCCCTCGTCGTGCGCGCAACGCCGTGCACGGCAACGGAAAAGGGCGACTGGCTCTGCCGCCACATGGAAAATGTCGGCATGCTCGAAAGCGAATTGCTGGAGCACCTGCCGGCGCTGAGCGACCGCGACAATCCCGAACAGCGCGTCACGCTGCAGATCGCCACCAGCGCCGACAGCCTCGGCGCCTGGTTTCTGGAGGCGATGGCCGATTTCTCGAAAAGCTCGAACTACCTGCTCAACATCTCCATCGAGGATCAGGACCACACGGCCGAGTGGCTGGAGCGCGGCCGCGTCATCGCCGCCGTCACCAGCATGGAAAAGCCGGTCGCCGGCTGCCGCCGCTACTCGCTCGGCGCGCTGCGCTACCACGCCGCCGCCAGCCCCGAATTCGTGCGCCGCTATTTCCCCGACGGCGTCACCCCGGAAGCACTTGCCCGCGCCCCTTCCTTCACCTTCAACCAGAAGGACCGCCTGCAGGCGCAATGGATCCGCCGCACGCTCAAGACCGACGTCAACGTGCCGACCCACTGGCTGCCGGCCACACAGGGCTTTCTCGATGCCGCCCTGCTCGGCATGGGCTGGGGCATGAACCCGATCCAGCTGACCGAGGCCCACATCAAGGCCGGCCGCCTCGTCGAGTTGATTCCGGACACGCCTCTCGATGTCGTCCTCTACTGGCAGATCAGCCGGCTCGCCGCAGACCGGCTTGCGGGCCTGACGCGGACGGTGATCGAGGTGGCGAGGCAGTCGCTGGTGCGAGGGTGATCGCGAATATCGGCTGCATTCGCCGTCAACTCACTTCTCCATATCCTCGGGGAGCTTTGCGCCCGCCGTCGTAAAATCTTCCTCTTTTCATGGGCTGGAAGTATAATCTCCCCTTAACGTCATCGAACGCAATTCTGGCACAGCTACGCGTGGGAGTTCCGCGAAAGCAAAGCGGCTAGCCGTCGTCGTAGCGCAACGGGACCACCTGGCGAATGTGGAGGAGACAATGGCACATGCGCTGTGGAGTCGCCGCATTGCTGCAGGGTTTCGGCAGATGCTGCTGGCGCTTTCGGGGGTCGTCGCAATTTTCTACGGCTTCCCGTCAGTCGCGCTCGCGGACCAAGGCGGCATGCGAGACATCATTGTTCGCGAGTTCGAGGCGTTTGACCCCAATTATCGAGAACGGCGTCAGCACTATGCGGAGCGCCTCGAAGCACTCGCGGCCGGGATCGCTGCCGAACAAGCTGCGGGCAACACTCTGCAATGCTCGGAGCAACTGTATCTCGAGGCAAAGTGGCTGCTCGGCTATACGGCAAACTGGAATGCGCTGGAGGACAAGCTGGAGCGCATCGAGCGGAGCTTGCAGGATAAAGACCAGAACTTTGCCAGCGAGCAATCGCCGGTCGATGGCTTCTGGGGACTTTGCTACGATCAATGGTTCATGCGAGTAGGCGCGACGGCAACGGCGATCGGCCTTCTCACAAGCCAGGGGGAACCCCCTCACTATCGTTTGCGCCCGAGGCTGCGCACCGGCCGTGAACTCATCAACTATCTGCAGAGCCTGCTGATCTCGGACATCGAAAACACCGGCATCGACAACCGTGGCGAGCTAAGCAGCTTGATGACGAGTTACTCGACGGCAGCCTACAAGCGTGATCTCCAGGATATACTTTCCGGCTACGTAGCGCTCGACGAAAGCATAGACTGGGATGAAGCACGCGAGGCTGCATGGTTTTTTATCCACGGCTCACAGGATACCGCAACTGGCTATTGGGGGGCCTGGTACGTCATCGATGGCAAGATACGCAAGACCACCGATCTCAGCATAACATTTCATGTCGTGCGATACAGCAAGGGCGAAGTGGATCATTGGCCGGAGATCATCAGGACGACGCTTGCCATCAAGGACGATCCCTATCCGTTCGGGTGGCGCAGCGGTGGGAAGTTTACCAACCACAACCTCTATGATGTCGCCTCAATCTTCAAGTTCGGCTGGCCCCACATGAGCGAGGAGGAGCGCAGGACGGCCCGCGATGAAATCCGCCAGATGTTGCTTTGGTCATTCGAAAACACTCTGAACCCGGACGGCACCTATCGGCACAACCCTGGTTACGGGGACTCCTTCGCAGACGAATATTATTTCGGCGTGTCGCTGCTCGATGTTCTGGGCTACTGGAAGCCTGCAGAAAGGTTTTGGACCGATTATCCGCTTGAGCCGGCCTTGGCCGGTCGCGCCGACTGCTGCCTCATCAGACAACGCGTCAAGGCATATGGCTTTGAAAGCTGGGCCGGTGCTGGCGCTTTGGAAAAGCTCGAGAGGAGTTGCAGCGTGTGTCCCGCTCAAGCGGTAACGCAGCGCTAATCCTCATCGACGTCTATCCTGCCAGTCGAGCCAGCTCTGGAGGCCGCGCGCGAAACTCCGGTCATTGGAGTGTCCGCAAAGGAGCCGAAAGCAGTCATTCGCTCCAAGTCAGATCAGTTGGTGGATCGTCAGCGGTTCTTCGCATGGATCAGCCGGAACAACATGAATTCACGGACGGCTTCCGGGATAACCTGATTCCTGTTGCAATCCTCACTAGAATGCATTAGCTAATTCTTGAGGAAATATTCAAAGAAAAATTGAATACTGCAAATCCACACGGATCGGCGTAACTAATACGCCAGTCGTGGCGGGATTTACTGTCCGCTTGCTATCGCGTTAATCATGCAACGATAGCCGCACGGTCGCGTCGTCGAGAGGCGAAGAAGATCATGATCAAGACGGTTTACTTCGCAACCAATCGCCAGCCGCTGCTCGATCCCACCGATCCGCAGCATCAGCGCATCATCGGTTTCGGCACCGAGCTCGGGCCGACCAGCGGCATCGATGTGCGCTATGGCAGCGCCAAGGTCGACGTCAATCTGTCGAGGAAGACCAATGTGATGGTACCGGGCTCGCTCGCCGTGGCCAGCCAGCAGCTTCTCTTTGCCGAGGGCGAGGCGCCGACGCTTGGCAGCGACACGATCTTCGATGCCATCCGCGCCTCGATGAAGGCCGACAACAAGCCGACGATCGCCTTCATCCATGGTTTCAGCAACAGTTTCGTCGATTCCATCGAGCGCGCCGGCTGGCTGAGCGCCTTCTACGGGCTCGACGTCAACATGTTCGTCTTCTCCTGGCCGTCGCTCGCCTCGCTCCTGCCCATACCGACACCCTTCGGCGATTATGCCCATGACCGCAAGACCGCGGCGGCATCCGGCATCGCGATCGCCAGAACCCTGCGCCGCCTCAGCGATTTCGTCGACAAGCTCAGCGAGGAGGAGCGCTGCGACCAGGCCATCCACCTGATCTGCCACAGCATGGGCAATTATGTGATGCGCAACGCGCTGCAGGCGCTGATGAAACTGCCCGAACCCGCCTCCCCAACGCTTTCGGCCGTCAACGCCATGACCTCGCTCGACGGCGCGCCGTCATCGCCGCTCCGCCGCTATTTCGACAAGGTGATCCTGGCCGCCGCCGACGAGGATGCCGACGCCTTCGACGATCCCGCGAAGTTCAAGTTCCTGCCCCGGATCTGCCGGTCGATCACCGTCTACTATTCCGAGAAGGACTGGATCCTGAGCACGCTCAGCAGCGGCACGAAATTCAACGGCCCGCGCCTCGGCGCCGACGGTCCCGACAATATGGGTACGATCAGCGACAAGGTATCGGCCGTCGACGTCAGCGCCGTGCTTTCTGCATCGGAGCCGGAAAACCATCAATATTACCGGGTCTTCCCGCAGATGCGCGACGACATAAAGGCCGTGCTGACCGGCACTGCGCCCGAAAAGATCGCCAATCGCCAGGCGATCGGACAAGGCCGGTGGCGGCTGGTCAAGAGGGCCGGGAAACCCTCGTGAGCGGATTGGTTCGGCGTTCGGCCCCGGCGAGCCGGCGGAACTTTCTGTCCGGTCTGCAGCCCGAAAGAAAACCCCTCCCCAACCCCTCCCCACAAGCGGGAGGGACTGACCCTGAGCGCGGCGTTTCTCTCCCGAGACGCTAAAGATGTGAAGGAAAAAGGCAGCCGCACGTTAAGCCCCTCCCCCTTGTGGGGAGGGGTTTGGGGCGGGGTCTTTTCCAAACCACAATCGCCCGCAAACATCGCGCAAATCTATTTCGGCGGCCCGCCCTGTTCCCCCGGTCTCCAGCTTGGCGCGGCTCACGAACAATGCCATACCAAATGCCATAACGGAGCCAGCCATCGATGACCGGGAACGCTTCTCTGCACACATTCGCCATCGGCGATATCCACGGTCGCGCCGACCTGCTGGAGGAGATGCTCTCAGGCATTGCCGGCAAGGCGCGTGACGAAGGGATCGATTACCGGATCGTCTTCCTCGGCGACATCATGGATCGCGGGCCGGAAAGCCGCAGGGCGCTGGATCTCGTCATCCGGACGCTGCGCGACAGGCCGGGCTCGAAACTGATATGCGGCAACCATGACGCCATCCCGCTTCTGATCCTCGACGAGACGGACCCGGTCGCGCGGGCAGATCTTGTCAGCCACTGGCGAGATCTCGGAGGCAGCGAGACGATGCTCTCCTTCGGCCTGCCCCTTGCGGCATCCATCACTGCAGAGGAAATCCGGAGCCGGTTCGGAGACGAACGCCTGCAATGCCTGCGCGATGCCGAGCGCTATGTCGAGCTCGACCACCACATCCTCGTCCATGCCGGCCTGAAGCCCGGCATTGCCCTGGCCGAACAGGAGGCGCAGGCGCTGATGTGGATACGCGGCGAGTTCCTGAATGCCAGCGCTTCATTTGGCAAGATCGTCGTTCACGGGCACACGATCACCGCGAGCGAACGCGTCGAGATCTTCCCGAACCGGATTGCCATCGATACCGGCGCCTTTGCAACGAATATCCTGTCGGCGCTTCACATCAGCCCTTCAGGCGATGTCTCGGTGCTGCAGGCAACGGCAGCCGGCCCCGGTCCTTGCCGTTTCCTGGAAGGCCGGCCCCTCACCCGGTCTCATGACAATGTGGATCTGCTATTCTAGGCCGCGCCAGGAAATATCAATTCGGCTCCCGCCTGAACGGTACCAGATTGGATGCCGACCCCTTGGCAACATCCCCGCCGTCGCGCTCGCCCGGCTCCGTCCGCAAGCCCGCCGTGATTTCCAGCCTGTGCTGGCTCGCCGGCATCTGGTCGCTGAAATAGCGCGTCGGCGTCGTTCCGAGCATGCGGCGGAACATGGCGATGAAGGCGCTGACGCTTTCATAGCCGAGATCGCCGGCGATCACGGTCACGAGCTGCCCGGCCGCCAGCCGCTGAAGCGCCACGCCGATATGCAGCTGCTGGCGCCAGCGCATGAAGGACATGCCCGTCTCCCGCTGGAACAGGCGGCTGAGCGTGCGGTTGCTGGCGCCGACCCGCGCGCCCCATTCGTCTATGGTGAAGCGCAGGCCGGGCTCGGCGACCATCGCCTCGGCGAGCCGCTGCAGCCTGCGGTCGGCGGGCATCGGCAGATGGATCGGCTCGAGCGGCGCGGCACGCAGCTCATCGAGGAGCACGCCCACCAGACGGTTAAGCCGTTCGGGCGCGATATCCGGACCATCCGGGCGCGGCTCCAGCCGAAAGATCAGCTCGCGCAGGAAAGGCTGGACGAAGAGAATGCCGCACTCGTCCTGCAGTCCGTCGGTCAGTTTCGCGTCGACATAGAGATTACCGATCCTGACATGGCCGCAGACGCGCCCGCTATGGGCGGTGCCGCCCGGAATCCACAGCGCGCAATTCGGCGGCACCGTCCAGACACCGCCGGCCGCCCTCATCGTCAGCACGCCGCTGATCACGTAGAGCAGTTGCGCCTTCTGGTGGCGATGCGACTCGGACTCGCCGATGAATGTCGTCTCGGTGATGAAGCTGAAGGCCGGGCGCGACACATCGTCGATCCGCGCGGGGTCAAATCTATCCGGAATATCCATTGCGGATCCCCATTGCGAGCTCAACCGACGGAGCATTGCTTTATCTCAGAAGCCGGATTCAGAGTAACCAGGCATCGTCCCTGCTGCCGAGCAGGCTGCGCCCCTTGCGCTCCGCCTCCTCCTCGTCCGTGGCAAAGACGATCGCGAAGCCGAAGGCCTTTCCGGCCGTGACCGCCGCGATCTTGATGGCGGGCGACATCGGCCTGCCGCCATCGATGACGATCATGCCGCGGCAATAGGCCCTCATCCGGTCCTTGATCTTCTTGAAGAACAGCGCCCGCTCCTTGCGCTCCTCCTGCGTGTCCTCGTCATGATCGTCGGGTGCGTGATCCGTGACCAGCACGAAAGGCCGCCGCTCCTCCAGGAGAGCCTCGATCTGATCATTGATGGGAGTTTCGGCATTAGCCTCGGTGCGGATGAAGACGACAGGCAGGCGGGAACGATCCAGAAGCACAGGCAAGGCCTTTCGAGAGTGAAGCAAGTGAGACGAGCCTAGCATTCCGCGCCGAAGCCGGATTTCGCGAAGCTGCCAACAAATGCCGGGGATCGGCCAAGTTTTTGCGAGAGAGTTCAATGGTGGCGTTTCGGTTATCGCGTATGGCTGCGATCCACCGAACGGTCAGGCACATGAGGATTGCATCTGCAGAATCTAACCGACCCGCGAAAAGCCTGCTCCTTTCAATATCTCCTGCCCTTGATCCGACAGGAGAAAATCCCGCAGTTCTCTCGCATCGTCCGGAGCGCCCTTGCACAGCCCCAAACCATATTCGACCCCGGGAGAGAATTCCGCCGGGATTTCCACGACGCGGAAAGCTGGATCGGTCTCCAGCAGCCGGGCGTTGGAATAATAGCTCAGGAAAAGGTCGGCCTCGCCGTCAGTGATCAGATAGCCGCCGCCCTTGCCGGGCGGTGTCGGCGGCGAATTGCGGCCGCCGACCAGTTGCCGCGCGCGGGTTTTCAGCGCCACGCCCATGCCTGGATGCTGCGCCTCCACAAGGTCGAAAACCTCGAAGGCGTAGTCCCCGGACGGATCGTCGCCCGGCGTCGATGTGCCGATCTTCACCTGGGGATCTGAGAGGATGTCGAGAAAATTCTCCGTCGTGAGGCCGAGATCGGCGCGTGCGATCACGCAAAGCCGATTGCGCGCGAAGCAGACAGGCTCTTCCGTGATGCCGAGGGAAGCGAGACGTCGCGGATGCGCCATATTGGCCGAAGCAAAAAGATGGAATGCCTCGCCCGCCTCGATCCGTTCGCGCAGCAGGCCGGCAGGTCCAAGTGACAGCGAAATCCCGATACCCGTCATCTGCCCGAAAGCGCCGATGATGGCAGGAAATGCATGCCGCATGCTGCCGGCGGAGAGGACCTTCACGGATTGGGTCATCGACGTTCTCCTTTTCGGTCTCTTCGCCGGAAGAGCGGTACGAAAGCGGTTTCTTCGCGCTCACCGCTGCCGAGGCGCGCGGACAGGATCGGAATGCCGTAAAGCGCTTCCAGATAGGCTTCCGTCATCACCTCTTCGGTCGCGCCGAAGACGGTTCTCGTCTGTGGCAGCATGAGCAGCACCTTGTCAGCCACGGCAACCGCGTGGTTGGGCTGATGAGTGGTAAAGGCAATGGCGAGCTTTTCACGGTCGGCCAATTCGCTGAGCAGGGAGAGCACGACATCCTGATTTTTCAGGTCGAGCGCGGAAGCCGGCTCGTCGAGCAACAGAACCGCATTCTCACCCGCAAGTGCACGGGCAATCAGCACGAGCTGGCGCTCGCCACCGGACAGAGCCTCGATATTGCGCGACGCGTAGTCGGCCATGCCGGTGGCGCTGAGTGCCTCCATCGCCTTTTCCACATCGCGCTTTCGCGGCGTCTGGAAAACCGCGATATGCCGGGCGCGGCCCATCAGCACCACATCCAGTACCGAATAGGGAAAGGAGCCGATGAATTCCTGCGGTACGAAGCCGGTGCCCCGATTGAGCTCCATCCGGCCGGAGGTCGGCTTCAGAAGTCCCGCCAGAACCCGCAGCAATGTCGATTTGCCGCGCCCGTTCGGCCCCAGGATAGCGGTGATCTCACCTGCCCTCAGGTCGAAGTCGAGATCGCGGAACTGCCAGTGCTCGCCGTCATAGGACTGGCTGACGGCCTCGATGCGCAGCATGACCGGATCAGAATCCACGTGCGCCTCTCTGGGTCTGCTTCAACACCAGCGCGAAGACCGGCGTGCCGATCAGCGCGGTCAGGATGCCGAGCGGGATTTCAGTGGCTGTGGCAGTGCGGGCGACGGTATCGATTATCAGCAGGTAAAGCGCGCCGATGATTAGCGAGGCCGGCATCATCACCCGGTGATCGGGGCCGACCAGCATGCGCGCCATATGCGGCACGACCAGCCCGACCCAGCCGATAACGCCGCTGACGGCCACCTGCGCCGATACGATGCAGGAGACGAGGATCAGGATCAGCCAACGGAGCAGCTCGACATTGACGCCGAGGGCGCGGGCATCCTCGTCACCGATGGAGAGCAGATTGATGCGCCAGCGCAGGCCGAGCAGCAGAAAGCTGCAGATCAGTACCGGCGCGGCGATCAGCAGGAACTTTTCCCAATTGGCGGTGGCGAAACTGCCGAGCAGCCAGAAGACCATGGCCGGCAGCTTGTCTTCCGTATCGGCCAGATACTGGACAAGGCTGACGAGCGCACCGAAGAAGCCGGTGACGACGACACCGGCCAGTACCAGCGCCAGGATGTTGCGGCGCGCGACGATGCCGTTCAGCGCATAGACCAGAACCAGGGCCGAAAGCCCGAAGACGAAGGCCGAGCCAAGCAGCCCGTAACGCGGAAAGCTAAAGAGGATGGCGAGCACACCACCGAAGGCAGCACCCGAGGAGACGCCCATCACCTGCGGCCCCACGAGTGGATTGCGGAACACGCCCTGCATCGTGGCGCCGGAAAGTGCGAGACCCGCGCCGGCCAGAAGCGCCAGCAGGATGCGCGGCATGCGCACTGTGAAGACGACATTCGCCTCCGTCGGCGTTACCGGCACCTCCGGCGGGGAAATCGGCGCCCAGAGGATCTCGATTACCCGCGCGAACGGAATGTCGTAACGGCCTATGCCAAGGGAAGCGACCGCGACGAGCGCCAGAGTGACCGCCAGTATGGCGATGATCACCGATGGCGGGCGTCGCGGCAAGACGTCGTCATTCATTGTGCAGGGCGATAGTCGGTGCGGTAGAACTCCCGGTAATAGGCATCCGCTTCCTTCTGCATGTCGATATCCTTGAAGCGCTCGGGATAAAGCTCCTTCGCCATCCAGAGTTCACCGAGCGCCATCGCTTCCGGCATCGGATAGCCCCAGGCCTTGGCATATTCCGGCATCAGGTAGACCTTGCCGTTCTTGACGGCATCGATCGTCTGCCAGGAATCGGCCTTCCTGATCTCGTCGACGACGGCCGGATAACGCTCCTGGACGAAGATGACGGCCGGGTTCCATGTCAGGACGTCTTCCATCGACACCTGCTTGAAACCGGCGATCGAGTTCGCGACGTTGCGGGCGCCGGCGCGCTCCATCATCAGGCCGGTATATTTGCCGCGGCCATAGGTGGAGAGGTCCGGATTGGCCATGTAGGTGGCGACGCGCTTGTCTTCCGGGATGTCGGCGAGCCGGTCGGCAACGAGCTTGCGGGTCTTCTTGGTGACCGCAATCATCGCCTCGCCCTTTTCCTTGCGGTCAAGCACCTCGGCGATCAGCCGCACGCCGGTCGCAAAACCAGCGTCGATCGCGGCCGGCTCGTCCTTGACCGTCGGGTTGAGCTTGACGGCTTCGGCCGGCGGCACGTCGAGCAGCGAGATAGCGACGACGGCGAGGCCGGCATCCTCGATCTGCTTGACCATGTCGGCCGGCGCGTAGTTGGTGACGAACACCACATCCGGCTTCAGCTTCAGCAACTCCTCGATATTGACCTTGGTGAGGCCACCCGGCATGGCAAGGTTCGGAAGCTGTGGTGCGAGACGCACATAATTGGCGCCGAGCTGCTTCTTCCACTCGTCGAGTACACCGACCACCTTGTCCATCGCATCCATCTGCACGGCGATATTGAGCGTCTGGTGCTGCAGGATGACGACACGGCTGACGACGTCAGGGATGTGCACCTGTCGGCCGATCTGATCGGTAACCAGACGGTCGGCCCAGGCGGGAGCAGACAACAATAAACCACTGATAGCAATGGCGATTTTCGCAACGAAAGCGAGACGGGAGATCATGGGCGTAGGTCCTCGAGGATGGAGCCGACCGCTAGCATGATATTCGGCCGTATACAACGACGTTATATTCGACTGAATACGTCGATCGCGCAGGAACAAGGAGTGATGTCTGTCAATCGGCGATCAAAGCGGCACGCGCAAAAGCGGCCGGCGCACGGCGACGAGCAGCGTCTGCCTTGCCCCGATAGCCGTCCTTTTCACTATCGAATGCGCGCTCAGTTCATTGACTTGAACGTCTCGAAGATCAGCGCTCTCAGCCAACGATGAACGGGATCTGCATCCATCCGCGGGTGCCACGCCTGGACGATGTCGAAACCCGGCACCGCGACCGGCAGCTCGAACGTCCTGATCTGGCTTGTTGCGGCGGATTTGCGATAAGAATTCGGAATCGCGCCGATCAAATCGGATGCCGCCGCAACCGCGATTACTGTTGGAAAGCTTGGCACGATCAGTCTGACATCGCGGTAGACGCCGAGTTCGGCGAGCGCCCTGTCGACCGGGCCGGCAAAATCCGCGTGCGGTGAAAACAGTACGTGGCCCCAGGCGGAATAGCTCTCGACCGTGATCGGATCTGCATCGAAAATCGGGTGTCCTGTCCTTGCAAGACCCACATACCGGTCTTGAAAAAGGGTCTGGCAACGCAGTTCTCCGCTCTCCGTCGGCAGGACGCCGATATCGAGATCCACGGCCGCGTCTCTCAGGGATTGAACGTCCTTGTCCGATCGCGGCGCAAACCGAAGCCTTATGCCTGGTGCCGCGTTCGCCACAGCAGCGCTCAGCCCCGCGGCAAAAATAAGCACGAACGCCTCATTGGCACGGATGGTGAAATCGCGGCGCACCTCGCGGA
The DNA here is from genome assembly GCF_014194915.1 of Rhizobium sp. BK512. Lineage (NCBI taxonomy): Bacteria > Pseudomonadati > Pseudomonadota > Alphaproteobacteria > Hyphomicrobiales > Rhizobiaceae > Rhizobium > Rhizobium sp. BK512. The sequence continues at coordinate 148,981 of NZ_JACIAS010000002.1, read as the reverse complement.
TTTCCACTGTCGACGGCGGACTGAGCACCGCTTTCACAGCTTCATTCAACGAATGCACGTCTTCGGCAATCGCCAGGGCATGGGGCGTTGCGACCATGCCGCGCCGGCCGGCACAAGGATCGGATCGCCGAGCGCAGCCCTCAACCGTGACAGTGTCCGGCTCATGGCTGATGTACTGAGGCCAAGCCGGCGCGCGGCGGCCGATACGCTTCTCTCGCGCAACAGCGCATCCAGTGCCACCAGAAGATTGAGGTCGAGATCGGACATGACTCAATTTACTCAGGCATGGCGTTTTATGCAACAGTCGTTTGATTTCGTTGCGTCTGGCGCTTGCAGCCGTCAAGGCCTAACTGGTCGGCCATCCAATAACGACTGGGAGTTTCTCAATGTCCCTCGCCTCCACCGCACCGATTTCTCAGGATGGCCCGGCATCGCCTCGACAGTACATGGCCATCGCACTCATCCTTCTCTCGGCTGTTCTCGTCGTTCTTGATGGAGCCATTGCCAACGTCGCCCTGCCCTCGATCGCGCTTTCGCTGCACGTGGAAGCGGGCAGCACCGTATGGGTCGTCTCAGCCTATCAGCTGGCCGTGCTGGTCGCCCTTCTTCCCTGTGGCGCGCTCGGGGAAGTCTATGGCGCGCGGCGAGTCTTCCTGATCGGCGTCGCGCTGTTCACAGCGGCTTCGGCTGCCTGCGCCTTCGCGGGCGACCTTTCCCTGCTGATCCTTGCCCGTTTCGCCCAGGGCCTCGGCGCGGGCGCGATCATGGCGCTTGCCATGATGAACCTGCGCTCGGCCTTGCCGCAGCACATGCTGGGTCCGATCATCGGCGTCAATGCCATGGTCATCGCGATTTCTTCCGCTGCCGGTCCAGGCATTGCCGGCGCCATCCTTTCCGTCACGACCTGGCCCTGGCTCTTTGCGGTCAATATACCGATCGGCATCATCGTGCTGCTCAGCGGCGGTCTGCTGGAGAAGATGCAGGGCACGAAGCGAAAGCTGAACGTCAAGGCCTTGCTGGCCAACACGTCGATGTTCATCCTCTTCTTCTGCGGCACCGACCGGATAGCAACCGCGCCGGCAAGCGGCACGGTCCTCATCGCCGCCTCGATAGCTTGTCTTGTCGTCCTGCTGCGCCTGGAACGCAAAAGCGATGCCCCGATCATTCCGACCGATCTCCTGGCGGCACCCGCATTCCGCGTGGCGGTCATCGCCTCGATATCCTGCTTCTGCGGCCAGATGCTGAGCTATATCGCGCTGCCCTTCTATCTCCAGCACAGGCTGCACATGACCCCGGTTCTGGCCGGTCTCTACATGATGCCCTGGCCGGTTGCGACGGCGATCATCGCGCCATTTTCGGGACGTCTGGCAAACCGCGTCAAGACCGCATGGCTTTGCGCGACAGGCGGCGCGCTGCTGAGCGTCGGCCTCCTTGTGGCAGTTCTCTGCCCGCCCGATCCGAGAGGCATCGCGTTTCTGGTCGGCACTGTCATTGCCGGCCTGGGTTTCGGCCTGTTCCAGACGCCGAACAACCGCATTCTGCTGCTCTCGGCTCCGAAAGCCAGAAGCGGTGCGGCAGGCGCCATGCAGGGCACCGCACGGCTTCTCGGCCAGACCCTGGGCGGAATCTCCATGTCGCTCATCTTCGCGACATTGCCGCTCTCTGCCGCGCTCGAATTTGCGGTCGTCCTGTCGGCTGCCTGCGCGGCAATTGCCAGCCTGGTCAGCCTGAGCCGCGCCCGCTACGAACTGGCGGGACAATCTGGAGCGAGCAGTCGATGAGCATTCTGTTCGCCAGGGCCGAGAGCATTCGTTCCCGGTCAGGCCGATCCCGCAGAACCCTCGCATGCCGACTGCAGCATCCCGAACAGCCAGCTGAGGCCCGCATCCATCATCGCGGCGCGCGGGGCGACGGCGCTCAGCCGGAAACGCGGCAGCGGCAAAGGCGCATCCACCGTCGTGAGGCCGAAGCGCGGGGCGTAGAGTGCCGCAAAGCGCCGGGGGACGGCAACGAGCATGTCGCTCTCGCCGGCGATGGCGAGCGCGAACATGAAGTTTGGCACCGTCAGCGCCATCCGCCTGCTCAAGCCCATCTGTTCGAGGGCCGTGTCGACGAAACCGTGCGGATCGCCACCAAGTGAAACGACGAGGTGGCGCATCCCGACATAGCGCTCGAGCGTCGGTTCCTCAGCGAAAGGATGACCGGCGCGCATGGCAATGACGAAGTCCTCCTCATAGAGCGTCAGGCTGTGGAAGCGCGCCGGAATGTCATCGGAAGGCACGATCGCAATGTCCATGGCGCGCGCTTCCAGCTCGCCAAACGCATTGCGCCAGGCCCGCGCAGGCGCGCTTTCGCCCTGCTCCGGCAGCAGCTGGCGTATGCTGATATCGATCTCAGGCGCAGACTTTTCCAATCCCGAGAGCAGCGCGGACAGGAAGACCGCGGAAACACCATCCGGCGCCCCCAGCGTGAAGCGGCGGCTCGACCTCGCCGGATCGAAGGGCTCGGCCGTCGCTATCACGCTTCGCACCCTGGCGAGAATCTCGGCAACAGGTGCTGCAAGCTCCGTCGCGCGCGCCGTCGCCACCACGCCTCTCGGCGTCCTCACGAACAGCGGATCGTTGAGCATCCGCCGCAGGCGCTGAAGCCCGTGGCTGACCGCTGACGGTGAGATGTTCAGCCGGTCGGCGGCGCGGCCGACATGGCCCTCCTCGACGACGGCTTCGAAAAGCACGAGGAGATTGAGATCGGCGCGCGCGAGATCAGTTTCATTCAGCATATCGCTGAAATCATATCATTGGCTTCAGCATCCGAAAACCGGCATTGTTTGAACATGCAGGCTCCGCAGCCGCGCTTCTGAACCCCAGGTCGGCAAAGGACCAGACTAGCAAAGGACCAGGCTAGCAAAGGAAATCTCATGTCACCGTCAAGACGATCCCTTCTCGTTGCCGGCACCGCCGGTCTTGCCTCCCTTGCCGGCAATGTCCGCGACATCAAGGCCGATATGCCGGCAGCCGATCTCGCCCGGATATCGGAAGAGGCCAATGCCGCGCTGATGCGCGGCGATGTCGACACCTACCGGGCGCTCGTGCCGCGCACGCAGGATTTCACGCTGATGTCGCCCTTCGGCGGCACACCGTCCCACGAGGCCGGCTTCACCGAAAAGACCTGGGATGGCATGCGGCAATTCTTCAGGAACGGCACGCTGAAACAGGAAGTCGTCCAAACCTATGCCAGCGCCGACATGATCGTACTCGCCGTCATCGAGCGCGCCCACGTCGAGGTCGGCGGCCTGCCCGCACAGGATTGGGCGTTGCGGGTGACGCTCGTCTATCGGCGTGAGGACGGAGAGTGGCGGCTTGCCCATCGCCACGCCGATCCGCTCGGCCATGCTATCACGTTGGAGCAATCGGCGGCACTCGGGCGTGGGGCCATATATTGAGGCGTGCCTTGCGCCGAGAGAAGATGTCGCGACAGAAGCAGAAAGGGAGCGAGCACCCTGCCCGCTCCCTTTACCAAATTCACTTGCCGGAAACCGAGTCCCGGAACTCCGCCAGGTCGCGGTTGAAGCGCGGCGCTTCCTCCAGGAATGGCGCGTGGCCCGACTGCGCATAGATCTTTTCCCGAACGGCCGGATTGAGCGCCCGGGCGCGGGCGATGCTCGGCTCGACATTCACCAGATCGTCCTTGCCGCCATAGAGCAGCAGAACCGGCACGCGCGCTTTGCCCAGGCCCTCGGCAGCCGAAACGGTCATCGACGGCACTGTCCGCGTCATGATCCATGAGGCCATCGCGGCATTGGAGAGCAGGCGCTCGAAGGTTGCCGCATCCGGCTGCGTTGCAAAACACAGGGCCAGGAAGGTTTTTACAGCATCGAGATGCACCTTCAGCTCATCCGAGGCCATGCCGGCATAGACATCGGGATGCGCGGTGATCAGCGCAGCATTGAGTTCGATCACGCCGTCGACATAGACGACGCCGGCAATGGCGCCGTCGCCATAAGCGGCAAGATAGTTCGAAATGACGACGCCGCCGAGCGACCAGCCGACGAGGACGGGCTTGCGAACACCGGTCTCCTTGAGAACCGCCGAGAGATCGTCGGCCCAGCGGCGCCCGTCGCGATAGGCCTCGGCATCGTCAGGCTTGCCCGACAGGCCGTGGCCGCGCATGTCGTAGCTGATCAGGCGAAACTTCTGCAGCTCGGGGCTGCCGACCTGCATGTCCCAGTTGAGATGGCTGCCGAGCAGGCCGTGGATGAAAACGATCGCCGGCCCGGCGGGATCGCCCGCTTCCTGAACCGCGATCTCGACGCCATCGGGCGCCTTCACCGTGTAATTCTTCTCCGCGGCCATCGCCACGGAAGACAGTCCCGCCAGCAGGACCACCACCCAGATGCCGCGCATTATTCTCATCATGCCAAAATCCTTATGTTTAGTGATCGATACAAACTAACCGCTTGCCTTTTGCTGTCAAGCAGTCTTTAGTGATCGCTATGGATAAGGTTGTGAAAACACGCCGCGGCGGCCCGCGTACCTTCGACCGGGACGAGGCGATCGACATCGCCATGCGGCTCTTCTGGCGGCATGGATACGAGGGCGTCTCGCTGAACGACCTGACGGCGGCAATCGGCGTCGCGCCCCCGAGCCTCTACTCGGCCTTCGGCAGCAAGGCCGGCCTCTACCGCGAGGCGCTCGAACGCTATTTCGGCTTGCGCGGGCCTGTCTGGGATATCAAACCCACCACGACCCTTCAGGAGACCGTCGAAACCCTGCTCCACAAGGCAATCGACGCCGTCATCGACCCGGCCGGAGAGCGGGGCTGCATGATCTCGAGCGGCATGATCCAGTGCGGTCCAGACCATGCGGAACTCGCGCGCGAACTGGCGGAACGCCGCGACACGATGCGCGACATGATCGCAGCAACGCTCGAGCACTGGCTGGACCGCGACCACGCCCTCTCGCTGGCCCGCTATCTCGTCGCCGTCCTGCAGGGCCTGTCCGTCCAGGCCTATGATGGTGCTTCGCGAGAGGAATTGCGCCAGGTGTCGGACGAAGTCATCGCGGGTTTAAAGGCGAGAATGTTCAGCTAAAACAGCGCGCCTTCCCGATCAGGCCCACCTGTCGCATCCCCATGAGGGCTTCATTCCTTTTCCGCATCCCTGTCGCCATCAGAGGCCTTGGGCTTGCCGCGCGAACGCAGGTTGCCGAAGCCCATATAGTGGTCGGCGTCGGATGTATTCCACTTGCCGGCCAGATAGATGGCGGCGATGGCTACAGCGAATATGAGCAGGACATAGAGCGTTTCCATATCTGCGATGTAGCGCGCAGATATGGATCGGACAGTTCCGGGCGATATTCCGCCGGTCTCAGGCCATTGCGAATTCACCGGCGGGCGCCGCGCGATAGGCTTCGCGGCCGCCGACCCAGGTGCGGCGAACGGCGGGTGCAGCACCATCAGGCCAGTCGACCAGCACGAGATCCGCCCGTTTGCCGATTTCGATGACGCCGCGATCGGCAAGGCCGGAGGCCTGTGCCGGGTTGCCTGACACGAGCGGCCAGAGCGCATGGAGCGGTGCCACGCCGTCGGCCTTCAGCCTTGCAAGGCCGAGCAGCATCGCCGGATAGTAATAGTCCGAGGCGAGAATGTCGCAGAGCCCTTCGCGGATCATGTCGGCCGCGCCGATCGAGGCGAGATGGCTGCCGCCGCGCGTCGCGTTCGGTGCGCCGAAGACGATGAAGTCGCCGGCATCGCGGGCAGCGCGCGCCACCCGCCGGTTCATCGGGAATTCGCAGATCCGCGCGCCCCGAAGGCGGAAGAAATCGCGCGTTTCGATCTGGCTGTCGTCATGCGACAGCATCGGTGCGCCCGCAGCCTTGCCGAGGGCCGCGACTTCCTCGATCGCACCGGGCACCTCAGGACGGCGTTCCCACATGCTGCGCACGAGCGCCACCATGTCGGCCACCGGAATTTTTGCCCGCTTGGCGCGTTCGGCCATCTTCTCGGTGAAGCTGGGCGTTTCGGGATCCACGGTCGGGAAGGCCGGATCGAGGTCGAATGGCCGCTCCTGCAGCGGGATCGACGGATGCAGCATCACCATCGACGTATGGTCGTTGAAGGCGATCGACGGCAGGCGCGGACCGGCAAGCGCCTCGCGAATGAGATCGATCGCCTCGAAGCAGAAGGTTTCCCAGCGCAGCTGCACGCGATTGTCCACCGTCAGCCGCGGCGTGAGCGTGTCGAGCGCACGCACGATCGCGTAACCGGTTTCGACCGAGCGCAGCCCGGGCTCCCAGCTGAGCGTCAGCGCGTGATAGGCCGTGGCGATACCGTTGGCGGCAAGCTGGCGATCGGTCTCGAGCAGCGCGGCAGCGACCGGCAGCATCGTGCCGGGCCGCGGCATGACCTGCCGCTCGAAGGCATCGCCATGAATATCCACGAAGGCCGGGCCGAGCAGATGGCCGCGTCCATCGATGACATCAGCGCCGTCGCGCGCGCCGTCGATACCGGTGATCCGCCCGTCTTCGATACGCACGGAGGCGCTCTCCAGACGGTCGCCGAAAACCACGGTTGCACCCTCGATGATCACTGCCGGATTGTTTTGCTGCATGGCTCTCGTTCCAGGAAAAGGAAGGCGCAGCAGCTGAGTCCCTCGACAGGCTGCGCGCAGGCCGCCGCTTCTAACCAGCGGATATGACAAATTTGCGAACGTCGCCGTGCGTCGGCACTATTTGATCGCGGCGGCAGCGCTCTTTCCTCCTCGTGAAATCCGGGTTCCCTTGCCCGTGTGGAAGCTGCTTTACGGACATGCCCGCGAATGGCACGCTCCATCACAAGGCGACGCTTCGGCAGTTGCCGAACCATGGTCCGGGATTCGATTCGTGTGCATTCCTGCGCGCGGATCAGAGCAGGCAGCGTTAAATTGATGGCCAAGCAGTCGGAAAAGATCGGGGCGCCGCGGCGCAGACAAGGCAAGGGCGCTCCCGCCCGGTCTGCACGCGTCGCCGGCCCCGAATTCCTGCAGGGCCGGGATCGCGACATTGCCCTGATCGACAGATTGATTGCGCGGATCGACCAGGGCGGGTCGACGCTCGTGATCAGCGGCGAGCCCGGGATCGGAAAATCCGCACTTCTCGAGCAGGCCAGGCACCAGGCCCGCGAGCGCGATCTGACGGTCCTGAGCATGACCGGCGTTCTGGCCGAGGTTCATCTGCCCTTCGCAGCGCTCGAGCAGGCGCTCCGCCCGCTGATGAAGGAGGCCGCCAACCTGGTCCCCCGTCAGCGATCTGCCCTGTTCTCCGCTTTCGGCATGCATGATGACACGGGCCCACCCGACATCTTCCTGGTGGCGCTCGCGGCCCTGTCCCTTCTGACGGAAAGTGCGGCGCGAAGCCCCATCCTGCTCATTGCCGATGACGCCCAGTGGCTGGACGAGGCGACCTATGAGGTGCTGGCCTTCATCTCCCGCAGGCTGAGTTCGGATCCTATCGTTCTGTTCGTGGCCATGCGCGACGGCTTTGACCGCCTGTTCGACGATCCCTCCCACCTGCGGCTTCGGCTTTCGGGGCTCGGCGAAGCCGACGCCGAACACCTGCTGGACGCCCATGCGCCTGATCTTTCGGCCGATCTGCGCAGCCGCTTCCTCCAGGAGGCCGCGGGCAATCCCCTCGCCCTCCTGGAACTGCCGCGCGACAGGCGAGCGGCTGATATCAGGGATCCGACATGGCTTCCGCTGACGGAACGCCTGGAACGCGCCTTCTCGTCCCGTCTGGCAGATCTTCCCGCTGCAACCCGGATGCTGCTGTTCGTGGCGGCGGAAAACGACGGGACATCGCTCCACGAAATCCTGCGCGCCGGCAAAGCCGTATTGGGCGCAGAAGTGGACGTCAGTGCCCTGACGCCTGCCATTGCCGCCAGGCTGATCGACCTTGACGAAACGGAGGTGCGGTTCCGGCATCCGCTGGTGCGCTCTGCAATGCACCAGGCGGCAGATCTGGCGACGCGGCACAGGATCCATGCCGCCCTTGCCGCGATCGTTCATCAGGAGCTGGACCGGCATTTATGGCATCGAGCGGCGGCGACGATCGGACCGGATGAAGAACTGGCGGGCGAATATGATACGATGGCCGGCCGCGCCTTGCGCAAAGGTGCCGTCGCCATGGCAATCGAGGTTCTCGAAAGGGCGGCGGCGCTGAGCGGCACGCCGAAAGCCAGGAGCGACCGTTTCCTGCGCGCCGCCGAGCTTGCCGCCGATCTCGGCCAGCCGGACCTGCTGGAGCGTCTGCTGCGCCAGGCCAATGTCAGCGAGGCTGATCCTGTCGCATCGGCACGGATCGGCTGGTGCCGCGAGATGGGCCAGCCTCCGATGGTCAACGACCCCACGAAAATCCCCAGTCTGGTTGGCCTCGCCGCCGAGGCCCATGCTGCCGGCGCCACGGATCTGGCAAGCAACCTGCTCTGGCGCGCTGCCCAGCGCTGCTGGTGGAGCAATGCGCAGGCGGATCTTCGCAAAAGCATCCTGATGGCCGCAAACAGGCTCGACTTGCCCGACACCGATCCACGCCTGATCGCCATATCCGCTTACGTCGAGCCGCTTCACCTCGGCGGCGAGATATCGGGCAGGCTCAAGCAGCTTGCAGGCACGAGCAGCGGCAATCCGGTCGCGGCGCGCATTCTCGGCAGTACGGCCAATGTCATCGGCGCCTTCGACCTCGGCGTCGGTTTGCTGACCTATTCGGCTGCCGCCTTGCGCGATCAGGGGCGGCTCAGCGACCTCGCGCGTGTGCTCTTTGCTCAGGCCTGGGCAGAAATGGAAGTCGGCGACTGGACGGGCGCGATGCGGGAGGCCGAAGAATCCGTTCGCTTCGCCGAAGAAACGGGAGGCACGCTCTGGATTGCCGCGGCCACGATCGTCAAGGCGAGGCTTGCGGGCATGATGGGCAATCTGGACCAGTCGCAAGCGTTTGCGGCCCAGGCCGAGCGCCTGGTCGTCTCTGTCGGCGCGAGCTTCCTGCTGGCAATGCTGCAGATCGCGCGCGGCACGGCCGCCATCGGCGCGGGCCGGCATTGGGAGGCCTATGAGCATCTGCGGCGTCTTTTCATCCCTGCCGATCCGGCCTTCAATTCCGGTCTGCAATTCTTCGGTCTCGCCGATTTCGTGGAGGCCGCGGTCTTCTCCGGGCATGCCGAAACGGCCGAGGAGGTGATCGAGGAGATGCAGCGTGTCGCCGGTCCGTCGCCAGTGCCCTGGGTCGAAACGATGCTGTCCTACGGCAGGGCGCTGCTCGCAACACCCGAGGAGGCCGAGCGGTTCTATCTGCAGGGTCTCGGGCCGGGCGCAGGCAAATGGCCTTTCCTGAGAGGACGTCTTCTGCTGGCCTATGGCATATGGCTGCGCCGCCAGCGCCGGTCCGCCGATGCGAGAGCGCCTTTGCGCGAGGCCCGCGACATCTTCGATGCGCTGAGCGCCCTGCCCTGGAGCGAGCGTGCGCGCGAGGAACTGCGCGCTTCGGGAGAAGCGAGCCGCAAGCGGACCGAATATGTCTGGGAAATGCTGACCCCACAGGAGCTGCACATTGCCCAGCTTGCCGCCGAAGGCCTGTCGAACAAGGAAATCGGCGCCAGGCTCTATCTGTCGCATCGCACGGTCGGCTACCACCTTCATCGCATCTTTGCGAAGACCGGCGTCACGTCGCGCTCGGCGCTGCGTCCCATTCTGACCGACGCCATCACGCCTGAAAGCTGACCACCGACCTGTCACCGGACTGGTCATTTGACAGAAGCGAAAGCTCCTGGCCGGGGGCTACCAATGCGGCTGCGTGCAACCTTCCCGGAGAGAAAGACCGTGAAACTCTTGCCCCTACTCGCAACCCTCAGCCTTGGAGTAAATCTCATGATTCAGCCCGCTCAAGCGGCGCCGGACGCTGCCACCGACCCGCGGATCGACCCCCAGGTCCGCGCCTTCCTTGCCGAGATCAACAAGGATCCAAGCCCGTTCTGGGAACTGCCGCAGCCCAAGCCCCAGGAGATCCTGACCGGGCTTCAGAACATGACGCCGGTCGACATGTCGGGCGTGACCACGACGGAGCAGACCATCACCCAGGATGGTCAGAGCGTGAAGATCTACATCATGAAGCCCGAGCACATCACCGGCAAACCCGGCGTGCTGCTCTTCATTCACGGCGGCGTCTGGATCGTCGGCAATTATGAAAATCATCAGCGCCTGCTGCGCGATCTCGTGGTCGGCTCCGGTCAGGTCGGCGTCTTCGTCGAATATACGTCCCTCCCCGAGGCACGTTTCCCCACGCAGCTCGATCAATCCTATGCCGCGCTGAAATGGGTGGCGGCACATGCCGATGAATTCGGCGCCGATGGCAGCCGCATCGCGGTCGCCGGCAATTCTGTCGGCGGTAACATGGCCGCCGCCCTGTCCATCATGGCCAAGGACCGCAACGGACCGAAGATCAGCTTGCAGGTTCTGATGATCCCGGCGACCGATGCCAGCGTCGATACCGGCTCCTATCACGAATATGGAGAACAGCGTTTCCTGGCGCGCGCCTTCATGAAATACGGCTGGGATCTCTACGCGCCTGACGCCAAGACCCGCGACAACCCCTATGTATCGCCGCTGCGCGCCAGCATCGACCAGCTGAAGGGCCTGCCGCCGGCACTCGTCATCACTGCCGAGAACGATCCGTTGCGCGACGAGGGCGAGGCCTATGCCCGCAAACTGAAGGAAGCCGGCGTGACCGTGGCTGCCGCCCGCTACAACGGCACGATCCATGACTTCGTCCTGTTGAACGCGATCCGCAACGTGCCTTCCACGCAAGCCGCGATCGAACAGATCAGCGACAATCTGCGCCGCTATCTCGAACCCGCAACGCATTGATCGATGCGGCGACGCGGCGGCCATCAGTGCGCCGCGTCGCCGGCTTCCATCGATCCTGTCCGCACCTGTGCCGCGTGCTGAAGCAGCTCAAAAGATCAAATGATTGAATGGCACACATCGACCGGAGACGATTGGTCGCATGATCGGGCTCTGATACCAGAGAGCGGATGACCGCACGCCCGAAGACCTCATTCCTGTTCACCCTGATCGCCAGCGGAACCGTGCTCGGTATCGCCGGCACCGATCTGGTGCTTCCGGCCGTCCCGAGCCTGCCGGGGCAGCTCGGCGGAAGCATCGAGATTGCCCAGCTCGTGCTGGCCGCCTATGCATTCGGCACGCTGGTCGGGCTCATCGCCTTCGGCGAGCTCGGCGCACGCTTCGATCCGCGCAAGCTGCTGATCTGGTCGCTTGCGCTCTTCGGCATTGCGTCGCTGGCGGCCGCGGAATCTCCCTCGATCGATTGGCTGATTGCCCTGCGCTTTGCCCAGGGGGCCTTCGGCTCCGGCCCTGCCGTCTTTGCGCCCGGTTTCATCCACGGCCTCTATCCGCATGACAAGGCGGCCGCCGCCATGGGGCGGCTCGGCTCGGTCGAGTCCCTGGCGCCGGCGCTGGCGCCGATTGCGGGCGCCTGGCTGCTGGAGTTCGGAGGCTGGGAGATTTCCTTCGTGCTTCTGGCGGCATCCGCGGCGCTGATAGCGGCAGCCGTCTTCTGGCAGCGCGCCGCCTTCCCGCACCCGCAGCAGATGGAAGAGCATCACAGCTATCTCGCCATATTGAAGAATGGCGAATTCCTCCTCTATGCCGCCAGCCAGGCCCTGTCGCTCGGCGCGCTCCTGGTCTTCGTCTTCGGCCTGCCGGCTGTGCTGACCGGCCCCCTCGACAGGGGAATCGGGGATTTCGTCGTCCTGCAGGTCTGCGGCATAACCATGTTCATCCTGGCCGCGAATTCCTCCGCCTGGCTCGGCGCGAAATTCGGAACGCTGAGAACGATCCGCATCGGGACGGCGATCATGCCCTGCGCCTTTCTCGCCATCTTCGCCTATGCTCTGACCGGCGCGTCCAGCCTTTTCGTTCTGGTCCCGCTTTGGGCCGCCTTGAATTTCGGCTTCGGCATCCGCGGGCCGATCGGCTTTCATCGGGCGATATCGGCTGCCCGCGGCGATCATTCGCGCGCCGCCGCAATCGTCATCGCCGCGATCCTCGGCATAGCGGCGCTCGGAACGACTGCCGTCGCGCCCTATATTTCCGTCGGCCTCTGGCCGCTGGCGATTGCCGGTGCGGCAATCTCGATGCTTGCGCTGCTTTCGCTGATCCCGCTCAAGGGCCACGATTGAAGGCCGCTCGCGAGTACATCGTGACGTCGTAAACTTTCGCCATGTCTCAGGTCATTCAATCTTGACCGCCAGGAATATCGCCAATGGGATGGGAAGCACTCGGGCAATGGGGCGAAGACGCGGTTCGTATCGAACCGCTTACGGGTGGAGTTGCCAACGACGTATGGAGGGTCCGCATCCGCGGTCAGGTCGCGGTCGGCCGTCTCGGCTCCAGGAGTGACGTCGATCTCGCATGGGAAACCGCGCTGCTCCAACATCTCGACCGGGAAGGCATGGCCGTCCCGGTGCCGATCCCGACGAGCGACGGCCGGCTCTTCGCCGATGGTCTGGTGGTGATGAAATACATGGAAGGCGGACCTCCGGAGACGCATTCCGACTGGCGTCGCGTCGCCGACACGCTCCGCGAGCTGCACCGGTTGACGCAGGGCTGGCCGCAGCGGCCGGGCTGGCGGTCGTCGACCGATCTCCTGCATGCCGAAACCGGAACGAGGATCAACCTCTCCGCAATGCCGCCCGAGGCCGTCATCCGATGCCGGGCCGCATGGGCGCGCCTGGCCGGACGCCGGACCTGCGTCGTCCACGGCAACCCGAACAACCCTGGCAACATCCGCATGACCGGCGAACAGGTCGCCTTGATCGACTGGGACGAGTCTCACGTCGATGTGCCCGACCTCGACCTGGTACTGCCCGGCAATGCCGCCGGTCTCGACGACGGCGCGCATGACATTGCCGCGCAGGCATCAGCCGCATGGGAGGCCGCCGTCTGCTGGCGGGACGAGTACGCAGTCAGGCGGCTTGCCGAGGTTCGTCCGGTCTGAGCCGTTTCGGCAGATCGACAGGCGGATAGCTCTCACCGGCGCGGACCTGTTTCGGATAACGCTGTGTCCACGCCTACGCCGATGGTTTCGCCCACGCTCGCGTGCTATTGGGCGTCAGCCGCAGGAGTTTCCGACATTGCTTTCGCTTGAGACCGTCATCACGTTTGCCGCCGCAGCCACTGTTCTATGCTGGGTACCCGGCCCCGATAATCTGTTCGTGCTGATGCAGTCGGCGATCTATGGCCGGGGTGTCGGGCTGTCGGTGACGGCGGGCCTGTGCGTCGGCCTCATCTTTCACACCGTCGCCGTGTCGCTTGGTGTCGCGGCAATTTTCCAGACGTCGCAATTTGCCTTCGATGCACTGAAGTTCATCGGTGCCGGCTATCTTGTCTACCTCGCCTACAAGGCCTTCCGGGCCGTGCCGGACGAACTCGAAGCCGGGACCGCGAAAGCCAAGCCCATGTGGCAGATGATGGCGCGCGGCGTCGTCATGAATGTCACGAACCCGAAAGTCGCAATCTTCTTCCTGGCATTTCTGCCCCAGTTCACCTCCACCGCCAATGGCAGCATCGTTTTCCAGATGCTCCAGCTCGGCGGCATATTCATCCTCTGCGCCTTTACCTCTTTCGCCGTCATCTCGCTGCTTGCAGGGTCGATCAGCGCCTGGCTGAAGCGCTCCGACAGAAGCCAGGTCATTCTCAATCGCATTGCCGGCCTCGTCTTCGTCGGACTCGCCGCAAAGCTCGCGACGGCTCATCGCTAGGCGCGCCTCGCACGCCTTTCACGTTCGCCACGCCGAACGCTTCCCCGTCAATAGAGCGACGTCCTGTAGGCCTCTTCGAGCGCGTCATCTATCTTGCGCATTTCGCCGTCATCGGCCGGAGCGCCGGTCGTCTGGTCCAGGATGATCTTCGAAAGCGAGGGCATCTCGTTGCGATCCTGGAAGTGCTCCGGATCCCACAGATGCGAGCGCCGGAATGCCTTGGCGCAATGCAGGAACACCTCGCCCACCCTGACCAGGATCGCAAGCTTCGGCACGCGTTCGCCGACGCCCATATCCGCGAGGATGCCAGGGTCGGTCACCAGCCTCGCCTCGCCGTTGACGCGAAGCGTGTCGTCAAATCCGGGGATGATGAAGAGCAGACCGACGCTCGGATTGGTGAGAATATTGGCCAGCGTATCCAGCCGATTGTTGCCCGGCCGGTCCGGGATCGCCAGCGTGTGCGGATCGAGGATCTTCACGAAGCCGACCGGGTCGCCACGCGGGCTGACATCGGCCTTGCCATCCCGGTTCTGGGTGCCGATACAGATGAACGGCGATCGCCGGATGAACTCCTGGGCATGCTTGTCGAGCGCACCCATGCATTTCTGCGCCGCCAGCGCATGCGTCGGCTGAAACAGCTTCCGAAGCGCCTCCTCGTCCCCCACGACAAACTTTGGATCGACACTGAACTCCGTCATCGCATCTGCCTCCCACAGCATCCTCTTGTCGGACGATCGCTCGCCCTTATATGACGTACGTACCTCAAATATAGGGTATTCGTCAAGGCGCGCTATCCCGCCGGCCGGCCTCGGCGTCATGACCGGCAAGGTTTGAACGCATCTTGCCGGCGGCTATTACCTCCCTGTTAATTGCTGCAATACCGGGTTTTTCAGATGTTCGGTCAGGCGCGGCCATGGGAGCCGTAAGCCCCAACCTGATATCTGAAAGGTCATGCAATGACTCGTTTTCCGATCCATAGCCTCGAAACGGCGCCTGCCGCATCGCAAGCCGCCCTGCGCGGTCTCAAGGATGCCTTCGGCTTCATCCCAAATATCGCGGGCGCCCTGTCGACATCGCCCGTTCTCATCAACTGCCTGGCAGCGCTTTTCCAGAATGTGCATGGCGGCAGCTTCACCGAGCCGCAGATCCAGGTGCTGCTGCTGACCAACGCCGTGACCAACGCCTGCGAATGGGCTGTCGGCTTTCATTCGTTCCTGGCAATCGAGAACGGCATTGCGGCCAGCGATGTCGACGCCATTAGAAACGGCGGATTGCCGGCCGAACCGAAGTCGGCAGCGCTTTCAAACCTCGCCCGCACCTTGATCGAGACCCGCGGACGATTGACCGAGGCGGACGTGGGCGCGTTTCTTCAGGCCGGCTTCGACGAGAGCAGACTGCTCGAGGTGATCGCCGTCATCGCCGCTTCTGCCATCACCAACTATGCCGGCAGTGTCACCCGCCCTGCCCTGGAGCCGCCCTTTGATGCCTACGCCTGGGTAAAGCCCTGATATAGAATGCGCTCGGCCGCCCCGGCGGCCAGCCTTCCGTCAGGATCGATCGCACGCCATGACCACAGCTTCAGACGTCTCACGGCCTTTCCATCCCGCGTCAGCAGGCATGCTGCTGCGCCAGTGGCGGGAAATCCGCGGCAAACCGCAGCTGGAACTCGCTCTCGATACCGGCATCTCGCAAAAGCATGTGAGCTTCGTCGAAACCGGACGAGCGACACCGAGCCGGCAGATGATCATCGATCTTGCCGACGCTCTGCAGATACCTTTACGCGAGCGCAATGCCATCTTCCTTGCCGCGGGATACGCGCCGGTTTACCGCGACGACCCGCTCGACGCCGCCTCGATGCAGGGCATCCATCGCGCGGTCAGGCGAATGCTGCGGCAGCACGAGCCATTTCCGGCAATCGCCATGGATCGCTATTGGAACGTGATCGAGACGAACGTATCGGCCCCTGCCTTCTTCAACCGGTTCATCGATCTTTCGCGGTACCCCCGGCCGCGCAATCTCCTGCACCTGATGTTCGATCCCGAGGGCATGCGGCCCTTCCTGATGCGCTGGGAGGAAACAGCCCGCAGTCTTCTGTCGCGGGTCAGAAGGGAAGCGATCGGTCATGTCTCCGACGAACGCACGCAGGCGCTCATCGCCGAACTGATGGCCTATCCCGATGTCCCGCAGGACCCGCACTCCGGACCGGTCCCGGATGCCCTGCCCATGATCCCGCTCAGGTTCCGGACCGAACGCCATACGCTCAACCTCTTCTCGATGATATCAACGGTCGGAACGCCGCAGACGGTGACCGCCGAGGAAATACGCATCGAAACGATGTTTCCGGCCGATGACCAGACCGAAAGCGTCTATCCGGACTTCATGAGCGGAAATGACCTTGCCGGCCAAGATCGCCCTTGAGAACCGGCAGTGTCCTGACCGCATAAACTGCTGCCGCAGATCGCCGGATCGGGGTCACCGCAACAGCACGATGGAAGAGAGCGCGATGACCGACAGGCCGCCGCCGATGACGAAACCTGAGAGCACCGATCGGGTGCGAGATTGGCAGCGCGCAGCGGAATGCGCCCGGCCGACAGAAAGCCGGCGGAGGGACCTTCCCTTTGCCAGACACAGCGATGCGTTCAGCAGGATCGCCGGTCACACCAGCTGCATCGCGACACCACGCCCGCAAGGAGTCACCGACTGCACCCTAGATATAAGGGGGCATGACTTTTGATGGCAAACGTCATGCCCGATTGTTTTATTCTCGCTTAGGTAGATGCTTTCAGCCTCACTGAGCGCGGTGCTTTCGCCCCCGCCTCACGCCATCCGCCCGATTGCAGGCGGCAATGGATAAGAATTTAACATATTGATTTATATTCGTTTTGCGAATTTTCCGTAAGTTGCGATCAGCCTACTCTCATTTCCAACCCGCCAGAAATTACTATTTTCCGCATTCAGCAGGTACGGTACGGAAACGTAGAAAAGCAACTAATCCTTGTTGTCGCCTGATTCCATGCGGCGTTTTATTTCCATCAATTTAAAGGGGTCAGACATGCGTGGCAGCGTTGTCGACACGAAGGCTTCCAGGAAAGCAAAACTTTTTGCGGGCGCAAGTCTTGCGACGCTGGCACTCGCCTCCTGTCTGTTCTCCCCGATGTCGGCGGTTGCGGGTAATTACACCGCCAGCAATGCCACCGAATTCGCCAACGCGGTTACAGCCGCCAATGGCGACCCCGATGGCAGCGCGACGATCACGCTGACGGGCAATATCGCAGGAACCATTGCCGCACTGCCCAATGCCACGAAGCCGATCAGCATCAATACCAACGGCTTCACCATGACCGGCCTGCAGATGATAACGTCCAACGGCAATACTCTGACCTTGTCCGGCACTATCGTCGGCAACATTGCTCAACGCGGGTTTTGGTACAACAGCGGCACTCTTGCCTCGTCATTGGTCAACAACGGTTCGATCACCGGCGGCGCCGACGGAAGCTCGACCACCAGTTCCGGCGTCGCCTTCGCCGGCCCCGGCACCTTCATAAACAACGGAACGGTAAAAGGCGGCTCCAATGGCGGCGCAGGGTCTGGCGGTGAGGGAATTAACGCCCTCCGAGCGCTCGCGGTCACCAATAACGGCTTGATCCAGGGCGGAAACAGCGTCTCCGGCACCGGGGGCACCGGTGTCAATCTGGGCCAGTTGGCCACGGCCGCCAGCCCGGCCTCCCTGACCAACAATGGCACGATCCGCGGCGGCAACGGCGGCGCCGGTGGGGGCGTAGGCGTCCGTCTGGGGGTCGGCGCGACCTACTTCGAAAATAACGGCACGATCGTTGGCGGGAACAATGCTGCCGGGATCATCGTCCAGACGCCGAGTGCCCTGATTATCAATAGCGGAACCATTCAAGCCGGCGCCGGCGGCAGCAACGCGATCTCCGTTGTCGCAGGCGCCACGACGCTGGAGCTTCACGCCGGCTCCAACATTATCGGCAACGTCGTTGGCGGCGCGGGTGTCGATACCTTCCGCCTCGGCGGCGCGGGCACTGACAGCTTCGACGTATCGAAGATCGGCGCAGCAGCCCAATACCAGAACTTCGACAGGTTCGAGAAGACCGGCACCGGCACATGGCTTCTGACCGGCAACGGCTCGGCGACAACAGACTGGACCATCTCAGATGGCACGCTGCTGATTGGCGATCACACAACCCCGACCTCTGTTATCGGCGACATCACCAATGCCGGCACGCTCGGAGGCAGCGGCACCATCATTGGCGACGTCGCCAGTTCCGGCACGGTTGCCCCGGGTAATTCCATCGGCACCCTGACCATCGCCGGCAACTACACCGGCAATGGCGGCACGCTTGCGATCGAGAGCGTGCTCGGCGGCGATGCCTCGTCGACCGACCGGCTCGTGGTGACGGGCAATACGGCGGGCACCACCAATGTGCGCGTCACTAATCTCGGCGGCGGTGGGGCGCAGACCGTCGAAGGCATCAAGATCGTCGATGTCGGCGGCACCTCGGCCGGCAGCTTCTCGCTGCTCGGCGACTATGTTTTTCAGGGCGATCAGGCCGTTGTCGGCGGTGCATACGCCTATCGGCTCTATCAGAACGGTATCGCGACCCCTGCTGACGGCGACTGGTATCTTCGCTCGGCACTCATTGATCCCTCGGGAGTGGCAATCGGCCCCCAGTACCAGCCCGGCGTTCCGCTTTACGAGGCCTATCCGCAGCTGCTGCTCGCCCTGAATGGGCTTTCCACGCTGCAGCAGCGCCTCGGCGACCGCTACCGAACGGAAGGCAACAAGGCGACATCGGCCAAAGGGCCCGACAATGTCTGGCTGCGCGCCGAGGGCATGCATGCGAGCATCGAGCCCGACAGCAGCACCGCCGTCGACAGCTACGACTACGATCTGTTCAAGCTGGAGGGTGGCCTGGATGGCGAACTCTATCAGGATCAGAGCGGCCGGTTGATCGGCGGCCTCACCGTCCACTACGGTACGATATCAGGCGATATCGACTCCTTCTACGGTAATGGCGATATCGACACGACAGGCTTCGGGCTTGGCGCGACGCTGACCTGGTATGGCGATAACGGCTTTTATGTCGACGCCCAGAGCCAGGCCACCTGGTATGACACCGACCTGAAATCCGACCTCCTCGACGGCGCCATGGAAAGCGGCAACAATGGTTTCGGCTACGCGCTGAGCCTTGAGACCGGACGGCGCTTTGCGGCCTCCGGGCCGTGGTCGGTCACGCCGCAGGCCCAACTCATCTATTCCTCCGTCGACTTCGACACGTTCAATGATCGCTTCGGCGCACGGGTATCGCTTGATGACGGCGACAGCCTGATCGGTCGGCTCGGCGTGGCGCTCGATCACGAGGAGACAATGCAGCGCACCGATGGCCAGACGGCACTGGCGAAGGTCTATGGCATCGCCAATCTCTACGGCGAGTTCCTGGATGGCACCGCCGTCGATGTCTCCGGCACCGGCTTTGAAAGCAGGAACGACCCTGTCTGGGCCGGCCTGACGTTTGGCGGCTCCTACACCTGGAACGACGAGCGCTACTCGCTCTATGGCGAAGTCGCCGCAAAATCCTCGCTGAAGGATTTCGGCGACAGTTACGCTTTCAGCGGCACCGCGGGCCTGCGCGTGAAGTGGTAGATGCGGCAAAAGCGTTTGCTCATTCGGCCAGCAGAGTGGACGTCAGTAGCGCTTTCAGGCCTTTTGGATAAAGGCCTGGCGAGCCGTCGAGATCAAGCGTTTTCGGGTCATACCATCGAGCGACCCCGAACGTTCCATCGCTCTCCTGGAAGGTGATCACGTCCTGACCCTGATAGTCATTCGAGACGAAGCCGATCTTGAAGATGAACATGATCTCGTGGCCGCTCTCGCCTTCGAAGACATATATGTTTTCCATGACAAGCGGCCCTGAGAAAACCTCGACCTCCACGCCGAGCTCTTCCCTGAATTCGCGCCTCAAAGCAGCTTCCGAGCCCTCGCCGAATTCAACACTGCCGCCGAGCGGACGCACGCCGGCAACCCGCCCCTTCTTGTCATAGACCTCGGCCGCCAGAAGACAGCCGTTGCGCCAATGGAGACCAAGAGCTTTCAGATTGATTTTTGTACGGGGGGAACTCATGGGATTTTTGCACGCAAGAGGAACATTGCGCGCAAACTAGAAGAGCAGGCCGATGGCCGCAATGGGCAGTTGCAATTCTGATGTGAACGACCCCACGCGGAAAGAGCCGATAGCGTTCATCGCAGTGCTGCAGGCGAAGAACGCGCCGCCTCCCTGGACGGGATAAAGGTGGCTGCCCGCACCGCTCCTCCGTCAAGTCAGAAAACGAACAAGGCGGTGCGCTCGCGGCCCCCTCATCCGCCCTTCGGGCACCTTCTCCCCGATGGGGCGAAGGGATCTCGTTGCAAAGCCTCTCGCTCGTCTCTAAGCATCTCTCGTTGCAAGCCGTGCCGCGTGCTCCCCCTTCTACCCAGCGGGGAGAAGGTGCCCGAAGGGCGGATGAGGGGGCCGCGGACGCACTCCCTTGCTCGTTATCCGACCTGGCAAGGTGATGGGGCCACAACCCTAATAGACGCACGGTTCTACGGTTCTGCGGCCCTCACCCTCCCGCCAAAAACGTCCCACCCTCGAAAACCTCGGCAAGCACCCGCGTCCCCATATCCGCCTCTTGTTCCGAAAGCCCCGAGAACCCAAGCAGCAGCCGCGACCGATCCGTCGAAACCACATTCATGCGCGACAGCGGCATCACCACCACGCCCCTTTTCAGCGCCGCAGCAGAGACGGCGGTGTCATCATTCCAGCCGCCCGTGCTCCGCACCGTCAGATTGATCCCCTGATCCGGCAGCAGCACGCTCACATGCTCCCCCAACCGCTCCCGCAGAAACCCCGCCAGCATGTCGCGTGATGCGCGCAGCCGTTCGCGCAGCCGCCGCAGATGCGCCGGGAAATAGCCCTCCTCCAGGAAATCGGCGATCACCCGCTGCTGGAAGCTTGGCGGGCAGCGGTCGACGGCGGGGCGCACGGCGCGGAAGGCGGGTACCAAGTCGGCGGGGACGACGAGATAGCCGATGCGCAGGCTCGGCAGCAGCGCCTTGCTGAAGGTGCCGGTATAGAGAACGCGGCTCGCCTTATCGAGCCCGTGCAGCGAGGCGATCGGGTGGCCCTGGTAGCGGAATTCGCTGTCGTAATCGTCCTCGATGATCCAGCAGTCGTTCTCCTCCGCGTAAGCGAGAAGCCCGAGCCGGCGCGAGAGCGACAGCACCGAACCGACCGGATACTGGTTGGAAGGCGTGACGTAGAAGGCGGCGGGCGGCGCGATCGTGCCGTCGAGCAGCCGGACAATATCGATCCCGTCTCCGTCGACCGGCAGGCCGGTGACTTCGATGCCGTTCAGCGCCAGGCATTGCCGGGCCGGCGGATAACAGGGATCTTCGACGACGGCCCGGTCACCCGGCGTCATCAGCACGCGAAAGGCAAGGTCGAGCGCCTGCTGCGTTCCCGCCGTGATGAAGATCTGCTCCGGGCTGCAGCGCACCCCGCGCGAGACGGCGAGATGGGCGCTGATCGCCGCCCGCAGCGAATATTCGCCCTGGATATCGCCATAGCCTTCGAAGGCATAGTTCATATGCCGTGTCGCGATGCGGTTCAAAAGCCGTGCCGTGCGCTCGTCATGGGCGATGCGGCCGGTGACGAAGGGCAGCGCCTTCTGCGGCTCCAGGCTCGGCCCGCGCGTAAGGATTGCCGTGGCGGCGGCCGACACGCCGCGGCGGATCGGCTGGCTGCTGCCTGCGCCCGGCGGTTCGATGCGCGCCGCCCCCTCGGGAATGGACGAGGCGATATAGGTGCCGGAGCCGTGGCGGGCGACCGCAAAACCTTCGGCAATCAGGATCTCGTAGGCCTCCGCGATCACGCCGCGCGAGACCGCCCATTCCGCAGCGGCAAGCCGCGTCGACGGCAGCCGCTGCCCGCCCGAAAGCCGCCCTTCCGCGACGGCATTCCGTAACGCAAGGTAGAGCTGGCGCGGCAAGGGCGCCGATGACGAGGGATCGATGTCAGGCCGGAACGCCGCCGATGGCCCCTCGCGTCTTCTCACAGCAGTCATCAGGTCTCCTGCGTCCATGCACTTGTTCCCGTGGTTCATCTCGCCTGACGCGATCCAAGTGGCCCACAGGAACATGACAAAGTGGCTCTGTCAAACACATCGGAATTGCATCTAGTATGAGCCACTTTCTAACGGGATTCGCATTGCAGTGCCTGACGGAGACGACATGGATCATCGAGAACTCGACGTGCCCTATTTCAGCCAGTGGGAAACGCCCGAGATGACACTGCCGGTGCTGGCCGAAGGCGCCGTTGCGCTGCACCGCGATGCCAACTGGAAAAACTCGGGCGCAGAAACGATCGAGGAATATGCGCGCTGGGCAATCAATGTCTGCGGCATGGCCTGCCTGAAAATGATCCTTGCGGCCCGCGGCGAGGCGCATCCGATCCTCTCGCTGGCGAGGGCCTGCACCCGCTATGGCGGCTATGTCGTCAACGAGGCCGATGCCTCGATCAAGGGGCTGATCTATGCGCCCTTCGTCACCTTCGTGCGCGAGCGCTTCGGGCTTGTCGCCGAGGTGCGCACCGGGCTCACGACGCAAACCATCCCCGAAATCCTCGCGACCCATCGCTTCTTCATCGCCTCGGTCAGCAGCTCCATCCGCTGGCCGGAGCGCGAGCCGCCGGGCAAGGGCGGCCACCTGGTGCTGGTGACGGCCGCCGATGAAGACAGCGTGCGCTTCCACAACCCTTCCGGCCACGAGCGCGCCACCCAGGCCGATGTCACCCGTCCGCTCGCAACCTTCGACCGCTTCTTCGCCAACAGAGGCATCGCGGTCAGCTTCTAGAGGTTTTGTTTTCGCGCAATTCCGGAGGCAGAACCGCTGCACACTCTTGCCGGAATTGCTTACTTTTCAGGAGAATTCCAATGAGCCCTTCCCCATCCAGGCTGTGCATCGCCGTGCTTTTCGGCGGCCGTTCCAGCGAACACGACGTCTCCGTCATGTCGGCCACCAATGTCATGCGTGCGCTCGACCCGGAAAGATACGACGCCCTGCCCGTCTTCGTCACCAAGGATGGACGCTGGCTGCAAAGCCGCTTTGCCGATGGCGAACTCGCCAAGCCCTCTTCCGGCACCGAACTCTGCCTCCTGCCGGGCGGCCACGGCCGCCTGCTGGCGATCGGTCCCGACGGAAAGGCGACCGAGGCCGGCAAGATCGACATCGTCTTCCCGGTGCTGCACGGCCTGCATGGAGAGGATGGCGCGGTCCAGGGCCTCTGCCAGGTGGCGCGCGTGCCGCTCGCCGGCTGCGGCATCCTCGGCTCGGCAACGGCACTCGACAAGGATATCGCCAAGCAGCTCCTGAAGGCGGCAGGCCTGCCGGTGGCCCGCTCCGTGACGCTCGATCAGGACAGCCCGCCTGCACTCGAAACCCTCGAAGCCGCGCTCGGCCTGCCGGTCTTCATCAAGCCCGCCCGCCAGGGCTCCTCCGTCGGCGTGCGAAAAGTCTCCGGCAGCCAGGAATTCGCCCCTGCCCTTGCTGATGCCTTCAGCCATGACCGCAAGCTGATCGCCGAGGAATTCATCGCCGGCCGCGAGATCGAATGCAGCGTGCTGGAGGATACGAAAGGCGGCCTGTTCGTCTCCCGCCCCGGCGAGATCGCGCCCGCCGAAAGCCACGGCTTCTACAGCTACACCGCCAAATATCTCGACGAGAATGGCGCTGCCCTGAAAGTGCCGGCCGAGCTTCCCGCCGATGTCGAAGCGAAGATCCGCGACATGGCCGCCCGCGCCTTCCGCGCACTCGGCTGCGACGGCATGGCCCGCGTCGATTTCTTCCTGATGGAAGACATGCGCTTCGTCGTCAACGAGGTGAACACCATTCCGGGCTTCACCGATATCAGCATGTATTCCAAGGCGATGGCCGCAAGCGGCGTGGCCTATGCCGAGGTCATCGACAAGCTGGTGGAGCATGGGCTGGCCAGAGGGGCGTGAAGCTTGTCTTCCCCCTTCTCTCGCCGGGAAGAAGGGGCGGAAGACCCCGCTCACCGCAAAGCCAGCGCCTCCAGCGCCGCCCGCATCCCGCCATGCGCGGCACCATTGCGCTGGAGCATCAGCGCCTTCGCTGCCTCGCTTGCCTTGTCGGGATGGCCGCCATCGAAGGGTGGTGCGGGATCATATTCGATACCGAGCTGGATTGCCCGGGCGACATCGCCGCCGGCAAGTTCGGCGATGATGGTGAAGGCGAAATCGATACCGGCCGTGACCCCGCCCGAGGTGATGATATTGCCATCGCGCACGGTGCGCGCCTTCTCATGTGTCGCGCCGACGAGCGGCAGCAGATCCGTATAGGCCCAATGCGTCGTCGCCCGCCGCCCCCGGAGCAGGCCGGCGGCGCCAAGCAGGAAGGCCCCGACGCACACGGATGTCGCATATTGCGCCTGCCGCCCCTGGTGGCCGATGAAATCCACCGTCTCGGCATCGTCGAGTGCATCGACGACACCGGCGCCGCCCGGAATGCAGATCAGGTCGAGCGCCGGGCAGGTCTCGAAACTCTGCCCCGGAAGGAAGCTCAAACCCCGATCGCTCGCCACCGGCTCCAGGTTCTTGGCGATGACATGCGTCTTGACGTCAGGAAAGCGCGATGGAGCCGTCAGCGACGGCGGTGTTGAAAGCCGGCTGAGCACCTCGAACGGCCCGGTGAAATCGAGCTGGGTGATGCCGGGAAAGATCACGAAACCAATGTTGAAATCAGCCATGCCACTCCCCCCGAAATGATGCATGCGATTGCCTGGACGATCATCGCATTTGCCGCCCGTGGCTGCAATGGCGAGCTGTTGCGGCCGGCCCTGCCCGTCCACCTGCCGAGCATGCGTGGCCCGCACGCTTACACCCCGATTTACACCGGCATTTACGGTTGCGTACTTCCGCCGGCAGTTTCAGCCGTGGCACCCTTCGGCCCCGGAGCTCTGGGCTGGAGGTGACGCATGTTGCGCCTGCTGTTTGCATTGACGATCAGCCTGCTATCGGCGGGTGCGGCTGCCGCGCAGGACCATTCCGCGGCGCAGGAAGTGGAAGAGCGCCTGGCGCGCAGCCGGGCGACGGAAGCGGTGATCTGGGGCATGCCGGCGGTCAACACCCTGCTCATGTACGACCAGATGATCGCGGCCGGCGGCAAGGCCGGCGAGATCATCTATTGGGGCCGGCCGCTCGACTGGCACAATCAGACGCTGACGCCCAATCCCGATACGCTCTATTTCATGGGCTTCTACGATCTCGGCAAGAGCGGCCCTGTCGTGGTGGAGATTCCGCCCGCCGGCGACGACGGCTCGCTCAACGCCAATTTCGTAACCCTGTGGCAGACCTCGCTCGAAGATGCCGGCCTGCTCGGCATCGACAAGGGCGCCGGCGTCAAATTCGTGATCACGCCGCCGGGCTTCGAAGGCAAGCTGCCCAGGGGCCTCCAGCGGCTCGCCGCCGACACCAATACCGGCTATTTCCTGATGCGCTCCAACCTCAGGAGCCATGGCGAGGCAGATGTCGAGAAATCGATCGCCTATGGCAAGCGCGTCAGGTTCTACCCCCTGTCCGAGGCAAAGGCGCCTCCGCAGACGGTCTACCGCGACATCAAGGACGCCGACTTCGATTCAACCATCAAATACGATCCGAGCTTCTTCACGCTGCTTGACCGTGTCGTCCAGAGCGAGCCCTGGCTGCCGCGCGACCGGGCGATGATCGACCAGCTGCGCTCGATCGGCATCGAAAGGGGCAAGCCTTACGCGCCCGATGCCGCAGCAAGAAAAGCCCAGGAGGAAGGCATTGCCGATGCCAGGGCCTGGCTCGAGGCGCGTTATGATGCGGGCTTTCCGGCCTTTTTCGAAGGCACGCACTGGACCATGCCGGCCCTGCCGGATGCCGTTCAAGGCCAGTCCACCACTTATGCCGAACCGGACAAATATGCCGTGGATGCACGCGGCATCGGCTACAGCTACGCCTATATCGCGATCAAGCGGCTTGGCGTCGGCCAGTTCTACCTGATCAACATCAAGGACAAGACCGGCAAGAGCTATGACGGCGCCCGCGCCTACAAGCTGCATGTGCCGGCCGATGTGCCGGTAAAGCAATATTGGTCCGTCACCGTCTACGACCGTGAGACGCACGCGCTTCTGAAGGGCGCCGATCGCGCCAGCCGCGCCTCCAATGCCGCCGAGATCAAGAAGAATGCCGACGGATCGGTGGACATCTATTTCGGGCCGAAGGCGCCCGAAGGCATGGAAACGAACTGGGTGCCGACCATTCCCGGCCGCCAGTTCGAGCTGATGTTCCGCCTCTACGGGCCAACGCAGCGCCTGTTCGACAAGGCCTGGACGCTGGCGGATGTCGAACCGATGTGAGGAGAGCAAGGTTATGGCTGCGAAGAAGACAACTCTCACTGCCGCGTCGGTCGCACTGCTCCTCATGTCGGGCGCAGCATCCGGCGCCGATCCCATCAAGGTCACACCGGATAATTTCGTGCGCGCCGAGAGCGACATGTACATGGCGGCATCGTCAGGGGAAGCCGGTCTCGGAAAACTCTTCCACCGCCGCGAACCCTTCGATGTGAAACACCAGACGGTCGTTCGCGGCAATCGCGACACGCTCTATTCCAGCGGTGTCTTCGATCTCGATGCCGGACCAGTGGCGATATCAATGCCGGATGCGGGAAAGCGCTTCATGTCGCTGATGGTTGTCAATGAAGACCACTATGTCACCGATGTCTTTCACGGGGCCGGCAGCCACACATTCACAAGAGATGGCGTGGGCACGCGTTACGTCCTGATTGCCGTACGCACCCTGATCGACCCGACCAAATCAGGCGATGCCGACGAGGTGCACAGGCTGCAGGATGCCATCAAGCTCGATCAACCAGGCGGGCCTGGTACGCTGGACATGCCCGCCTGGGACAAGACGAGCCAGGATACGGTGCGCAACGCGCTGCTGGCGCTCAATACGACAATGGAGAGTTTCAACAAGGCCTTCGGCAAGAAGAGCGAGGTCGATCCCGTTCATCACCTGATCGCAACGGCCGCCGCCTGGGGCGGCAATCCGGACAGCGAAGCGACCTATCTGAGCGTCACGCCCGAGAGGAACGATGGCAAGACCCTCTACAGGCTGCATGTTCCCGGTGACGTGCCGGTGGACGGTTTCTGGTCGATCAGCCGCTACGACGCGGCAGGCTATTTCGTCGAGAACCCGTTCAACGCCTATTCGGTCAACAATATCACCGCCGCCAAGGGCGCGGACGGCTCCGTCGACATCCAGTTCGGCGGCTGCGACGGCAAGCTTGCAAACTGCCTGCCGATCGAGGCCGGCTGGAACTACACGGTCCGCCTTTACCGGCCGCATCAGACCATTCTCGACGGAAGCTGGAAATTCCCGGCTCCGCAGCCGGTGGACTGAACGGGCAGCATGCCGCCGCCTCGAAAGACCCTTCCTCAACCCATGACCGATGGATGTGGTTTTGCGACTATTGGCAACTTTAACGGGCCGACTGGGGAATTGTTAATGCCAGGCTGTTAACACCCGCCACCATCGCAATGATGGATTAGAGCATGCAGCCAAATACTGATTGCAAATCTCCGGGCTCAAAGCTGGCTTACAGGACGCTTGGCATATTGGCGGGACTCGCCTTCTTCGCGGTCGGATCATCGCCGCTTGCGGCGCAGGGTACAGCTCCTGCGCCAGTCACTGATAACGCCGGAACCGTCGGCGAACGCGTGCAGGCCGCGACAGAGGCGCTGGTGCAGATGTTCGATTTCGGTGCGGATCTAGGCCCGAAAACGCTCATCGAGACCTTGCCTGGCGACTGGGCGATATTGCCGCCGGATCACGGCCTGCCGGCAAACAAACTGAAGACGTGGTGCAAGTTCAACAGCGTCAATCTCAAGCAAACCGATCCACGCTATCCGATCTTTGACGGTCAGAGGGGCCCGGAGGGCATCGCCAGGCGATTTGAATTGCGCCTGTCTGTCGGTGCAGCCATCTACTGGATCTCCAATGTTCAGGATGAGATGCATGTGCTGGGTTACGACAAGCCCGAAGCCACTGAAATGGCCGGCACGCGGCGCAACCTGGTCATAAAGAACAGCGTTCAGCAAGGCGAGGTCTTTCCGGTAAACGATGATGTGGTCGGCTTTATCAATCCAGCCACCTCCACCACGCCGACTTTTCTCGTCCGATGCCCGGGTGAGCCCGAGGATACGGCAAGGACCGAACGAAATATCCAGACCGTGAGCACGATCGCGGAAACGCTAGCGCAACGTGCCGCGTTTTTCTCATATGGCCCGGATGGGTCGGTCCCCTTTGTCAGCAAGATGCAGGGCAGCTGGACATTGGTCGATGAACCCGCCCGCCCCGAGGTGCGAAACCAAACACTCGCTGAGCTATGTCATATCCGCCGCGTCGAGATGCGCCCGGATCATCAGCCTCTGCCGATCCTGACCGCGCACGTCGCCGACACCTCTTCGGAGCAGGATCGCCCGGTGCCGGCATTGCAGGATGAATTCGAATTGCGGCTCGCCGGTGACGGTGAATTGTTGCGGGTGGCCCTGCATGATCCGCTTACCGAGGTGAAACAGGATCCCGAACGTTTTCGCGCTCCACCCGCTGCGAAAGACGACCTGGTGGCCAAACGCCTCCAACAGGCAGCCATTGCGCGCTACCGTCAGGCGACATTGTCCTTCGTATCGCCGGTGACGCTTGTTTCGATCGACGACGACACGTTTATTGAAACCCCGAAGAACCCATGGAGCCAGGCTTCCAGCTACGGCACTGGGCCTGCAGCCTTCAAACGGTATTGGATGAGATGCCCTGAAGACTGACCTGCTGCAATCGTCGCCGTGCCCGTCGGCGATCCGGCAAGCGATAACGACAGGATGGGCGAGGTCTTCGGTCACTGCGCAATCGGCGAGGCCTGATCCCGAAGCTGCGCCCCCGCCGCGAGCATGATCTCGAAAAACCGCGGCAGCGGGCGCAGGCTGTCGAGGTCGTTGTCGTTTTCCATCCATACCAGCAACTCCGGGCCGCTATTGCCAAACACGCGACCTTTGGCTTTCGAAAGCTCTTCACCAACGGAAACGGTCGGGTGCGTCATCTCCCCGCGCCCTGAAACGGCCTTGGAACTAATGACCTGCGAGACTGTTCAAGCTATGACGTTGAGACGACGCTGACGTGCCCGGCTGACTGGGTAAGCGGTGCTTTTTGAGGAGCCTGTCATCATGAAGATTTCGTCCAGATTTCGTTCGGTCGCCGTTGCCGTCATTGCCACTGCGGGAGTTGGCTTTGCCAGCACCGCGCATGCCGATAGCGGTACGATCCGCTTCTCCGTCTACAAGGCCGCCTTCTTCGTCGGCGGCTCCGGAGGCGACGGCACGCTGACCTTCCATGGTCACCGATATCCAATTTCGATCGGCGGCATTTCGGGCGGCCTCGCCTTCGGTGCTTCCAAGACCTATTTCCAGGGTACCGTGAGCCACATACGCCGCGCTCAGGATGTGACGGGTGTGTACGGTGCGGCGGGCGGCGGCGGCGCGCTCGGCAAAGGAGCCCAGGTGATCGTCATGACCAATGACAAGGGCGCTCAACTGGAACTGACAGGCAAGCAGGTAGGCCTGCAGATCAACGCCGATATCAGCGGCATGAGCATCTCGGTGAAGTAAGGCCGTCGCTCGGCCTGGCGCCAGGGACGGTCATTGCAAGCTGATATCTCCGGCGCCCTATTTCCAGGCGGGTTCGTTTTTCTTCTCGTAGTCGCCAAACGCCTTCTTCAGCCCGCCCAGCACTTCGGCTGCGGTCTCGAACATGGCCTTCAGCTGCGGCTCGTCGACATCGACGATGTCTTGCCGCAGATGGTCCATCATTTCCTGAAGGCGCATCTGCATTTTCTGCGTATGGCGTCGCGGATCGCGATCGGCTTTGTTGTCCATCGGCAATCTCCTGGGGCTCTGCGAGCCAAACCTTCGACCACCGGTCCCGGTTCCCGATATCGCGCACCACGGCTACAAGGTCCCGTCCGGGACGCTATATCCGATGCCATGTCCTGCCTTGTCCGCTACCGCCAAGCCTATCCGAAGGAGGATTTGATATGGCTACCGTCAGCGTTCGTTATATCGTCGACGACGTCGATGCAGCGATTGCATTCTATACGCAGTCGCTCGGCTTCGCGCTTACCATGCACCCGGCTCCGAGCTTCGCCATGTTGACCCGGGGTGATCTGCGCCTGCTCGTGAACGGCACGACGGGCCCCGGCGGCGCCTCGCAGCCGATGCCGGACGGGCGACGGCCCGAGCCCGGCGGATGGAACCGCATCCAGTTGGAGGTCGAAAACATCGAGACCGAGGTCGCGCGCCTGAAGGCATCAGGCGCCGGCTTTCGCAACGACATCGTCGTCGGGATCGGCGGCAAGCAGGTCCTCGTCGAAGACCCGGCCGGCAATGCGATCGAATTGTTCGAGCCGCCGAAAAAGCAGTAGAAGCAAAGCACTACACAGCATCGTTTATACGATGGTTGAGATTCCCTTCCGCGGCTTTCGACCTGATGCTGTGCCCGGACCGCAAGCGAGCGGCGGGTTCCGCCAAATATGGTTGCCCCCGATCGCATATGGGAACAATATACCTCCGCGATGCGAGATTGCCCCTCGGCCGAAACCGACCGAGGCGACGACAGTCGATGTGTTCCACCTATCCAGACATTGAAATTCTCGCGGCTGTGTCGGTCTTGCGATCCTAACCTGGAACTCCGGCCCAAGAGGGCCGCGGGAGGAGAACCTGTTATGAAAATCGTCCTTATCGGAGGCACCGGCCTCATCGGATCGAAGACCGCGGCGCGTCTGCGCGAGAAGGGCCACGAGGTGCTGGCCGCTTCCCCTAAAACCGGCGTCAACACCATCACCGGGGAAGGATTGGCGAGCGCGCTGGCCGGGGCAGACGTGGTCGTCGATCTCTCGAACTCGCCGTCCTGGGAAGATCAGGCGGTGCTGGACTTCTTCGAAACATCGAGCCGTAACCTGCTCGCCGCAGAACGCGACGCCGGCGTGAAACACCATATCGCGCTCTCCATCGTCGGATCGGAACGGCTGCCGCAGAACGGCTATTTCAGGGCCAAGCTTGCCCAGGAGAGGCTCATCAAGGCATCCGCCATTCCCTACACGATCATTCATTCCACCCAGTTCATGGAGTTCCTCAAGGGCATCGCCGATGAAGCGACCGTCGGCACTGTCGCCCGGCTCTCGCCCGCGGCCTTCCAGCCGATAGCCTCTGACGACGTTGCCGACATCGTGGCGGACGTCGCCCTTGCAAAGCCGATCAACGGGATGATCGAGATCGCAGGCCCGGAACGCTTCGGCATGAACGAGATCATCGGCCGTTACCTGAAGGCGATCAACGATCC
This sequence comes from Rhizobium sp. BK512, assembly GCF_014194915.1. Taxonomy (NCBI): domain Bacteria; kingdom Pseudomonadati; phylum Pseudomonadota; class Alphaproteobacteria; order Hyphomicrobiales; family Rhizobiaceae; genus Rhizobium; species Rhizobium sp. BK512. Next base: position 117,691 of record NZ_JACIAS010000002.1, on the reverse strand, counting down.
GCGCACGGTCGAGGCGGATGTCCACGCGCGCTATTTCGGCTCGGAGCTCGACGATCGCTCGCTCGTGCCGGACGCCGGCGCGAGGCTCGGCAAGATCGGTTTTGCAGACTGGTTTCGCCTGTCCGGGCAGCCCCGCTAGCCGGGGCTCCCGACACGCATTTTTGCACGGCAACGAAGAGGGTTACGACGATGAATTCTGCCCTATCCGCATTGCTGGTGGCAGCCGGCATCTGCCTCTCCGGCACTCTGGCTATCGCCGCCGAGGACACGGCGAAGGTAAAATCGCTCATGAGCAAGGATCTTCCCGACTATCCGGGCAAGGAAGGTCTCATGATCTCGGTCGATTACGGGCCCGGAGGCTCCTCGCCCATTCACAAGCATGAGGCGGACGCATTCGTCTACGTGCTGGAAGGCTCGATCGTGATGCAGGTCAAAGGCGAAAAGGAAGTGACCCTGCATCCGGGCGATACGTTCTACGAAAGTCCTTCCGACATTCACCTGGTCAGCCGTAACGCCAGCAAGACGAAACCGGCAAAGTTCATCGTCGTGCTGGTCAAGAAAAAGGGCGCTCCGGTGGTGATGCCCGTCAAATGACAGCGCGACAGCGCCGGCCGGAAGCCCGGAAGGCCTGATGCGTGGATTGCAGATACTTGGAAACAGGGAGCGGATCGATGAAGGTGACGGTCATGGGAGCAAGCGGGCGCATCGGAACGCGCCTCGTGGAAAGCCTCAGGCAGGCGGGGGCCGAAGTCGTCCTCGCATCCCCGACGTTCGGCGTGAACAGCGTGACGAGGGAAGGCCTGAGGGCCTCGCTCACCGGCGCGGACACTGTCATCGACGTGACGAACGCGGCATCCTTCGGAGACGATTCCGCGCTGGAATTCTTCCGGACATCGACCCGAAATCTGCTGGCCGCCTCTGCAGATGCAGGGGTCGGGCACTATCTCGCGCTGTCGATCGTCGGAACCCCGCACCTTGTCGAGAGCGATTATTTCCGCGCAAAGATGGTTCAGGAGAACCTGATCAGGGCGGCGCGCCGGCCCTATACGATCGTCCATTCGACGCAATTCTTCGAATTCATCAGCGGCGTGATCGACATGGCCGCTGATGGCAACGATATCCGCCTTCCCTCCGCCTCCATGCGGCCAATCGCGGCCGATGATGTCGCCGACGTGCTCACCCGGCTGGCCTTGAAACCTCCGGTGAACGATACGGTGGAAATAGCCGGGCCGGAGCGGTTCGCCCTCGATGAAATCGCCCGCATCCTCGTCGCCGCGAACGAAGACACGCGCGAGGTGATCACCGACGAGACCGCGCGCTACTACGGCGTCGAACTGAACGACGACACATTGCTGCCGCGCCAGCCCGCCCATGTCGGTCCCGTCAGGCTCGCGGACTGGCTGAACCGGTCCATGGCCGATTAGGTTTCGATCGCGGCCCGCATGCTCATGGCCGTCACGGACAGAAACTCACGCCTGCGGCGTGATGTTCTGGTTGAGACGAAACAGGTTATGCGGATCGAGCCGCGTCTTCAGGCGCGCAAGGCGCTGGTACTTTTCCGCGCCATAGGCATCCAGGGCGACGACCGAGCCGGCATCGGCCTGCTCGTTGACGTAGTTGCCGGCCATCGAGAGCTTCGAAAGCGATTTACCGGTGGTCCGCCCCCAGGTAATGCAGCGCTCGTCATCCGCAGCGTCGTCCCAGACCGGCTCTGCAATCCAGTAATAGCCTGCTCCTCTTCCCGTATAGGCCGTTGCGTCGTCCGCGATGTCGGAGATGGCTCCGCCGAGCTGGATCGCATAGACCTCGGAATCCGGCGTTGGCGCATCGGCGACCGAGAGCAGCATCGTATCGATTGCTTCATCGCTGACATCGGACCAGAAGCCGCCCTTGCAATAATATCGCCGCGACCAGGCGAAGTGCTCGTCGTTGCGGCTCTGGAGGGTAAGATAGGGCAGCCTGTCGATGCTCCCGACGCCGCCATCGGCCAGCACGCCGAAAGGCGACAGGGCCGCGTGAGCAAGGGCATCAGCCCCCGACCAGACCGTCGTCACGTTCAGACCCGTGGCGGTCACGGTGAAGCCGAGGGTAAAGTCGCGCGGCTGACCATGCGTCCGGTCGCGCAGCGCCAGCAGGGCTTGCCGCATGCTGGCCGCAGGATAGTCCCAACGGCCGACTGCGATGGAAGCAAGCGGATGCATCCTGAATTTGAATCGCGTAACGACGCCAAAGTTGCCGCCGCCGCCGCGAATGCCCCAGAAGAGTTCAGGGTCGGACGTTTCGCTGGCCCAGACGACATCGCCGGAAGCGGTCACGATCTCCGCGCCGAGCAGGCTGTCGATGGTCAGGCCATATCTCCTGCTCATCCATCCCATGCCGCCGCCGAGGGTCAGGCCCGCCACACCCGTATGTGAAATAACGCCCGCCGGCACCACATACCCTTCAGGAACAGTGGCGCGATCGAGATCGCCAAGCAGTGCCCCGCCGCCGACCTCGATCGTGCGCGCCTCCCGATCGATCGTGATCGCCGCCAGTTCCGATAGATCGAGGACAAGTCCGTCATCGCAGGTCGAAAATCCCGGAAGACTGTGGCCGCCGCCGCGCACCGCAAGCAGGGCGCGCGATGCAGCCGCCGCATGTACCGCTTTCCTGACGTCATCGACGCTTCGCGGGCGGACAATCGCGGCAGGCCGCCGGTCGGCGATGCCATTCCATACCTTGCGGTAGCGTTCGTAATCCTGATGGTCCGCCGTGATGACAGGGCAGCCGTGGCCGACCAGAGAAAGTTCCCTCAGCAGCAAATTGGACATGGCGCGTCCCCCAACGTCGCACAACCTCCGGCACATACTGACCCGATCCCGGGCATCAGTCGACCGAAAAATCAGGCGTCACTAATATGCCAAACTATCTCCTCCGGCCTACGTTTTTATGTGACGACCTTCGATGAAGAGGATCTGATCTCGACGGGTTTGGGTGCCCTCGCCGGCTGGCAACCGGGCACTCGCCAGCACACCTCGTCAGGCGAAGGCCAGACGGCAACGGCCAGGGAGATCAGCCTACGTTCGCGACATCGGTGGGCTGTCCGTAGGCGCTCAGGATGGCCCTGACGAGGCCGGGGAAGCGTTCCTCCACTTCCTGGCAGCGCGAGTGGTTGCGCATCTCCACACCCTGACGTTCGCCGCGGATGAGGCCAGCCTCGCGCAGCACCTTCATATGTTGCGACAGCGATGATTTGGGGATGACGCGCCCGCCGAGTTTGGAAAGCGCAGCGCAGGTGCCGCTGGAGCCGAGGCCCGCGATCTGTGCGAAGATCGCCACGCGCTCCGGATCGGAGAGCGCATAAAGGATCGCCTCCGGCTTCAAGTCCTCGATGGCTGGATGAAAGAGCGGTCTCATGAATTTGATATAGGGCTACTTGAAATCGAGATCAACAGTTCCGAATTTCTGAACTATGGAACAATGCCGTCAACCCCGGCGGCAATCCAGGTCGAAAGGAACTGATATGTCTAAGCTTGCTGGAAAAGTCGCCGTCGTGACGGGAGCCTCCAAGGGGATCGGCGCTGCGATTGCCAAGGCACTCGCCGCTGAAGGTGCAAAAGTGGTGGTGAATTACGCCTCGAGCAAGGCGGGTGCAGACGCAGTCGTCGAGGCGATCGCTGCCGCCGGCGGCAAGGCGGTCGCGGTGCAGGGCGATGTTTCCAAGGCGGAACAGGCAAAGGGATTGATCGACGCCGCAGTCAGGGAATATGGCCGTCTCGACGTACTGGTCAACAATTCCGGCGTCTACGAATTCGGCGCGATCGAAGAGATCACCGAGGAACACTATCACCGCCAGTTCAACGTGAACGTTCTCGGCCTGCTGCTGACCACCCAGGCCGCGGTCAAGCACATTGGCGAGGGCGGCAGCGTCATCAACATCTCCTCCGTGGTAACAAGCCTCACCCCGCCCGCCTCGGCCGTCTATACCGGCACCAAGGGCGCCGTGGACGCCATCACCGGCGTGCTTGCCAAGGAGCTCGGCCCGCGCAAGATCCGTGTCAACGCCGTCCTCCCGGGCATCGTCGAGACCGAAGGCACGCACACCGCAGGCGTCATCGGCTCGGATTTCGAAAGCAACGCGGTCGCCCAGACCCCGCTCGGCCGCATCGGCCAGCCCAACGACATCGCCACGATCACGACCTTCCTCGCTTCCGACGATGCCGGCTGGCTGACCGGCGAAAAATTGGTCGCCGCCGGCGGTTTCCACTGATCGCCTGTTGATAGCGGGCGTGCCCTTTCACGGGCACGCACCCTGCCCCGGCTTCGTCCAAGGGCGATCGCATCATGGGACTATCGATGCGGGCACTCCCGAAATCGACGTCTCACATGGCCTGACCGGCGATGCAGCCGAACATCCTGAAATCGTGGAACGCGTTTTTGAACCACGCTTTCTGACGGAGCGTCCCCTCATACCTGAACCCGGCCTTTTCCAGAACACGGTCCGATGCCGCATTGCCAGGCAATGTCCATGCCTCGATGCGGTTCAGGGAGAAGTGATCAAATCCGCATCTCGTGACGGCCCTCACCGCTTCGGTCATCAGCCCGTTTCCCCAGACCGAAGGGTGCAATTCGAAGCCGAGCTCGGCCCATTTCCAATGCATGTCGATAGTGTTGAACCTGATGGCGCCGAGAAGCCGGCCCGAGATATGATCCTCCATGATCCAGGCGCAGCCCTTTCCCTTGGCATGGGCCTCGCACATCCATTTTATCGAGCGTCGGGTCTGGGCTATTTTCGGGGCATCCGGCCAATTCGAAAAGCGGGCAACCTCCGGGATCAGGACAAGCTCGTGGAAATCGTCGCAGTCGCCCATATCGGGCGAGCGCAACTTCAACCTGTCTGTGAGGAGCAGAGGAAAACCGCTTGTCGAATGTCCCATGGCAGGATCAGGACGCCTGCGATTTTCTGTAGGCCGCAACGATCTCTTCGAGCGGCACCCCGTCGAGCATGGCGCCTGGCATGCGGCAGTTGGAAAAGGTGACACCTGAGAGATTGATGTTCTGGAATTGTGATCCCGACAGATTGACGTCGTTCACGTACCAGCCGGTCATGTTGCTGTCGTTGAATTTCGCACCGGAAAAATTGATCTGGTTGAACCATGTTCCCGTGAGATTGGCATCGTTGAAACGTGATCCCGACAGGTCGGTGTCATTGACATCGAGCCTTTGCGTCGTCCGATGCAGCATGATCTCGTCGCCGACGACCGAGAAGAGCAGCGGCTTGTCGCCCGCATCCTGCCCGACCGCAGCAGAAAGGGTGTTCCAATCCTTCACGCCGAATTGTTTTGCAATCAGTTCCAGGCAATCGCTGTGAGACAGCTCGATCTTGCGATCGCTGAGAGCCTGCCGCAGGGCTTTCGCCATGCCCTTGATACCAAGTGTCCTGAGCATTCCAGTTCCTCCAGGGCAATCAAAACGTCAGAGCTCACATTGCTGACCGACTGCCGAAGGCTGGAAGTCGAAGGGGGTATCAAAAGTGTTTTCACCATACCAGGTTTGGCGTGAGCGGCTGGCAACACAAGGCCTTGGCGAAATTACTACCTGCCGCCCCGCAATTGTCAACAAGCCGGAAAGGCCTGCTTTGCCGATCCTTTCAAGGCACCGGCCCCGGCCTGCCCGATGATTATCCGAGCCGGCCGGCAGCCCGCAGCGCCAGAAGGATCGACGAGACATGAAGGGCCTGCCCGATCAGGCCGGACTGCAATCCGTCCAGCACCTCTGGTATCGGAAGGGCATGAACGGTCAGGCCCTCCTCGCCGGCATCGAGCCTTTGCTGATATCTGGGCTCGGCGCCGGTTGCGAGAAAGGTGTGAAGACGGTTCGTGTGTGAGGCCGGGTTCGGATAAAGCGTGCTGACCAATTGCCAGTTCTCGGCAATGTAGCCGGTCTCCTCTTCCAGTTCGCGGCGGGCTGCCTTTTCACTGTCGATATCCTGCTCGTCGAGGCCGCCGCCCGGTATTTCCAGGAAGAACCTGCCTGCCGCATGCCGGTACTGGCGAACAAGCAGGAGGCGATCGTCGGTGGTGATCGCGACGATGTTGATCCAGTCGGGATAGGACAGCACGTAATAGGGAGAAATCCTCACGCCGCCCGACGTCAGGCAGTCGTCGGCCCGCAAATTCAGCCACCGATCCTGCAGGATCGCCGTGGATTTGATCACCGTCCAGCCGTCGTCCTCCATTCGAAAATTCTCCCGCTTCGAACTCATCGATCCCGAAGACTAAAGCATGTCGCGCAAAAGTGTGCAGCGGTTTTGCGGCAACGACATGCGTAAAAACAAGGACCTGAAACGCGGCAGGCGGATCTGGAGGATCGCCACGCGCTTTAGGTCGATGCGCGCCGGTCGGCCATGGCTCATGCCTTGCGAAATTCATTGCAGTTTTCGGTTGGCGTGTGGGAGTTTGCGTCAGTGGAAATCGGGCGCGAATCCAGATGGCGGCAGGTCTCACCAGGCTTGAGAAATACTTCATTCCCTCCGGCGAGCCGGATGCCCGACTGGAGATTGTCGCGGCAAGGCCCCGGCACGAAGGACCATATCCGACCATCGTCTTCAACCACGGTTCAACCGGACGCGGCCACAACAAGTCCTTCTACACGAGAACCGCGAGCCCGGCTGTCGTGGCAAACCATTTCGTCGAACGGGGCTGGATGATCCTCTTTCCGCAGCGTCGGGGCAGAGGCAAATCGGGCGGAGCCTATGGCGAGGGGCTTGCTCCTGACGGTTCCGGCTATTCCTGCAATGTCGAAATCGCGATTGCCGGCTTCGAGCGCGCCGTCGAGGATATGGATGCTGTCGTACGCCATCTGCGCGAGCGGCCCGATGTAGATCAGAGCCGGCTTGTCATTGCCGGCGTCTCGCGCGGCGGCATCCTGTCGATCGCCTATGCGGGCATGCGCCCGGGGATCTTCCGGGGTGCCGTCAATTTCAACGGCGGCTGGCTCGGCCGAGGCTGCGCCAATCATGAGATCGTCAACCCGGCGATCTTCGAACGCGGAGCCTCAGCCGGGATTTCGACGCTCTGGCTGCACGGCACGCATGACCAGTATTATCGGATAGAGCACTGCCGGGGAAATTTCGAAAGGTTCCGCTTGGCGGGTGGACAGGGCAAATTCATTGCGGCGGCCGCGGGCCATGCGCTGATGTTCAAGCCGGCATTGTGGGCGAACCATCTCGATCAATACATGGAGAGTCTGTAACCGCTGGGCTGCCATACAGGATGTCGATCCTCCCTTTGCTCAGCGGCGGAGGGAGACAGGCCAGGATGGTGCTGACCTCGCCCCAGATCGAGGTGTATTCCTCGACGTAATCCTCTGCAATTCAAGGATTATGCAGAAACGCGCAGCCCTATTGCTGCTGCTGCGCCGGCGGCGGGGTTCCGATCTTTTCCAGAACCTTCTTGGCGAGAGCCGGGTCGCTCTGTGCGGCCGTCAGGATCGACGAGTATTCCTCGACAGAGATGTCCTTGGAGGCTTCGACGGTGTCGACCATCTGCTTCTTGGCTTCTTCCTGCAGCTTCTGCTTCGAAGCCTCGTCCTTCGTCGCGCCGATCTTGGCCGAATATTCCTTCCTGACCTTGTCGACCTGCAGATAGGCAACGGCAAAGGCCTCGATTTTCTGATCGCTGACGGGTGCGGCTGCACCATTGTCGCCGCTCTGCCCCTGCATCGGCGCCTGGCCCTGTGCCGATGGCTGCTGTTGCGCCTGGGCCATCTCCTCGGCGGATGCCGGGCTGAGAGCAAGCAGGCTGAAGACCACAGCGGTCATCGTTGCGACGGGTGTGTAACGAGTGATCATAGTCATTCCTTTTCACGTGCATGATTTGATCGGCAGCAGGACCGCCTCGGTCGATCGCTCAGCCGCTGGGGGCCGGCGAGGTCGCAACGATGGACTGCCAAGAGGGCACGGTGCGGCGGTGGCGGGGCAATTTGCTGACGATTGAGCGGCAGCTTTGTGTCAGGGATCAGCCTGCAAGCGTCAGCCAGTCGCCGATCGTTGTCCCATGATGCCGCGTGGAACGCTGGGCCGGAACAGCCGGGCGCTCGGTTGCCACGGTCTTGCGGATCTCGCGCGGGCTCACTCCGAATTCGTGGCTGAAGGCGCGCGTAAAATTGGCAGCGACGGCAAAACCTGCGGCCTCCGCAATCTCGGAGATCGGCCTGCCGTCGGCCGGGTTGCTCAGGTCCGCATAGGCCTGCAGCAGCCGCCGCTTGCGGATATAGTTCAGCACTCCGCCGCTCGCTTCGAACAGTTGGTAGAGCCGCGTGCGCGAGATGCCCACGGCGCGGCAGATGGCGTCGGGCGTCAGATTCTCCGATTGCAGGTTGAGATGAATGTAGCGATGCGCCCGCTCCATTATTCCCATGCCGGTCTGCATCTGCCCCGCATCCGACCTCATGGAGGCCGCCGCACATGCAACGACCATATCGGCGATCGTCTGGATGATGCGCGGCACCTCTCCGGTCGTCAGGCTGCTGAGCTTCGTTTCCAGGCCGGCGATATAACTGACGAGCAATTCAGCCAGGCTGCCGGACAGAAGCGTGTTGTTGGCGCCCTGGAGGATGCTTGCATCGACGGCCAGCAGTTCATAGGGCAGGAAGACGAGCACGGCGACGCTATCGGTCATGCGCCCGCGATAGGGATAACCGAGAGACCTGAAAAACACCTCGCCGGCAGCAGTTTCCGTGACGTGACGGCTGACCTCGGTCCAGATCCGGCCGCTGCGAAGCAGGCCGACATTCCAGTGGTCGATCGGGCTCGAACGCAGCATGGATTGATCGCGGCTATAGCCATGCGCCTGTGTATGCTGCTGGACGATCAGCATGCTGCCGAGATGCCAGCCGGTCTGTTCGGCAAGAAACCCGTCCTCGGGCGATTTTCCGTCCGGCAGACGCACATCCACGAGCGGCGCCATATGCGCACGCCAGGCCTGGAACTGGTCTTGCGCCGGCAGATCTTTCGTCGAGAAACGCAGGGGTACCAGCGCAGGCGCGACATCCGCACGCAGCTCCTTCTCCGCGGCCGGCTCGCGCGGCCACCGCCGCCGCTCCAGATGGGCCGGCCACGCCTGCCCCGCAGCGGGGTCATCTCCAGATCCAGAACCCGTAGCCATCCAATCCCTCCAGCGTGCCAACCGATCCGACCGGGCCGTTGAAATCGAAAATGAACAATCGCTTATTTACAGCAAGATCGCCACCGGAAACCGCCCTGGCCGGGAATCGGCGCGCGCTCACCCCTTTAAGTTGTTTATCATAATCCCTTTGGAGCAGAAATGTACGCAACGATAATTTTCAGGACGGGCGGATAACGACAATTGCGCCCCATGGCTGTATTTAAATAAGCACGGTCAATTCCCTGATGGAGACGGAATAGACCGGAATATTTCACCTGAAAGCGCCCGACAGGGACGGAGCAGCCCCAGGTGAAGCGGCAAGAACCCAAGTAAAAACACAAGGATATGAAGAGGCAGTCATGAACTGCCCGGGAAATATTCGTGCGCGTTCTGCATAGGCTTCGGCCATTGCGGAAACTCTTCGTCACACAACCCGCAGCCGTCAAAAAGAATACTTATAACCGGCTACGGAGTCTTCCTTGATCACTCGACTGGGGGAGGATCGAGGCGATCGCTGGCAAGGCCATGTGAGGCGAAGTGAGGGGTTGCGCGCAAGTTCAGGCGCTTGAGTCTATGCGTATGAGCCTGATGCTGACGCGCAACCCCATTCTATCGAACCTTGAGAATTCTGATGCGAGCTGCCCGGTCATGGGCAAACGGAGGCTAAGATGATCACTACGGAAAACCAGAACTACGTCGAATTGAAAGTGACTTCGAACTGCCGCAAGGAAGTCGAAATCGCAATGATGGCAATGCTCGGCAATCTGCAGAAACACGGATGGTCGGCAGCTGAATTGGCACTGGCCCTTGCCGATGCCTCCGAAGAGCTTGTGATGCTGATCGCGAGCAAGACGGTGCGATCCAATTAGGCTGTCGTGACGCATTCGTCATGCAAGCCGGATCATCATGCTTTCGAGCGTGATGAGAACAAAGAGACGAACGGCGAGTTGGTCGTATCGCGCTGCGATACGACGCCGCTGTTTGAGCCAGGGAGAAAACCCCATGGCACCCCTGTCGCGATGATCGCGAAATCAGCCCTTCATGATGAGCTCGCGCCCGATCCGTTTGGGAGGCTCGCTGCGTAACACGATCGCAGTGTTGACCGAGCCATAGCGGGCAACGGCATCGACGATGCCTTCGAGCTCGGCCGGCGACGGCACGATAACCTTCAGATGGAAGCAGTCCTCGCCCGTCAGCCTGAGAACCTCTATGACCTCGGGCATTTCGGAAAACTGCTTCAGGCAGGTCTTGATATGTTCGTGCGTGGTGCGCAGGCGAATGATCGCCATCATTCCAAGCCCGACCGAAGCCGGATCGACGACAGCCCTGTAGCCGCTGATGATGCCGCGTTCTTCAAGCCGCTTCAGACGCTCCGATGTCGCCGGCTGCGAGAGGCCGACTTTTCTTCCAAGTTCGGAAACGCTGATGCGCCCGTCGCCCTGCAGAATTTCGATCATGGCAATATCGGTTGGATCGAGCTCGGCACGACTATCGAAATATTTCGCCATCGACTTTGAATCCATCGGTTTGACGCGGGTTTTTCCGATGAATGCCAATTTATCCGATCCTAGTAAACGGTCATGTTTGCGCGATAACCACGAGAGGCGAAGCATGACCGCAATCATCCATCTGCCGGGCATCGGCAATTCCGGAAAGACCCATTGGCAGAGCCATTGGGAGAATACCGATCCCTCCATCCGCCGCTTCCAACCTGCGAGCTGGGACGAGCCTGATCTTTCCGACTGGATTGCGGCGCTGGAAGAGGCCGTGCGTGCGGCGCCAACGCCACCCGTTCTCGTGGCTCACAGCCTCGCCTGCCTGCTCGTCGCTCATTGGCATGACGTGTCCGATCTTCCGGTAAAGGGCGCAATGCTGGTAGCCGTGCCGGATCCGGCCTCTCCGGCCTTTCCGTCACAGGCGGCAGGCTTTGCGGAGGTGCCCGGCAAGCGGTTTCGATTTCCGTCCCTCATCGTGGCAAGTACCGACGATCCCTATGGTTCGCTCCCCTATGCCGAGAGGCGGGCAGAGCAATGGGGAAGCGAACTGAAGGTGATCGGAGCGGCGGGCCATATCAACGGCCAAAGCGAACTTCGCGAGTGGCCGGAAGGTCTGGCGCTCCTGGGAAATTTCGCAAGCCGCCTCTAGCCCGGCTCGCCGGCATGGCCGCGCCTTGCGGCACCGGGACCGGCCGCGCCAGGCGGCCGGTCTGGGAAACCGGCGATTTACGCCCCTTCCGCACCGAGGGTAAGAAGCAGCTCGTCCAGCTGTTCGAACTGTTCGGGCAACCCGCCCTCCGCCCCGGAATTGGCCTCGAAGGCTTCCTTCGAGGGATAGAGCTCGCGCAGGACCAGCAGCGTCTTGCCGTCTTTTTCCTCGAAGGTCACCGTGGTCACGGCAGCGTCATCGCTTTCCTCATTCGTCCAGACCAGACGCGCGTTCGGTATCACGTCGAGATATTTGCCGAAGAATTCCATCGCGCTCGCGGCATCGTGTCCAAACGCTATACGGTAGCCGCCTCCGACGCGCACATCCATCTCGCAGGAAAGCATGGGCACGCCCATCGACTTCGGCGCCCACCACCGCATGAACAGCTCGGGCTTGGTCCACGCTTGAAACACGATATGTGCCGGGCCGTTGAAGGTTCGCCGCACGACGAGTTCACGCTCGGACGTCCGTTCCACCGTCGTGGGGTTCTTCATAGGGGTAGGCTTACTCTCCATCGTCCTTCTCCTTCTGTTTCAGTTCCTCGACAAGCTTGTCCAATGCATCGAAGCGTGCGTCCCAGAGCTGGCGGTAGCTCTCGAGCCATGCCGCCTCTTCCTCCAGACGGCGCACACCGAGCTTGCAGGTGCGCACGCGCCCGACCTTCTGTGTGATGACGAGCCCCGCCCGCTCCAGCACACCGACATGCTTCTTCATGCCGGTCAGCGTCATGCGGAACGTCTCGGCAAGGTCCGTGATCGACGCGTCTGCACGCCCGAGCTGCTCCAGAATGCCGCGCCGGGTGACGTCCGAAAGCGCGGCAAACGAGGTATCGAGACGGGTTTGTGAATACTGAACCATGTGGTTCAGTATATAGCGTATGGATCGGCGGCGCGCAAGGCGCGGTGCGGGGCCGTCGGCGAAAAGACCCCTCCCCAACCCCTCCCCACAGGTGGGAGGGGCTAAGCCCGGACGGACCGCCTCGCCTCTTCCGCAACCTTGCATGTGGAGAAGCAGCTGCGACGCGTTAAGCCCCTCCCCCTTGTGGGGAGGGGTTGGGGAGGGGTTTTTCATCGTATCAAAACACGGCCATCAACTGCAGCAGCCTCCTGCCCCGGCCCGATCACGGCAGCAGAAGAATACTCCCGGCCGACCGCCCGCTTTCCATCTCCTCATGCGCGCGGGCCACCTCCGCCAGCGCATATTCGGCTGATATCTCGCAGACGATGCCCCGTCCCATGGCGGCGATCGCAGCTTCCGCAGCCTCGCGATATCGGCCGGGATCGGCGCACCAGGCCATGATGCTCGGATGCGAGAGCGATTTGCCGGGACGCAGCTCCTCGACCGCAACGGGCGGGATGGGACCTGCGGCCTGTCCGATGGTAACGGCGGTACCGAAGGGGCGCACGGCGCGGATGGTCTGCAGCAGCATGTCGCCGCCGATGCCATCATAGGCGGCATCGACGCCGTTCCCGCCGGTCAGCCGCTTGACCTCTGCCACGATATCGGCCCCTCGCCCGACGATCAGGTGATCGGCTCCATAGGAGGTTGCAAGGGCCGCCTTTTCCGGCGAGCTGACGGTGCCGATGACGGTGGCGCCGAGCGATTTCGCCCACCGCACCAGGATGCTGCCGAGCCCGCCGGCAGCGGCGTGGATGAGCACGGTGCTGCCCTGCCCGACATCGGTGACTTTCCTCAGGAGCATATAGGCCGTCATACCCTTGAGCAGCGAGCTTGCGGCGACCTTGGCGGAGACGGCGTCGGGAAGCGCCATCACCCTCTCGGCCGCGATGATGCGGGTGCTGGCATAGGCGCCGGCGGGCGGGCCGGCATAGGCGACGCGCTCACCCGGCCGGAAGCCGGAGACATCGGGGCCGATCTCCTCGACCACGCCGGCCGCCTCCACGCCGATGACGGCGGGATAGGAAGGCAGCGCATAGATCCCCTTGCGGTGATAGACATCGAGAAAATTGGTGCCGACGGCCTGATGGCGGATCCTGATCTCGCCGGCGCCGGGGCTTTGTGGCGGCTGGTCCTGCAGCCGGAACCGCGTGACATCGCCGGGGGCGTCGAGCAGGACGATCTGGTCGGGCATCGGTCATTCTCCTTCATGGGGTTTGCGGATGGGGGCAAACTAGCCGCTGGCCATGTGTGTGAAAATTCCCTATCGTCGCACAATGATTGGGAAGGAATTCACACATATAGACTGGGACGACCTCAGGCATTTCCTGGCGCTGGCGCAGGCGGGAACCTTTCTCGGCGCGGCAAGGCAGATCGGCGTCGAGCACGCCACGATCAGCCGGCGCATCGCCGCGCTCGAGAAAAATCTCGGCCGCAAGCTCGTCGACCGCCGCGGGCGGCGCATCATCCTGACCGGCGATGGCGAGCAGGTTGCGAAACATGCGGCCCTCGTGGCCCAGCAGATGGCTGTCATCGAGCAGCTCGGCCGCGCAAGCGCCACGGAGACGCGCGGCCATGTGCGGATCAGCGCCCCGCCGGCGCTCTCGAGCGTGCTGCTGGCAAAACCCGTCGCCGCCCTCAGGCGCGAGCATCCGGGTGTCGAGATCACGCTTGTCGGCGAAAAACGCCTCGCCTCGCTGAACCGCCGCGAGGCCGATATTGCCGTGCGCATGTCACGCCCCGAAGATGGCGATTATGCCATCACCAGGCTCGGCGACATGGCCTTCCACCTCTATGCAGCGAAGACCTATCTCGAAAGCGTGCCGGAAGCGCAATGGACCTTCATCGGCTATGACGAGGGCATGAACGCCTCGCCGCAGCAATTGCGCCTGACCGAGCTCGCCGCCGGCCGTCCGATCGCAATCCGCTCTTCGGTGCTGGAATTTCAGGCCGCCGCCGCACGGCTCGGCGGCGGCGTGGTGCTGCTGCCGGATTTCGCGGTCACGGATGCGGACGGCCTTCGGCGCATCGGGGACGAAAACGCACTGACGCGGGAAATCTGGCTGGTGGTCCACGCCGAGATCAGGGACGTGCCGGCCGTGAGAGTGGTGATGGAGGCGCTGAAGAGCGCGTTTTGACGTGGTGCCGCTGGCTGCGATGCCCGGGTCCCTGACCTGAAAAGCACCGCAGCGCCCTGCCGGCGACCGAATGGCCTACTTGTTCAGGTCCTTTGCCATCTGCAGGTGATGCTCGAGCGCCGGCCGGGTCTTCGCGGCCCAGGCCTTCAGGTCCGGGTTGTCGCCCTCATCGCCGTAGCGCTTGAAGAGATCGACGGCATCCTCATGCGCCTCCTCCTGGTCGGCATGATACTGCTTGGTGAAATCCTCGCCCTGCAGGCCGCTGAGCTTGTCGAGCATCTCCTTCTGGGCCGATGTCATCGTCTGCGGGATCTTCGCCTGCACCTTGCCGCCGGAGACCAGCGCCTTCAGCTCCTGCGACGTCTTCTGATGATCCTTCACCATCTGCTCGGCGAAAGCCTTGGTCGCAGCGTCCGAACGCGCGATGGCAAGCTTGCTGGAATCGATCTCGAACATGTCCGATGTCGCCGCCTCCGCAACGAAATCCTCTGTCTTCGGTGCAACCCCGAGAGCGGAATTGACACCGGTTTTCTCTGCGGCTGTCTGCGCAAGCACGGGCGATGCGATGAGCATGGCAAGACCGGCGATGAGAAAAGGCTTCATGATTGTTTCTCCTGATTGAGGCGCCACGAAACGAACAATGCGCAGCCGCAAAAGTTCCGCTTGTCGCGAAATCAGGCCTCTCGACGCAACCGGCCCGAAGGCGCCGGCTTACTGCACGTGGCAGCTAGTGGATCGCCCGGGCGCCTCCAGCTGCGCATCGTTGCCCTTGATCCAGAACAGCACGGTGCCGTCGGTGTAACGCGCGCCGGAACCGGACATGCCCTGCGGCAGACGGAAGCTCTTCCCGCCCGTGGTCAGCAGCACCGCGCTCGGCTCGGTCACGAAGCTTGCGGTGGCGCCCTCGCCGTCATCGCAGCGATAGATTACCGCCGCCTTGTCCTCGGCAAATGCCGGCGCAAGGCTCATCACAAGCACTGCACCTGACAAGGCAAACGCACTGCTGTTCAACCTGCTCATGCCCGTCTCCTCGGTTGGAAATTCTGCGAGGCCGACGGCAGATGGCGGCCGCGGCCTTGCCGGCGGAACGAAAACCCCGAAGGGATTTTCGGAAGACCCGGCCTTCTATACCGCGACAGGCTCGCCACCGTCAAAACGCCCATCCGGCCAGAGCCGTGGGCACCGCGAGCCGGCTTGGCGCCGCGCACTGACGCCCATTCTGCAGCATGACCGATGGCGAAAATTGGCACCGGATGTCGAATTCGCGCCTGCTCGCGCGTCATCTTGCCAGGGAGGTCAGGGAGAACAGCGATGACGATGACCACGACCGCCTTCGAACGCTCGCCGACTCCGCCTTGCTTTTGTCACCACCTTGACATGTATTCTTTACAAACAACGCCTACCATAGGTTCGGACAAGGAGGACCAGCTATGATTGAGATGACCGCATCGGATATGCTGAGGGATCCGCTGATCCGCCAGATGCTGCGCGCCGACAGGATCAGCCTTGCCGCCTTCGCAACCCTGCTCGATACCGCCAGCCGGCAGCTGGCCCGCCGCGCCGGCGAGAACGTTGCTCCGCGGCCCGCAGTTCCGGAGGCCCGATCCAGCGAGGCCCTTACCACCGCCTGACTTCCCCATGCCCGACAAGGGCAGCAACTTTCGGCTCGCCTTAGCCAGGCGGGCTTTTTTTTGCGCGACGCCCTTAGGCGACCGCGATTGTGGACTGGCTCGCCTCACCGGTTTCGCCCAGCGTCTTGCCTGCAGGATCGCCGGACGTCTTGTCCGCAAGATCGCCCGGCGTCTTGCCTGCAGGATCGCCCGGCGTCTTGCCGGCAAGATCGCCCAGCATCGTCACCGCCAGATCGGAGGCGACATGATGCGGCATGTGGCCGATGCCATCAAGCAGTTCGACCCGGGCCGCCGGATGCCTCTCGTGCAGCCAGTCGAGATGCCAGCGCGGTCCGATGATCCGGTCCTCACGGCCGAAGAGAACGGAAACCGGCAGATCCGCCGGAAGGCTCCGAAGCGGCTGCATGTCGCCGTTGAAGGCCCAGAGTTCCTCGGCCATGGTGGCGATCGAGGCGGCATTGACCACATGCACGGCCGGCAGCGCGAAAAGCCCTGCGGCGACGGGATTGGGATGGGACGAGGTGCGCAGGCCGCGCTCGAGGAAGTAGGACGACCAGCGGGCAATCACATGCTGGCGGATGACGGGGCCGACGAAGGGAGCGACGGCGCTGCGCAGCACGATCAGCGGCTTGAAGGGAACGGGCCGGCAGCAGGGCGAGATGAGAAACAGGCCTTTCAGCAGATCCGGCCGGCGGGCGGCCAGATGCAGGGCTGCCGCGCAGCCGATCGAGTGGGCAGCGAGCACCACACGCTCAAACGCCAGCGCCTCCAGCAAACGCTCCAGCCAGAAGGACTGGCCAAGCGGCCCGCGCTCGCCGACAGGCAGTGCCGCGCTGAAACCATAACCCGGCCTGTCGGGCGCGATAATGTGGAGGCCGCTGCCCGAAAACGGCATCATCACCTCCTCGGCAATGCTGCCGCAGCCATGCAGCAGCACGACGGGATCCGCACCCGCGCTGCCGCTTTCGAGCATATGGATCTGCTCGCGGCCGGTCTGAACGATCTTGCCGACCCGCGGGGAGATAAGCGGCGAAGGAACGGGCTGCACGTACATCATGACGGCGAAAACGCGGATGCCCCGGCAAACGTTCCAAGCCCCGGAAAGCCTGCCGCTTTCAGAGGCTTGGAGCTGCGGACCTTCACAAACATGCCCTGCCCTTCTTGCGACACCAGGCAAAGGCGCCGCAGCCGTCAGTTGTCGATGGCCACCGCATCGGCCGTGCCGAGATAGGCCGCGAGCTTGGCACGCTCATGCCAGCCGGGATCGGCATTCCTGCCCATCAGCTCCGCCGGAACCTTCCAGCCCGGATCGACGCCTTCCATGTTCGGAAGCTCATGCGCGATGCCCTTGTGGCAATCGATGCAGGTCGCCTTGCCCGGCAACAGGTATCGCGTGTGGATCTCGGCGGCGCGCACGGTCTGTTTCGTCAGGTCCATGGCCCCCATCGAGTGGCAGTTCCGGCATTCCAGGCTGTCATTGGCCTTCAGCCGCGCCCATTCGTGCTCGGCGAGTTCCAGCCGCTTGTCGAGGAATTTTTCGCGCGTGTTGATCGTCCCGAATATCTTGCCCCAGACTTCCTTCGACGCCTGCATCTTGCGCGCGATCTTGTCGGTCCACTGGTGCGGCACATGGCAGTCCGGGCACGTGGCGCGAACGCCCGAGCGGTTCGAGAAGTGAACGGTGCGGCTCAGCTCCTCATAGACGTTCGTTTTCATTTCATGGCAGCCGGTGCAGAAGGCCTCGGTATTGGTCACTTCGAGCGCGGTATTGAAGGCACCCCAGAACATGACCCCGCCGACAAAGCCGCCGAGCGTCAGGAATGCCAGGCTGAGTGTCGTTGCCGGCGAGCGCAACAGGCGCCAGCACCACAGGACTATCGTTTTGATCCTCCCGATCATTGCTCGCTTCCCGCAGGCTTGAAGCCCAGCTCGCTCATATCCTTGAAGGTGTTCGGCACCAGCGGCTTTGCATCCGCCTGCGGCACGTGGCAGGCGGTGCAGAAATATCGCCGCGGTGAGACATCGGCGAGCATCTGCCCTTCCCGGGTCATGTAATGGGTGACGCTGATCATCGGCGCACCGGAGCCTTCCGTCAGCTCGCGCCGATGGCAGGAAAGACAGCGATTGGCGTTCACCGTCAGCTGGTAGCCCTCGATCGAATGCGGGATGATCGGAGGCTGGTCCGGATAGTTCCGCATCTTCCTCAGGTCATCGATCACCCATTTGGGAACCGGCTTCGCCTCCTTGCTCTCCATCGGATTCTCGTTGCCGGACAACGAGGGCACCATCTGCGCGAGCGTGACGGTGCCGGTGAGCAGGAGAAGGGCGACGGCCGCGATCGCCCGAGCGCGCCTGGAGATTAGGCGACCGGAAGAAGCTTGACTGCGCATTTTTTGAAATCCGTCTGCTTGGAGATGGGGTCGGTGGCGTCGAGCGTGACCTTGTTGATCAGCTGGCTGGCGTCGAACCACGGCACGAAGATCACGCCATGCGGCATGCGATTGCGCCCGCGGATTTCCACCCGGCTGATGATCTCGCCGCGCCGCGACTGGATGCGCACTTCCGCACCCTGGTTGAAGCCCAGCTTCCTGGCGTCGTCTCCGTTCATGAAACAGCGCGCACCGGGAAAGGCCCGGTAGAGCTCGGGAACACGCATCGTCATCGAGCCGGAATGCCAATGTTCAAGGACACGGCCCGTCACGAGCCAGAAATTGAACTCGTCATCGGGCGACTCGGCGGGCGGCTCGTAAGGCACCGCCAGGATGACCGCGCGGCCGTCCTTCTGCCCGTAGAATTTCAGCCCCTCGCCCGGCTTGACGTAGGGGTCGTAACCTTCGCGGTAGCGCCACCGCGTCTCCTTGCCGTCGACGACGGGCCAGCGCATGCCGCGCACCTGATGGTACATGTCGTAGGGCGCCAGATCATGTCCGTGCCCGCGGCCGAAATGGGCATATTCCTCGAACAGCCCCTTCTGGATGTAGAAGCCGAATGCCTTGGCCTCGCGGTTCTCATAGTCTGGCGAGACGTCCGTCAGGGGGAATTCGTCCACATTTCCGTTCTGGTAGAGCACCTGGTAGAGCGTCTTGCCCTTGTAGTCCGGGTTCTTGTCGAGGATGTCGGCGGGCCAGACCTCGTCGGTGGTGAAGCGCTTGGAAAATTCTACCAGCTGCCAGAGATCGGAGCGGGCATCGCCCGGCGCATTGACCAGCTGGTGCCAGACATGCGTGCGCCGCTCGGCATTGCCGTAGGCCCCCTCCTTCTCCACCCACATGGCCGCCGGCAGAATCAAATCGGCGCTCATGGCTGTCACTGTCGGATAGGCGTCCGAGACGACGATGAAATTGTCCGGATTGCGATATCCCTTATAGGTCTCGTTGCTGGTGTTCGGCGCGGCCTGGACGTTGTTGTTGACCTGCACCCAGTAGAAATTCAGCTTCCCGTCATGCAGCATGCGGTCCTGCTCGACGGCGTGATAACCGGGCTTGTCCGGCAGCAGCCCCTCCGGCACCTTCCAGATTTCCTCGGCATGCTTGCGATGCTCCGGATTGGTGACGACCATATCGGCCGGCAGGCGGTGCGCAAACGTGCCGACCTCGCGGGCCGTGCCGCAGGCCGACGGCTGTCCCGTCAGCGAGAACGGGCTGTTGCCCGGCTCGGAAATCTTTCCCGTGAGCAGATGCAGGTTATAGACCATCTGGTTGGCCCAGACGCCGCGCACATGCTGGTTGAAGCCCATTGTCCAGAGCGACATGACCTTGGTCTTGGGATCGGCATAGAGTTCCGCGAGCTGCTCCAGGAAGGCGCTGTCGACGCCGGAGAGCTCGACCGCCTTTTCGAGCGTGTATTCCGAGACCATCGCCTTGAAGGCCTCGAAGTCGATCGGATCCATCTTGGCGGCGTCGGCGACACCCTTGGCCTTCAATTCCAGCGGATTGTCGGGGCGCAGCCCGTAGCCGATATCGGTCGTGCCCTTCATGAACTTCGTATGCTTGTCGACGAAATCCTGGTTGACGCGGCCGGTCTGGATGATGTGGTTGGCGATGTAATTGAGGATAGCAAGGTCCGAACCCGGCTTGAAGATCAGCGGTATGTCGGCAAGGTCCATGCTGCGATGCGTGAAGGTGGAGAGCACCGCGACCTTGACATGCTCGTGCCCGAGCCGCCTGTCGGCCACCCGCGTCCAGAGGATCGGATGCATCTCGGCCATGTTCGAGCCCCAGAGCACGAAGGCATCGGCGTTTTCGAAATCGTCGTAGCATCCCATCGGCTCGTCCATGCCGAAGGTGCGCATGAAGGCGACCGCAGCCGAAGCCATGCAGTGGCGCGCATTGGGATCGAGGTTGTTGGAGCGGAAGCCCGCCCGCATCAGCTTTGTCGCGGCGTAACCTTCGAAGATGGTCCACTGGCCGGACCCGAACATGCCGAGCGCCGTCGGCCCCTTTTCCTTGAGCACGCGCTTTGCCTGCGCCGCCATCACGTCGAAGGCTTCTTCCCAGGTGACGGGTTCGAACTCGCCGTCCTTGGCGTAGACGCCGTCCCGCTTGCGCAGTAGCGGGCTCGTCAGCCGGTCCTTGCCGTACATGATCTTGGAGAGGAAGTAGCCCTTGACGCAGTTGAGGCCGCGATTGACCTCCGCCTCCATGTCGCCATGGGTGGCAACGACCTGGTTCTCCTTCACGCCGACCATGACGCCGCAGCCGGTGCCGCAGAAGCGGCACGGCGCCTTCGACCATTTGATCTCCAGCGCCGCCACTCCGCCCGGCACCGATTGCGCCGCAGCGGGCGCAGCGATGCCGGCAGCCGTCGCGGCGATCGCCGCCGCCTGCGCCTTCAGGAGATCACGCCGCGTGAGTTCGGTCGTCATCGATTGTCTCCTCGATTTCCAATGCCTGTTCAAAAACCATGTGGGCGGCGAGCACGCCGTCCATCCCCGAAATGCCGATGAGCCTCTCCCCGAGCACGCCGGAATGCGGCCCCTCGATCACGACGACGATCTTGCCCGGCACCGTCGCGTGAACCTCCACCCCTTCGATCGCGGCCAGACGCACCGCGACATCGCCGGTCAGTTCCGGGCGGGTGATGACGACGGCGCTGGAGACGTGATGGCGGCTGTCAGGCATGGGTTGCCTCCCGATGGCGGGGTTTCATCACGATTGCATCCGCCGGACAGACCGAAATGCAGGCGCCGCATCCCGTACAGGCATGCGCATCGAGCTCGGGAACGAACGGCCCGCCGAGCCGCGGCCAGAACCGGATGGCGCCTTCAGGACAGCTGTCGCGGCAGGCCTGACAGTCGACGTAATTGTTGGCGAGGCACCCGTCATCGATAACAGCATGATGGGCAAAGCTGCTGGCGGGACCGGCCGGAAAAACGCTCTCGGGACATCGTTCCGCGCACTGGCCGCAGAAGGTGCATTCCCCGAGTCGGAAATCCACGGTGGGAATGCCCGAACGGATCGAAATGATCTTCGTGGGACAGGCGTCGACGCATGCACCGCAGCCCGAACAGCTCCGAACGGATGTTTCAGTCGCTCCGGGGGGAAGTATCACCCCGGGAGGAAAATTCGTCGCCGGATCTGCCGATGACCTGCCGGTCAGAAAACCACGTCGCGTGCGTGTTGAGAGAACCATTGGAGACCCTCACTCTGCCGAGCCGGGAGGTGCGGCCTTGACCTCATGCGGCCCCGGCGGCCCGTAGACGATCTGGTACATCCAGACCATGAAGCCGTAACCGCCGACGACGCCGACGGCGACCACGGGCCAAATCCCGAAAGCAAGCACGGCGAAGGTCAAAAGCTCCCGCCTGCGCTTCCTCTTGAACTCTGCGACAGAATCCGTGATTTGAGCCACAACGCCTCCCCAGAGTTGCCGACGCAACCATTATGACACTTTAGGCGTGTCAGGCCAATCACCATCTCCTGTCGCGCCATCGCAGGCGCTGCACGTCCAGGAATCGGGTACATGAGAAGGTGTATCGCAGGCCCGCCCGGCAGTCCTTGACAGAGATCAAGGGGGCAGCCACTGAGATTTAATCCACGGAGCGGCCGACCGCGCTGCTTCGAAGCAATCGTCTAACTATGAGCGCGAGAGTGTTTTTCTCGATCAGCGGCAAGGGGATTCAATGCTCAGAGCATTCTCGTTACACGGTAGGCTTGGTCGTCTTCGCTATTTCCTGTCCAACATGGCAGTCATCGCTTTCGCCGCGGCCGCGATATTCGCGCTCACTCGCCTACTGACGCCGGTCGGAACTCGGCAGACGATTCCTATGGTCGAGGCGTTAGTCGCCCTGACCTATGTGCTGGCTATCATCGCCAGCCTTTGCTTGATGGTGACGCGTCTGCATGACTTCGATCAGAGCGGCTGGTGGAGCCCTTCAGTCCTCTTGCTTCATTTGGTCTATGGCTATTACGAGGCGGTTGGCTCCCTGATCGGGGCAATTCTCACCGGCATTTTTCTGCTGGCGCTCCATCTTGCAATCATCCTCACTCCTGGCTCGAAAACTGCCAACCGGTTTGGCGAAGTGCCCGGCTCCGCCGGAGCGCCTGTTTAAGTTTGCTCGGCCGATAATGGCCGCCGCGAGCAAGCCCGGAATTTACGGAGATCAAGCGGCCGCATTGCTACCAAGTTCCGACGATTTCCGCCGTGATCCCGTGATATTGGACCCGGTGAGGGATGTCGCGCAGGCATGACGGATAGCCAAGAACTAACATCCCGCTGTCGGATTCAGGGCCGCCTGCCCGTCTTCCAGACGGACAGATCACGGAGGACAGAAATGACGATCACCATTACCGCCTTCGAACGCTCACCCGATCGCGGCAAGGGCCTTGCGCGCGATATGCGCGTGCGCTGGGCGCTTGAGGAAGCAGGCCAGCCCTATGATGTCCGCCTCGTCTCCTTCAAGACGATGAAGGAGCACGCCCATCTTGCGCTTCAGCCCTTCGGGCAGATCCCGACCTATGAGGAAGGCGATCTCGCGCTCTTCGAATCCGGCGCGATAATCCTGCATATCGCCCTCAATCATCGCGGCCTGCTGCCCGATGATGCCAACGCCCGGGCGCGCGCGATCACCTGGATCTTTGCCGCAATCTCCACGATGGAACCCGTCATCGTCGACCGCGAGACCGCCAGATTTGAAGAGGGCAAGGAGAGCTGGTACCCGGAGCGGCAGGCCCATGTCGAAAGACGCATCCGCAAGCGGCTCGGCGAACTCTCCGCCCGGCTCGGCGATGCCGACTGGCTGGACGGAGATTTCAGCGCCGGCGACCTGCAGATGATCTCGGTGCTGCTGCGGCTGGAGGGATCGTCCCTGCTCGGGGAATATCCCAACCTCTGCGCCTATATCGCACGCGGACAGGCGCGGCCCCCATTCAAGCGCGCCTTCGAGGCACAGAAGGCGGTGTTCCTTGCCGTATCGGCCGGCGGGCGGTAAGTCCGGTTGGGGATGGGTGGCGGAAGCCTCGGCGCCGCGAACATCGCAGCTTGTTCGACGTCCGCATGCTTACACAGGTCTTCTTTGAAGGGCTCGCGCCCGAAGCTCGCGCAGCAAGGCGGTGAACGCGGCCGACGGATGCCGTCTGTCGGCATAGTAGAGATGATAGCCCGAGAAGGGCTGGCACCAATCCTCAAGGACATGGACAAGCTTGCCTTCGGATATTGCAGGAAGCGCCACGTCATCCCACACCATGGCCAGGCCGTGTCCTTCGATCGCCGCCTGCATTGCAAGGGACTCGTCCGTGAAGATAAAAGGCCCGTCGACCCGGACGTTCAGTTCGTGACCGTCCTTCTCGAATTCCCAGGCATAAAGCCCGCCGGTGGTTGGAAGGCGCACGTTCATGCACCGGTGCCGCGTCAAATCGTGAGGCGTCTGCGGAAACCCGCACCGGGCGAGGTATGTTGGAGACGCGACGACGACGAGGCGTAGATCCGGCCCGATCCGAACAGCGATCATGTCCTTCTCGACATGTTCGCCAAGGCGGATGCCGGCATCGAAGCGCCCGGAGACGATGTCGGTGAAGGATGCGTCGATGGCGACTTCGACTTTGACTTCCGGATAGTCTTGGACGAGGCGCGAGATCGCAGGCCACAGTATCGTCTCGGCCGCGTGGCGCTCAGCGGTCAGCCGGATGATGCCCGATGGCTTGTCCTTCAGCTCGCTCAACATCGCCAGTCGCGCCTCGACGTCGGAAAGCGCCGGCTTCAGGGTCTCGATCAGCTGCTCCCCTGCTTCGGTCGTGGCCACTGAACGTGTCGTGCGCGTCAGCAGCCGCATGCCCAGACGTTCCTCCAACCTGCGGATCGTCTGACTGAGCGAGGACTGGGATTGCCCCAGGCGGGCTGCGGCCTTCGTAAAACTCTGTTCCTCGGCGACGGCCAGGAACACGTTCAGATCACCCAAATCGTTTCGCCGCATTTATTATCTCATCTTATAAGCCCAAGCACAATTAAGCATCTAATGCATCATTCGTCACCAGAGTATGTTTGTTTTCAGGCCGCCCGCCGCACATGCGGGCCGAACTCGAACCCTGTGAACAGGCTGAAAATCAATGAAAACGCGCATGCTTGGAGAATTGGCCGTTTCAGAAATCGGCTATGGAACGATGAGTTTCACCTCGATCTACGGGCAGTCTCCCGATAAGGCGGAATCCATCCGCATCATCCGTGGCGCTCATGATCTCGGCATTACCCTTTTCGACACCGCCGAGGCCTATGGCCCGTGGACGAACGAGGAGCTTGTCGGTGAAGCGCTCGCTCCGATCAGGGACGAGGTGATCATCGCATCCAAGTTCGGCTTCGATCTCGAAGGCCGGTTTGGCGCGACCGGGCCGGGCACGAACAGCAGGCCGGAGCGAATTCGCTCGGTGGTCGATGCCATGCTCACCCGGCTCAGGACCGATCGTATCGACCTGCTCTATCAGCACCGTGTCGATCCCAATGTCCCTATCGAAGACGTTGCCGGCACCGTGAAGGACCTCGTGGCCGCCGGGAAGGTTGGTCACTTCGGTCTGTCCGAAGCGAGCGCGGCAACCATCCGTCGCGCTCACGAAGTCCAGCCCGTGGCGGCTCTCCAAAGCGAATATTCCCTCTGGACGCGTGATCCGGAAGCCGAAGTTCTGGCAGTTTGCGAGGAGCTCGGCATCGGTTTCGTGCCGTGGTCTCCCCTTGGACAAGGATTTCTGACAGGAACGATCAGCGCCGCCACGGCAATTGGGGAGAACGACTTCCGCTCTTATCAGCCACGATACACCGAGGAGGCCCGCCTCGCCAATCAGGCTCTGATCGATCTCTTGCACCGGGTGGCTGTTGCCAGGGGTTGCACGCCTGCCCAGATCGCACTCGCGTGGCTGCTTTACCGCAAGCCTTTCATCGTACCGATCCCCGGCACCAGGAAGCTGGAGCGCATCCGGGAAAATATCGGCGCTGCCGATGTCGTCTTTTCCTCCGATGACATCAGGGACATCGATGACGCGCTGGCCCGGATCGAAATCCACGGGGCGCGGCTCAATGAAGAGCATCTCAAGCTGACAAACGGCTGATCCTCATTCGCGAAGGGAGCGAATCCTCATGTCCGCGCCTGCTCCCACAATAGCCAACCGCGACGTGAAACCTTTTCAGATCAAGACGCAAGGAGCGCTCCATGCCTGACAATAATGAAAGTAACCTCGCCGCTACCGGCTCAGTGGTCATGAGCCGCCGCAATGTTCTGCTATCTGGAGCAATGCTCGGTGGCGTCGCATTGATGTGCGGTCTTGGGGCGCAACCCGCGGCGGCAAATGCCACGATATCGGGAGCCTCCGCCGTGTCTGGTCCACGAAAGTTGGGAAGTCTCAACGTATCTCCCGTCGGCCTAGGTTGCCAGTGGCTCCCCGGGCCGAAGGAGGGCGTCGTCACCGACTTCTACACCAGTACGCTCGAGCGTGGTGAAGCGATCCGCCTCATTCGAAGCGCGGTGGACAGCGGCGTGACCCTGATCGACACGGCCGAGATGTACGGACCTTTCGTCTCCGAGGACATCGTTGGAGAGGCGCTGCAGAGTGTCCGAAATCAGGTCTATATCGAGACCAAGTTCGGCGGCGACATCGACCCTGACACCGGCAAGATGGGGGACCGTGGCATGAACAGCAGACCGGAGCATGTTCGTCGCGCGGTCGAGGGTTCGCTCAAGCGTCTGAGGACGGATCACATCGACTTGCTCTATCAGCATCGGGTCGACCCCACTGTCCCCATCGAAGACGTGGCTGGCGTCGTCCGGGATATGATGGCCGAGGGCAAGGTGCTCAACTGGGGTCTCTCGGAACCCGGTATCCAGACCATCCGCCGCGCCCACGCGGAACTCCCCCTCGCCGCCATCCAGAACGAGTATTCGATGATCTGGCGCGGCCCGGAGGCAGAAGTCCTGCCCCTTTGCGAGGAGCTCGGGATCGGCTTCGTCTGCTGGAGTCCCCTCGGTATGGGCTTTCTCTCCGGGAAGATGAACGCCGACACCCGTTTTGGCGCTGGCGCGACGTTCGATCTTCAGGCCGGCGGCGGTGCGTTTGATTTCCGCGCGCTCGTACCGCGTTACTCCCCGGAAAACCTGAAGGCCAACTTGGCGCTCTACGCCGTGGTCTTGAAATGGGCGCAGCGCAAGGAAGCGGCCCCTTCGCAAATCGCGCTCGGCTGGCTGCTGGCGCAGAAGCCATGGATCGTTCCTATTCCCGGCACCACGAAGATCGCGCACATGCAGCAGAACATCGGCGCGGCTTCGGTGAACTTCACCCCGGACGAACTCAAGGAGCTCAACGGCGATATCGCGGCCGTCAAGATCGCAGGAGCACGTCTTCCGGCCGAAGAGGAGCATGTGGTCGGCGCCGACACCCCTCGGAGGAAATAAACGAGCCTGAAGAAGGCTACGCACGGCGCCACCGCTTACACAGTGACACAACTCAACTAAGCGGCTCCTGCTTCCGGAAGCGGAGCCGTATAAGACGAGATGGTCATTGGCTGCTGAGGCTGCAGGAGGCGGCCACCCCGCGTCAAAATCTATGGTGCGTCATAGTAGTGGACCTCCAGCAGCAGACATCCCGTCTCCGATCTGAATGGTCCGTGAAAGACACCGGGCGGACGGCAGGCATAGGTATGGATGGAGAAGGTCGTCGCCAGTTCTGTTCCATCGCCGACGATCAGGTCGCCCTCGAGCAGATAGACCTCCTCCCAGTAATCGTGGACAAACGGCCGGTCGGTCCGCGCACCCGGGCTGAAGCGGAGCAAGCGGGTGCGGCTGCCTTTGCCCCCGGTCTCGTCCAGGCGTCCCGCCAGTATCTTCTGTTCGATGCCGGGCGGATAGCCGGAAGGACCATGCCAGCCGGTATCCATGTCGACGCGGTGGAACTCCTTGTGCTCCCGGAAGGCCGAAATCGGGAAGCTCATGCCGCCACCGCGGCATCGGCCGGACGCTCGCCCTCGAGCGAATAGGAATCCAGCATCTGGTCGACGAGCCTTGTGCCGGAATGCCAGTCGAAGGTGCGGAAGCTGTGGCCGGTGGTGACGAAATTCGCCCCAGCATAGAACATTTCGTATTGTGTATGGCGCGAGGCGAATTCCGAGCCGATCGCATCCCAGGCCAGCTTGAACAGCTTCACCCGTCCTTCGGCGCTCGTTGCCGGTGATTGCTGCGTCCTCTCGATCAGTTCCTTCAGCTGCGGGTCGGCGAAATCGGCGACGCTCGAAGGCAGCATGATCAATCCGCCGCCCGCCAGTTCGCGCAGGGTCGAGATCACGGTGGGATAAAGTTTCTGGGTCAGCACCTGCGCCGAATAGAGCATGTGCGCATCCGGGATGAAATAGCGGCCGCGCATCTGCCCCTTGACCTCCATGGCGTGAACAAAGGCATCGACCATGGCGTTCTGGGCTGCCAACGAGCCGAGGATCTCACGCACCTGCGGGAAATTGACGATGCCATTGGTTTCGGCAATGCGATGCGCCAGCCCCGACAGGAAGCGCATCTTCACCATCAGGCGGATCTGCGCCTGATAGTTCTGCAGGACATGCGCCGGCGTGCCATGAAACTGCCGCTGGCACATCTTGATATCCTGGTTGATGAATACCCTGTCCCAGGGCACCTTGACGTCATCGAAATAGAGGACCGCATCGTTCTCGTCGAAGCGACTGGCGAGCGGGTTGTCGAACACGCTCACCGCATGTTCCTCGTAGGATTTGCGGGACATGATTTTCATGCCGCGCGCATTCATCGGGACGGCGAAGGAGACGGCATAGGGCTCGTCTCCCTCCGACAGCGGCTGGATGCAGGTCACGAGGACCTCGTTGGCCATGATCGCACCCGTCGCCAGCATCTTTGCGCCGCGGATCGTCAGGCCCTCCGCATCCTGATCGACGACACCGGCAGTCAGCGTGCGGTCCTGTTGCTGGCTTGCCGTCTTCGACCGGTCCGCCTGCGGATTGATGATCACGTATGTCAGGTAGAGATCGCTGTCGCGGGCATGGCGATAATAGTCGGCCAGCGCATCGGCGCGCTTCGGATCATGATCCCGGAACACATCGATCCCCATCATCATGCCGGACAGGCAGGAGGCGACATGATCGGGAGCGCGGCCAAGGAAACCGCAATGCAGTGTGGCCCATGTCTCCAGCGCCTTGCGTCGCTCCACGAGTTCCGCGTAGCTCGCCGGCATCTGCCAGATCCGGCTTGCGCGGTCCCCGCTCTCCGTCTCGCAGGTCATGAGCGACCGGTTCCGCTCCTCGCTCTGGAAGTCATAGAGCCGCGCCACGGACCGTACCGTTTCGCGAAAGGCCGGATGCGCGGTGACATCGCCCGCAACAGCGCCGTTGATGAACACCTGCCTGCCGTCGCGCAGGGCTTCGATATGCTGTGCACCTGTCTTCAACATCACTACCCCCTTCAATAGTGCGAGGCCAACGGCCACGATTGATCGGCGAATCCTTCATTTTCCAGGGCGGCGTAGCGGCCCTTGGAAAAGACCAGCGGATGGCGGTCTCGGAACGTGCGGAACGAGATGACTTTGCCTATGAAAAGAAGATGGTCGCCGCCCTGATGGACGGCCCAATGCGCGCAGTGAAACACCGCCGCAGCACCCGGCAATGTGGGACCGTGCCCTACCCCGGTCTCGCAGGCGATCCCTTCCCATTTGTCGGTCAGCGACCGCGAGAAGCGGCCCGAAAGATCCGCCTGGTTTTCCGAGAGAACGTTGATCGTGTAAGCAGTTGCCTGCTGCCAAAGCGGCAGGCTGGCCGCACGGCGATCGATGCTGAACAGGACCAGCGGCGGGTCGAGCGAGAGAGAATTGAACGAACTGATCGTCACACCGAGCGTCTCTGCGCCGACGACACTGGTGACCACGCACACACCGGTCGGAAACTGCCCCAACGCCTGCCTGAATGCATTCACGTCGAAAACTGGTTCCATGTCCGGCCCCCCGGTGCTGATCTGAATTATCCGATTGCCATTCCTGCTTTCCTGTCAGCCTCAAGTTTGCGTCCGCGCAGCGGCTATTCCGCAGCCCGAGAGACGGCAGCCCGGCCGCCGAAAGCCGGTGCCCGCAATGCCGTCAGCGTCCTCGCCAGATGCTCGCCGACCGCCGCCACCGCCCGTCCCGGCTGGCCGGCCCGGATCGCATCGACAATTGCGCGATGTTCGACCAGGACCTCGTCGATCCGGCTGCCGACGGAGATGGCATGCACGCCCATCCTGACCTGCCGATCCCGCAGGCTCTCGTAGAATGTTGCGAGAACCGCGTTGCCCGCTGCCCGCACGATTGTCCGGTGGAATTCCCGATCGCTTTCGATGAAGGCGACGGGATCGTTGCGAACCTGTTCCTGCCGCGCGATCATGTCGTCCAATCCATCGGCGACGCTGCTGCCGAAACTGCTCGCCTGCTGCGCGCACCATTCTTCGACGAGGCGCCGTGCCTGCATGATATCGTCGATCTCGGCCTCGGTGATCGGCGCGATGTAGGCCCCCTTCTTCGGCATGATCTTGAGCAAGCCGTCGGCTTCCAGCCGCAGGAAGGCTTCCCGCACGGGCGTTCGGGAAACTCCGGTCTCCCGGCAGACCTGCGACTCCGTCAGGAAAGTCGTCTCATGGCGGGGCAAGGTCAGCACGTGCTGCTTCAACCAGGCATAGACCATGTCCTGGGCGGCATCCGGCTGCGAAGAGAATGAAAGCGACATGCACCTGCTCCACGAGCTGATAAACAACTTGTATACAACATGCGTATCAGAATTCAAGCAGTTTCTAATGAACGCTATCGTCGGCGCGACAGTCGACGTCCTGTGCGTTTGCTTTTTGCTTCGATCGAGATCGAGCGGACAACTGCAAATTATGAATGTCGCCGCCGCATGTTCGGCGTATGATCCTCCCTGGCAATCTGGGGGGATTTCCAATGCGTCATCGCACGAGAATCCGCATGGCGACCAGCACTGTGGCTGCCCTGCTGTTCACATATTTGCTGCTTGCCTATTTCGTCATTCCCGAAATCTGGATTTTTCACGATGCCGACCGCGTTGCCAAAGTTGGCAACATGGTCACGACCACCGAGCAGGGTATTCCCGGCGACCCCATCAATGTCGGTCTTGTCGGTTCGAAGGAAGAGGTCATCCGGGCGTTCGCGGCGGCCGGATGGGATCCTGCCGACAAGATTACCTTGCGCACATCGATCGATATCGGACTGAGTGTGGTGCTTGATCGGCCTGATCTGGATGCGCCGGTCAGCCCACTGCTTTTTGAGGGCAGAAAACAGGATCTGGCTTTCGAAAAGCCCGTCGGCAAAAGCGCCGACGAACGCAACCATGTTCGTTTCTGGCTGACCGAACAAACCGGCCCAAATGGCCGCCCGCACTGGCTGGGCTCGGCAAGTTTTGATCGGGGCGTCGGCTTCAGCCACGATACCGGTCAAATCACGCATCATATCGGCCCTGATGTCGATGCAGAGCGCGACCTTGTCATCAGCGACCTTCTCAAGGCCGGGCAACTTTTGTCGAGCTATGAGATCAATGGCATCGGACCGACCAAAGACGGTCGCAACGGCGGCGGCGATCCCTATTTCACCGACGGAAAGGCTCTCGTCGGCGTGCTTCGAAACCAGTAACGGGCAGCAGGAGCCGGATGCCGCACGATGTCCCCGGGAGCAGCGAGGGGGCGAAACAATATTTTCACTGGTTCAGTCAAAGCGCGTGTGTCAGTGTTTTGCAACCGATACGTCTGACGGTGAAGGTGGCACATGTCGACAATACAGGTCCCGGGACTGCTGTCGTTCACCATAGCGATCCTCGTGTTCTTCGCCGGCGCGAACCTCAATCGGCTCATCCCCGTCCTCACCCGCTGGAGCATCCCGGAAGCCGTCACGGGCGGGCTGCTGGCAGCGCTCGTGACGCTCGTCGCCTACGAGTTCTTCGATATCGAGATCAGCTTCGAGCTTGCCGCACGCGACATGCTGCTGCTTTACTTTTTCACTGGCGTCGGCCTGAACGCGCGGGTCTCCGATCTCTTTGCCGGAGGCAAGCCGTTTCTCATCCTGCTGGCCCTCACGCTTGCGTTTCTTGTCATCCAGAACCTCCTTTCCATGGGGGCGAGCGAAGTGCTCGGTCTTCCCCAAGGCATGGCAATCCTTCTCGGTTCGATCTCACTGATCGGAGGGCACGGCACGGCGATTGCCTGGGCACCTATCGTGTCGAGCCGTTTCGGCCTCACCAATGCTCTCGAAATCGGCATTGCCAGCGCAACGCTCGGCCTGGTCGTCGCCAGTCTGATCGGGGGACCAATCGCGCAGTATCTGATCGCCCGGAATGGTCTGAGTGGCCCCAAGGACGAGGAGCTGACGATCGGCGTGTCGCGGGATGCCGTTGCCGGCCAGGAAGACGATGTCAGCTACATCGGCCTGTTGCGCACATTGCTGGTGACAAATGTTGCCATCATCATCGGCTACGCCCTGCACGAGCTTATCCTTGAAGCCGGGATCAATCTTCCGCTGTTCGTCGTCTGTCTGCTGGTCGCCATCGTGATGACGAACAGCATTCCGATCCTGGCTCCGAATTTGCCCTGGCCGGCACACACCCGCGGTCTGGCGCTCATATCCGATCTCTCTCTGAACGTATTCCTGGCGATGTCTCTGATGAGCATGCAGTTGTGGGCCTTGAGCGGACTGGGCCTTTCGCTCGCGATCGTGCTGGCGGTGCAGACGCTTGCGGCCATTATCTACATCATCTTCATCGTGTTCCCGGCCATGGGGCGCAACTACAATGCGGCAGTCATTTCCGCCGGCTTTTGCGGGATTTCGCTCGGAGCCACCCCCACGGCAATAGCCAACATGACGGCCGTCACCAAGATCCACGGAGCAGCGACCATCGCGTTCATCATCCTGCCGCTCGTCTCCGCATTCTTCATCGATCTTGCAAACGCAGCAGTGCTCGGGTTCCTTGTCCGGTGATTGGTC
This sequence comes from Rhizobium sp. BK512, assembly GCF_014194915.1. Lineage (NCBI taxonomy): Bacteria > Pseudomonadati > Pseudomonadota > Alphaproteobacteria > Hyphomicrobiales > Rhizobiaceae > Rhizobium > Rhizobium sp. BK512. The sequence goes on along the minus strand of NZ_JACIAS010000002.1, from coordinate 85,229 downwards.
CCGCTCTCTCTCTGTGTCGTGATGCGAGGAGATCGCAATGGCCGATGCGTGGAACAAGGGCCATCTTGAGCGGGGGGCAGCGGTGTTGCCGCTGCCCCCTTATGAGGGCCCAGGGCTGGGCTCAACGATCCCGGGGATCAATGCGAAACTGTTGAGAGTCCAGAGGCCGGCCGTCGCGGGCTGCAAGCTGAAGCTTCTGCAAGGGTTGCCGGTTCAGGCTGTCCACGATCGCATAGTTCAGTTCACCCTCTGCAAAGCAATGCTCCTCCCCCCATTGCCAGAGAGCGACGAGGACCACGCTCAGCTGGCGCCCTTTCGGCGTCAGGAGATAGAGATGGCTGAGTGCGGAGTCAGGGTCCGGCTCCACCGTGAAGATGCCCTCCTCCACGAGCTTTCGCAGGCGCACCGACAGGATGTTCTTTGCGAGCCCGAGGCTCTTCTGAAACTCGGAAAACCGTCGAAGCCCCTTGAAAGCCTCCCTGATGATGAGGAGCGACCACCAATCGCCGACGGCTTGCAGAGACCGCGCGATCCCGCACTGGGCATCCCCCATGTCAGTTCGCTTGCCCTTCATTTTTCCGCCTTTCATCCGAATTACGGTTGCAAAGTTAAACCATATCGGAATAGATGTCGATAGGTTTCAAAGTTAAACCTTTATGATCATCACGAACCGGAGGCTCTCGAAGTGACCGACCTATTGGATCTCGCAATGGAAGCGCATGGCGGCCTGCAACGCTGGCAGCAGATCGAGCAATTGCATGCACATATCAAAGTTGGCGGCGCGGTCTGGCATGTGAAGGGCTGGCCGGATGTCTATGCCGACATCCACACGTCGGTCTCCGCCCATCGTCCGCACACCGAATTCACCCCCTTCCTGGAGAAAGGGCAGCATTGCGTCTGGGAACCGGAGCAAACATCTATCGTTGCTGACAGCGGCGACGTCATCGAACATCGTGCCGCACCGCGTTCCCTATTTGAAGGACATACGATCACCACACCCTGGGACCGGCAGCACCTGATCTATTTCACCGGCTATGCCATGTGGACCTATCTGACGACGCCGTTTCTCTTCACGCTTCCCGGTTTCAGGACGGAGGAGATCGAGCCGTGGCAGGAAGAGGATGAAACCTGGCGCCGGCTGAAGGTAACCTTCCCCTCAACCGTCCCGAGCCATTCCACCGTGCAGACCTTCTATTTCAATGCGGACGGCCTGTTGCGGCGCCATGACTACAGCGTCGACATCATGGGCGGCACCAGGAGTGCCAACTATGCAAGCGACCACAGGAGTTTCGCTGGTTTGATAATCCCGACGAAGCGCAGGGTTTACGCAACCGGCCCGGACAACCGGCCGATCCTCGATCGGGTCGCCGTCTCGATCGATCTGCTCGATGTCGGCATCGAGCCGCAGCCCATCCCCTCGTGACCGGGGGAATAGGAGCTAGCCATCACGCCCCCTTGACCATCCATGAACTCGTATCGTGGTCAGGGTGCTGGTTGCTGCTCTCCTTGATCGCCGCAGCCCAGTCGGCACCGTTGGTTTCGGTCGCACCGGTATTCTCTATGCCCGTGATCGTATCGAACCACCCCACCATGTTCTCGGTGCAGGTACTGGCATGCGGCGGAAAGGCGTGCGGATCGTCGAGCGAACCGATCATCAGATTGGTGCGGCCGTTTTCGAGGTGGTGGAAAAACAAGGGTGTGCCGCAATTGGCGCAGAAGCCGCGCTCCACAAGCTCCGAGCTCTTCCAGACTTGAGGCCTGCCGCGTGTCCAGGTGAGCGCATCGTCGGGCGCGGCGACGAGCGCGGCAAAGACGTTGCCCGAGGCTTTCTGGCACATGCGGCAATGGCAGAGATGCGAATTGTCGTGCATCGCGGTTGCGTGATAGCGCACGGCCCCGCACTGGCAGCCGCCGCTCACTTCCCTCTCGATCCGCTCCATTTTTTCTCCTCCTTCAAAACGCGGGCTTGTGGTCGATCTCTTTTAGGTTTTCGTTTTTTGATCGTCCAGCACAGCCGGCCTCTCCAGCCACGCAACCCAACTTAGGCTAGCCAGTCCGGTTTGTGGGCGACGAGCGACTGATCCGGGCAGGCCGCGAGATCATCCAGCCATGCCAACTCATCGGGTGGCACCTGCCGGCTTGCCTCCGGTGCCTCGCGCCAGCGATCCCATTTGGAGGTCTCGCGATCGTTCAGGACAAGGTGGTCGCGCAGGACATTGATCTTCAGGAACCAGAGGCCGGTTGTGCCGCCATGGCCGAAGCTTGCCGGCTCGGCCTCTCCGCGGCGGCATGTCAGCCAGGCTTCCCCTGCCATGAGGAAAGCGCTGCGGGGCATGTCGGCAGCGTCGAATTCAATGTGTTTCCTGCTTCTCAACATCGCGTCAATCTGTGCATCGGCAAGCCGCCACTCGCCCGTCCCGCCATCCCGATATTCGCAGATCCAGTGATCTTCCCACTCCGTCGAAAAATAGGATGCGAAGCCGCATCGCACACGCGCGGGAACGCCCTTGCTGCGGAGAAATGCACAAAGCATCAGCGCGAAATCCCGGCATGTTCCAACGGATCGCCTGTCGGCCGGCCGCGCCTGGGCGAGAGGACGGTCGTCGCGCTGCATGATGTCGGCAAGCCGTTCGGCGATCGGCAGGGTCTGGCGCGCACCCGGCCCGAGCCTCGAGGCGTCGAGACCATAGTCCCCGAGCCAGCTGGAATGCACCAGCAGGCCCTGGACGATGCCGGCGAGATGCCCGACCTCGTCAGGCAAAGCTGCGATAGCCTCCGCCTGTTGGCCGGGGTCCGACATCGGCGTGTGGGCGGTCCATCGGTCGAGGCTGGTCATGCTGGCTCCCATTGATGGCTATGGTCGCCAGCCAAATCCATCATCGGGCCGCCGGCAAGGTCGGGAAACGGGCAATTCGACCACATCGCCGCCGTCGCGCAGCGAATTCATAGAATCTCGAACACATCGTATTCGACACCATCAGCGAGACGCTCATCGACGCTCTGGGAGGAGCGCCTCACGCCGCGACAGGTCATCAGGACCAGACCGCCGTCGTCAGCGGCAAGCAGGAGCCTGACATCCTCCTGAAACATACCGTCCGCGCGTCCGAGAAGGAGGTCGGAACCGATCAGCGGCGACCTCGTGATCGACGTGATCCGCAAAGCCGCCGCCGCAGTTCAAAGCGCCCGTCAGATCTCCAACGACGCCAGAGAGGCCGCCGTAAAGTGGGCTCTCGTAAGCTTTATTTGCCGCTCTGCCCGGTTGAGCCGGTCAGCCGGCCTCATTAGGCCGAGTATTTCACCGTCACGCCGCGCTGGCGAAAATATGCCTGCATCAGCTTCCTGCCTTGACGGTTGTTCTGCACGAGCCTGGCCGGATCGAATACCGCTTCTTTCACACCCGCCCGAGCCAATGCCGCCTTGAGAGCAGCGATGTGTGTGTCGAGGTCGGCATTATCGGCATGCAGCGATTCATAGATGCGGTTTGTCGCATCCGCTACGGTCAGTTCGCTCACAATTGCACTCCTGTCATTGTCTGGCTGGCGCGCTTAGCACCTTTTTCGGCTTGATCCTATCGCAATGACAAACGTCCATGTCGATGGGCGCAATCGATTGTAAGATTGCGCCTGCCTCCCCCAGGCCCGTGCGGCCATCAGGGCAACATCGTCCGTGCGGCCGCGGCTTCTACTGCCTCGCCAGGACGGTATGCGCCGTGATCGTATAGCCGAACGGATCGACGAAGGCGAAATAGCGCCCGAACGGACCGTCCTTCGGCGGGAAGGCTATGGGAACGTCGCGCTCTAAGAGATGCGCATGCAGTTCGTCGGCATCGTCGCAGCCGAACCAGATCGCGATGCCGACCCCGAGCTTGTCCGTGTCGTCAAAGTCCCCGATCGGCGTGCGGACGGCGAAGGGGATGGGCTGCGTTTCGAAAACAACCGCACCTGGAGGGGCTTTTGCCGAAGGCGTGAGCCCGACAATATCCTGGTAGAAGGTCCGTGCGGCGTCCAGATCCCTTGTCTGTATCCCGATGAAATCCGGTCCAATGAGGCGAGCCATGAGCTGTCTTCCCTTTTTATACCTAACGCAGTATCGTCAGGGGCCTGATATAATATAAGGACCCTGATATGTCCAGCCTGATTGATCCCCCGGTGGATGACACCTACCGTTCGCTCGGATATGCGCTGAAACGGGCCCAGCAGGCGCTGCGGGGCCATCTCGACAATGAACTTCGAAACATCGGATTGACGACCCCGCAATATTCGGTGCTGGCGGGGCTCGAGTTCAACGCGGGCCTGTCAAGCGCGGAGCTGGCGCGGCGCGCCTTCGTGACAGCGCAAACGATGCAGTCCATCATCGCCACACTCGAACGGGACGGCCTCGTGAAACGAACCGCCCACCCGGTGCATGGCCGGGTCCTGACGACCGAACTCACGCCGGACGGCCGGTCGGCATTGCGCGCGGCCCACGAGATTGTCGCCAAGGCGGAAGCCCTGACCCGAGACGCCGTTGCACCCGGCGATCCGGAGGTCATCTATGCAGCCTTGTTACGGATAGCAGAAGCCATGCGGTGACATCAGCATCGCAAGCGACCGGCGCGAATCGACGGCAACAGCCGTCTAATGCGCCACCGGTTTGGCATTCTCGCAGTCGGTCACCGGCACGACGATGCCGGAATAGAGCACGGGCGAACCGCTCTGGTCGCGAAAGGCCCGGCCGAAGGCCGCGACCGTCCGGTAGCGGCCATCGCTGCCCTGGACGCGATAGATGTTCTGCTGGGCAATTTCGGCGACGATCGCCTGCGAGATCGTCTTTGCGAGATCCGGCTTGTCATCGGGATGGACTCGCTCAAGATAGTCTTCCAGCGGCAGGCCGCGCACCGTGGCGTCGGCATCCATGCCGAAAAGCTCGGCGAGCGCGCTGTCTGCGAAGACGAGGTTCCTGACGATATCCCAGGTATAGATCCCCGCATCCGAGGCCACTTCTTCGACGATCTCGAACGAGTGAACGGCTTTGCCAGTCATTGCCTGCATGTCCCTGCGACTATTTTAGTCGAAACTAAAGGTTTGACGGGCAACTTCAAGCTAGGGCCGACCGCAATGCGGGCACCATGGAAACGCACACGGCCGCCGTTGCTGTATCAAGGGCCGGGTTGTCGTCGAGCCAGCCTTCCGGCGTCCCGCATCTCAGATATTCGGCGTCTGCCCTGGCCCTTCGCCGATGCTCAGCGCGCCATTTCGCTGAACGGACAGACATCATCCTCGAAGGGCACGTGCCTTCGACGAAACTGCGTGCCTTCCACGATCTCCGGCGCGCTGATCCGATCCATACGAAAATGCCGGAAATCCCCGCGCGCGGTATCCCAGCCGACGAGATACCAAAGTGGCGGCAGGATGAGCATGGCCTGCGGTTCGGCCTCGCGCAGCGTTTCCATTCCCCTGGCGTCACGGTAGCGGAACCGCAGATGCAGCCGCTGCAGAAACCCCGTCTCGAAGGCCGGCAGCAGCCCGGAATCGATCGAGCCAATGTCCGAAATATCCTGCCTGGGCGACAATTGCCCGACATAGAGGCAGTCGAGAAGCCGGCGCAGGTCCCGCACCTTGTCGGCCGAAAGCGCCTTTTCGATCTTCGCAAGCCCGGCATCGGCGAGATCGGAGAAAGGAAGGGAGCGTGCCGCGCGCATGGCCGCCACGCTGATCAGGAGCGCAAACACCTCGGTGACCGAGAGCCGGGCCGTGGTCTGCACCGATTCCGGGTCGAGCTGCAGCCCGCCACCCCGGCCGGATTCGGAATGGATGAGAAAACCCTGCTCGCGCAGCGCCCCGATGTCGCGCAGTACCGTTCGCCTGGAAGCACCAACCTCCTCTGCCAAATCATCGACTGTCGAGCTTCCGTTGCGCCTGAGGATGCGCACGATGGCGTCGTGTCTGAGGCGGATGTTCATTTGCGCACCCTGGAGCTTTCCCGATATTCGGTGCCAAAATCTGGCACCGATTCACCTTAGGCGTGTCATGGCAACCCGACAAGGAGACAGACCATGACATCCCATCAAACCCTCGCCGCAACGCCTGTTATCGTGAACCCCTCCCATCTGCACGACCCGACACCGCACGGCTACAGCACGGCGGTCATCGCCCCAGCCGCCGGCCGGCTGGCCTTCATCTCGGGCCAGGGCGCGTACGACCGGAACGGCGCTCTTTCGCCGGACTTCGCTGCCCAGGTGGAACAGGCTTATGCGAACCTCGCCGCCGTCATCGCAGCACTTGGCGCCCGCCCCGACCAGGTCGTGAAACTGACCGTCTACGTGGTCGGCCACGATATGTCGAAGCTCGGCATACTGACGGAGACCGTCACGCGCATGTTCGGGAACAGGCTGCCGGCACAGACGCTGGTCCCGGTGCCGAGACTCGCGATCGACCCCATGCTCTTCGAGGTCGAGGCTGTCGTCCTCCTGGATTGAGCGGCGGCCCGCGCGAAGAACGGCTGGCCGGCTGAGTACCTTCGCCGGCCAGCCGGACCGCCTGATCAGCCGAGCCCTTCCTCGGCAAGGGCCTGCGTCACGGAAGGCAGCGTTCGCATATGCGCGAGGAACCTGCCGAGCGCCTCCGGCAGTTCGACGCCGCTCCTCGGCGCGACCGTCAGCACCCAGAACAGGTAGCAATCGGCAATCGTCATCTCGTCGCTGACCAGGAACGTCTTGTCGCCCATCTGGCCGGCAAGGATGGCGAAGGCCTGCGCGAGCTTTTCGCGGGCGCGCTCCTTCTCCGGCTCGGGGAAATTCCGGAAGAAGGGCTGGTACCGTGAGTGGATCTCCGACGACATGAAGGCGAGCGCCTCGAGCGCGCGCCAGCGTATGATGCCGTCCCCGGGCAGGAGCTTGCCGCTCGTCTCGGCGATATAGGCCAGGATGACCTGGTTCTCCGTCAGGATCGCTCCGTCCTCGAGTTCGAGCGTGGGAATGTAGCCCTTGGGGTTGATCGACAGGAAATCGCGCCCGTCCTCCGTCGTCTTGTCATGCCGGATGCTGGTGAGCCTGTAGGCAAGCCCCGCCTCGATGAGCGCGATATGATCGGCAAGGCTGCAGGCGCCGGGATAGTAGAAGAGGTTCATGGTGGTCTCCTGGTGGTGACCCGCCCGCCGGCTTCGCCGCGAGACAAGGTCTCAGATGTTGACCACGGCCATTTATGGGACCTAAAATTATCCGTCAAAAGCATATCTTTGGGAGCTGGTCAGATGGATGTGACTGCAAGGCCGGCAGGCGCCGACTGCCGGGGTGTCAGCGAGATCCTCAGCCGGGTCGGCGATAAATGGACGATCCAGGTCGTCGTCGCACTTCGGCTGGGTGCTCTCCGCTTCAACGGGCTTAAGCGCCAGATCGGCGGCATTTCGCAGCAGATGCTGACGCGAACGCTGAAGACGCTGGAACGAGACGGCATGATCGCCAGAACCGTCCACCCCAGCACCCCGCCGCAGGTCGAATACACCTTGACCCCGCTCGGGCACTCCCTGTCGGAAACCGTCCGCCACCTGGCCGACTGGGCGGCTGAAAACAGGGGCAGCATCGAGGACAACCGCCTGCGCTACGACGCCGATCACGCATGAACCGACCTGCCTGTTCCGCAGGTGCCGCCAAAACCGCAAGATCGGTCGAGCGGATCGCCCCTGCCCGCGTTTAGTTGGAGCCGCCACGGAGGACGGAATGATGAAGGCGGCGCTTCGAAACTACCATGCCCGGATGCAGCGGGTGCTCGATCACATAGACCGGCATCTGGATGACGATCTGGACCTGGACGCGCTGAGCGCTATCGCAGCCTTTTCGAAGTTTCATTTTCACCGGCAGTTCTCGGCAACCTTCGGTCTGTCGGTGCATCGCTATGTCCAGCTCGCCCGTTTGAAGCGCGCTTCGCACCACCTGGCGTCAAACGGCGACCAGAGCGTCACCGACATAGCAATGGATGCCGGTTACGGTGCACCGGATGCCTTTGCCCGCGCCTTTCGGCAACGGTTCGGGCAATCGCCTTCCTCGTTCCGGAGATCGCCCGACTGGGCTCCGTGGCTTGCCGCCTTCGGGCCCCTCGAAAACGCAAGGAGCAAGCTCATGCAGATAACCTATGAAGAAGACGACGTGACGATCCGCGAAGTACCGCCAACCCCGGTGGCGATCCTGGAACACCGGGGCGACCGGGCAAATCTCGGCACCAGCATCGAGCGGTTCATCGCCTGGCGCAAGGCCGCCGGCCTGTCACCCGAGACAAGCCCCACCTTCAACATCTTCCGTTCCCCGAGAATCCCCGCCAATCCGGCCGATTACAGCATGGACATCTGTGTCGGCACCGACCGGCCGATCGATGCCGACGACGAGGTGATGAAATCAGGCGTGATCCCGGCCGGCCGCTGCGCGGTCATCCGCGTCGTTCACGATACCCACAACCTGGAACCCGCATCCCTCTATCTCTACCGGGACTGGCTTCCGGCAAGCGGCGAGGAAGCCCGCGATTTCCCGATCTATTGCCAGCGGCATTTCTCCTTCTTCCCTGATGTCCCTGTCCATGAGGTCGTCGTGGAATTGTTCCTGCCGCTGAAATAGCGCGAGCCGATGGCGGCCCGCCCTTCTGAGACCAGGGATGGGTGGGCCGCTTCAGGCTGTGCTTCCCGATGTGCCCGCGACCGCCTCGCTTGCAGGGCGACGGCCCCGCAGCGGCCCCGCGCGGTGAAGAGGACCGGCTCTAAAAGGTTCATCCCATTCCATCAGAACCGAAATTATTGGCTGCACAAAGAGGTGATGATTCTATGATCGGACCAAATGCAGAGGAATGTTGCAACCAATTACAGCTATTTACGGCCCAGATCAGTGGCTATAAATTGAATATAATTTCCGAAAAACGCCGGACCAATTCAAGATTTATTTTGAAGCTGCGGTAAACTAATATATAAATACACTACATTAATAAATAAATTTACAACCCATACCCCAAAAAGTTAAGTGATAAGGAAAGAGATCGCGGAACTTTTTCCGATTTAATCCCGCTCTAAAAGAAACTCAAAGAAGAAATACCAGTTATTATTTATTAAATAATTTCTTCGGAGAAATTGTGAGGATTATGCGCTTTACGAGTTGGTGAGACGATGAGAGCAGGCCTAGGCGCCTATTAGGAACCGTAGCATGGCAGTTGAATCGGGACAATCAACTACAACGACTAACGCTGCATCTACCGAAGAGCCAAAGGAGTCAGCACCGGGCATTTCGCGCTTTGCAACATCGGGCGATATATCCGACCTATGGGTCGGAGCGATTGTCGTTTTCATGATGTTTGGCAGTTTAATATTCTTTGCCTGGAGCTATGAGAACGGAACTCACTTCAACCTATGCCTTCTGAGTGGAGTGCTAGGTGCGGCGCTTGGTTGGACAGTCGGCATCATCATTTCACCTTATAGCATCACTGAGAGGGAGGCCTTCGCTAGCATCGGGAAGCTCGTTTATGGCTTCTTGAGCGGATATGCTTTCAGCAAGATAGACCCGATCATTGGAAGTCTTATAGATCCCAAAACAGCTACCCCAACTGTAGCCATCTATGTAACCGTCGCCTTGGTTTCGTTCCTGGCGTCAGCCGCATTTACATATATTAGTCGGTCCTATTGGCGTGGGGACACCAAATGAGCGACGAATATATTTTCTCGAATCCTGGTGACATCGCATTCGTTCGGGAGAGTGACTGGCTTAGCAAATCAATCATACTCGGGCAGAAAGCTCTCGGTCGACGTGGAGCACGATTCTCACACGTGTTGGTTTGCGTCGCCAATCAAATTTGGGCACATGCGACTCCTGAGACCGGCGTCGCCGTATGTTCGGAATCGCAGTATTTCGACCAAGGAAGATTTGAGGAGATTTTCGTCGTTCGCCCCCATCTGCCTGAGATCGAGCGTGGCGATCGAACGCCTTTTGAATATGCGTTTGCTAAGGTGCGAGCTGAGATAGCAACTGCCGACCTTTGGTTAGCCAACTTGTTTTATTTCCATAGCCAAGCCTACGATCTTTCTGTTGGCTTCTCTCCCATTTCAGCAAACCGAGCTCGCTATTGCTCTGAATTGGTTGCGAAGGTGTATAGTCTATGCCTTCCGGCAACATTGCCGATCGGCAACAGAAAGCGCATTTTTCCGCACGACCTGCTCCAGCTAACTTCGAAAGCGAGGTTTGACGACGTCACTCAGCTATTCCTTAAGGGACGCGAGACAGACGCTAAGCTTCTGCTGCAGTCGTATCCCGTGGAAGAAGCGATCAAGTCCTATCTCCAGGCCGCTGAGCAGAAACTCATCGCAACCATAGCACAAATCGAAGCGCTCGAGCTGTCCGTGGAAACCGACACATTGATAGATCGTCTATCCGGCCGCAAAACTTCCCTCAGTGAACATAAAAGATATGAATTGGAGAGGCACGGGCAGGTGTCCTGGCAATCGAGAGAAGCGGCGGAACGTGCGCAAGAGCGAATAAGAAAAATGATCGACCGCGCATGAACGCATCGCCGGAGGCTGTCTGTCATTGGAGAGCAGACACTCGGCAGTGCAAACCCGATCCATCCACACCAGCCATCAACTGCGGGCCTCTCGATTTGCCGGCTCGCGCTGAATATCGCCACCGCGCCTCCCATCCAGCTTTCGCGACCGGCCGCCTTCCCGTACAATCCCTTCCTCACATGGGGGATATCATCATGAGCGAAGACGCCTTCAACATGTCCATCCGCAAGTTCCTGAAGGAAGTCGGCGTGACCTCGCAGCGCAAGATCGAGGAGACCGTGCGCGACGCGCAGATCGGCGGCAAGAAGCTGAAGGTCCGCATGACGCTGACGGCGGAAGGCACCGGCCTCAACCACGTGGTAGCAGGCGAAATCGAACTTCCCTGAAGCCTGTCGCGATCTCCACGCTGTCAGCGGCTATCAATATTGCGGCGAGACGCACGCCTGCCTTGGGCCGTGATAGGGCTGGAACGTGTTGTCGTAAGCCCTGTAGGACCGGTAACGCGCAAAGCACCAGCTTACATGGCCGTTGCCGCCATAGTAGGCCCGGGGATAATAGTAGGTCCGGGGATAATAGTAGCGTCGTGCATAATATCGCGTCGAGCCGTAATAGTACGGACCGGAATAGCCGCCGTAGTAGCCGGGATCATAATAGCCGGAGCCATAATATCCGGAGCCGTAATATCCGGGCTGCGCCAGCATTCCGCCGATGATCGCGCCTGCGGCCAGGCCGCCGAGCGCCCAGCCCCAGCCGTCGCCGCCATGGTGGTGGTAGTATCCGCCGTGACCGCCATAGTAGCCGCCGTGATAGCCGCCATAGTAACCGCGGTAGCGTACCAGTTGCGCCTGCTGTGCCTCGACATCAGGGGCGGCGGCCATGGTGGGAAACGCCTCGGCCGGCAGTGCGCTCGCCAGCGCCGTTGCCAGCGACAGGGCAATGATTGAGAGCCTCTTCATTGGCTTCACCTCCGTCTGCATCCGCCGCGCGTCATTATACCGCGGAAAGGACGGCGTGGCACTTAATTTCCGGGCCTGTCTGGTGTTGCTGGAGGGGTGACTTCAGTCGGCATTTCCCGTCCCGACAGCATCGGCCCGAAGACCGGCCGCAGTTTCCGGAACGCATGACGTGACGTTTCAATGCGGAGCATCTTCACCCGGTTCCCTAACCCGCCGGTCCCCTAACCCGAATGCAGCATTGACTGCCTGCCGCTCCGGCCTAGAATCATCAGCGGGTCGAACTGTCGGACTGGGGCTGGCGCATCTTGAGGAGGGTGCCATGCAGAAAACCGATAAGCAGAAAACCGATATGCAGCAACCTGACATGCAGAAAGTCGATGCACTCGTCGGTCGCCTCGTGGGCGATCTCGGCGCCAGTGTATCGGGCGTTCTCGTCGTGCTCGGCGATCATCTCGGGCTGTTCCGGGCGATGATGGACGGGCGGCCGCGCTCGTCGATGGAGCTTGCGGAAACGACCAGTCTCACGGAGCGCAATGTGCGCGAATGGCTCGCCGCCATGGCGGCTGCCGATTACATCACCTATCACGAGGCCTCGAACAAATTCGCCATGACGCCCGAGCAGGCGCTGGTCTTCGCCAATGAGGAAAGCCCTGCCTTCTTCGGCGGCGCCTTCGAGATCGTGCAGTCCATGTGGATGGACGAGCCGAAGGTGGAGGATGCCTTCCGCACCGGCAAGGGCCTCGGCTGGCATGAGCACAGCACCTGCCTTTTCCGCGGCACCGAGCGCTTCTTCCGGCCGGGCTATAACAGCCATCTCGTCACCGAGTGGATCCCGGCGCTGAAGGGCATGAAGGAAAAGCTGGAAAGCGGGGCGGAAGTCGCCGATGTCGGCTGCGGCCACGGCGCCTCGACGATCCTGATGGCCCAGGCATTCCCGAAATCGCATTTCCACGGCTTCGATTATCACGGTCCGTCGATCGAGCGGGCAAAGCGCGCCGCAAAGGACGCCGGTGTTGCCGACCGCGTGACCTTCAGCAAGGCATCGGCCAAGGATTTCCCGGCCGGCGACTATGATCTGGTGGCCATGTTCGACTGCCTGCACGACATGGGCGACCCTGTCGGGGCCGGCCGCCATATCCGCGAGACGATGAAAAAGGACGGCACCTGGATGATCGTCGAGCCCTTCGCCCATGACGGGCTGAAGGACAACCTCAACCCCGTCGGCCGCGTCTATTACGGCGCCTCGACGATGATCTGCACGCCCGCCTCCATGGCCCAGGAAGTCGGCCTCGGGCTTGGCGCGCAGGCGGGCGAGATGAAGCTGCGCAAGGTGGCGCTGGACGCCGGATACCACCACTTCCGCCGCGCCAGCGAGACGCCGTTCAACATGATCTTCGAGGTCAGGAACTGAACGGATCTGGGTGAGATGCGGGTGCAGGCCCTGACAGCGAGCATGTCAGGGCCTGGGCTCGTGCATGTTGGTCATTTGCCGTTCTGCCAAATCAGAATAGGCTCCATGCGAAGAACCTTGCCCCGAGAGCCTGATGACCCTCTTCTGGATTGCATCCCTTCCCTTCATGGCGGTCTTCATTGCCGCCCTGGCCATCGGGCGTGCGAAAAGCCTCTGGCTGCCAATCGCGGTTGCAGTTGCTTCACTGGCCGCAGGCACGCTCTGCCTTCATTCGATTATGGTCGCCCCGACCTGCGCGACCGGTGAAAGCGAATGCCTCGGCGTAACGGTGATCGCCTATCTAATCGCTGTCTTCTGGTGCGCTCCGGGCATTGGATTCGCGCTGCGACTTTACAGCCACCTGCGTTCGGACTTCCGGCGCGGGTAGGTTGCCCGCTCCCGGGACCGGAACTAGTTCGCAAGCTCTTAAGTATTCATTCAACAACATGCTGTGAAGCGGGAACTATAACCGATTGCGCCGGTTATATTCGCAGCAAAGGATAAGGCCATGACCAGGGTCCTGAATTCACGCACAATCATTATTTCGGCAGATCGTCTTGATGATTGCAAGGAATACCTCGGAACCGACTTCCACCAGCTGATCGACCATGCTCTGAGCGTCGGCTGGTCCATCGACGAGGTCATTGTCGCACTCAGCGGCCTCGCAGAGGAAGAAATCGCCGTGCCGGAGCGAGCCGTCACCTTGCATTGAAATCCGCAACCGATCGCCATAATTCAGAAGGCCGGGCTTCGAAACCCCGGCCTTTTCGTGACTGCTCTGGAAATGTGGCCTCACCTAAGATGGCGGCCTCCATGAGGCCCGGCGCCATCACCAAACACAAAAAACGGCGCTCCAGAGAGCACCGCTTTATCATGCCATGGCAAGGCGAGGCACAGAGGCCCTAAGCCTTCTTGCCCGCTCTCGGCTTTTTCGGCGGCGCCGGGACCGCCTCCTGCGCGAGCCTCAGCGCGCGCAGCTTTTCGGTCTTCTTCTGCCTAGCGACAGCTTCGCTTTCGAGGATACCCTTGGCGACAGATGTCGTCTGCTCGGCCTTCGCCTGCGGCGAAAGCTTTTCGGGCTTGAAGAAAGTGTCTTTCGTCTCGGTCATGTTTCCTCCTTGTCGATGGAACGGGAGACCGGGAAGGCGTCAGCGGCCGCGAGCAATCACCTTCTTCTTCGGTGCCGGCAGCAGGCCTTCGCGCTGCGCCTGCTTGCGGGCGAGCTTGCGGGCGCGGCGGATCGCTTCACCCTTTTCGCGGGCGCGCTTTTCCGACGGCTTTTCATAGGCGCTGCGTTCCTTCATTTCGCGGAACACACCTTCGCGCTGCAGCTTCTTCTTGAGCACGCGGAGGGCCTGATCGACATTGTTGTCTCGGACGAGTACCTGCAAGTTTTCTCCTTAATCAGCGTAGCTGCTGTTACTTCCTGATGCGGATCACGTTCGAATTGATCCAGCTCGATTTCGGCTTTTCGGGCGCCGCCTCTGCTTCTGGAAGCGAAGGCGACGAAGGTGATGCCTGGACGTCGATGTCATCCTGGCGGATGCTGCGCTCGAAATTCTCGTTCTGAAACCGAACGCGATAGTGGACGAAGCCCTGCGCGGCCGGCAGAATGGACAGAATGTCGCCGGAGCCCGAGGGCTGCGCGCCGCCGAGAACACCATGCTTGAGCATGATGGTGTCACCCGGACTGTAACGACGATATGCCATGCCGTTCTACCCTCATGCAATAAAAAATGAAAGGCCGGGACTGCTCCCGACCTTCCCAGATCCTGACTTTTTTCAGGCCAGGCCCTGGCCTCGGTCAACGTCTCCGCGCGCCAGTACATCCGTGGTCGCGCGAAGTCGTGACAAGTTCTTATTCAGCGCGGAGGTTGTCGGCAGAGCTCTTGCCCGAACGGCGGTCCTGCACGATTTCGTAGCTGATCTTCTGTCCGTCTGCGAGCGAGCGCAGGCCAGCGCGTTCAACTGCAGAAATATGGACGAAAACGTCGGTGCCGCCGTTATCCGGCTGGATAAAACCGAAACCCTTGGTGGCGTTGAACCACTTGACTGTACCTGTATTCATAACGATCTCCTTTCAAAGCAACCGTTGAAACTTCCCGCGATACCCTGCGGGCTTGGGTCGATTATTTGGAAGGAAATCTGACGAGAGCAAATAGCTCCGCAACGACGTCACAAGCAATGGTCGATAACGGCAATATAAGGTCAATTTTAAATTTGGCAACAGATTTAGGCACAAAAACTTCGAATCACCTGCAAGTTTCTGTTGTAATATACTGATTTTTCTATGGAATATTATTCGTTTAGCGACCGTTGGCAGGCGTGCTGCGGTGCGACCGCCCTGTCCGCCAGCCTCCTTGCCGCGATTCGCCTCCGGCTTTCCGACACCATTCAACCTTGCTCGGCGTCCTCCTGGAACGGTTGGTGACCCGCTGGCTATCAACTGTTCGCAAGAGCGGCTGACCGCACAGGGCGGGCTCATCACCCACGCAACATATGGCCTCGGAACCGGCCGCGATGTAGGAAGGATCCAGGCGCCGCTCCCGCGCCTCCATTTGCAAGACCACTGGAACCCCTATGGCGAAAAAGCCGGTTGAACATGCAGTCAGGATCCGCCCCGCCACATCGGCCGACATGGATATTCTCGGCGGCTTCGGCGCCCTGCTCGTTGCCCTCCATCACGAACTGGACCCCAGGCGCTTCATCGAAGCCGCCAAGAGCACCCCGCTCAGATACGGGCAGTTCCTGAAAAGCCAGCTCGCCGAGCCCGATGTCATCGTGATCGTCGCCGAAGACGACAGCGGCCTCCTCGGATATGCCTATGCCGCATCGGAAGGCTTCGACTACATGTCGCTTCGCGGACCGGCGGGCGTCATCCACGATCTCTTCGTCGATCCGGGCCGCCGCCGCGAAGGTGTCGGCCGGATGCTGCTGGAAGCGGCGATGGCCCGCTTGAAATCCCTCGGCGCCGAACGCTTCGTGCTCTCGACCGCCCACCGCAACGACGTCGCCCGCAGCCTCTTTAGCGCGATGGGCTTCCGCCCGACGATGGTCGAGATGACGCGCGAGGCGGACGCCGGCTGAACGGCCAGGCCAAGACCTGCTCCAGCACAGTTGCGCCGAACCGTCCCTAGGGCGGCCGGAGAAAGTCAATTCTGAATTGCGGAATCCGGCCGCCGGCGACGCCTGAGAGACTGGCTCGGCGAAAGAAAACAAACAGCTGCCAGGGCGGCGCAAAGCCCGCTGCATGCCCCTTTCAGGAAGATCACACAGACTGTCCTGCTCCGCCATCGACCCGCCATTTTCTGCAATCATGCCTAGAAGCGGTCGGGCGCTAGGGGTGCGTTCTTTCAATGGGGATGTCGATGAAGTCATGTCATGCCGCAGCCGCAGTCTTCGCATCGCTTTTTCTCGGGTTGACAGCCTCGCAGGCCGCCGCCTGCAGCTGCGGGAAAATCTCCCAGAAGGAGCAGTTTTCCAAAGCCGACCTCGTGGTCCGAGGCCGCATGAAGCTGGTGACCTTCGGCGTTGGCCTGCCGCTTTCGCAGGGCGATGAGCCGCCCCCCCTGACGCGCGGCGATTTCGAGATCGACAAGGTGCTGAAGGGTAAGCTCAAGGAGAAGACCCTGTCCATCTACACGGGCGCCGGCGTGGGCGATTGCGGCCGCCTCGAAGCTTTCCTGAGCGCGGCCTTCTATTACAATGACGACAAATTCGCCGTCTGGGAGTTTGCCCTGTCGAAAGCCGAACATAACGGGCAGACATTGTATTTCACGAACATCTGCGAGTACATGAAAGCGCCGACCCCGCGACAGGAATAGGCCCTCGAAGCGTTCACCGGTACCCGGCTACCTGCCTGCGGCATCCGGACCTCTCGCCTATATGCGCCATTGCGAATAAAATTGTGCAGTGCTGCTCTCCCGGCTTGCCCTCGCCTTCCGTTGACGGTTTTTGGGAACTTCCGGCTGCAGGGAGGATTCCTTAGATGACGCTCCCCTCGCCCTTCCTTGCACGGCAGGAGTGGACCATGGCAAAGGCAACTGATTTGAAGACCATCCGAGCGCTTGCGATCGCGCTTTGCGCCTCCCTGCTTTTCAGCGGCGCGGCCAAATGGCCGGACTTGCCGAGCTCGGGCTTCCTGATCGGCCGCAGTGCCGCCCCCGAAGATGTCGACAACGGAACGGCGATCTTTGCCACCGGCGAGGATGCCAGGAACTACGGAAAGCCGATCGACATCGAAATCCCGCAATACGGCTATTTTCGCCAGGAAGACAAATACGTCATCATCCTGCAGGCCGAGAAATACGACGGCAAGAGCATCATCGGCGCCGAGACGTTTGACGGCGAAAAGGTGGTCGGCCTGATCGACGAGTTCGAATTGCTGGGTATTCACGCCAAATAGTCTGGCTCACCCGCGCAGCGCCATCTACGCGTCCGACTGTGCCGGCGCCCAGCCCGTCTCGGCCGCCCAGCGGTCCGCCCGGCGGATCACCGCCCAGAGATGATCGGCCTTGCCGTCCGTATAGGCCTTCCGATCGCCCCCATGGGCAGCGACGAGCGCGTGCTTCAGCGCGATATAGGCAGGGTGTTCTGCTGCATGGGCGCGCATGTAATCGCGAAACAGCAACGCCCATTGTTCGTGCCAGCTGCCGGAACGCCTGATATGGATATGCATGCGCTCCTGATCGGGACTTTCACGGAAATAACGTTTGGCGCGATCCGGATTGTCGTGCCGCCACACATAACCGATGGCATTGAGCGGCATCAGCAGCCGCTCGAAGGGTTCGAATCCGGCCACCGAAATCTGCATATCGATGACAGGCTTGGCGGCCATGCCCGCTATGGCGGTAGAGCCGATATGATCGATCCGCAGCGCAACATTTCCAAGCGCCCGGCGAATATCCACCGCCTTCGCCTGGAATTTCTCCGACCAGAGCGGCGACCAATCGGCAATCTCGATCGTCATGGCTGATGTCCCGGCTATTGCGGAAAGGGATGCCCGACAGCGAATGCGAGCGCCTGCACCTGATGAGCCCAGAATAGAGGGTTTAGGCCTCCGCGCAACGACAGCCGAGTTGGCGGCGCTCGCAGCGGAAGCGCATGGCATAAAAAAAGAGGCTCGTCGGGAGAGACGGCCTCCAAGGTTGCGTCAAGTCGGCCCAGCTCCACAAGGCCGGCTTCCACTCTAGCCCTTAGCCAGGCAACCGCCACCCCCAATCGGGTGAGATACGCGAAGATTTTCGAGAAAACTGAACGGATTCAACGGTGATTTACCTTACGTGAACCCCGCGGCCCGGAGCGCCATCGCCTTACCTTAGGTCAGCACGGCGGACCTGCGGCAAGCTTCGCAGGCAGGGATTAAATTGCTCCCCGCTCTCGCCTTCTTTCCCGGTCATCAGCTACGAGTCATTGGCTACGAGTTATCAGCCACGAGTCGGGAGATGCCATGCTTCGCACCATAATCGCCTTTGCCATGCTCCTTGCCGGTGCGTTTGCCGCGAAGGCCGAGGCGCCCGATGCGGCTGGCGCGCCGACGCCTGCCGATCCCTGCACGCGCCAGAATTTCGAGGGCGGCAGCTATATCGTCTGCAGCGTCGATCCCGCAAAGGCGGATCTGCGCCTGTTCTGGAAGGATGCCGGGGGCAAGCCCTATCGCAGGTTTTCAGGCGTCGCCGATGCGGTTGCCGGCAAAGGACAGCGGCTTCTCTTTGCCATGAATGCCGGCATGTACCGCGAGGATTTCACGCCACTGGGGCTTTATGTCGAGGATGGCAGGGAGCTGATAGCGGCCAATGTCGAAGCGCCGCCCAAAGTGTCCGGCCCGGTGCCGAACTTCTTCAAGCAGCCGAACGGCATCTTCTATCTCGATGAGACCGGCGCCCATATCATCCCGACCGCCGATTTCCTGAAGCAGAAGCCAAAAACGCGCCTCGCCACGCAATCCGGCCCGATGCTGCTCGTCGCCGGCAAGGTCAACCCGATCTTCATACCCGGCTCGACCGACCGCACGCGGCGCAACGGCGTCGGCCTTGCAGCCGATGGCACGCTCCGCTTCGTCATCAGCGAGGGCAACGTGAATTTCCACGATTTCGCAAGGTTCTTCCGCGACGAGCTGAAATGCCCCGATGCGCTCTTCCTCGACGGCGGAAACGGCACCGGCCTCTACAATCCGGCGCTCGGCCGCAACGACACATCCTGGCACGGCGGCTATGGGCCGATCGTCGCGCTGGTGGGCGGCAAACCGGATTAAGCGGTGGCCCTCAGGCCGCCCCCAATCAGGCAGGCTGCATGGCCATCAGCTGCCGCGTCTCGACGATCTCGGCGAAATCCGATTTCAGGTGCGCCATCGTCACGTCGAAGATTTCCCGCGCCGAGAGATCGGCATCCGGCAGGTCGAAGCCGAGCACCGCGTCGCTGACGACGCTCATCTTGAAGCCGAGGTCACTGCCGGCGCGCACGGTCGTGTTGACGCAAAAGCCGGCGACCGCCCCCGTCACGACCAGATGCGTGATGCCGACCTCGTGCAGATAGCCCTCGAGCTCGGTGGAGGCAAAGGCCGACGACGTGGACTTGATGAAGACGGGCTCGTTCTCCCGCGCCTTCGCGCAGGGCATCGGCTGGTATCCAGGCGCCTTTTCGTTAAGCGCCGACCCTTCCGCGCTATCGCGGTGACGGACATGGATGACAGGCTTTCGGGCGGCGCGAAAGGCGCCGGCAAGGGCTGCGATATTATCTCCCGCCTCGCCGTTCACGCGCTCGCGCCCGGCATCGAGCCGCTCCTGCATGACCATCTGCATATCGATGATGAGGAGTGCGCTGGTCATGGTTCCCTGGTCCTTTGCCGCTTGGAGGGCTTTGGAAAAGTTTAGCATCTGCTGCCGGCCAAGTCGCATGCAAAACAGGAAAACGGGCTCGACGGGTCATCACTTCTGCGACAGCAGACAGGAGCCTCAATGCCTCGCCCAGCCGGCGATCACGACAGGACGGCTTCGACGTCAGCCTCGTCGAGATCAGTCAGCGAGGTCTGATCAGGACGTTCCCCGGGCCTTGGGCCGCCTTCGACGCGGCGAGCTGCCCGATAGCGGCCGGGCGACAGGCCGTGGTGGCGATGGAACAACTTGGAGAACGCCGCGACGGTTTCGTAGCCGACGCGGCTTGCGATCCGGGCAATCCCCTCATCGCTTGATTCCAGCAGGAACGCAGCCTCCGACATCCGCCGTGCGATCAGGTAGCGCTGCATGGACTGGCCGACGAGTTTGGTGAAGCGAGCCGAAAACACCGAGCGGCCGAGCCCTACGCGATGTGCGAGGTCGCGAAGTGTCCAGGGCCGATCCGGTTGCTCGTGGATCAGCTCGAGCGCTCGCCCAATATAGGGGTCCGCCATCGCCCCAAGCCATCCGCCTTCTCCCGGCCGAAGGGATTTGATCCAGCTTCGCAACACCTCGACGAAGAGCACCTCCGTCATTCGCGACAGCGCGACGCGTTGACCGGGACGTGCAAGCGCCGACTCGCTCACCATGCGGCGCAGGATAGCCTCGAGCCAGTCACCATCCATCGCCGGCTTCAGGAGAAGGACGGGCGGAAGCAGTTCCATCACGCTGCCGCGCGCCGGCCACGACAGGATGAAATTGCCGCAGATCATCGTCGAGAGCGGCTTCGTGCTGCCTCCGTGATGAACGACGCCAAGATGCGCGGGTCGGTCGAGGTCCGTCACCAGGAAAGGCGTCGTCCCGCTGTCCGAGTAGATCAGATGGGGCTCGCCGCGTGTGATGACGACGAGATCGCCCTCCGCCATCAGGAGTTCTTGCCCGTGTTCGAGCGCAAGCGTGGCTGAGCCGCGACTGAGATAGTGGAACAGGGCGTAGGGGCGCTGCGGCATGGCCAGGTTCCAGGGATGACCGAGCTCGAAGTGAAAGAGCAGGGTTCCGCTAAGGCGAACGCGATCGAGCACTTCGGCGAGGATGTCCATGTCTGATGTTAATCCGCCGTACGGTCGGACACAATATCCGGACGATCGGGGCCTAACCTCCCGGAACTCTTCGTATTATTTCGTGTCGACGTGAGCCGACAGGCCACCCAGCAAGCAATCTGGAAAACTGCCGCAACACGTACCCAAGCGCCCGCCCTTTTCCATGGGGCGGGGTTGTCGGCATCCCAACAGGAGCAAGCAATGCGAAATAGACTACTCTTAGCCGCCACCGTTCTCGCCGCCGGAGCAGCGTTTGCCGCACCCGCCCATTCGGCCAAACTACCCGAGGGCGCGGCGCACAATATCGTGCTCGTCCATGGCGCTTTCGTCGACCAGTCAAGCTGGAAGCCCGTTGCCGACATTCTCACGAAGAAGGGCTACAATGTAACGCTGGTCGAAAATCCGCTCACGTCGCTGGCTGCGGATGTCGATGCCACCAAGCAGGCACTGGCAAAGCAGGATGGCAAGACCGTCCTCGTTGGTCACTCCTGGGCCGGCGTGGTTATCACGCAAGCCGGCGACGAACCCGAGGTCTCGGCGCTCGTCTACGTCTCCGCCTTCGCGCCTGACGTTGGAGAATCCCTGGCGTCCCTGGCCGCGCACGGCCCGGCAACCGAAGGCACCAATGCCATTCATCCCGACGACAAGGGCAACCTCTATATCGATCCCAAGGTGTTTCCGACGGCGGTCGCCGCCGACCTTCCCCTGAAGGTCGCCGAGTCCCTGGCAAACTCGCAGCTTCCGCTGAACCACACGGCCTACGAGGCTCCGGTCGATATCGCGGCCTGGCACGACAAGCCGACTTTCTATGTGATCACCACGAAGGACAGGGTGATCGCGCCGGAGGCCCAGAAGCTGTTCGCGGCCAGGATCAAGGCCAAGACCACCGAGGTGGCCGGCAGCCATGCCTCCCTCGTCGTCCACGCGGACGAGGTTGCCGCTGTCATTGAAAAGGCCGCGCTTGCGAAGTGACGATCCTGCTCCCGGTGCCACCGCGCCGGGAGCAGCTTTCCCCGCGCCCCACCCCAGACAGCGCCCCAAAGATATCGCCCAAGACAACCAAGGGCTGAAGCCTCACAAAATACATTACACGCGCCGAAAAATGCGGCTATGATCCCGCCATCATAAGCCGGGGTGGTGAAATGATTTCGTCGCTTCAAAACCTGCTTGCGGGACGTGTCGACGTTTGCGTCGTCGGCTCGGGGCCTGTCGGCCTGGCGCTGGGCATCGCGCTTGCCCGCTCCGGTCTCTCTGTCGCGCTGCTTGAATCCGGCGGCAAGACCATATCCGAGAAGACGAACCGGCTGGCGGCAGCCGCCTCCATCAGCACCGACCACCATGCCGAAGCGAGCCTGACGATCCGCCGCGCGGTCGGCGGCACCTCGAAAGCCTGGGGCGGCCGCTGCGTCGAATTCGACGACAGCGATTTCGATGGCAGGCCGGCGCGCGGCGATGCCCGCTGGCCGATTGAACACAGCGCCTTCAGGGCCTATTACGACGATGCCCGCGCCTTTCTCGGCGCAGAGCTGCCGGCAGTCGATATGCCCGACATGGACGGCGAATTCGAACCCTCGATCGAGAGCTGGGCCCGCGAGCCGGATATGGCAAAAGCGCACGGAGCGCTGATCGAGAGCCTGCCGAACCTGCACCTCGTCACCCAGGCGACCGTGATCGGCCTCGATCTCGACCGCGAAGGCGCCCGCACGAAACGGCTGATGGTGTGGCATCGGGGCAAGCTGCATTCGCTCGGCGCCACGATCTTCGTTCTGGCCTGCGGCGGGCGCGAAAATGCCAGGCTGCTGCTGGCCGCACAGGAGATCGCGCCGCGGCTCTTCGGCGGCGTCGATGGCCCGCTCGGGCGTTATTACATGGGGCATCTGGCCGGCGAGCTCGCCCGCATCCGCTTTACCGATCGCAGCTTCATGGAAAAGATGTTCTTCCGCCGCAACGGCACCGGCGCCTGGTTCCGCGCGCGGCTGATACCGAGCATCGCCCTGCAGAACGAGCGCGACCTCCTGAACAGCGTCTTCTGGCTGCGCAGTCCACCGCTGGAAGAGGTCTACGCAACGGCAGGCGCGCGTGCGACGCTGAACCTGTTCAAGGCGATCACCGGAAGGCGCAAGATGCGCCGCATGTCCTTCAAGTCGAAAGTATCCGACACTGCCTCGCTGTCCGATCTCGTCACAAACCCGGTGCAAAGCTTCAACGCCGCCCTGCAGCTGACGACATCAGCGCTCAAATCCGAACGGCAGCCGAATTTCTTCGTCAAGAACGGCGAGCATCTCTACTGGCTCGCCTACCACGGCGAACAGCGGCCGGTCGCGTCCAACCGCGTACGGCTGAGCTCCGAGGTCGATGAAACCGGCCTGAAGCGGCTCGCCGTCAGTTTCGATTTCGACGAAGAGGATCTCGCCTCGCTGATCAGGTGCCACCATGCGCTGGCGGAATGGATCGGCACAAGGCAGATCGGCACCTTCGAATGGCTTCACCCCGAAGACGGCCTGCAAACCGCCGTCCGCCGCCAGGCGCTCGACGGCTACCACCAGATCGGCCTGACCCGCATGGGCGCCTCGCCCCGCTCGAGCGTGGTGGACGGCAACTGCCGCTGCCACGACCTCGAAAACCTCTATGTCGCCGGCAGCTCGGTGTTTCCGGTGTCAGGACAGGCCAACCCGACCTTGCCGGCAGTGGCGCTGGCGCTCAGGCTGGCGGACCATCTGAAAGGGGAATTGCGGGCGGGAGCGTGATGGCGCGCCTTGGGGCACCCCCTCTGCCTTGCCGGGCTGCAGGGGTCGGACGCCCCCGACGGCGACCCGAAACCGTTGCGCCTCTCAGAATTGAACCACGATCAGCTCGGGAGGCTCCTTGTTGAAATCGGAATATCGAATCCACCGCGGCACCGCTTTGAACAACACGGCCCCTCTCTCGATGAACTCCCTGGCGGCCGGAAGGCTGTTGAGATAAGCGTCCTGGTATTGTTCGATATCCGCGGCAGGAACTCTTGTCGCCTCACCCTCGTATTGAACCGTGATATTGTCGTCCCATCCGACAACGAACGCGACGCCGGGACGCTCGGCGAGATTGTCGAACTTTCGCGTGTGCGTGAAAGTGCTGAACACGATCTCAAGATTGTCGCGCACCGAGAGGTCGATCGTAGCAGCCTCCGGCGTTCCATTACCATGGCAGGTCGCAATGACCGCCAGGGTGTGCCTCCTCAGGAATTCAAGGATCATGCGTTTCGTATGATCTTCGTCCATTGGCTCATCCCCCGGTGAGTATTCTCGATTTTTGTGCAGTTCCATTTGACAGCCTGCCGGCCTCAGCGGAGTTTGGCCGGATGCGCGGCGAGCTTGAGAGATAGGCGTTCACCGCCCGACCCGGCCATTGATGCGTCCGTTCTAATCCCGTGCCTTCCAGGACGATTAACACATTGCTCGTCCTCGTTCGATGGTGGTGGGCAGCAACTGCCCGGAGATCGAACGGGCAATCGTCGACCGGGCAATGTCAGCCACGGCTGCGCGAATGACCTCCCGCATCCACGATCGCCCGAACGACCAGCGCGACGCGCTCGTCCCGCATGCCGGGCCTGATGCGCCCTGCCCGCTCGAGCGCGACAAGCCCGTGAAGGGCTGCCCAGAAGGTCTCGGTCACGATCTCCGCATCGGCGCAGAACGGAGATACCGCCGCGGCCAATGCCTCGAAACCGGCCCGAAGCTCCGGCCGCGTCTCGGCGTCGGCGAAGCGCAGCTGGGTCGGGAGGACAAACATGGCCTCGTAGAGCGACGGGCGGCTTTGCGCGAAGTCGAAATAGGCCACGGAAAGATCGGTCAGGGCCTCCCGCCTGCCCTTCGCCCTTTCCGCAGCTGCGCAAAGAGCGGCCGCAAGCTCACTGAATCCCTCGATTGCGACGGCTGCCACGATCGCATCCCTGTTCTCGAAATGCGAATAGAGGACCGGCTGGCTGTATTCGATCTCCTTGGCCAGGCGGCGGATCGTGACGGCCTCCCATCCCTCGCTCTCCGCGATGCCACGGGCTGCCGCGACAATACGATCTTCGCGATCGGCGCGCTCCCGGCTTTTTCGCTCTGCGATACCCATTCCCAACCTCCATGCCCTGCCGCCTGTATGAAGAGATCATATCACGGCTTGAATATCTAGCAACGCTAGCATAAATGTTAGCACTGCTAGATTATTTCAAACCGCTAGAAGGATGGCGTGATGGATTGGCTTCTGAATGGGATCGGGCTGCTTGTGGCCCTTGCAATTATCGCGATCGGCACCGGCTATATTGCGAGCCCGACGACCATGGTGCGCAGCTTCGGCTTGCCGCTGCCGGGTGATGCCCCCAACATCCCCGCGTGGCTCCGCCTCAAGGGCGTTCGCGATATCGTGGCCGGATTCCTGGTCCTTGCCTTCATGGTGTGGGGCGTCCAGCGCGAGATCGGCATCGTGCTCTTGATCGAGGCCATCATCCCTCTCGGCGACATGCTGGTCATTATCGCGGCGAAAGGCTCCACGAAAAGCGCCTTCGGCATTCATGGCCTGACGGCCGCGATCATGATCCTGGCGGCCGTTCCCATGATTGCAGGTGCGCACTGAGATGGTTCATGTTCTCTCACTCTGGTTCCTCTGTGCCGCATTATCGGGCGCCGGCCTCGTCAACGCCATCGGCACGTCAGGGACACGAAGCGATTTTGCCCGCTGGGGCTATCCGCGCTGGTGGGGCATCCTGACAGGCGGACTTGAGATATCGGCGGCTGCCCTGATTGCGTTTCCAGCCAGTCGAAGCTTCGGCCTGGTGCTCGCCACGGTCATCATCGCAGCCGCGATCGTGACTGTTCTGCGCCACCGGGACATGCAGCACCTTCCGCCGCTGAGCGTCTTCGTCAGCCTCATCGCTCTCGGCGCGATCTCGTCTTGAAACGGCCTATACCCTCGCGGGATTCACAGGGCTGCGCAACTCGAGGTAGCGCAACATCTGTTAGAACATTTCCCGGGCACCAATGATCTCTGACGGGATAATCCGCAATGGCTAATTGTTGTTATCGCGATCCCTGGTGCATCATTTCGCCGGCTGGTTGGGAAGACCGGCGGGAGATCATCGGCATCCAGGTGGAGGACGGAAACATGAAGCGCATCGCAGCTTTGGCAGTGGTCCTTGTCTTCGGCGCATTCCCCGCAATCGCCGCGACGGCGATGACGGGCAAGGAACTGACGGCCCTGTTGTCAAACGGCAAGGAACTCACTCTGGGCGGACCGAAGGAGGGGTATGCCGGCATGCTGTCCATATCGAAGGACGGGACCGCCAAGGGTCAGGTCAAGCTCGACAACGGCGACGTGATCCTGATCGAAGGCAAATGGCACATTGCCGGCAACAAGTTTTGCCGAACCTGGAAGGGCGGCCGGGACGCCGGAAAGGAAATCTGCGAGACCTGGAACAAGGCCGGCCCGAACTCCGTGCGTGTCATGAACGGCAAGCGCGATCTCGGCCTCAACTCGTGGTGATCGACGGCGAGGCCCCGTCCTCGCCTCAGTCAGCAGGTCACTCTCCCGGCAGGTCGCCGGCTGCCCGCAGTCTCGACATGCCGAGCTGCACGACCTTGATCATATGCGTCATTCGCAGCCCCCGGCCGGCCTGATACTCCTCGAGGCTGGGGCGCATGTGGACGAGATAGTCGAGTTCCCTGTGCCGCCCCTCCCGCGCCGCCTGGACGCCGGCGGACCAGATGCGGTCGAAAAGCACACGCGTGCCGTCTCGGTTGGACATATCGGCCTTTTCGGATTGCAGTTCGGAAGCGGAATAGAACGAACTGGAGCGGCCAAAGTTCCCTCAGCCCTGCTCCTTGGTACGGCAACGCACCCTTTCCCCGTCCGGGCTGCAAAAGACGGAACATTGAGAGCCGCGTCAGGTTGAGCCTCTGTCACAAAGCTCCAATTGAAGAGGCAATACCGATGTTTCTGAGAATCCTTGCAACTTCCGCCCTCGCCCTCACCCTGGCGGCCCCGGTCATGGCACAGTCTTCCGGCAGTTCAGGCGGCACCTCGGGCGGCACATCCGGCAGCGGCAGCAGCACCTCCGGCACCAATGGCAACAGCAACGGCACCGGCAGCAACATGAACGGCAGCGGCACCAACGGCGGCGCGACGGACAAGAGCACGACCGGCTCGACCAACAACGCCGGCAATCCCTCCAGCAACACCACCAATTCCGGCTCTTCGGGCGGCGACCCGAACGACTGCCAGCGCACGACCAACAGCGGCACAGGCAACCCGGCGCCGACCCCTTCGACGAATTCGGTCCAGCCGGATGCGGCGAACGCCTGCTGATCCTCCCCTCGCCATAGCCCGGCTGAAAGTGGCCCGGCTCCCGGCGAATAAATCTCCGCCGGGAGCCGGGTCATTCATGGCGCGGTGAGCGTCACTTCGCCCGGACCGAGATGCTGGTCAGTTTCAGCCTGTCGTCTGCCGACAGCGGCTCAAGCGCCATGATCAGCGCCTCGCCGAGCGAGAACGCCTTCAGATCCGACGTCCTGATGACGGTGTCGATCGTAAAGACAGTCTCGAAGATCTGGCGCTCCGGCAGGCCTATCGAATGTTTTTCGACTGCCAGCACCTGGAACGGATATGGCCTGACGGCGGCCGTGTGGACGGCGGCCAACGCCATTTCGAGGTGTACGTTCACGAGATCGACGAGCTGCTCGATATTGCTGAGAATACCCGCGCGGTCCTTCACCTCGCGGTGATGCGAGCAGAGATTGCGCGCGTCGCGCACCCTTCGGAACATGCCCATGAAGACTTCGAGGTCCAAAGGCGCGCCGTGATGAAGCCTGTCCGGTATCGAGGTCTTGAACTGCACCCATTGTTCGCGGATCAGCTCTTCGATGTCGGAGAGCTTGCTCCTCTCCAGCATCTTCCTGCCATCGCTCAAGGTCGGGATCAGCGTTCCGTGCAGTCCCTGCCCATCTATGCCTCTCAGCATGTTCTCGATCACGCGAGGCGTACCCGCCGTGACGCTAACCCCGTTGATATCGGAAAAATCGGAGGATTTGCCGCCGCGCTTGATGTGGGCATAGATGTCGCCCCACCATTGGGGCGTGCCATAATGATGCTCCATCCATGCCGACAGATGCGTGCGGTAGGCCGCTTCGAACAATGACAATGCCGGAAAGAGCTTCGATTGCTCGCCGAGTTTTCGATAATAGGTGCGGATGATTTTCGGGATGAGCGCGGCAGCTTCGCACTTCGTTCCCGCCGCCTCGGCACGAGCCTTGGCCTTCGCGACGCTCTTGGCGACCCCGCGCAGTTCCTTCAATGCGCTGGTGAGGAAGTCGCCATTGGCCTGCGCGCAAAGAGCAGTAAACTGAGCTCTCTCGTAGATTTCCAGCTCGATTTCAAACTCTGCCAGCAGCCCCTCGGCATGCTTTTCGACGACAGTTTTCATGAACTTGCAACCGCGTTTGCTTTACGGTAGCGTTACACCCAATGGTTTGGGTTGCATAGATAATTTGCAACTGAATAGGTGCCATGGGGCTTGACATTGCCGGGGTGAACACTTACTTTCGATGCACTCCGTTGCGATGCCCTTAGGGGGGCTGTGCGCATTCTGCAGAGATTGCGACGCGAATGAGTCTAAACAACCCAAAAGAGGCCCTTCGAGGCCTCTTTTATTTTTTGTGCCCTCTGCACGACCACTCCCCTATTCCTCGGTCTCCTCGCCGGCAGGCTTGGTGCTGAACAGGTTCTTCAGCGCATTGGTCTTGGATTTCTGCGCCTTGCTGAGCTTCAGCGCGCGATTGGCGGCCTTGGCCTGTTCCAGCATCATTTCGATCTGGATCTGCTGGATCTCGGTCAGCCGTTCCCACTGCCGGTTCAGCAGGTGATCGACCTTTTCATGCAGGTGGCGGATTTCCAGTTCCGCCTTCAGATTGACCTTGTAATCGTTGAGCGCCCTCAGCCGGTCCTTCGCTTCCTGGCGGCGCTGGCTCATCATGATGATCGGCGCCTGCAGGGCGGCGATGGTCGAAAGGATGAGGTTCAGCAGGATGAAGGGATAGACGTCGAAGGCAGCCTTCTCGCCCAGCGCCAGGTTGATGCCCATCCAGACGGCGAGAAAGAAGCAGAAGGAGATGATGAAGGTCCAGCTGCCGCCGAAGGTGGCGACGACATCGGCGACACGATCGCCGAGCGAACGGCGTTCCTCGTAATCTTCTTCGATGTTTTCGGCGAGCGTGTCATGGCTCTTCAGGCTCTCGACGACTTCATCCTCGAGGTTGGAGAGCTCGCCGCGTTCGTCGCGCAGCAATTCGGCAATATACTGGCCGCGATAATCATCGATCAGCTTGCGGCTGATGTAATCGTCCGAACGGAGGCCCGGATGTTTCTGCCGCACGAAATCGGCAAGCGCCGGGCGCAGATCGTCGAAATGGAAGGCGTCCTTCTTCTTCAGCGTAGCGCCGGTGATCGCATCCACCAGCTTGACCGACTTCGCCTTGGCCTGCGCCAGGCTCTTGGAATAGTCGTCCATCTCGACGGTGGCCGCCTCTCCGTGCCCCGCATCGAAGTCGACGATTTCGCCCGTCAGGTCCAGGGGCTTCTCTTCTGCCATCTGCCGATCCTCGCTGCCGATTTTTCGCCCGTCTAGCCATCAATTCCAACAGGATTGTGACATGCAACCGTCTCTGAATTGAGCAATATCTGCGGCAAATTAGCCGCCTCAGCGCCGGGGGCAAGAAGGCGCGCCAAAGCCCCTTCCGCAATGGTGGCAATCCCCTCCCCAACCCCTTCCCAGAGGTAGGAGGGGCCAACCGGTGGCACTGCCTCGCCGCTTCCGTGACGGCGAGATGTGGCAAGCAAGTGCGGCGGGTTAAACCCAGCCGATGAAGACATCAACCTGCGCCATTGCGTCGCTTCGTCGGTTCATTGCCGGTGCTGCGCAATGGCATATGTTTCGTCGCTGTGTTTTCGTCAGAAAGCGAGGACGTTTGATGTTCTGCGCATTGCCACGCCTGCCATTTGCCGGCTTCCTTTTTCTCTTCGGCCTGGCATTTCTCCTCGGCCCGAGGGGCGCTGATGCCGATGACCTCCTGACCTACAGATGGCAGGGCGTCGACCGCACCGCGATCCTGCATATCCCCGCCGGCGCGGCGGGGCACCCTGCCCCGCTCGTCATCGTCATGTACGGATCCGACGACAAGGCCGCGAACTTCCAGAAAAACAGCGGATTCGATGCAGTCGCCGATCGCGAGAACTTCATCACCCTCTATCCGGAAGCGATCGATGGCGCCTGGAACATCAAATCCAGAAAACCTGCCATCAACGGCGAGCCGGTCGACGACATCGGCTTCTTCCGCACCATGATCGACGATCTCGTCGGCCGGAAGATCGCCGATGGCTCAAGGGTCTATGCCACGGGCTTCTCCTTCGGCGCGCTGATGACCTATACGCTCGCCTGCGCGCTTCCCGACAGGATATCGGCGATAGCGCCCGTCGCCAGCGCGATCAACGAAGCGCAGGTCGAAGATTGCAAGCCCGGCCACCCCATGCCGGTCATGATGATCAACGGCACCAGCGACGACGTGCAGCGCTACGATGGCTATATCCGCTCCTTCGGACGGCTGCTTTCCGTGCCCGAGACGACCGAATACTGGCGCCGGATCGACGGCTGCACCGGGGAGACGTCAACGCCGCTGCCGCATCTGAACCCGCATGACCTCACCCGCGCCAGTCTTGTGCAATGGACCGGATGCCAGGCCGATACGGGCGTTCAACTGTATCGCATCGAAAACGGCGGCCACTGCTGGCCCCGTCTCGCCCGGCCCGATACCGGCTCCGGCATGGACGATCCGCCGGACGGACCGCGTTTCGGGGGATGCAGCAACGATATAGAGACGGCGGCCGAAGTCTGGAGCTTTATCAGCCGCTATCACGGCGAGTGACTAGGATCGGCAAGTGTGCCTTCAGGCGAAGCGGGCTGCCGATCGTGCTTTCGCCTTGGCGGCGACTTCCTCGCGATCGCGGGGCGGTTGCGACGTCTCCATCGAATCGAGCAATTCACGGGCACAATTCGCAATCGCCATGACTGCGTTTTCGAACGCGGCCTCGTTGCGTTTCGACGGCTTGTTGGTTCCGCTGAGCTTGCGCACGAACTGGAGCGCCGCATCGTGGATTTCCGCGTCCGTTGCCGGCGGATCGAAATTGAACAGGGGCTTGATGTTCCGGCACATGCCTTTGCTTCCCTTTGATATCTTCGCCACGAAGGGGCGTGGCTTCCCCGAAAGTTAGTCCTGTGCGTGCCAATTGCAACGGACCATGTCGCGATCATGCGGAAAGCAAAAATCGGCCGGATGGTTGTCGGTATTGCCCTGCCTCGCACGTCCTTTGGTGCACAAGGCGAGGCCTTGTAGAGTGAAACAGCAGCCTGGAGATCGGGAATATGGCGCTCAAGCGAATGGACAATGTGGGAATCGTCGTCGAAGACCTCGCAGAAGCGATCGATTTCTTTCGCGAACTCGGCCTCGAACTCGAAGGCCGGGCCATGATCGAGGGAGAATGGGCCGGACGGGTCACAGGCCTCGGCGATCAGCATGTCGAGATCGCCATGATGCGCACGCCCGACGGCCATAGCCGGCTCGAACTCTCCCGCTTCCTGAGACCGCAGGTCGTCGCCGACCACCGGAACGCCCCGGTCAACGCGCTCGGCTACCTCCGCGTCATGTTCGCCGTCGACGATATTGACGAGACGCTCGAAAGGCTGCGTGCGCGCGGCGCCGAACTCGTCGGCGAAGTCGTCCGGTATCAGGACACCTACCGGCTCTGCTACATCCGCGGCCCCGAAGGCATCCTCATCGGGCTCGCCCAGGAACTCGGCTGAGCCGAACGGCCAGGAGCGAGAATGGTCAGCCGAGCGTCGGCGACTTCGCCGGAGGCAAGTGCATATTTCTCGGCGTATTTGCCTTCCGACACGCTATAGTCCCGGCTGGCTAGCGGGAGGCGCTCATGGCTGACAACGACCGTTCACGGCATATTACCCAGGGCATTGCCCGTTCTCCCAATCGCGCGATGTACTATGCGCTGGGTTATGCGAAAGCCGATTTCGACAAGCCGATGATCGGCATCGCCAACGGGCACTCGACGATCACGCCGTGCAACGCCGGGCTCCAGCCGCTTGCCGATGCGGCAGTCGCCGCCATCAAGGCGGCCGGAGCCAATCCGCAGACCTTCGGCACGCCGACCATCTCGGACGGCATGGCCATGGGAACGGAGGGCATGAAATATTCCCTCGTCTCGCGCGAGGTTATCGCCGATTGCGTGGAGACCTCGGTGCAGGGCCAGTGGATGGATGGCGTTCTCGTGATCGGCGGGTGCGACAAGAACATGCCGGGCGGCATGATCGGCATTCTGCGCGCCAACGTCCCGTCCATCTATGTCTATGGCGGCACCATCAAGCCCGGTCGCTGGAAGGACCAGAGCCTCTCCATCGTCTCCGCTTTCGAGGCCGTCGGCGCTTACATCGCCGGAAGGATGAGCGCCGAGGATTTCGAGGGTATCGAGCGCAATGCCTGCCCGACAACGGGATCCTGCGGCGGCATGTACACCGCAAACACCATGAGTTCGTCCTTCGAGGCGCTCGGCATGTCGCTGCTCTACTCTTCCAACATGGCCAATCCCGACCAGGAGAAGATCGACAGCACGGCCGAGTCCGCGCGCGTCCTGGTGGACGCCGTAAGAGCCGGCATCCGGCCGCGCGACATCGTCACGCGCAAGTCGATTGAAAATGCCGTGGCGCTGATCATGGCCACCGGAGGTTCGACGAATGCGGTGCTGCACTATCTCGCCATTGCCCATGCGGCCGAGGTGGAATGGACGCTGGAGGATTTCGAGCGGATACGCCGCAAGGTACCCGTCATCTGCGATCTCAAGCCATCCGGCCGCTATATGGCTGTCGATCTCCACTCTGCCGGCGGCATTCCCCAGGTTCTGAAGCTGCTGCTGAATGCCGGCCTCCTGCACGGCGACTGTCTGACGATCACCGGCAGGACGATATCAGACGAGCTCTCGGCCGTGCCCGACGAACCGTCTGCCGACCAGGAGGTTATCCGGTCGCTCGCAGCGCCACTCTATCGCGAGGGACATCTCGCCATCCTCACGGGCAATCTGGCGGAAGGCGGCGCGGTGGCAAAGATCAGCGGCCTCAAGAGCCCGGTCATTACCGGCCCGGCGCGCGTCTTCGACGACGAGCAATCCGCAATGGACGCTATTTTGTCGGACAGGATCAGGGCCGGCGATATCATGGTGCTGCGTTACCTCGGGCCGAAGGGCGGTCCGGGAATGCCGGAAATGCTTGCCCCGACATCGGCCATCGTCGGGCGCGGCCTGGGAGAAAGCGTCGGCCTCATCACCGATGGACGCTTCTCCGGCGGCACATGGGGCATGGTGGTCGGGCATGTCACGCCCGAAGCCTTCGAGGGCGGAACGATCGCACTTGTCCACGAGGGCGACCAAATCACCATCGACGCCCATCGCCAGCTTCTGCAGCTCGACGTCCCCGATGAAGAGATTGCGAGACGCCGAAGCCTCTGGGTCCAGCCTCAACCGCGCTACAGGCGCGGCGTCCTCGCCAAGTTCGCGGCCCTGGTCCGACCGGCGAACGAGGGAGCCGTGACGGGCTGAAGCCCGCTTCGACCGTAGGGCGGTCGCATTACTGATCCTCATTCGCCGACCTCGACGCCGTCGGTCACAAGGACCACGGCTCGACGAAGGCGGAGTGCGCCTGGACTTGCCCCTGCCCCTTGTTGACTCACCGACGGTTGAACAATAACTTGCTAATTCGGTCGTTAGGCTTGTCCTCATATGACGGATCAATCTCTTCAGCGTCGCCTTGCCGCCATCGTCGTTGCCGATGTGGTGGGATATTCGCGCCTGATGGAGGCAGATGAAGTCGCAACGCTGGAGAACCTCAGGGAACTCCGTTCCAGCACGATCGAGCCGGCCGTGATGCGCCACAAGGGCCGCATCTTCAAGGTCATGGGCGACGGCTTCCTGATCGAATTCGGCAGCGCGGTGGAAGCGGTCGCAGCAGCGCTGGAAATGCAGCTGGCCAACGCTGCCGTCGAGGCTTCCGGAGACCGGCGCCTGCTCTTGCGCATAGGCGTCAATCTCGGAGATGTCATTGACGAGGGTTCAGACGTCCTCGGCGACGGGGTCAATGTCGCGGCGCGCCTCGAGAGACTGGCCGCGCCGGGAGGCATCTGCATTTCATCCAGCGTTCACGGCGAGATCCTCGGCAAGATCGACGATCGGTTCTTCGATGCAGGCGAACGTTACCTGAAGAACCTCACCCGCCCGGTCCACGTGTGGCATTGGCCGGATGCGCTGCAGAGCATATTGCCGCTGCCGGAAAATCCCTCGATCGCCGTATTGCCCTTCACCAACATGAGTGGGGATGAAACGGACGCGCCTTTCGTCGACGGCTTGACCGAAGACCTGATCACCGACCTTTCCCGCACGGCCGGCCTGTTCGTCATCGCGCGCAATTCGGTCTACGGCTACAAGGGCAAGCCGGTCAACGTGAAGCTGGTCGCCCAGGAACTCGGCGTCCGCTACGTGCTGGAGGGGAGCGCCAGACGCGCGATGGGCCGTGTCCGCATCAACGCCCAGCTGGTCGACACGCTTGCCGGCGGCCACTTGTGGGCCGAGAGGTTCGACAGGACCGTGGAAGATGTTTTCGAGCTGCAGGATGAAGTCAACGCCAAGATCGTCGAAGCCCTCGTCGGCCGGCTGACCATCCCGCCGCAGCGCAATCGGCCGAAGAATTTTGAGGCCTACGACCTCTGTGTGCGCGCCCGCCTCCTGACGGAAGAGTCGCCGCAAACCGAGCGCGAGGCCCATATGCTGCTCCAGCGCGCGCTCAAGCTCGAGCCGTCCTATGCCGAGGCACTCGGCCTGCTCGCCTATAACCGCTGGCTGGCCTGGACGCATTTCGGCGAGCCCGAAGATCCCAACCGGGAGATGGCGACGACATCGGCGCAGAAGGCGGTCGACCTCGACCCCAACGATGCCGGCTGCCGTTACGTCCTGGGGACCATCCTGGCTTATGAGCGGCGATGGCAGGAATCGGAGGCCGCCTTCGCCAAGGCCCTGGAGCTGGACCCCAACCACGCCGACACCTGGGCCGCCATGTCGGACATTTCCGTGCTGGACGGCAGGATTGCCGATGGACTGGCGCAGATCGAAAAAGCCCTGCGGCTCAATCCCCGTCCGGCCTGCTGGTATCTTTGTCATCTTGGCCAGGCGCAATACGCCGCGCGTGACTATGAGGCGGCGGCCGCGACACTGCGCAGGGAAGACACCTATCGTACCAACTCACGCAAATTCCTGGCCGCCACGCTTGCGCAATTGGGCCACCATGACGAGGCGCTGCGAGAAGCAGAATTGTTCCTGATCGCCCACCCTCATTTCACCATCGCCCATTGGCTCAACTCCCAGCCACTGCGCGATGCATCTGTGAGGGACCACTTTGTCGACGGCTTTAGGAAGGCAGGTCTGCCGGAGATGTGACAGGGGGATGAGACCAACACGTTCGAGGACTCGATCAGCGGAATGCGCTGCGCGAGAACGGAGGTCTGGATCGCAGTGCCAAGCTCTGTGAGATCATGTTCTCTGTTTCTGACATCGTTTGCGAGTTCTGGATTTTGGGCTATGTCTGCTAGATGTCTGACGCCACATTGATTGACAGCTTCATCGCATGGGGAGCGAGGCTTGCAGCAGCAACTCGGTCCTCAGCCTTGAGCATCCATGTTGAAGTTTGCACTCCCACGCCGAATCCCGCCGCCAAAATCGACATTGAAAACAGCGAACTTATCGCGCGCATTACAATGTGGTCCGACGGGAATTTCCATGCGGAGGCAATTGACGCAGCAACCTCATCGACGGTCGTGTCACGTCACGGCCACGCAGTGGCGAGCGCCGCCTTCGGCGAAGAGTTCAATGATATCTTGAAATTGTTCGCGATCTATTGAATGACCGTTAGCGGGTTCACGGCCCAATCAACTTGCCAGATCAAGCCTTGCAACGCAGGCATCGGAAGAGCGAAAAGCATTATCTCCGAGAACGACATCAACGCGCTATCGTTCGAGTTCGATCGCTCGAATATGTTTGAGCCGCTTTTGCGGGCTGACCCGTCGTTTCATGGAAAGTGGCAGACGTTCCAGGAGGAATATCAATCTGACGACGAGTTGCCACTTTACTTGGCACTGTCAGAGCTTGCCCGTCATCTGATTGAGGATTTGGAAACCGGCAACACGCATCGATTTGACGCGGTCTTTGATGTTGTCGAACGCTGGCACATCGAGGGCGATCCGTATGTTAAAGAGGCGGCTACAGTAGGTCTCCTCGAAGATTTGCAGAATGGACATTTGCATCGCAAAACTCGCCCTGACGATTTTCTTCCATGGCTGCAGCCGGAAACTCTCGTATGGTGGGCTAAGGTCCATGATTCCTGGGACAAAGGAAGGCCGATAATTTAAGCCATTCCTCGGAGGTTGGGTTCCGAGAAGATGGGTTTCAGATTCACCGAGGCGTTTATTTGGAGGCCTCTAGTGACCCGTCGCCGGTTGGACGTGGCTGATTTTGAGTGAAGCACCGTCCAGCTGCTGCCGAACAAGCCACGCGGCGTCCCTCGCGTAGATGATCGCAGGGTTCGGAATCCTGTGGCGGTCCCGGCTTGCAGTGGGCGGGCGTACCCGAGCGACCTCTCATATTTGGGGTCAGGTTACAGCGCTGCCTGCTCAGACCCAAAGTCCCCTTCCCGCAGCCTGAATCCCGGAAGCCGTCCGTCTCCTTTCGGCCCCGAAGCGGTCATTCCCGAACCCAACGACACCGGCCAGGAAACTGCCACCTGCCATTACATAGCTGCCTTGCATCATCGGAAGTATCCGTTTGCCCAAGATGAGATCATAAGGCACGTAGCTGATGTACATGAAAGTCTCCAAGATGGATTGGATCCCCGTAGTCCTCGTTATCTTCAAGGTTCTCGCATTGGGAATTGCCATGTTCTTCGCCATCAAGTGGCATTACGACCGAGGAGAAAAGGGCGAGAGGCGAGCGTTACTGCGCACGGGCGGCACGATGGTCGCAATGTTTGCGCTGGCGCTGCTAGGCACGGGGCTCGTCGCCTTCGTCCTTGGCGGGATGCTCGGCCTGGACTTGAGCCTCCCCTGATCGCGTCGACAGTGTCGGGAGAACGATAGCACTCAAGCGAAAGAAGGCTCTCTTCGCCGGGCACTCACCGCTATCGTCAGCGGCCACAGAGCCAGATCGACGTGCCGATGCCGTGAAATTATTCGCGGCGGACAAGCGGCTGAAACCTGCTTTCGCCCAGACCGGACGTCAGCTTTGAAATAGCCGATCTACCATCGAGTTGTGTGATAAGTTGTGGCCTATCGACTTCGTGAGCGATGTCCTGCGCGAGGAGCTTGGCTGTGGCTGATGCACGAGAACTGGAGCGCCTCCTCTCGGACGCCAGGGCCGAGATCGACGTCTTGCGGCAGAGCGAGGCGAAGTTTCGTGCGGCGTTTGAAACCATGATCGAAGCCTGCTGCGTCTTCGACATGATCTACGACGACTTCGGCAGGCCTGTCGATTGGAGGATCATAGAGGCCAATGCCGGGTACGAACAGCAGAGCGGATTGAAGGATGTCGCAGGCAGGTTGGCCAGCGAATTCATGCCTGGAACGGAGCCATACTGGATTGAAATGTTCGGCAGGGTGGTTGAGACCGGAGTAGCCGAGCAGATTGAAAAGTGGCACCAGCCGACCGGACGATGGGTTCACAGCTCTACCGCACGCGTCGGCGGCTCTGGAAGCCGGCGCCTGGTCAGCGTCTTCTATGACATCACCGAACGCAAACGCGCCGAGATCGCCCTGCGTGAAAGCGAAAACAGGTTTCAGCAGTTTGCCAATGCGTCCTCATCCGGCCTTTGGATCAGAGACGCAGAAACGTTGAGAATGGAATTCGTCAGCCCCTCCATCGCGACGATCTATGGCACCGAACCGGACGCGCTCCTCGGCGACATCAAATACTGGGCCGCGATGGTCCTGCCCGAGGATCGGGAGACCGCAGGCCATCACATAGCGCAGGCCTGTCGTGGTGACCCTGCTATTCACGAGTTCCGCATTCGGCGAGACGACGGTTCATTCCGTTGGATCAGGGACACGGATTTCCCCCTCTTTGACGAGAACGGCAATGTGCAGCGCGTTGGCGGCATCGCGGAAGATGTCACCGAAACAAAGATGGCCGTGGAGCACCAGGGCGTCCTGCTGCATGAACTGCAGCATAGGGTGCGCAACATCATGGCGGTGATCCGCTCCATGGCCGTCAGGTCTGCGGATGGGGCTGCGGATGTGGAAGACTACAAGACGTCCCTTGCTGGACGTCTTCTGGCCCTGGCTCGGGTCCAGACCCTCCTCACGCGCCAGGCCAATGCGGGCGGATGGATGCGTGACATCCTCGAAAGCGAAATCGGGGCACAAGCTCACTCCGAAAATCAGTATGAACTGACAGGCCCCGACATCATGCTATCCCCCAAGGCCGTGGAAGTTCTAACCCTGGCCTTCCATGAGCTATCGACCAACGCCCTGAAATACGGCGCGCTCTCGGTCAGCAGGGGAAAGGTGACTGTCACCTGGACCCTTTTCGAAAAGCGGGAAAAAACCTGGATCGCAATCGACTGGGTCGAAGAAGGCGCGCCATCGCGTGCCCCGCCGACCCGCCGCGGCTTCGGCTCGGAGCTCATCGAGGCCAGGATTCCTTACGAACTGCGGGGCACTGGAAAGACGACGATCGAGCCCGAGGGCGCCAGATGTCATATCGAGTTTCCGCTTCGCGAAGCTGAGAGCATTCTGGAAACCGATGCGCCCGTACCGACGCGGCTATATGGAGGAACTGTCGATATGACCGGAGCACCTGACCTGAGCGGCAAGACGATCCTCGTCGTGGAAGACGACTATTACGTTGCGTCGGACACTGCCGCTGCTCTGCGCGGCGCGGGCGCGGTCGTTCTTGGACCCTCCCCCACAGCGGAGGACGTAGCACATGTGCTCGAACATGAGACCCCGACCTCGGTCGTTCTCGACCTGAATCTCGGCGGTGGGGGCCCGAAGTTCGAAATCGCGCATCGATTGCTGGAGCGCGGCATACCGTTCGTCTTTCTCACGGGATACGACCCGGACGTGATCCCTGATGACCTCGCCAATATCAAGCGCCTGCAAAAACCGATTGCGCTGCGCGAAGTCGTGGAGGCTGTCAGCAGGCTCTGATGCCCCAATGCGGATGACCGCAACAGGCGCAAGGCGGCCAACCCTGAATCTCGGCTGTCGGCCCAATGCCGACCTCACGTGAGCCTTTCAGAGTTCCCTTTTTCGATTTGCCTTCATGGAAGCACCCATCGTATGGATTTCCTGTTGCAGCATCGAATTGATACGGAATCCATATGGACACCCCGCCGATCATAGTCGACTACGCTCAGGTAATCCAAACCTCCCTTGCCCCGGTATTCCTGCTCGCTGGTACAGCGGCGTTTGTCGGAATCTACGTCACCCGTCTAGGGCGCGTGTCGGACAGGCTGAACGAGGCAACGGACACTCACCTCCCCCGAGAGAACCGGTTGCACCAGCTCGTCTATCTGCGAAGCCGGACTTTGATCCTCGAGGCCGCGGTCATACTTGGCGTTGTCGCCGGCATTTGTACCTGTTGCGCAATCCTCAACCTTCTTTCGGGCGCGCTGGCAATCCGGCTCCGGCCAGAAAATCTCGTGTGGTTCTTTGGTGGCGCGATCGTTTCCCTGATGTCTTCGTTGGCAGCCTTTCTGTTCGAACTCATCGTGTCGGGCCACAGCATGCTGCGACAGATCAGGATGGATCGAGATCGGGGTAGCTGAGGCATTCCGCAAGGACGCATGCCGATCAAGGAAGTCGTTCGCCTGCTGTCGGATGTTGCGCAGCAAGCCGATGTCGTGGGTCTGGGCATCACGGAGTTCCTGCCGTGGGACATGGTCATCGTCCGGGATATGTTGCGTGAGCTTCCCATTTTTGGGAGACGGTGGCCAGGTGCTCCGCTGTCGCAAATCAGCTCGCGAAGTAGCGCGTCGGCGTTGTGCCCAATGCCTTTTTGAACATGACGATAAAGGCGGTAGCGGATTCATATCCAAGGTCGCTCGACACCCTCTGGACCGTCGCGCCGCCGGCCAGTTCGCGCAACGCGATGACGAGGTGCAGTTGCCGCCGCCACCGGCCGAAGGTCAGGCCCGTTTCCTGGACCATCAGCCGCTTCAAGGATCGCTCGCTCATGGCAACGTGCGCCGCCCAATCGACCAGGGTGCGACGGTCGCTCGGGTCCGCCATCAGCGCAGCAGTGATCGCGGCGATCTTGGGATGGCTGGACGCGGGCAAGTCCAGCCCCTGTATCGGCATTTGCGCGAGTTCATCCAGCAAGACCCGCACCATGCGGCCGACATGATCGTCCGGAGCAGAATTGACCGGTACATCCGCCAGCCGCAGGATCATCTCGCGCAGCATCGGCGACACGGACAGAGTGCAGCACTCCCGCGGCAGCCTCG
Source organism: Rhizobium sp. BK512 (assembly GCF_014194915.1). NCBI lineage: Bacteria > Pseudomonadati > Pseudomonadota > Alphaproteobacteria > Hyphomicrobiales > Rhizobiaceae > Rhizobium > Rhizobium sp. BK512. The sequence goes on along the minus strand of NZ_JACIAS010000002.1, from coordinate 44,730 downwards.
CCGCTTCGGGCTGAACGAACAGATAGGACAGGCGTGCGTTGGACGTGACCTGGTTGCTGTGGGGCACGCCGCCGGGTATCCAGATCCCGCAGTCTGGCGGGACAATCCAGATGCCATTCTCCGTCCTGCATGTGACGGCCCCGTGCAGGGCCAGGATGAGCTGCCCTTCCCTGTGCTGGTGCTGGGGCACTTCAGCCTCATAGTCGCTGAAGTCGAGGCGGACGGCGATGGCTGGGCGATCTGACCAGTCGGGATCAAAATCGTCGTAGCAGGAAGGCAGCTTTGCGGATTGGCCCGATTTCGAGATCATTTGGCATTATCTCCAAATTCGCACAGGCAGCAATAGTCTACACCTCGGTGACCAACAACCGAAAGGAGACTGCCATGCGAATTTCCGTCGTCGGCGCCACGGGACGAGTCGGCGCCAAGCTGACCCGCACCCTGCTGAGATCAGGGCATCAGGTCAGAGCACTGTCGAGAGGTGGCCCGGCGCTCGACGCACTGGTCGAGCTCGGAGCAGAGCCATTCCTCGGAAGCTTCGACACCGGAGCGGGAGAGCTTGACCGGTTTTTCCAGGGTGCGGATGCCGCGTTCCTGATGGTCAAGACCGATTGGAACAACATCGCGGGACACTACCCCGCCGTTGCCCGGCGCTTTGTCGATGCGCTCGAAAATTCCTCCGTCAAACTGGCCGTCAGCCTGACGGCCATGGGTTCGGACGTGAAGGGGAAGACCGGTCATTTCGAGTGCTTCCACGATCTGGACGAAAAGCTCAACGAACTCGGCAATATCGATCTGGTCCACCTGCGCGCCGCCTGGTTCATGGAAGACGTGTCGGCGTGGACGGGGCCGGTTGCCAAATATGGTCGCATTGCCTGGTTCTGCAAACCCGACTTGAAGATGCCCTGGGTGGCGACCGATGACATCGCATCGCTGGCAGCGAAGGAACTGACCAATCCGAGGGGCAGACACCGCGTCTATCTCGAAGTCGGCTCGGAAGATGTCTCGATGAACGAACTGGCCGCGATCATTGGCAGGGAGATCGGCAGGCCGGTGGAGTACCGATACATCGAGACGACCCGCAAAGACGTGGAAGCCGAATTTCTGGCGCGGTTCGGCACGCCGGAAAAATGGCAGGACGACACCCTGAGTGCCGACGCGTTGAACAATGGCATCGTAAGGTTCCATGGGGAGCACGAGGATCGCCTGAAATTGCCCACGACGATGGAGGCGTTCATCGGTGACGTCTGGAAGCCGCGCTACCTGGAGGCGGTCAGAGCGGGAGACCAGCGAGAGACGTTTTCCATGTGGACCGCCAGGGACTAGCGCTGGTTCTCTTGAATTGTCCCGGCAATTTTCAGTCCTTACCGGATGCTACCGCAAACTATTTTATTGCGGTGGCCATATGACCGCAATTGGCGCAAGGCGGCCAACCCCAAAGTCGGCTGTCGGCCCGAAGCGGACAAGCCGCAGGGTCGGACAACCTCCCATTCACTTCCCCTGCCCCAACCGTGGCTCCGTACCTGCAACGAGCCTTTGAATGTTGGCCTGATGCCGAACAACGACGTAAAGCCCGCCAACAACGACGAGCAGTCGATAAGGAGTCGGGTGCTCCAGGCCGAAGACGAGCACGATGGCGGTTAGTGCGGCAAGAATCGAACTGAATGAAACGAGACGGAAGGCCGCGAGCGTCAGAATCCATACAGCCGCTGCACCAAGCCCCACAGGAAGAGAGATCGCCAATAACACGCCAAGACCAGTTGCCGCAGACTTTCCGCCCCTGAACCCCAACCATATTGAACGGCCATGGCCAAACAGCACCGCTAGGCCAGCAACACAGGTATACCAAGGCACCAAATACTGGGGGGCAATGTCCGGCGATGATGTGAACGATGGCTGCGCGATCAGCCAGGAACAGTAGCGGGCGGCGAAGAGTATTGCCGCGGCGCCCTTCAGGACATCTACGACAAGCACACAGAAAGCTGGCCCTTTACCCAGGGTGCGCAATACGTTTGTCGCGCCGGTGGATTTCGACCCGTATTCCCTTATGTCAATGCCGCGAAGCATCCTTCCCATGAGGTATCCCGTTGGGATCGAACCGAGAAGATAAGCGATGAGCAATCCGCTACTGAGTGCAATCCAAACCATAAGACTACCCGCTGCCGCCATCTCTAATAAGAGCGTTAGGGCATCCCTTCGGCACCAACGTCAAGTCTGCAATCGGCGTAAGGTTGCTCGAATATGGATGGCAGCTATCGGCCCCAAGCGGACATAGATGGTCGCATTGACCCAAGGCCTCCGTCGCCACATTCAATTTGTCATTGCCTACGGGAGGTCGAGAATTCCTCCCGATTGACCGCCCTTCAGTTGTCGTGTCTATTTGTCACCAGCATCCCGGCCCATGGCGTTTTGCCAGCTGGGCCAGTATTTTATTCCCGATCTGTCATGTTCATTTCAAGAATGGCTAACTTCCCGGAGGGGCGGCGCGATCATGGAACTGGCTAGATGTCGAGGACTCGCCGCAGCAATCGTCCTTTTTGCCACGGGCACGGCGTTTGCCGGCGAAACGCCCACGCAAACTCAGCGCGTACAGAAAGCGCTGGACGCCTGGCTCGCGGAACGCTCACCACTCGAGGGTGTCACCGGCATCGCCGCCTATGTCAGCCTTGGCGCATCAGGTCCGAACATCGAAGCCTTTGCAGGCAAGACCGGAAGAGCCGATGACGATGCGCCGGTAGACCAGAATACCCTCTTCGCCATGGGCAGCACGTCGAAGTCTTTCGCCGCCGCAGTGATCCTGAAACTGGAAGCCCAAGGGCTCCTCTCCATCGATGACACGGTCGGAAAGTGGTTGCCGCAATATCCCGCCTGGGGCAGCGTCAGCATCCGCCGCCTTCTCGATATGACCAGTGGTATCCCGAATTATTCCGAGACCGAATTCATTTCGCGTAGCTGGGTAGAGCAGCCGAAACGCGACTTGACCGCGGAAGAACTGATCGCCGCGGCATATCCCGACGGCAGCAACAACCTGCCGGTGACCGAAGGGTATCACTACTCCAACACCAACTACATTCTCGCCGGCCTGATCGCAGCCAAGGCGACGGGCAAACCCTATCAGGAGCTGGTCCGTGAACTGATAATCGAGCAGCACGGCCTCCACTCCACCTTTTACTCTCCGGGGGCCCACCCACCGGACGTGATCGCCCGCTTGGCGCACGGCTATTTCGAAAACACCGCTTGCGCCGAATACCAGCCGTCCGACTGCAAGGAAAGTTGGAACAAGCCGATGATCGGTCGCGACGTGCGTGAAGACAGCACCTCCTGGGCTCAGGCCGCGGGCGGCGCTATCTCCAACGCGCGCGATGTTACCCGCTGGATGCGCGCCGTGTTCGAAGGCCGTGTGGTGCCGCCGAAGCAACAGGCCGAATGGATGTCGATGGTCTCGACCAAGACAGGTGAACCGATCGCGCAGGTCAGCGAGGAGCATCCTCAGGGCTTTGCCCTCGGCCTCGTGCAGGGCATGATACCGGGCGGCCCGGCCTGGTTCTATCAGGGAATGACCCTGGGCTATCGCACTCTTTATGTGTGGTACGAGAAGGATGGCATTCTGATCACCGTGCAGACCAACAGCCAGCCGAACGACGACGCAAACAAGCTTTCCGAGGCCGTCGAAGCAATCCATTCAGCGATCAAGACAGAATAGACAATGGTCTCGATAAGGTTGGACGGCCGAATTGGCCCGAAGGGCAGTCGACGCGTGCATCGCATCCCCTCGGTCACCACGGCAACATGGCAAGGCGCGATGGCGGGTATCTTCGCTCAGCAGCCAATGCTCACTTGAGAACACAGATTCCGTCCCGGAGGCAATCGATCTTGCCTTAGCGGCTGCTTCTGGCGCAAAGCGGCCGACACTAAATGTCGGCTGTCGCCCAAAGCCACTGCGATCCCTTCACGCCACAGTACGGTCAGCCGAGGCCGCGAGGATCAGCTCGCAGACGGCCTTGAGGTCGCTGACAATACCGGTGCAGAGGGATTGGATTTCCGGCGTTGGGTGAAGAAGGTCGGGGACCATGAAGGTCATCATTCCGGCCGCCGAGGCAGAGCGAACGCCATTGTAGGAATCTTCCAGCGCGAGGCACAGGGCGGGATTGACGCCCAGTCTCTTCGCGGCAGTCAGGAACGGATCGGGCATGGGTTTGCTTGCCGCGTAGTCTCCGTATGCAATGACCGCATCGAAACGGCCTTCCAGACCATGAGCCGAAAGATGGCTCCGGACGGTAGAGTGGGACGACGACGTTGCGATGCCTCGCGGCAGTTCGAGCTGATCGAGGACATCGAGGAGTTCGAGGACGCCGGGTTTCAGCTGGAGTTCGGTCGCCGCCAGCGCCGTGAAATGGGCCATCACCGCTTCCCCATATTGATCCACCGGGAAATCCGGTCCCATCTGCTCCAGGATCAGAAGTCTGTTGCTGGCCCAGGGTACCCCTATCGTGCCCTGGATCAGCGTTATCGGCAGATTGAGCCCCCCGGCGCTTGACGCCGCGAGAAACGCTTGTTGATAGAGAGCTTCCGTATCGAAGATCAGCCCGTCCATGTCGAAGATCACGGCGGCGGGGATGTGAGGCAGCGTCATCGTTTGTCCATGCATCTATATTCCTGCGTCGCAGTCATAAGCAAAATCCGTGAAGGTTGGATCATTTTTCGATCTGGCGGGAAGTATGCGTATAGCGCGGTACCCTGGGCACTTTGTCAAACGCCCAATCGGCGGTTCGCCTTCCGAACGACATGGTTGGGCCGCTGTCGGCCCTCAGTGGTCATCTCCAGATGGACGTGATCTTCAGCGGCCGAAACGCCCCCGTTTGGCCTCGTTCAGCGACCGGCGCTCTGGCCACCGTCGACATGCAGGATTTCACCGGTGACGAACTCGGCCGAATCCAGGAACACGACGGCGCTTGCGACCTCGCTTGCTTCACCCATGCGGCCCAGGGGGTGGAAAGTGCCCAGCATTTCGTGATGTTCTTCAGGATGCATCGGTGTCTTGGTAACACCTGGCGCGACGGCGTTCACACGGATGCCCTTCTTGGCATACTCGATCGCCAGCACGCGCGTGACAGCATTCAGGCCGCCCTTGGTAAGCGCCGCCAGCGCCATATGACCGCCGCTGATGCCGTTGTCGATGCTGCCGGTGATATTCAACACATGGCCGCTCGAATGCTTCTCCATTTCGGCGATGGCCAGCTTGGTGATGTGGAAGAAGCCAGCCATGTTCACATTCATGACGGCATTGTAGTCTTCGATGGTGTTTTCGGTGAACGGCTTGCCGATGAAGATCCCGGCGTTGTTCACCAGCGTGTCGACTCGGCCAAATCGTGCGACAGCCTCTGAAATGACGCGCTGGGCGGTTGCGGGATCACCGATATCTCCAGCGACCGTCACGATGTTTGGATCTTCCGACGGCTCGACCGTTCGCGAAGTTGCAACAATGCGGTAGTCGAGTTTCCGGAACGCCTTGACGATTTCAGCGCCAATGCCCTGCGAAGCGCCAGTGACGATAACAACCTTGGTCATGATCTTGTCTTTCCGTAAAATATCCTCGGTGCGGTTGCGCATGGCATGCGGTCGGACCGTGTTGAAGCCGACATATTGTTTGTTTCGCCGCCCGTGATAAGGAATCCCGATTCAAAAGCACCTTTCGGGAAACGCGAGAAATGGATACGATCGACGCGTTGCGCCTTTTCGTTGGCATTGCCGAGACGGGCAGCCTGTCCGCAGCGGCTCGTCACGCGTCAGTGGCTACCTCTACGGTCACGGTCGCGCTGCAGCAGCTCGAGGAACGGGCGGGCGTGAGCCTCGTCACCCGCTCCACAAGGCGCTTGTCCTTCACCCACGAGGGACGGCAATTCCTTGCGGACTCGCGACGCATCCTGGCCGACTGGGATGCAGCGATCGTAGGTGCGCGTGGCGGGCTATTGAGCGGACCGATCAAGGTCACCGCCCCGCAGGAATTTAGCCAGCTCGGACTGGCGCTGATGGTCGATCGATTCCTTCTCGAACATCCGGCTGTAAAGATCACACTGCATTTCGCGGACGACGTCGTCGAGTTGGTCGGCAACGATATCGACGTCGCCCTGCGCTTCGGCCCTTTGAATGACTCGAGCCTGATGGCGCGTTTGCTGCTGCGAGGCAGCAGAGTCGTGTGCGCATCGCCGGCCTACTGGAATGAGCGAGGCGTTCCTCGCAAGCCGGATGATCTCACGGAGCACAACTGCCTTGTGCACGCACGCCCCGACGCTGCCTTCGCCGCCTGGCCTTTCCTGGTGGAAGGCAAGCCGATATCGGTCCGTGTTCAGGGAGATCGCGTTGCTAACGACAGCGGCGCCCTCCGCGATTGGGCACTCGCGGGACGCGGCGTAATCAGGAGGGGAGCCCTGGGTATCCGGAAGGAATTGAGTACCGGCCAGCTTGTAACCGCGCTTGATGTATTTTCAGTCGGGGACGCGAACCTGTATGCCGTCACGACAGGACAATTGCGCAACCAGCGCGTCATCGCATTCATCGATTTTCTCGAACAACAGCTTCTTGCTGCCTATCCGGCCGTACGCTGATGACTTGCGTGGATTGATTTCCGCGCGCTCACAGTTCGGCGGGGCGATACGCCTCCGGATGCCGGCCGATTCCCGCTTTGACCGCGAACTTGTCACCAACGATCGAGAACCCGAATATATCCGCTTCTGGCGCAAGGCGGTCAGGACCGCCGCCGGCCCCTTCGCTGTCGTTCGAACTCGATCCGGGGAACGTGCGGCATGTGCTAGGATGCCGCACGAATCCGAAATGCGACAGACGCGCTGCGAGGGGCAGTGTTATCGTAGCGGAATTCGCGCGACCGAGAGCCGACATTGTGTTCTTCAAAGGGGAAGACGAGGAAGATGCCGACAGCACAGCAACCCAGTCTGATAGTTCGACAGAAATCACCTGAAAACATCGAGTTTCCGTTTGCGTCGCTCTCCGATTGGCTGATCCCAGCCGAACTGTTCTTCGTGCGAAACCATTTCCCGTCGCCGGACCTCGATGCGCGAGACTGGAGATTGCGCATTGACGGGGCGGTGGAGCGGCCGATCGAACTTGACCTCGACAGCATCAAGGCAATGCGGAGAACGAGTTTGACCGCCGTCGTCGAATGCGCAGGCAACGGGCGCGTCTACTATGAGCCCCCGAGGGAGGGCTTGCAGTGGCAGAACGGAGCCGTCGGCAATGCCGCCTGGACAGGTGTTCTTCTGCGCGAGATCTTGGAGATGGCGGGCGTTAGGCAGACCGCATGTGAGGTTCTGCTCACAGGCGCCGACAGCGGCGTCGTCGACGCGAACAAGAAAACGGCCTCTCCCGGCCCCATCGCGTTTGCGCGCAGTCTGCCGCTTGAGAAGGCCATGGCCGACAGCACGATCCTTGCCTATTCGATGAACGAACGGCCGCTGACGCGCGATCACGGCTATCCGCTGCGCGCGGTCGTGGGCGGCTGGTTCGGCATGGCCTGGGTCAAGTGGATCACGCATATCACGGTTGTGGAGCGACCCTTCCTTGGCTACTGGCAGGCGCGCGACTATTTCCGTTGGGAGCGCGGCCTCGGGGAACCCACGCTGGTCCCGCTTGCGCAGATGGAGGTCAAATCGCAGATCGCGCGTCCCGTACAGGGGGCGCATCTCGTCGCCGGCCAACCGCACCGGATTTTCGGAGCTGCCTGGAGCGGAGAGGCTCCTATCCGGCAGGTGCAGGTCTGCACCGGAGATGGCAAGGGCTGGCGCGAGGCAAGGCTCCTCGAAACAGAACGTCCCTTTGCATGGCGCTTGTGGGAGTACATGTGGACCCCTGAAGACGTGGGGCAATATACACTGCGATCTCGCGCGACCGATGCGGCGGGGTGCGTGCAGCCCGACGTCCAGCGTTCCGACTGCGAGAGCTACGTGGCCAATTGGATCATTCCGGTGAAGGTTACGGTCGTTCCCGAGCCGAAGACCTACGAAGAGGAATTCGTGATTTGATCACCCGCCTTGGGGGAATGGCGGCTTTTGGCGCAACTGCGACCCGGTTGTCACTCGAGTTCGCTCTGGACGCCGACGCCCGCCTCAAATTCCCCTCATCCCTGTGCTCGTCACTGGGATCCAGCCTGCCCAAGTCTTTGGGCAGGAAAGACTTTTTTGCTTGAAGCATATTATGAGTCATTCACCGCGCAGACGCGCGGTGGCTGGATCCCTGTGACAAGCACAGGGATGAGGGAGGGTGGGGCAACGCCTCGTCCTTCCTGCAACGTTGGAGATCCGGAAGGCGTCGCGGCAGATTTTGCCGCCCGCCGTGTGGCGAACGACAGGTCGAGACCCGTGATCCGCCTCAGCATCAAACAGGTTTGGGGGCAGCGCCGTGAGCGGCGGCGCGCCCCCATCCCATGGCGTGTGCAGGAGGCCCCTCGCCTGCACCGCCGGCGGACCTCTCAGTTTGGTTCGCGGATCGCGTCATCCAGCCCGCGCAGGAGCGGGTAGAGGAAATAGGACATCACCGTCCGGTTCCCGACCTTGATTTCCGTCGAGACGGTCATGCCCGGCAGCAGCCGCACCGGCACGTCGGAAACGTTCAGCCTTGTATCCGCAAGCAGGATGCGCGCCTTGAAGAAGGGTGCGGCCGGCGGCTGGGCGGTGGTGGCGTTCGGGTCCTGCTGCTGGCCGGTCACGAAAGTGTCCTGGCTGATCGTGCGCACTTCGCCCGAGGCCGTGCCGTATTTCTGGAAGGGATAGGCATCGAGCTTGATGCGGGCTTCCTTGCCGACGGCGATGCGGCCGATGTCGCGGGTGTTGATCGAGACTTCCGCTTCGAGCGGCACATTGATCGGCACGAGTGTGACGACCGGCTCGGCCTCGCGCACGACGGAACCGACCGAGCGTTGCGCCAGATCGAGCACGACGGCGTCTGCCGGCGCGGTCAGCGCCACCATGTTGCGGCGCAGCTCCATCTTCTTCTGTTCCTCGCCGGCCATGTCGCGCTGGCTGCGCAGGTCGACGAGCTGTTCCATCGCGGCGCGGCGGAAATCCTCGACGAAGGCCTGGCGGTCGGCGCGCAGTTTCGCATAGGCATGGGCCGCTTCGTCGGCCTTGCCGCGCACGGCGGTGATATCGGCCTCGACATCGAGGCGTGCGTCGCGCGAGCCGAGCATGGTGAGCAGCGAGCCGCTTTCCTTGTCATAGAGCTTCTTTCGCGTCGCCTCGATCTGCGCGAGGTTGTCGCGCCGGTCGTTCAGCACCGCTTCCTGATTGCGGTTTGCCGCAATCACTGACGATTGTCCGGCGATCTGCTGGTCGAAATTCTGCAGCTGCGCCATGTAGAAGGCACGCCGCTGGCCGAAGAGCTGCACCTGCAGCTGCTCGTCCGGCGTATTGCCGGCAATCTTCGAATAATCCTCGCTGGTCAGCTCCGCCTCCAGGCGCTTCACCTGGGCGTCGAGTGCGGAAAACTTCGCCTTCAGCTGCCCGACATCGGCCTGGCTGAAGGTGGCGTCGAGCGTCGCCAGCGTCTGGCCGGCATGCACCACCTCGCCGGCCTTCACCTCGATCGTGCGGATGATCGAGGTTTCGAGCGGCTGCACGACGATGGTTGGCTGCGTGGTGACGAGCTTGCCCGGCGCAATCACCACCTCGTCGATGGAGGAGACGGAAGCCCAGGTGATGGCTGCGGCAAGCAGTGCGGTGACGCAATAGAGCGTCATACGGGCAACGCGCGGCGGCGCGCGTTCTTCCAGTTCGACGGCATCGGACTGGAACTCCGCAATGACAGGCGGCAGCGGCGGCCGGGCGACAAGCGCCCCGCCCTTGCCGGACCGGCCCTGTTCCGATGGCCCCTTCTCGGAAGGGACAGGCATGTTTTCGTCGGATTTTCTGACATGGGCGTTCATGCGACCTGCCTCATCTGCTGGGCCCAGAGATGGCGGTAGGTCATGCAGCGCGACACGAGCTGATCGTGCCGGCCGATATCGGCGACCTTGCCGCGATCGATGACGAGAATGGCGTCGGCATCGACGAGCGTCGAAAGCCGGTGCGAGACGATGATGACCGTGCGCCCGGCAGCGATGCGGCTGAGATTGTCACGGATGATCGCCTCGCTGTCCGGGTCGAGCGCGCTTGTCGCCTCATCGAAGATCAGGAGCTTCGGATCGGTGATCAGCGCACGCGCGATTGCCAACCGCTGCTTCTGGCCACCGGAGAGGTTGGCGGCATTTTCCTCCAGCATCGTGTCGAAGCCGCGCGGCAGCCGCTCGATGAACTCTTCCGCACCGGCGATGCGGGCGACCTGCATGATCTCCTCGATACTGGCATCGGGCTTGGCGGCGGCGATATTGTCGCGCACCGAGCCGCGGAACAGGAAATTATCCTGCAGCACGACGCCGATGCTGGTTCTCAGGTGCACGAGGTCGATCTCGCGGCTGTCGTAACCATCCATGCGCACCAGCCCCTCCTGGCTCTGGTAGAGCCCCTGGATGAGCCTGGTGATCGTGGTCTTGCCCGAGCCGCTCTTGCCGACCACGCCGAAGACGCAGCCTGCCGGAATGGCGAAGGAGACATTGTCGAGCGCAGGTGCCGCATCCGGCGCATAGCGGAAGCTGACGCGGTCGAATTCGATGCGGCCATGCAGATGCGGCCTGACACCTCGGCCGCGACCCGCCTGCTCCGGCCGCTGGTTCATGATTTCGCCGAGCATGCGCACCGAAAGCGCCACTTCCTGATATTCATGCACCATGGTGACGATCTGCACGAGCGGCCCCGAAACGCGGCCGGCGAGCATGTTGAAGGCAACGAGCGCACCGATCGTCATCGTGCCCGAGAACACGTCGAGCGCGCCGAGACCGATGATTGCGACACTCATCAGCTTTTCGAGAAGCCCCGTCAGCGACTGCGCGATGGTGGAGATCTTCTCGACGCGGAAACGCACGGAGATCGACTGGGCCGAATAATCGTCCCACACCTTGCGCTGGCGCGGCTCAAGCGCCAGTGACTTGACGGTGCGCATGCCATGCACGGTTTCCACCAGCAATGCCTGCCGGTCGCCCTCGGCCTGGTAGAGCGCCTTCAGGCGGCGCTGGAACGGGCCGACGAGCATCATCACCACGAGGCCGACAAGGGCTGCGAAACCGAGCACCACGAGCGTCAGCTTGACGCTGTAGAGAAGCAGGATCGGCACGAAGACGAAGAGCGACACACCGTCGAGAAGCGTCAGGAACAGGCGGCCGGTCAGGAATTCGCGGATACGCCCCGTCTGCTGCATATGCTTGACGAGAACGCCGGCCGAGGCCTGCTCGAAAAGCGCGATCGGCAGGTTGAGCAGATGGCCGAAGGTGCGGGTGGCGACGCGGATGTCGATCCTGTTCGTGGCGTAGAGCAGCAGGTAACGGCGCAGGAAGGAGAAGGTCGCGTCGAAGATCAGCGCGATGCCGATACCGACGGTCAGGACGGTCAGCGTCGCATAGCTCTGGTGCACCAGCACCTTGTCGATGACGAGCTGGAAGAACATCGGCGTCATCAGCCCGAGCCCGTAGAGCACGAAGGCTGCGAGCGCGACATCGCGGAAGAAGCTGCGCTGCTTGATGATTTCAGGCACGAACCAGCGGAAGCCGAAGGGCCGGTCCTCATCCGACATGCGATAGTTGCGCTTGAGCAGGATCACCGAGCCGAGCCAGGCCTTGGCGAACTGCTCTTCGCTGAGCATCATCACCTCGGCGCGTGAGGCCAGCGGGTCGAGAACCCGGATCCGCTCATCCTCGCCCTCCCCGATAGCGCCGGCGATGACCACCCAGTTGCCGTTGGTCAGTTCCGCAAGCACGGGGAAAGCCTCGCCGAGCTGGAACAGGCCGCGCCAGGTGAGATCGAGATGCCTGGCCCTCAGGCCCGCATCCTTGGCCATGCGCAACAGCTGCCGCACGGCGACGGGATCGTTGCCGACGGCATAATCGTGCTGCAGCCGCTCGGGCGCAAGATCGACGCCGTGATGGCGCGCGACGAGCGCAAGACAATGCAGGTTGGTATGCAGAAATCCACTCATGGCCCACCCGAAACAAAAGAGACCGAGGCTCTACTCGCTGTCAGTTGAAGTTCGGCGAGGCGTTCGAAGCGCCGGCCTGCGTCGCCTGGATATCGGCCGCCGCAGCAGCGGACATGTCGCCGATGCGGCGAACCGCGCCCGCTTCGACGAGGCCGCCAAGCGCCTTCTGCATGAGATCGACCGCATTGGCGAAGGCGTCGACCGGCATGATGATGCGCTGGCGGAAGACCGGCTTCGGATTGTTGTTGGCATCGCGGTCGGTCGCCGACAGCGACATCAGGTCGATGCGCACGATCGTGCCGGTGATGGTGATTTCGCCGATGCCGTCTGCATAAAGTTCGTTGCTCATTGTTCTCTCTCCCTCTGGTTGACGTCAAAACTGTTGGCCGGAAGCGGCTTCACACTTTTCGGCCCGATGCATGCATATCGTGCTGCCAGGCCGGAAACGGATCGCAAAGGCCGATGGCGCTCTCCGGGTCGAAACCCGTCTCCTCCCCGGTCAGGCAATCGTCGAGTGCCGCGCGGATCGCCGCCTCGTCGAAGCCGGAGCCGATGAAGACCAGCTCCTGGCGGCGGTCGCCCCAGACCTCGTCCCAATGCCTCTCGATCAGCTGGCGGAATTGCGGATGGCGCGGCCATTGCGCCTGCGGCACCGAAGCCCACCAGAAACCTCTCGTCCCGATGCGGCATTGCGTGCCGGCAATCGACAAGAGGCCGATCTCGTCCGGCCGCGTCGCCAGCCAGAAATGCCCCTTCGCCCTGATGATGCCGGCAAGCGGCGCTTCGAGCACGCGGGCAAGCCGCGCCGGATCGAAGGGCCTGCGGCTGCGATAGACGAAGCTCGAAATGCCGTATTCCTCGGTCTCCGGCACATGGCTGCCCCAGCCGAAGAGCTCCTTGTGCCAGAGCGGATGGCGGGCAGCCTTGGCCTCGCTGAAGAGGCCCGTATCCATGATCGCGGAAAGCGGCAGCTGGCCGAAGACAGCCTCGATGACGCGCGCATCCGGATTGAGCGCCGCGATCACCCGGCGAACCTCCGCAAGCGAGGCGCAGGGCACGTCGCCTGCCTTGTTGATGACCACGACATCGGCAAATTCGATCTGCTCGACCAGGAGCTCGACGAGCTTGCGCTCGTCATCGCCGTCGCGCCGCTCGCCGCGATCGGCAAGGAACTCGGCGCTCTGGTAATCGGCGAGAAGATTGACCGCGTCGACGACGCAGACCATCGTGTCGAGCCTCGCGACATCGCAAAGGGCCGCCCCGCTCTCGTCACGGAAGGAAAAGGTGGCTGCGACCGGCAGCGGCTCGGCAATGCCCGTGCCCTCGATCAGCAGGTAGTCGAAACGGCCGGCGCTCGCCAGCCGCCGCACCTCGCTCAGGAGATCGTCACGCAGCGTGCAACAGATGCACCCGTTGGTGAGCTCCACAAGCGTCTCGTCCGTGCGCGAAAGGTCTGCACCCCCTTCGCGCACGAGATCCGCATCGATGTTGACCTCGCTCATATCGTTGACGATGACAGCAACGCGACGACCCTCGCGATTACTCAGTACATGATTGAGGACAGTCGTCTTGCCGGCGCCGAGAAACCCGGCGAGGACGGTAACCGGCAATCTGTTGTCTGTACGCATCATCGATATTACTCGTTACACAGGCTTGGTCTGACATCCTCGCGGCCTCTGGAGCGCGCACCGCGCTCCAATTGTATTCACGCAATTCCAGCAAAACCGCTGCGCGCTTTTGCTGGAATTGCTTTAGGCCGCGAGTTGCGGTTTGAATCCCACATCCACATAGTAGTTCGTGCTGTTGTAGCTGCTGGTCGGGAACAGCCCGCCCGAGCCATAGGCATAGACGCCGTTATTGCCCGATGGCGCCTTCAAGTCGCCATTGGTCACGTCGCTGCCGAAGTAATTGCCGGTCGCCGAATAGTTGCCATTGGTCGAGTAGGAAACGACGTAGGTCGTATCCGCCTGGATGGCGATCTGCTGGGTGAGCTGCGCGGTCTGCCAGCCGCTCGCCGTCTCGTTGTTGAAGGTGACGCTGCCGAGCAGAGTGCCGGACGCCGTCCACAGGTAGCCATTGTGCGAGCCTGTATTGTCCGCACCCTTGTAGAAGCGGATGGAGGTGATCCAGCCGGCGGTATCGGCCTGGAATTTCATGCCGAGATTGACCGGCTGGTTGTCGTTGACGGAGACGACTGCGGGCGTCGCATTGGCGGCAAAGAGGTTCTGCTCCGGTCCTGCGGCCGGGTTGTTGACATTGAGCGCCACCTGCGCCGAGGACGTGCCGCCCTTGCCGTCCGATATCGCGTAGTTGAAGCTTGCCGGCCCCGTGTAACCTGCCGTCGGCGTGAAGGTCACCGTCTGGGCCTGGGCATTCCAGCTGACCGAGCCGTTGACCGCACCGCTGACGCCGGTGATCGTGAGCGCATCGCCATCGGCATCGCTGTCGTTTGCAAGCAGCGCCGTGGCCTGGATGGTGACGGGCGTGCCGGTGCTGGTGGTGAAGCCGCTGTCATTGGCGGCAACCGGCACCGTGTTCTGCGCACCCTGCTTGTAGAGCACATCCACCCAGTAGTTGGTGGCATTGTAGGAAGAGGTCGGGAACAGGCTGCCGCTGCCATAGGCATAGACGCCGTTGCCGCCGCTGACCGAACTTGCCGGCGCCGTCAGCGCCCCGCTCGTATGATCCGTCGTGAAGTAGTTTGCGGTCGCCGAATAGAAGCCGTTGGAATGGTAGCTCGCCACATAGGTCGTGCCGGCCGTGACATTGATCGGCTGCGAGAAGGAAACCGTCTGCCAGCCGCTCGCCGTCTCGTTGATGAAGCTTGCCTGGGCGAGAAGCTGGCCGCTCGCCGTCCAGAGCGAGGCGACATGCGTGCCGGTATCCTGGGCGCTCTTGTAATAGGTGAGCCCTGTGATCTGGCCATTGGCCGAGGCGATGAACTTGACGCCGAGCTCGACCGAGTTGGGATCGTTGGCGGCGGTGACACCCGACGTATCGGCGCCGGTAAACAGGCTCGTCGTCCCGCTGTCGGGCTGCGAATTGACCGTGAGGTTGACCGTGGCGGAAGACGTGCCGCCATGCGCGTCCGAGATCGAATAGGTGAAGCTTGCGACGCCGGTATAACCCGAGTTTGGCGTGAAGGTGACGCTGTTCGTCTGGCTGTTGAAGATGACCGTGCCGTTCACCCCGCCGCTGGCGCCGGTGATCGAGAGCGGATCGCCATCGGCGTCGGTGTCGTTGGCAAGCAGGCTTGCCGCGGCAATCGACAGCGCGGTGTTGGAATAGGTCGTATAGCCATTGTCGTTAGCGGCGACCGGCGCCGAATTTGATGTCGACTGGTTGAAGACGACGTCCACCCAGTAGTTCGAGGACTGGTAGCTCGATGTCGGGAATGTCGTGCCCGATCCGTAGGAATAGACGCCGTTGGCGCCCGCAAGGCCCGTCAGCGCGCCATTCGTATGGGCGGTGCTGAAATAGCCCGATGTCGCCACATAGCTGCCGGTCGTGTGGTAGGAAGCGACATAGGTCGTGCCTGCCGTGATCTGCAGCGGGCTGGAGAAGGTCGCGGTCTGCCAGCCGGAGGCCGATCCATCCCCAAAGGTCACCGTCGCAAGCAGCGTGCCGTTCGCCGACCAGATCGAGCCGGTATGCGGCCCGGTATCGCCGGATGCCTTGTAGAAGCGGATGCCCGTGATCGTGCCGCTTGCCGAGGCCGAGAACTTCATGCCGAGTTCCAGCGCCGAGTTTTCCTGGATGCTGCCGCCGGTCGGCCCCTCATTGGCGGTAAACAGGCTCTGGCCGGCCGGGCCCGGGTCGACCGTGAGACTGACATTGGCCTGGTCCGTGCCGCCGCGCCCGTCCGACAGCGTATAGGTGAAGCTTGCCGGGCCGGCATAATTGGCAGCCGGCGTGAAGGTGATGGTGCCGGCCTGCTTGTTGAGGGTGACCGTGCCGTTGAGTGCATTGCCGACGGCGCTGATCGTCAGCGCATCGCCATTGGCATCGGTATCGTTTGCCAGAAGCGTGGCGATCGAGATCGTCAGCGTGCTGTTGCGCGAAATCGTCAGGCCGCTGTCGTCGCCGGCAACCGGCACGCTGTTCGGCCCGGCATCGAAGACCACGTCCACCCAGTAGTTGGACCCGCCGGGGCTGAGGCCCGGGAACGTGCCGGCATTGTCGCTATAGGCATAGACGCCACCGCCATCGACAACCTTCAGCGAGCCGCTGGCATAGGTGCTGCCGCTGCCGAAATAATTGTCGGTGACGGAGTAGAAGCCGTTGCTGTGATAGGAGGCGACATAGGTCGTGCCCGCCGCGATCTGGACGGGCGAGGAGAACATCACCGTCTGCCAGCCGGAGAGCGATTCATTCGTCGATACGCCTGTTGCCAGCAGCGTCCCGTCGCTGGACCAGAGGCTGACGACATGATCGCCGATATTGTAGAAGCCCTTGTAGAAGCGGATGCCCTGCACGGAACCGGCGGACGTCGCCTGGAAGCGCAGGCCGAGCTCGACCGGATCGCGGTCGATTGCGACTTCGGTCGCCGGCTTTTCCGAAAGCGTCCAAAGGCCCTGCGTGGTCGGCAGCTTGACCGTGACCTGCTTGCCGGCCGACGGCGCCTCCAGATTGACGCTGTCGTCGACCGCGCGCGACATGATCGTATAGGTGCCGCTTGCCTGGACGACCCAGTTGAAGCTCCAGCTCTCGCGGCCGGTCGCCTTGAACCAGTGCTGGCCGCCATCGGTGGAGACTTCCACGCCGGCAATGATGCCGCCGCCGAAATCCTGCGCCGTGCCTGTGATCGTCACGTGCTGGCCTTCGAGGAAGGAGGCACCGACGATCGGCGACGAGATCGTCGAGGTCGGCTTCAGCGTGTCGGTCGATTGGGTCGCGAGGATCAGGCTCGCATCGAGCGTGGTCGGCTGGATGCCCATGTCGGCAAACATGTTGACCATCGCCTGCTGCACGTTGCGGTCGGTCGAGGTCGCCGGACCCTGGTGATTGTCGCTGAGGCCCCAGGACCAGAAGACGGTGCCGGCGCCGAAGACCAGCGCGCCGCTTGCCGCCCGGTACATGGTGAGGCTGTGGGTGGCGACGGCCGAACCGACCGTTGCACCGTAATCGCGCAGATAGGTTTCCACCGAGATCGACGAGAGCGACAGGTTGATGAGGCCATCCGGCCGGAAGCCGTTCTCGACATCGGAATCCCACTCGTAGCCGAGCAGGTTCTGCACCAGATTGTAGGTATCGCCCTCGTTGATCTGGGAGACATCCGTATTGCGCCAGAAGCGCAGCTTCGAATAGTCGTACGGGATGGAGATCGTATCCTGGCGGTAGCTGTCCACCTGGAACATCGTGCCCGTCAGCGAGTTTTCCGGCTCCTGCCCCGGATCGGCATAGCGCGGATCGCGCCAGGTGCCGGTGCCGACATTGCTTGGATCCGAACTCGTGCCCCAGGTCTCCTTGTAGCAGACCATGGTGCGGTAGGCCTGGCCGCTGCCGTCGATGCTGCTTTCCCAGCGAACCTTCCAGTAGCACTCGTTGCCGCTCCAGAAGGCGAGGTTCACACCCGCATCGCGGGCGGCCTCGACATTGGCGCGCTGTTCGGCAGACCAGTATTCGTCATGGCCGACGGAGAGATAGGCATCGTGGTTCAGCAGCAGCGCGCCGTTGCGCGTCGCATCGACGCCGGAGATATAGGAGACGTCATAGCCGTTCTGCTCCAGCCATGAGATGGCCGAGGATTCGACGCCGAAAATGTAATCGTGGCTGCCGCCGATCGGGCTCGTGTTGGTGATGATCGGGCGGTTGTAGCTGACGGCCGAGGCGCGGCCGATTGCGGTCAGGCCGCAGCTGCAGTTCGGCGGCAGGTAGCCGATCATGTCGGCGGGATCGACAGGCACTTCGCCGTAGTAGAGGCTGGCGCCGCCCCAGGCATTATAGGCCTGCCATGTCGTATCCGAGGTCTGGAAGACGATATTGCTGGTCGAGGCATCGTCGCGCACGACGAAGGGAATGATGCTCGCATCCTCGACGCCGTCCTCGCGCACCAGCTTGGCGAAATAGACGCCCGAGACGAAATCGGTAGGGATCTGCCAGCTGGCCGACACCGACCAGTTGCCGCAATCGATGAGGCCGAGCGACATGTCGACGATCGGATGCGGCTGGATCTGCGCCGTGGTCAGCTGCTGCTCGATCGAGTCGACCTTGCGCGCGCCGGCTCCGCCGTAATAGCCCATGCGGTAGATATCGATGCGGTAATGGGTGGAATCCGTCGCGATCTTGAAATCGACCGTTCCGCCGATATTGGTGCTGATTTCGGTGGCAAAGCCCTGGATGGTGCCGTTGCCGTCACCCTCGATGCCCCATTCGCTGATGGGGTTGCCCTGCTTCATGTTCTCGAGCGCGATCTTGTTGAGCGTCGGAGCAGCGGCAGCCGCCGGCGCAGGGGCTGCGAGCGCCGCCGAGCCTACGGGGGTCTCGGCCGAAACGCTCTCGCTCGGCTGCACCGAGATGGAGGCTATCGAGGTCTGAAGCTGTATCGACCTCGCGCCGGAACCGGCGGCAGGATCGGTCGGAGACGTGGTCGGAGCTGACGCGCCGGCATCGCCGGTAACGCCCGTCAACACGGGCGCCAGCGGCAGCGTCGCGGCCTCCTGGTACGGGTCCGGGCCGAGCACGGTGCGCTCTGTCGTCGTGGTTGTCGTCTGCAGCGCCGGAAGGAGCGACGCGGTCTTGTTCGACGTGTCCTGCGCGCCGCCATCGCCTGAAGGCGCTGATATTGCGCTCGGCGGTATCGAGGCCGTCTGCACGCCGCCCAAGGAGATCGACGCAGAAGGCTGCGTGATACTGCCTGTGAAGGAGGACGGGACGACGGCGCCGCCCGGATCGGTAAAGCTGCCCTGATTGGCAAAACTTAGGGAACCATCGGTACTCGTTGATGATACGACAGTCGCGGTTCCCAGCACTGCGCTCCAGGCTGACGGTACACGACAGATACTCAACGCTCCACCATATATGCTCAGGTACTCAAGACTACTAACCCGAATTCTCCGCATATGCGGCGTCCCCTTTCCCGTCCACCAGCCTCCTGGACCTGCCCCTCAACCGGCCCCACGAAGCAGTATTTCAAGACACCCATTCTGGCAGTTTTCGCGCGGGACCGTACGACAGCAATCAGGGGTATGCGGGTGGTGCCTCCCTACGTCCATATGATGATGCTTGCGCATGCTCGCGGGGCTTGGCGACGGGTCTGCCGCGCGCTGGACGGGTTCGGAAAAGGTATTGCAGGGGCAACGGGATGGCGGTGGGGACCGGGAGACAGGGCCCTTCATTTTCCGAGGTGCCGTGCAGCCCCCTCATCCGGCCCTTCGGGCCACCTTCTCCCCGCCGGGGAGAAGGGACAGCGTCGTGGCCACCCGCTTCCTGTCAAAGCCCCTATTCGTTACATGAGACCGCGCCGCTTGCTCCCTCTTCTCCCCGGCGGGGAGAAGGTGGCCCGAAGGGCCGGATGAGGGGGCCACGGCCACCAACGTCTCCGCCCCTGGCCGCCGCTACCGCCCCACCCCTTCCACGGCTGCCACCGGCGCCATCACCGCCCGGCCCTCCCCGGTCGCCCTGCCCGTCAGCGCAAAGCGCCGCAGCGACAGCACGGGCTTCTCGACGACGTGCCAGGAAACGGCAGCGACGCAGAGCACGATACCAATTGTCACCGCCGTCAGCATGACGACGCCGGGGATCGTGCCGACGAAGAAAGACGGCGCCAGGAAGATCGAAAGCTGTATGAACGGCACGTGGTAGAGATAGACGCCGTAGGAATAATCGCCGCGCCCGAGAATCTTCGGCAACGGCAGCCGCGACAGGCCGGCATAGATGGTGATGTAGGTGAGAACCGGGATCAGGATCAGGCGGTTTGCGACGCTTTCCGTGGCCCGCGTATCGAGCACGATCATCGCGATCAGCGCGACCGCGACGGAGATCGAGAAGAGCGCCCTGCTCATCGGTATCCGGCCCCTGAACTGGTAGGCGAGCACGCCACACAGGAAAGCCGTGATCAACTGGGCGCCGCGAATGACGAACAATGTATGGAGGCCGTATCCAACCCCTGGCCTGACCGGCACAAAATGCTCGATCGCAAGACCGGCGATGAGGAAAGCGGCAAGCAGCAGGAACGTTGCCGTCTGTCGTCGCACCACACCCGTTATCATCATGAATGCCATGATGATGTAACAAGTAATCTCCCAGGGAATGGTCCAGAGCGCGCCATTGACCTGCTGAATGGGATTGCTGGTGAAGACGCCGGGCAACTGCAACTGCACCATGCCGATGATGTTCATCAGATAGGCCAGGAAACCCGCATCGGTGAAGTATTCGCCAAGCGGCAGCGTGGTGACGGCCGGGCCGATAATGAAGGCGCAGATCAGGATATCGACCGCGAGAGCAGGAACGATACGCAGAGCGCGATTGAGCAGGAAATTCGCCAGATCGAGCCGCTGGGCGCTCGCCGTGATCAGAAACCCGCTGAGCGCAAAGAACATCGGCACGAGGCTATATTCGAAAAACCACAGAACCGGGCCGTGCGCAGTTCCATAATAGCCGTCTGCCGTGAGCACATGATAGAAGACGATGGTGAGCGCCAGCGCAAGACGCAGGAAATTGAAACCCGGCGCAATACCGTGATAGCTCGCCAGCACCTCGCCAAAGCTCTTCATCACCCCTCCGCAAAGCAGCCCCACACATCCCTCAGCCCGCCGAATGAAGCGCAACTACGCAGGTGGAAGGAATATTTGCGGATGCATCCTACATCCGAATTTTTCAACGAAGAGTTAGCGAGCTGTGCGCGAAAACACAGCTTGTGCGGTATATTTTTGGGACAGACGGGTGCATGCATCTGGACGTATCAGCCGCCCCAACCCTCAAGCCGGAACATAGGTCAGCCTGATCACGTCCTCGTCCATGCGATCGCTGGCCACGAGGCGCAGCCGTGGCCGCGGCGCGGCGAAGAATGGTGTGCCGTGGCCGAGCACGACGGGATGGAAATAGAGCTGGTACTCATCGATGAGACCAAGCTCGGTCAGGCTTCGCGCCAGCTCCGATCCGCCAATGCCGATCTCCCCGGCAAGCCTGTCCTTCAGCCCGCCGATGACCGTTTCGAGCCCCTCGCCGACAAGCGTGGCATTGGGGCCGACCGACTTCAGCGAGCGCGACACGACCCATTTCTGCCGACCCCGCCACGCCGCCGCGAAATCGCGTGCCGCCGCGTCCCACTCGGGGTGGTCCTCGTCCCAATAGCGCATGATCTCGTACATGCGGCGGCCGTAGACGATGGCGGCAGCACCCCGCACGCTCTCGATGAAGTGACGGAAGAGCACCGGACCGGGCGCAAACGCCTGATGATCGATGTATCCGTCCAGTGACACGTTCTTTCCGAAAACAAGCTTGGCCATGTCCTCTCCCTCCTTCGGAGCGCCGCGCGAACGCGGATCTGATTGCGTCATGCAATCAGTTACAGGATAGCCTCACCGGTTTTAAATCGCAATCGGTTTCCGGGATCCGGATGGGCCGGCGACTGCTGGTCGACGCCTCATCGGCAGGAAGATCTGTTCGCGCAGCTGACGGATAGCTGTGAGAGCGGGAATCGGGCAGTCATTTGCCTTGCGTTGCTTCGGTCGTAAATATTAATTCCAGATATAGAAATTCCACCCGAGGTATAATAACGTATAAATCACAGCCATAAAGAACACATGATATATTGGTTCGGTTTCGACAAGAAATTCAATGGAATACATTCGATCTTTCATTGCGGACTGGTTTGGAACCTGGCAACATTTCTTCGCCTTATGGGGATGGTTGCCTGCGATTTTGATTGCCGGCCTGATTTCGGGCCTGCTCGACGCCAAACAAGGCGCCAGGCTCGGACAGTTTGTCGGCATACCCCTTATCATGTGGGCGATCGTCGCCCTGACGCATGTAATTTACGCGCTGATATTGCAGTATATCTGGCCGCCTATAGAGGCCCGCCTCGGACCGCTCGTTCAAACGCCGTATGGAGCACTCTACGAGATCCTGGGGCCGGCAACCGGATTTTTTCTCCTGTCCTGCCCATTCGTCGTGCTCGTCTTGCTGCCGGGCGGCGACGGCAGGCTTCTCCGGGTGCTGAGAGTTGTCTTCGGAACATGGGCTGTGGTTGCGGGCTGCATCGGATTTTATCTCGCCGCCAACGGATTGCGTAACAATCTGGCGACGGCCTTCATCTATGGCGGCGCCATGCTGGGCCTGACGAGCTTCGACATATCGAAGCTGAACACGATGGCGACGCGCTATTCCTCCGAAACCCTGCTGCGCGGCTTCAAGATCCGCCGCATCGAGCGCGCCTGGGTCAAGGACCGGACTGTCGTCGTCCGTTTCGGTCTTTTCCTCGCCATCATCGCCCTCTTCTGGTTCGGGGTCGTTTTGAGCGAGGCGGTGCTCACCACCTTCTATTCCGCCGCGATCAGCGGTCTTCTGACGATCATCGGCTTTGCAGCCCTGGTCTTCACCTTCATCTACGAAGCCATCCCGACCATGCGGCTGAGGCGCGAGGTGGCGGCGGACACGCGCTCCGTGCAGCAGGCGGCAACCATCGCCGTCGTTGCATCGATCTTCGGCCTGATCCTGACGAAAGGCGAGCTGGCCTTGGGCGCTCCGAACCCTGACATGATGGGCTCGATCCGCGCCGGGCTTTTCGTCTGCGCCTTCGGCGGCCTCGTCCTGGCAACGGAGACCGTCATGATGCTGTTCAGGCTTGTGGCGACGGTGCTCGCCGACCTCGGCAATGCCAATGCCCCTGCTACCGTCATCTTCGATGAATCGCGCACCCCTGACGTCGACAGCGCGACATCGGAGACAGCGACCGGACTGTCCGAGCTGCGCAATTGCCTTGAGGACCGTGGCTGCAACGTCATTCCGCTGGCGGATGCTCCCTGGGAGAGCCTGGCCGGTACCCGTCGCCTCATCCTGGTGATCCCGAGAGTGAACCAGATGCTGGGCAATGCTCTTTTCCAGGGCTACGCGCGGGTCATCGAAGACGGCAATATCCTGCTGATGCTGACCGACCCGCAGGACTGGGAACACAAGCGCGCCTTTGCGCAGCATTTCGGCTTTTCAGAACCTCAACTCGTCCAGGGCGAGAACTGGCTGCCGGTGCGATGCGCCGAGGCGGATGGCTCTGCAGGACGGTCCATCGGCGCCGTTCCGACGCCGCTGATCTTCCCGCAGGATGCTGGCGAGATTTCCCTCTTTGAACTGGCGTCGGGGGAGCCGGATGCCAACGGCCTGATCACGACCCAGTCCGTCGCCGTGGCGCGGCGGCTCGGAAATGGCTGGGTGGTCATCGCGTCTTCCGTGCCGGCCTTCCAGAATGCTCAGCTGCAGCAGAGCCGTGACTTCCGCCTCGTGCATGCGTTATTCGACCAGTTGATGCAACTCCTGCCCGAGACCCGGCCTTCGACCCTTGCGCCCCGGCGCCTGACGCCGAGGCTGGTGCATTGATGTCAGCGACCCGGCGACCGAAGAATTTGCTGCACATTCCTGCGCGACATGCCCTAGGTATCGGCAAGCCTGAGTTCGATAAGCTCACGCGCCAGCTCGTAGGTTCCGTCCTCGTCGTCGCCGGAGGCCTCGTCGATCATGTCGGCGGCGGCGCGGTAGACTTCGCGCTCTTCCTCGGGAGAAAGCAGGCCCTTGTTGCCAAGCACGGAGATGAGTGAATTCAGGACGGCGGCGGCCGATAGTGTCATTGCCTCGGACGTGAGACGCGTGGACTCTGCAGACATTTTACCCTCGATCGATAGAAGAACGCCTAAACAATACGTTGGGCCTTCAACAAGTTCCAAGTCGAGGTTACAGATCCGGCCCACCGCGGTATCGGGTTGATCTTATCGCGACAATAATGTCTGCACCACCCCCGAGGATTGCAAGAATTGGGCTAATCCGTCTAGGTAGATTTTATCTTGTGGATGTCATCATTTCGGCGATCCTGCCGGGGAGTTTTACCGCCATGCAACTTGGTTGACCCACACTGGCACAGCAACTGATAGTAGATTTAGAATCCGCTTACGCTGTTCTTGTTCGGGGGCGTTCGCTCTCCCTCTCCGGTGACATGCCTCACACTCCATCCTGACCGGGCAGCCCGCCATCCAGCCGCTTGGCAAACGCCTCGAAGCGCTTGTCATACGCTCCGAACGCGCCCTCCCCATCGAAAATACCCCAGTATTTCCGGAATGATGGCTTCTCGATCTGCCGCCTGAGAAACGTCTCCCAGCCCGGCCAGAAATGCTCTGCTATCTCGGGCGTCTTGTGCCGTTCCAGATAGGCGCGCTCGAAGATCGAGATCATCATTTCGTAGAAAATGTCCCGCCTGACGAGGTCGTCGGGCGAGAGGTCGGCGGGTTCTTCCTGCCAGGGGAAGATGCCGAGATGGGGGTATTCGACGGAGAGTTCGAGCAGCTGGTGATAGGCATCGCTGATCGTCAGGTAGGAGCTGTTGAACTCCTGCTCCTTCGCTCTCACATGCTCGCGCCGCGCCTTGATGAGCTCGACGACGCCGGCGACGATCGCGACGAAGGTGCCGACCGCCGTCAGCAGCGAGATGAGATCGGCATAGTCGAGCAGCGCATTTTGCATGGGCGCAGGCTACAGCTTCAAGTCGGCAGGTCAATCGGGACGGGCCGAAGGCCGTGAAGGCCGGGGATTGTAGGCAGCCTCGTCATTCGAACTTGCCGCCCGCAATCCACTCATAGGTCCTGGCAAGAATGGATCTTTTCTCTGCGGCCGGCGCAATGGTTGCGCTGAGCATCAGCTGCTCTTGCCCATGTCTGGCAATGACGGGATCTGCATCCTTGCTGAGCGCGAAAATCGCCGCCCGCGCTTCGGGCGTGTCGATCGCCCCGAGCGCATAGGCGGCCTTTCGTGCGAGGACGCGGTTCTCATCCCACTCCAGATAGCTGGGCACCCATCGGGTGGCCCAGTCCAGATCTTCGACTGCGCGAGGCGCTTTCAATGCCGCAAGCGCAAGAACGATGTCCTCGTGCCTGTGGTGCCAGTCTTGCCGCAGCAGCGTGAGAAGTACATCCACGCTTTCGTCGTTAAAACCGTAGACATGACCGACCAGCAGGGCGGGTTCCACATATTCGGGAACTCTTGAGACAAGCGCCTCGACCATCAACGTATTTGCGAGAATTCGCCCATCGCTTGCCTCGCGAAACTCCCTCAGAAATGCGTCCTTCTTGCTCCGCTGCTCTGCGGGCTCGTCGGGCAGAAGTCGAAAAAACTCCCAAATCTGCTCGCACTCTTCATCCGTCATAACTAACTCGTTGTTCAAAATGAGAATTTGAAATTGCAAAGCGCCCCAAGCCGGGAGATTTTCGGGCTATCGGCCCGTGTCAACGCGGTTCAGAAACGCACGCACCCTGATCGTCAGCAGCCGGGTCGCATCCGCGTCATAGGAGGGCAGCGAGCTGTCGGCGAAATAGTGCTGGTCGCCGGGATAGAGGAAAAGCTCGGCGTCATCAGCCTCCTCCACGATCTCGCGGGCGGCATCGATATCGCCCTCGCCGACGAAGACCGGGTCGTTATCCATGCCGTGGATCTGCACCGGAACGCTGGCCGGCCAGGGTCCGAAGGCCCACTCCCCGCTGATCGGCAGGCAGGAGTAGAAAAGCAGGGCTCCCCGCGCGCCCGGCCGCGTCTGCGCGAGCTTCTGCGCCGGCAGGACCCCGAACGAGAACCCGGCATAGACGATCCCCGAAGGCAGCTCGTCGGCAAGGCGGACGCCGCGCTCCCGCATGGCGTCGAACCCGGTTGCACCGATATGGGCAAGACCCTCGGCAATACTCGGAAAGGTGCGTCCTTCGAAGAGATCGGGCGTATGCACCTTGTGACCGGCAGACCTGATGTCATCGGCAAAGGCGCGCACGCCGGCGGTCAGCCCCTGTGCGTGGTGGAACAGCAAGACCTCGGCCATTGAGAAACTCCGGGTGGGATGATCTGGCGCACGTTCGGCCACTCTACAGGCTCATCACCGCGCCGGGAAGTGCGGACGCTTTATCGAAGGACCGTCCGGGGCCTCAATGACGAGGTCTTGTACAGGCTTATTCGCCCGGCAGCCTTTCAGGTTGCAACTGAATTGCCTCAGCTCCTGATTGCAAATCCATCATTCAGGCTTTTAATGGCCTGCAGATAAAGCGGCGGCGAAATGCCGCCTCCAGACTATGGGGAGATCTCATGCATAGCCGCTGGCGACCGTTCCTTCTTGCGATCACCCTCCTCCTTCCGGGCGTAGGCCTCGCCGAGGTGCCGCTGTCATCAGATGCGTTTCTGGACAAGTTTTCGTCGACACGCCACACGATTTACCAGTGTTCGACCACCACCAGGATCGTTGGTAAGAAGCTGATCGTTTGCTGGAGGGCCGCGCTATTCATCAAGATGGCGGGAAAATATGCCGTTCCGCCGCTGAGGATTGATGATGCCACCGCCTCGAGGATCATCGAGGAGACCGCAGGGAAAAAAGGGCCGGCCCGCTTTGCGCCGTCCGCGCGCGAAAAGAGCCTGAACGGGATAGCCGGCACGGTCGCGCGCATTCTCGGCGAGCATGATCATCCCGACTTCGATATGATCAATTGCCTCGCGGAACTGGAATTCGAGGGGATCGAGGACAGCCTCAGCTGCAACTATGCCTATGCCAGGGTAAGGCTGATCATGGCAAACGTTGCCGATGCCGAACCCGGCGAATACAGGCTCGACAGGGCCGAATTCCCCTATGTCCTGCAGCAAGGATTGGAACGCGCCTATTTGGGGTCGAAAACCCCGCAACCTTGAGCCCGCTGCCGCCGCGCCGACACCCATTCACTCGATGATCCCCGAGGTGCGCAGCACCGAAGACAGGATCGAACGTGCCCGCTCGCCCGCAGCCGCCAGCCAGGCGTTCAACGCGGCAGGCGCGGGCTTCTTTTCGGTCTCGTCTGCACAGGACCTGATGTCGCCGGCCGGGCGGGACACCGCTGAAGCTGGGCCTGTTCCGTCGCTCTGCGCCTTGTCGGGCGTGCCGCAGGGAACGAGATAGCCCTGCTCGGGATCGACGGCATTCAGCAGATAGAGATAGGCGAGCGCAGAAGACATGCTGCGTTTGGGGAAATAGGAGGCGAAGCGTGCCGTTGCCGTCGAGCGGTGGGAAAAGATCTGGTAGACGCGCCTCTGCACGAATTGCACCAACTCGGGATCGTCTTTGCTGACCAGCAGCGCATAGGGTTCGTAGGTCAGATATTCGGCGCCAATCAACTGCTCGACCGCGCAGGGCGTATTGCGGGCGTTCCAGCTGTCGAGCTTGCCGAGGATCAGCTCCCGATCGCCCATGAAGACCGGTCTCAGGCCCGGATTCGGGCTGCAGAACCACCGGATGAGATCCCCGTAATCCTTCATCGGGCAGAAATGATATTCACGCCAGGATCTCTTCTTCTTGTCAGCATCGCTGAGTTCCTTCTTCTCATCAGGGTTGCAACGCGGATCGGTGACGGCGGCGGATATCAATTTGAGCGGATCGGGCTTCAGCGCGTCGTCGCACAGGACGATCGATTGCGCGGCCTGATCGCCCGACGTATTCGGGCTCGACCCGCAAATCTTGCCCACGGTGGTGATGAGATTGTTCGCCATCTCCTGCGACGGCAGCGGTAGAAAGGATGTCGTATCAGGCAGGATCGAAAGGGGCGCGAGGTTCTTCGCGCTTTGGAGCGCCTTTTCAAGCGATGTCTTGAAATCGGGCGGCAGCTCTATTTCGGGCGATACGCTGGCATGATCCGGCATCGCCTTTTCAGACGATGCCGGGGCGGAAGCACGCGAACCGGGATTGTCGGGCAGCAGCATCGCAATCCTGCGCCTGACCGCCGCCGCCGCATCGAGGAAACGGCAGCGCTCGTAGAGTGCCTTTCGCTGGGTCGGTGCCAGCCCCTTGAAGAAGTCGACCTGGCAGCTCTTGAAGGCAACATCTGCGGCCGTCGTTGCCGAGACGTAACCGATCACGACATCGCCGGCATAGGTCGTCGCTTCCCGCGAATACCGGACGAGATAGGAGACGCCGGAGGCAAAGACGATCGGCGAGTAGATGCTGTTCCAGTCCCGTTTGGACCGGCCATCGGCATCGTCGCCTGAATCGCCATTGGCGCTGATCGACAATCCCGAAAAGCGCATGGTCACTGTATCGCAGAGAACGTCGACGGGCTTCTTGTCGCCGACCGTGTCCCCGTTCACCAGCTTGAAGCGTTCGGCCGTCGTGACCGACACTTCCTCGATCGTATATTCGCCGACCGCGAAAATCTCGTGGCAGAGGTCCGCTAGGTAGCCGATATGATGCGCCTTTCCGTGCCCATCGCCGACGAGATAGGAGAACGGCTCGACATTGTCGCGGAAGCCGACGCGCACGTCGCGAGCGAAAACGGGCGTGCTCAGCACGAAGGTGGCGGCCATGAGGACCGCGCAGACAAACTCCGCCTGCTTTCGGTTGATCCGCCGCCGCGTTCTGCTGAAACCGGGCTGGCCGAGGTTCCAGCTGGCGAGGAATACCAGGACCGTCAGAATGAGCCGGCTCAGCGTATCCGACCGCCGGCTGCATTCTGCGGTCGCAATTGTCTCCGCCTTGAAACAGGCGTCCGGCCAATTGGGATCCCAGAACCAGCTGTGGGCGATGGAAAGCACCAGCACCAAAGCGGCGCAGAGCACCGCATGGCCAAGGACCGGCCTTCCATGCGCCCGCGCATCGGCCGCCGCCAGGCACATCGGCACCATCGGGAGAAGGGTGACGGCAAGGGTCGGATAATAGAGCATGAAGGGGGCCGATCCGCCGAAGAGCAGCGAATTGAAATGGTTCGCATTCTGGGCGATGGCAAAGGCCCGCAGCATCGCAACCCCGGTCAGTCCGAGGATCGAGACGGCGAGCGCCAGCGCAAGGCAACCCATCATCTGCGACAGGCGCGAGGAATTTCTATAGTCCCAATCCTGCTGCGCGCCGACCCAGTCCTTGGTGTCCCACCGGTATTGACGCAGCGAAAAGGCCGCCAGAAGCGGCAGCCAGGTCAGCGAGGCGATCTTCAGGGTTTCGACCAGTGCCGTCAGCAGCACCCCGGCGAGGTTCGTCGTCTCCACATATTGACTGACGAGTTCCTGCGCGCCCTGCCAGGCGCTGGCGGCAAACAGGATGAAGACGGGGATGAGCGAGAGCAGCAGCCCCGCCTCCGGCCCGCTGCCGACGGCATCCGGCCGGTCGGTTTCGAGCAGCAGATCGGCAAGCGCATCGATCGGGTGTGCCAGGCCGGGCTTCGGCGCCCTGGCCGGCCCGCGAAAATCCGGGTCGCGCTCGAGGAAGATCGCCAGCAGCGTCACCAGTTCGAAACGGACCGCTGTCGCGTCCTTCATGACCTGCGAAATATAATCGTCGAACCGCGCTTCGCTCGCGTGCAGACCGGCATTGGCCGGCTGGGCTTCGCTCGCACGTAGATCGGGATTGGCCGGCCGGGCTTCGCCCGCATGCAGCTCGGCATGGGCCGGATCGGTGGCATTGGGATCGCCGGTTTCCTGCAGCCGGCGCTGAAAGCTGTTCAGCAGAGCATCGGCGCTATCGACGAACTTGGCTTCAGTCTCCCGCACGCGGGCTGAAACCTCGGCGCCCGGCCAGCTGCCGCGCGTCGTCTTCGCCCAGACGATCAGGAGCTCCAGCTGCGACAGTAGCGCGAGCAGCTCCCGGGTTCGCGACGTCCGCTTTCCGAGCAGCCACCTGACGCGTGGATAGGCATCGATCTGGGCCTGCCAGTTCTTGCGAAAGTGCCCCAGCATTTCGGCAAGCGAGCCCCTGCCCCTGTTGCGCAAATGCTCCCGGCGCTCGCCGCTGTGCCCCGGCGGTTCCTCCAGCGTGGCGATGAGGCTGCGGGTGGTCTGTTCGATGCGCACGGGAATGCCGGCTGCCCGGTAGGCGCGGTTGCGCAGCCACTCCTCGGCGATCCGCACCGGCGGCAGCAGGTCCGCAAGCCCCGCAAACGCGAAGGCAAGGGTCAGCGGCCATTGCGGACTGTCGAATTTCAATTCGGCAATATCGACGGAAATGCCGGCAACGGGGATCATCTGCGTTGCCTGGAAGATCAGCTTGCCGAAAAAGGTCAGCGACACATAGAGGATCAGCATCGCGCCGGCATAGATGAAATAGGCCCTGTGGAGCGAATTCTGGCCGCCGAGGTCCGTCGGGTCGAAATCACGCAGCGCTTCCGAGGTGGCATTGATATTCCGCCCCCTCGCCTTGAACCGCGGCCAGGAAAAGAAGGCCACGAAAAAACAGCCGAAAGCGAAAGCGTAGAGGAAAGAGGGCTCGAACCGAACGCCCATCATGGGCAGTTGCGGCATGTCGCTGATGGTCAGGCCCTGGTAGTTCCAGAGCGACCACGGGATATCCGCCGGCCAGGGATTATCCATCCGCCTCTCCAGAGATAGTGGCGCTCAAAGGTTCTCAAGCGGAACCGGTCAGTGCCGGTGTATCCGGATTTTTCTGGCTAGCAGTTGCCGACATTCGGGTCGCAGGGCCCCGCCACCGCAGCGGGCGGAACGACAGCGACGGTCGATATGCAGAGGCCGATAGCGATGAGTAGTACGAAGATACGCATGTTACCCTCCCTAACTCACTTTATAGTAGCATAATTGAAGAAACAGGGAAAGAGTTTCTGCCGAAAGCGGCAGTCTGGCCCAAGGAAAGACGCTACGAATTAAGGATTTATCGTTTTGTTAGCCAATATTTTGACTTGAGTGGACTACTATCTATCATTGAGTTAGCAACATCGAAACTATAACAGGCCCGCATTTCCCGGCTTGGGCTGGAGGCCGAACTTGGCGTCTCGCACAGCCCGGAAAGCGCCGCCCCTCGGCTCAGATCCCCAGCCACTCGACGATAACCCATTGATCCTGAATAAGAATTTCTGAAAATGCAGCAAAAGCGGCCAAAATTCCGGCTAAGTCATTGATCCTGAATAAGTGATCCACTTACTCCCAAACTTACGCGTAAAGAAATTCAAAT
Organism: Rhizobium sp. BK512; assembly: GCF_014194915.1. Classification (NCBI taxonomy): domain Bacteria; kingdom Pseudomonadati; phylum Pseudomonadota; class Alphaproteobacteria; order Hyphomicrobiales; family Rhizobiaceae; genus Rhizobium; species Rhizobium sp. BK512. The sequence continues at coordinate 13,568 of NZ_JACIAS010000002.1, read as the reverse complement.
CAGGAGAAAGCCTCCGGCGACGGAAAAAAATATAAAAGTTTTTCCGCTTTCCTGCGTCACTTATTCAGGATCAAGGACTTAGCTATTTTTAGCCATGCAGGCAGCACGAGACCGCCATCGGATCTCGCTGCGGCGATCCCGCCTGCCTCAATGATGATGATCGCGGGAGCGCAGCCAGTGGAAGGAAAAGTGCCGGTGGGCGTCGTCGCGGCGGAAGGCGTCGCGGATGTGCTGCGTGTAATACCAGCCGGGCGATGGCGCGGTGACCAGGTTTATGACGACGCCCTGGGGCACGTCGAAATATCGGCGGTGGCCTTTCAGCCGGTGCTCGATCTCGAGGATCCGCGTGACGGGATCATAGGTGATCTCGCTGATCAGATGCGATGCGAGTTTGACCGTCACCGCAACCGGGGGCTCATCGGAGGACCGGGCGGGATCATAGGACTGCGTTCCTTGCTCGCCGGTTGCGGCAGCAGGGTTTGCTGTATGCTCGTCCCGTTCCCCCTCTCCGTTATGGTCCCCCTGCCCGCTATGGACTGGGCTCATCCCCGCCCCGCGCTTCCGGATTCCAGCGGGCGGTTCGAAGGCTCGATCTGGGATTCGTAGAAATCCAGCTTGTCCTCGGCGATGCGCAGGCCGACGATGTGCCCTTCGATGACATCGAGATGGGTATGCATGCTGCCGTCGGAAAATTCGACGACCAGCCTGGAAGGTTCTTCGCTATAGCCAATCCTGCTGATTTCCCTGTCCCGGTGCATCCTGTCAGATATACCGATAGCATTCTTAAGTTTTTCAAGCATAAGCGAACTCCTCTATTCTAATAAATCCTTGATTAATTCATTGCATGCAGCAACGATTATCGTTTAATTCAGTTAAATAGGGTGGTTAACGTCCGTATTTACGCGTAAAAGCTGCATTCCCTACTGATATTCTTGCGCCGCCATCACCCGGGGCGATTTTCCTCCCGCTAGGTCAGGCACAGAAAGCGGCTGAGGCCCCAAACGCGCAGTTCCCCGAAAAGGTTCCCGCCGGCCGTTCACATTTTTCCTTTCTTCCGCCCATTCATTGCGCCAACCGTTGCTCTGTTATCTCCCCGGCAAACCGGGATGTGATGGCATGAGCGAACTGACGGCGCGGCAGCAGCGCTTTGTGGAGGAATATCTCGTCGATACTGTGGGCGCGCAGGCGGCGATAAGGGCGGGCTATTCGCCTCGCGGCGCGAAGGAGACTGCCTGCAGGCTGCTGAAGATACCTCATATTGCCGCAGCCATCGGCAAGGCGAAGGCCGAGCGCTCCGAGCGCACGCGGATCGATGCGGACTGGCTGCTGACGCGGCTTGCCGCCGAGGCCGAAGCCGATCTCGGCGATCTCTATGACGACAATGGCGATCTCCTGCCGATCCGGGAATGGCCCGAGATCTGGCGGCAGGGGCTGGTGACGGATCTCGAAATCTCCGCGCTCTACGAGGGCACGGGCAAGGAGCGCCGCGAAATCGGCCATGTGAAGAAGGTGAAATTTGCCGAGCGGCTGCGCCGGCTGGAGCTGATCGGCAAACATATCCGCATCAATGCCTTCAAGGAGATCATCGAGCACAAGGGCCTCTCCGCGCTCGCCGAGCGGCTGGAGCGGGCGCAAAGGCGCACTGAGACGCAAAACGATGGCGAAGCGCAGTAGCATGACGCGCCGAAAGCCCCTGCCCGCCGCATCCGGCGAAATCAGCGATCCTAATGACGCGATCATCGAGCTTGCCGCCGCCTGCCGCTTCAGCCCGAAGCGCTGGAGCCGGCTCGCCTGGGACTGGGGCATGGGCGAACTCAAGGACTATGACGGCCCGCGCCCCTGGCAGGACGAGATCAACGAGCTGATCGGCGCCCATCTTGCCGACCCTGCCACCCGCTACCAGCCGCTGCAGATCGCGGTCGCCTCCGGCCACGGCATCGGCAAATCGGCGGAAATGGGCATGCTCTCCAACTGGGCCATGTCCTGCTTTGCCGATTGCAAGATCGTCACGACGGCCAATACCGAGGGCCAGCTGCGCACCAAGACGGCGCCCGAAATCGGCAAATGGTTCCGACTTTCGATCACCGCCCACTGGTTCGATGTGCAGGCCATGTCCATCAAGTCGCGCGATCCCGAGCGCAGCGAAAGCTGGCGGCAGGATTTCGTCTCCTGGAGCGAGCACAATACGGAAGCCTTCGCCGGCCTGCACAACAAGGGCCGCATCATACTCCTGCTCTTCGACGAGGCCTCCAAGATCCACGACAAGGTCTGGGAAGTGGCCGAAGGCGCGCTGACGGACGAGGATACGGTCATCATCTGGATCGTCTTCGGCAACCCGACCAGAAACAGCGGCCGCTTCCGCGAGTGCTTCCGCCGCTTCCGCCACCGCTGGGTGGGAAGGCAGATCGACAGCCGCACGGTGCCCGGCACCAACAAAGAGTTCCTGCAACGTCTCGTGGACGATCACGGCGAGGATAGCGATATCGTCAAGGTGCGCGTTCGCGGCCAGTTTCCGAGCCAGTCCGCCATGCAGTTCATCTCCGCCGACGATGCCGACCGGGCCAGATCAACGCACCTGCGCCCCGAGCAATATGCCTTCGCGCCCGTCATTTTGGGCGTCGACCCCGCCTGGACGGGCGACGACCCGACGGTGATCATGCTGCGCCAGGGCCTCTATTCGAAGCGGCTGGCGACCATTGCCCGCAACGACAACGATATCGAGGTTGCCAATCTCATCGCCCGGCTGGAGGATGAATACGAGGCCGACGCCGTCTTCGTGGATGCCGGCTACGGCACCGGCATCGCCAGCGCCGGTACCGTCATGGGCCGCTCGTGGCAGCTCGTCTGGTTCGCCTCGACGAAGGTGCTCGACCCCGGCTATTACAATATGCGCGCCTATATCTGGGGCCAGATGAAACGCTGGCTGAAGGCCGGCGGCGCGATCGATCCCGGCAATGAGGTTCTCTACCAGGACTTGGTGGGACCGGAGACCGTGGCGCGGCTGGACGGCAAGATCCAGCTCGAAAGCAAGGAAGACATGAAGGATCGCGGTCTGCCATCGCCCAATGAAGGCGATGCCCTGGCGCTGACCTTCACGCAGCCGGTGGCAAAGAAGCTGCGTCACCGGTCGGAGACCGGGGTGAAGGCTGTGGTGGATTATGATGTCTATGGGTAGCAGGTGGCGGCTAGATCGCTGGCACTGTCCTGGAACCCATCATGCTTGTGCTTTGAGCTGAAGCAGCCATGTCTCCATCTCTGTGACGAACTTCCTGTCGTGCGGCCGGCCAAGGTATTTTTCGGCCCATTCGCCCGTGACCACATATCGGCGCAGCCAGACCTCAAGTGCTTGCACGTCCTCGCCGGTCTTGTCGAAGAAGCCCGAGAAATAGTTGCCGGCCTGTGCGGCGAGTTGCGCCATCTCCTCGAGCACGGCCTTCATCAATGGTGCATCAAAGAACGGCCCCATGACGACTTGGCCTCCACCGGTGGGCCGCATCAGCGCGAAGCCGTGCCACGTCGCATGCGACGCATACTCGCAGAATAACTTGTACGCCGGGCCGCGCTTGCCTTCCTTGAAGTTATCGAATTTGTCGAGGAACTCACGAACCTTCACCGGTGCAAAAATCTGCCGGCGCTTCTTGTCGTCCGATTCCCGCCATTCAGTTATCTTGGCGGGATCGCGGTCGAACCAGCCCCATAAAAAGACAATCTCCATGATGTCGCGCAGGGTCGCCGCTGCAAGCTGATAGTAGCCTCGCGTGAGCTGACCATACGCAGATCCGAGATCGTTGAATATCCGGGCGCCGAGCAATTGGATGGTTTCTTGATCGAGGTCGACGGCATCGCGCTTCGCGAAGAAATCAATATGGTCCATCACCGCTTCGATTAGTTCGACATGATTCAGAAGCGCTTCATCGGCCTCAATCGCGGCAATCGACCGCTTGCAGATGTACTCCTCGCCCTCATTGAGCCGTGTCATGTTCTCAGGAATTTTGCGGCGTTGGGCGATCATTAGCGGCACCTTTCCAGTTCAGCCGAAAGCGGCTAGCCTCTTCAACATCGTGGGGGCGACGAATTTGCGCAATGTGATCATGATCGTGTTGATCGGAATATTGGCATTTGTGCTGTGGCGCCTAGGGGACGTCGAACGCGAGCGATACGCGCTGCTGGTCGGCATGTGCCGCGACAAGAGCCCCGTAGGCCTAGACGCTAACTGCCTCGAAACCGTAGAGCCACGCAAGAACCGCCTCTGGGACATCTTCTACGGGCTGGTTGAATGAGAGCCGCTATCAATCTCGCGGCGGTACTGGTCGCGATCCCTGCCGGCGCATGGGAATATCAACGCTCCCGCCTATGCGGCTTGCAGCCATAGCTCGGTTGGTGCATCCAAGGAAGACATGAAGGACAGTGGCCTGCCCTCGCCCAACGAAGCCGACGCGCTGGCACTGACATTCACGCAGCCAGTCGTCAAACGCCTGCGTCACCGGTCGGAGACCGGGGTGAAGGCTGTGGTGGATTATGATGTCTATGGGTAGCGCGGCGTGGCGCGGTGGTTGCGCATTTGCGCGACATGCTCAAGAAATTACTTCAGGGCTTCGTCATAGGAGCGACGATGTTCTTCGACGACGGGCAGATTATCCCGGACCCACAGGTTGAAGCTCTCGAGAGCGTGCAGCACGCCGGCGCCCATATCGGTCAGTTCATATTCGACGCGCGGCGGTACTTCGGGAAAGTAATGACGCATCACCATGCCGTCGCGCTCCAGGTTGCGCAGCGTCAGCGTCAGCATTCTCTGGGTGATCCCGTCGATCTCTTTCCTGAGCGCTGAAAAGCGCAGCCGTTGCTCATCGGCCAGAGACAGCCGCCATAGAACATGCACAGTCCACTTGTCGCCCAGCCGTGTGCAAATCCCGTTTGACGGGATCGGCCTGAATTGTGGTTTGTCCTCTGGTCCCTGAAGGGAGCCGGGTCCGATACCATTGTCCAAGCGTATCATCCTTGTGCCTGACGCTGAAAAATGTGCCGTCTTCCGGCGATTTTCTACTCGTATATATGGACGGTCGTTGTTCAACGCGAGGGTTCCCAATGACCAATGACAAACATCCAATTCTCGTTTTCGGCGCCACCGGTCGTCAGGGCGGATCGGTCGCCAGAGCCTTGCTGAAAGCGAAGCGACCTGTCCGCGCACTTGTATTGAATACCGGGTCGCCGGCCGCGATCGCCCTGCAGGAGGCCGGCGTCGAAATCGTGCCCGGATCATTCGAGGACGAGGATGCCGTCCGGGCGGCGATGAAAGACGCATATGGCGTTTTCAGCGTGCTGCCGGCCAACCTGTCGGCAGAGGAGGAAGAACGTCTGGGGATTTCGATCGCCGACCTGGCCGTCGAAAGCGGCGTCGCGCATCTCCTTTATTCCTCGGGCGCCAGCGTCGGCGACAAGCCGACGGGTGTGGCGCGTTTTGACGCCAAGCCTCGCATAGAGGCGCATATCCGCAAACTGCCTGTCACGGCCACGATCGTCAGGCCGATGATCTTCATGGAAATGCTGGTGCGGCCGGGATTCGGCCTGGACCAGGGCCAGTTGCTCTCTCTCATCAGGCCGGAGCATTCGATCCAGCTGACCGCGGTGGACGATATTGGCAAATTCGTTGCGGCCATGTTCGCCGACAAGGTCCGGTTCGGCAGCGTCGCCTTGAAAATCGCAAGCGACAGGCTGACCGGCTACGAACTCGAGGCCGCCCTGAGCGAAATCGCCGGCCGCACGATCACCTATGCGCGCTTTCCCGACGATGTTCTTGCAGCCAATGCCGACCTCGCGCACATGGCGAGGAGCCTGGAAGATGGCCCACTGGCAGAACGTGTGGATCTGGATCTCATGCGCGAGATCAATCCGGAAATCCTCACTTTCCGCTCCTGGCTCGCCGGGATCGGCCGAAAGGCGTTCGACGAAGCCCTGGGGTAGAATGCGGCAGACAAGCCCTTTTGATGTCCGCAAGGCCGATGGCGGCATTGGCGCTAACCGAAGCCGTGTCTCACCACTCATCCGGAGTTTTGGGAAGCCGCGTGCGGACTATATAGAGACGAAGGGGGATCAGAAGCATACATGCCCCGAAGAAGCCGAGCAGCAAGTAGGTCAGCCAGCCGCCCCAGTGATAGCCGGCCTTTTCGGCTATCGCATTCAGGATAAAGGCGCCTGACATCCCGACAGCTGCCCATCCGAACGGCAGGTGAGTATGCATGAATTTATCCGCCATCCACCCTGCAACCAGGCCTACGATGATGGCAGTGACCCAGCCAATCTCCCCTTCTGTCATCCTTGCAATCTCCTCGCTTGAATGGGGACAGGAAGCCGATATTCGCTGGAAAGAATAACTGAAAGAACGCGCGCCATCCACTGCGCCGGCGCAGGTCGAAGGCGCTTCGAAGCGCTGTTCACGCCATGCCGGCAGCTCCCATCGGCGCCGGAGCCTCTTCGAAACATTCGATCAGCATGTCCGTCAGCACCCGCACCTTCCGCGTCGCATGCTGCCCCGACGGGCGGATGACGTAGATGCCGGCGGGCGGTGGCGGGTAGCATGTCATGACCGGAACCAGCGCGCCGGAAGCCAGATGGTCGTGGGTTACGCCGTCGGGGATCCAGGCGATGCCGACGCCGGCCAGGGCGGCGGCGGCGAGAGCGAGCGCGTTATCCGCCTTGAAGCGCCCGCGCGGATGAACCGTGATGATCTCCTCTCCGTCCATGAACTGCCAGACCTCCGTTCCCTGCATGAGGGCCTCGTGGCCGGCGAGTTCCTCCGGCGTTTGGGGCGAACCGTGCCTTCTGATGTAATCAGGGCTTGCGACCAGCTTTCCGTAGAGCGGACCGATGCGTCTTGCGACCAGGTTCGAGTCCGGCAGGTAGCCGACCCGGATCGCGCAGTCGAAACCCTCGGCGATGAGATCGACGAAGCGGTCGCTGTAATACGCATGGATGTGGAGTTCGGGGTGGCGTTGCGCCATCTGCGCCAGCACGTGGGCGAAGTGGCTGGGGCCGAAGGAAACCGGCACGGCAATGCGCAGCCGGCCGCGAAGATCGCCGGAAGGCAGGATCGTTTCCATGGCAGTGTCGATCTCGGAACCGACCCTGGCGGCATGGTCCCGAAAGGTGATCCCCGCTTCGGTGAGCGCCGCACCGCGGGTCGTTCGCGCCAGAAGCTGTACGCCGAGTTCGGCTTCGAGCCGGATGAGCCGGCGGCTGACCATGGACTTGGAAATGCCGAGCCGCCGCGCGGCGGGCGAAACGCCGCCGGCATCGGCAACTTCCACGAATGTCCTGAGATCTTCGATATCCACGGTTGGCGTTCCCCATCCTGCGACACAGCTTGGCAGAACGGGAGGCTACCGTATCGAAAACGGGAATGACAGTGTCCGTCTCGCAGGCGGCGCCGCTGTCAGCGCATGTCTGTCTCAATATCGAGAAACATCCAGACCGAACTCATACAAGACGGCAGCAGAGGATCCCTTCATGACCTTTCGTAATGGCCTTGCTTCGCTTCTCCGCCCGGAAGATTCCGTACTCGTCCTGATCGACCATCAGCCCTACCAGCTCGCGAACCTGAACAGCCATGATCCGCAGATGGTGGTCAACAATTCGGCGGCGCTGGCAAAGGCCGCCAGGGCTTTCGGCGTGCCGACCATCCTGACCAGCGTGGTCGCCGCGCGCGGCGGCCTCATCTTCCCGCAGATCACCGATGTGTTCCCGGGCCAGGAGGTGATCGACCGGACCTTCATCAACACCTGGGAGGACAGGAAGGTGGTTGATGCGGTCAAGGCAACGGGCCGCAAGCAGCTGATCATCGCGGGTCTCTGGACCGAGATCTGCGTCGCCATGCCCGTCATCCAGGCGCTCGGCGAAGGCTGGGATGTCACTGTCATCACCGATGCCTCGGGCGGCACGTCGATCGAGGCTCACGAGGTGGCCATCCAGCGCATGATCGCGGCGGGCGCCAACATGATGACCTGGGTGGCGCTGGCCGCCGAATGGCAGCGCGACTGGGCGCGCACCGAACACGCCGACGAGCTGACCGACATCTTCAAGCTGCATGCCGCCGGCAGCGGCATTGCCTATCTCTGGGAGCAGCAGCTGCTCAACACGCCGCTGCCCGGCAAGGCAGGCTGATCTGAGCAGGGGATGACGGGAACCCTGACCGAAGCGGCGAACAAGCCTTCGCCGCTTGCCGGGCTCGTCATCCCACCCGCTGCATGGCCCGTTCGGGCCAGAGCTGTCATTGAACCGCCCAAGGCCTCGATTGCCAGAGTTCCCGACAACAGGAAGCCGAATTTGCTGCCATCGACCTGCAAGCATGCGGCGTGGGCAGCTTTGCGTCGATACCGTTGAAACTCGTTGCAACGCTGCATTGGGACGCGCCCTCACCGTGTTCATGTCTTTGGTTAGCTGTGCTACGGAATGAGTAGGAGCGATTTGATCGGACGCCTCTCGGAGATGCAGCATGTGGAAGAACCAACCTGTCGATATGATGGCGCGTCGCTTGGAGTCGAAGAAGTTTGCGTCGGAGACCTATGCGGCCTCGTTGATGTCGAACAGCAAATGGCGGACGCTGTTCGAGGCTATCGAAGAGTCTGCGGTTAAAGTTGAGGGGATGACGGTCAAGTTCATTGATGACGATAAGGAGTGGTCGCCCGTATATCCCGGATTGTATCCTCCTCGTGCCTATATCGATCTCTGGCCCCTTAACGTCTATCCCTTAGTGGAGATCGAGTGGGTCGAGTTTCGACGAATTGTCGAGTGGAAGCGGCCGAACAATGTTCCTGCGAAACTGGTGCCACAAGATATAGATGCGATCCTGACCGTTATTGAAAGCACAGGTAAGCGCTTTCCCCTTGAGGTCTCCGGAGAGGCAATTCGGGTCATCGGGCACGTGAAGTGAAGAAGCTCGGGGCCTGATATTGCTCCTACCTAGGGCGCTTGATTCAATCACCGCACCGATTGGGCAGCTCCGGTACGCCTCTTCTAGGCTGGCCAAATTCAGGCCACCACATGCCTCATTGCCGCCTGGGAATGTTGAAATCCCGTCTCTTGTAAATTCTCAAGGTCGACTATCTTCGGGTCGGCTGCTTCCGGTCGCAAGAAGGTCCCGGTTTGCTGGAGACCTTGCGTCGGATGCGTGAGCATGGGACTGGCCTCGGAAGAAACTGGATATGTCGAGAACGAACCGTCTGTTTGAGCTTATAAGCGTGCTGCGAGCACGCAGGAGACCCGTCACGGCCCTCGATCTGGCACGCGAGCTGGGCATTTCGCTGCGAAGCATATACCGGGACATTGAAACGCTGCGGTCGCTGGGCGCTCCCGTCAAGGGACAGGCGGGTATTGGCTACTCTTTGGGCCCAGGCTTCTTTCTGCCGGAATTCGCATTTTCGCCGGATGAGCTGGACGCATTGACCCTTGGCCTCGCCTGGGTGCAGCAGCGCGCCGATCCTGCGCTGGCACAGGGCAGCGAAAGCGCTCTGGCCAAGATAATTTCCGCCCAAAAGAACGGCCCGGCGACGAAGGATGGGCCGCCTGCCCTCGCGGCGGCCTCGGTTTCCCAGCGTGTGGACCCTCCGCAGGCCGCGTCATTGCGCGATGCCATCCATCGGCAGCGCAAAGTGGCGATCAGCTATGAAGACGCTCAGGGCTCGCTCTCGGATCGCATCATCTGGCCGATCGCCATCGTTTATTTCGACGATGTGCGTGTCCTGGCGGCCTGGTGCGAACAGAGATCGGCCTTCCGCCACTTCCGCGTCGATCGTCTGCAGGTGAAGGCTATTTCGGACGAGCGTTACCCCGGTCGACGCCAGTCGATCATGAAACAGTGGCAGCAACAGGATCGCGACTGGCGCTCGTTCCTGCCAGTTTCTGGCACTGCGACAGGCTAACAGTTGACCGGCGCACCCACACCCACTCCCGGTGCCGTGTCAAAGGAAGTTAGATGGTTTCATTCTCACCTGCCGTATTCGACGCCTTCCTGGCCGAAGACGACGATTCTGCCGTCGTCATGCTGAACCTCATCCGGTTCGAGCCCGATGGCGGCAAGCAAAGATATCTGGAATACCTGCGGATGGCGAAGCCGATCCTGGCTCGCTTCGGCGCGAAAATCCTGTTTGGCGGAAATGGCCTGCCTGTGCTGACGACCGGGCAGGAAAAGGGTTGGGATGCGGTCGTGCTGGTTCAGTATCCACGCCGCTCCGCATTCAAGGATATGGTTGCGGATCCGGAATACCAGATTGCCTTCAAGGTCGGAGTATCGGCGATCTCCGATATCGTCCTGCAGCCTCTGAAACCTGACGACGGTATGGTGTGATGGCGGGGAACGACAGTCGCGCAGCCGCCCTCTGGCCGCCTGCACGGCGGCAGTATTGACCCGGCAACGACCGCTTCGCACCGGAGCGGTCGTTGCCGGCCACAAGGGCGGCATCATGGAGCGAGTGCCACAAGATTCCCGTGACCTTTGATGTCTTGGCTTCGGAGCTTGGACGATCTGGTAGCGGTCGAGGTTGGCGCGTCGAAACCGACAACTAGCGACGACCGACGCGGTTAACTGGACCACCCTTATTTACAGCAGTTCCCTGCGTCACCGTACCACGCGCTGCACGAGCAACCGGACGCGGCCTCAGCACCACCCCGGGTCTTACGACGCAGCCCGCCGGATAACTGATATATTGACAGTAGACGACAGCATTTGCGGTATCCATGGGCGGTGCCGTAAATCCAATCGTTAGAAAGGCAAGTGACGCAGCAGCAATTCGTTTCATATTCGCCTCCTATGTCTTCGATACTTCCCGAGAAGCACTGCGGTTGCTCCCACTCCCACCTGTGGCCTGATCAATGCCATTGAACAGGCCACGGTGCGTACAAACGCTTTGATAATGCGGAACGTCAGGACCGGTCATGGCCGGCCTCCCACAAGCGGCAACATCATAACATTCGAACCAATTCTTGGCCCGTAACATCACGTAGAATCGGTTCCGTGCTGCGATACCTGCGGCGGCTGATCGGCGTCGCCGACGGCTTTGGGCGCCACAAGACCTCTGATGTCTTGCCTCCGGAGCTTTGCGATCGCGATCGCTTGGGAGCGGAAGCACAAGTTGGCGGGACCGCACTGCGCATCCTGCGCCCCTCGCCACTCCGGCATTACCGCAATAGATCGCGGGGCAGATCGTGGCGACGAAAGGTGCTTAAGACCTCGGCACGATGCCCAGGCTGAGTACCCACATTTCGCGATAGCAGAAATCGGGGTCGCCAATCAGGCGTTCCGGCTCTTCACCGATCGCTTTCCATTGGCGATGATCCGCTTCTGTCAAATCGCGCGTTCTGGCCAGTCCGGACAAGAATTCCAGATTGTTGCGAATGTATTCGCGCTCCACGGACGTGAGCGGCTGACGGCGTTCCGCGAGCGTCGTGATTGCGGAGACATTCTCGAGGCCCGCCGCTCGAAACCACGCCGATACGCGCGTTCCCCTCATTGCGCCTGACATCTGCACGTCATCAGACAGCGCATCGAGCAGACGCCACATCAGTTTGGGATCCTGCGGCTGATACTGCCAAACCGAGATATCGACCTCCTTCACTGCCACAAGTCCGCCCGGCTTTACGACGCGGCGGAATTCGGCGATTGCTTGTGTCAGCTCCACATCGCTCAGATACTGGACGACGTTCGCGCTCCAGACCGCATCGAATGTGCCCGTCTCATAGGGCAGCGCGAGGATGTTGCCGGTTCGCGCTCTTATTGGACAGGCAAGCCGCTCGCTTGCAATCAAGCCTTCGATTGCCTCGAGATTTTCCCGCGCCAGATCACAAGCCTCGATATGCCCTTCGGGGCCCAGCAGCTCCGCCATTAAAGGCAGGAAGACCCCGTTGCCTGCTCCCGCATCAAGCACTGACCAGCCGGACCGGATGCCGGCGGCGCGAAGGGTGGCATCATATTCGTCCCTCAGCGCCAGGTAATGAAGATTGAGATGACCTCCGGCGCTGAGCTTATGGCCGGACGACGTGATGTGTTCGGAATCTGAAGCGTTGCTCATCTGCCTGTCCGGTCCGAGTTCACAACAACTGCTTTAGGGAAATGTAATTTCTGGCTCAGCCTGGTCTGCCATATGCCGCGGCGCCGATTGAAATCAGGTTCGCCTTTTATCGCCATATTAGCGATCCATAAAATATAGATCGTCCGGGACTGTCAACCATCGCGCGGACCGGCGAACGAAGAGCGCCTTGCCTGAGCCTCAATCCGCGCCACTTGCTCCTTAATGCCACAAAAAAGGGGTACCTTGCGGCACCCCTCTTTCGTCCCCCAAACCGGAATCCCCCTCCCAGATGCAGGATCCCGGCCCCTCACAAATACCCCTCTCCCCCCTCATCTCTGTGTTCCCGGCCCAGTCCGGGTTATCTCACAGAGATCCAGCACTCTCCCCTTTCGGGTGCAGCAACTCCTACGCACTACATCTGAACCATCACTGCACAGAAGAGACGCTGCGATTCCTGTGACATCCTTTGCGCCAGCACGCGGGCACAGGAATGAGAGAGGAAAGGGAATGCGCCAGGCAAATAGTGAAGACACCGTCGCCGGGCCGCATCTCGGATATTTCCATTGAGGAAGGGCTTCGTTGCCTGAAGCCCCTCCTCCGGTTCGCTATGCCGGATCAGTTATGGCCGCCGCTCTTGCCGGGGCCACCGGTGCCGCTGCTGCCAGAGCCACCGTTGTTGCCGTTGTTGCCGTTGTTGCCCGAGCCGCCGTTGTTGCCATTGTTGCCAGAGCCACCGTTGCCGCCATTGTTGCCTGAGCCACTGTTGCCGCTGTTGCCGGAACCACTGTTGCCCGAACCGCTGTTGCCGGAACCGCTGTTGCCCGAGCCGCTGTTGCCGCTGCTACCGGAGCCACTGTTGCCAGAGCCGCTGTTGCCGCTGCTGCCGGAACCACTGTTGCCAGAGCCGCTGTTGCCGCTGCTGCCGGAACCACTGTTGCCAGAGCCGCTGTTGCCGCCGCTGCCGGAACCACTGTTGCCCGAGCCGCTGTTGCCGCTGCTGCCGGAACCACTGTTGCCCGAGCCGCTGCTGCCGGAACCACTGTTGCCTGAGCCGCTGTTGCCGCTGCTGCCGGAGCCACTGTTGCCCGAGCCGCTGTTGCCGCTGCTGCCGGAGCCACTGTTGCCCGAGCCGCTTTTGCCGCTGCTGCCGGAACCGCTGTTGCTCGAGCCGCTGTTGCCGCTCTTATCGTTGCGGTCGTTGCCGCCCTTGTCGTTGCGGTCGTTGCCGCCCTTGTCGTTGCGGTCGTTGCCGCCCTTGTCGCCACGGTCGTTTCCGCCCTTGTCGCCACGGTCGTTTCCGCCCTTGTCGTTGCGGTCGTTGCCGCCCTTGTCGCCGCGGTCGTTGCCGCCCTTGTCGCCACGGTCGTTTCCGCCCTTGTCGTTGCGGTCATTGCCGCCCTTGTCGTTGCGGTCATTGCCGCCCTTGTCGTTGCGGTCGTTGCCGCCCTTGTCGTTGCGGTCGTTGCCGCCCTTGTCGCCACGGTCGTTTCCGCCCTTGTCGCCACGGTC